>JAFTGD010000082.1 GCA_017458065.1 Oscillospiraceae bacterium
GACTTTATCATCAACAATATTGGCAGTTATGTTTTCTCAAGGGCGCAGACAAAGCGGATAACCGACAGAACCAAGAACAAAGCTGCCGTGGGATCGCAGGCTATGCTGAAGTTCATGCAGAAGTATGGTACGAATGCGGAAACCGTCCTCGGAGAGATTATGCTGTACATATTTATGGAGCAGGAACTTGACGCTCCTAAGATTATGAGCAAGATAGAACTGGACGAGTACAATCGTGGTGTTGTCAGTAAAAGTGATGGCGTGCATCTCCTATCCCTGAATCGTACTGGGCAGCCGTTTCATCAGCTTGTTTTCGGTGCTTCGGATATTGTCGGTGATCTGTCGGCGGCAGTAGATCGAGCCTTCGATAAAATTATAAAAATCGAGGCAAATGGCGATGACGAGTTGCGGATGGTGGAAAGCACCACGCAGTGGACGATTTACGATCCCGATGCCACGCAATATATGGTTGAACTGATGCGTCCACAGAGGGGCGGCTCCTATAAGCCGGACATGGCGTTTGGAGCGTTCCTCGGATATACCATTCAGCTTGATACGCCGGAGACAGACAGTCAGAAATATAAAACCGCTGTCAAGGATCAGCTGATTAAGGATATCGCTGCGGTGCAACCGCACATTACAGACCTTATCACAAGGAATGGTTTGAGCGGATACAGCTTCTATTTTTATGTGTTTCCGTTCAATGATGCTCCGAACGAGAAGGTCAGTATCATTAACGAGCTTTTGACAGGGGGTGTCATTTAAGTGATTCAAATTCCAAGAAATGCTACCCTTGCCGAAGCGTTATATCGTGACATTGACAAGGATGAATATCTCCAGAAGATTTACGGAGACTTACTGTACAACTACTCAATAAAGCTATTTGGCTCCCAGCGTAGGCCGAGAGAAATACATATCAAGGATGCTTTGCGCTTTTCCGACCTGTTGTCAAAATCGGCGCATACCCCGACCGCAGACAGAGACAGGCTGTGGGGTCAGGAGATTGCCATATTGCTTCGTCTGTTGTACCCGAACGATGAGACCGTGAGATATTATCTCGGCTCATCTCTTTCGGCTGTCGGGAATTTTCGAGGGCTTCGTTCGAAAGCTGTGGGTGAATACATCAGTACCGACCTGCTCGACCAAATTTTTTATGAGTACGACATGGACGAACATAAAATCCCCGGCAAGGAAGAGGAGTATTTTTTTCACGACCAGATGATCGTATATCGTGGAATGGACAAGAAGTTTTTCAGCTATTCCGGTCCCACGTCAATGGGAAAGTCATTTGTTGTGCAGACCTATGTGCAGGAGCAGGTCAAGAACGGTTCCACGGAGAACTTTGCGATTCTTGTTCCAACGAAGGCTTTGATAAACGAAGTGAAAAGCAACCTGATAGGTGCATTGCAAGGAATTCTGCAGGAGAAGAACTACCGTGTTGTAACGGCGGCAGGGGATCTGGTTCTGCAGCAGGATCATCATTTTATTTTCGTGATGACACCGGAGCGTCTGCATCACATGATGATTGAGCGGGATAATATTCGAATTGACTTCTTGTTCATTGACGAAGCCCATAAGATATCTGCTCGTGGTGGAAGAAGTACATATTACTTTAAGGTGATGACTCAGCTGCGGAAAATGCAGCAGTTACCCACGATTGTGCTTGCCTCTCCGAATATCCCTAACCCGGAGGTGTATCTGAACATTATTCCCGGAGGTGAGTATGGCGAAATGAACCGTCTGGCATCCCGCTTTGCGCCTGTTTGCCAGTTCAAGTATTACTTGGATATTCCCTCTCGGAAGGGATATTTCTTTAATGATTACAAGAAGGATCGGGAGCTATGTTATACAATTCCGGAGGGCAGTAAACTTAGTGATATCGTGAGAATCGTCGGCAAAGATGAGCAGAGCCTTGTATATTGCAGTTCCAGAAGGTCTGTCCTGGAAAACGCCGTCAGGTATGCAAGCAACTTTGCACCAAAGAATGACGAGAAGTTGAATGCGTTAGCCGCAGAGATAAAGGCGGAGGTACATGACGATTGCTACCTTGCAGACCTTATCGTGAGGGGTGTGGCTTATCATGTGGGCTATCTCCCAGCGAATATCAGACTGCGTATAGAGCGCAGTTTTGAAAACGGCGATTTGAGAACCATATTCTGCACGAGTACGCTGATTGAGGGAGTTAACCTCCCTGCGGACAATCTCTTTATTACCAGCTACCGCAACGGCCCAAGCAACATGGACGAGGTGGAGTTCAAAAATCTCATCGGGCGTGTCGGCAGGATTAAATACAATCTCTACGGCAATGTCGTTCTTGTGCGCGAGGACGATAAGCTGAAAGAGGATCAATATACGAAATTGCTGAAGTCGGATGTTCCTCCGCAGGAGCTGTCCATTGATATTAAAACGAATGCCAAATACATGGATGCGCTGATCCAAGACCTTGCTGACGGCGATATAGAAATGAGTTCCTGTCATGATGCAGCAACGGAGACCGACTTTGAGGCTCTGCGTAAATTCGGACTCATATACACCCGCGATCTGGCAACGGGCGATGTAACGCCGGTAACGGAAACTTTCGAGAGGTACGTGGATGATAAGCAGAAGAAGCGTATCATTGAGAACTTTCCGATTGAGCGGACAAGCGATGATATTACACTTTCCTACGACCAGGCTGAAAGCCTACATGATGCTATTGCAAACGGGCTTTCCTACCCGGAACTGACAGGAAAGGATGACGAGGTAGATTTTGAAAATCTAGTCACGTTTATGATGGAGCTACGCAGGCTGTTTAAATGGGATATCTATGAAAAGCAAACCATAGGAAAACCAGGAACGCAGAGATTGGATTCCGTCATAAGATGGTATTCCACGATACTTCTTCGTTGGATTCGAGGCAATGGTCTCCGCGCCCTTGTCGGAAGTGCTGTGCGATATAAAGAAAACAATCCTGAGACTGGCGTGTGGTCGGGGCAGTATAAGGTAGCGGATCGCTATAACCCAAACTCAAAGTACCATAAGAACCTGGTAATTGCTGAATCATTGAGCGTTATAGAAAACGTGTTGCTGTTCAGCATCTCAAATTATTTCAGGAAAGTGTCGATGGAGTATAAGGCATACCACCATGTCGACCACTTTGAGAATGACTGGTATGAATATGTGGAATACGGCACAACAAACCCGGATACAATATTCCTTCAGCAGAATGGTTTCTCAAGGGAAGCATCCATTTTCATACAGAAGCCAACCAACTATAACAAGTATGTGACCGAAGTCGATGGCGAGAAGAAAATCAGACGCAGTATTCTTGAATGCGGAAATATCGGTGTTGAAACCGAGGCACAAGATATACAATTCAATATCCCGGAACTATTCGTGGATTAAACCTACTCAACGGCCTCCTGCCATGTGCGGGAGGTCTTTTTTTTGGCCTTTTTTAAGAAAAAATCATTTTCCCAACTCTCTCCCAAATCCTCCCCAAAGCTCTCCCAAGTGAGCATATTTCTGTCACCATAGCCCTTGAGTAAAATGAAATTAGCCTTAAAACAAGGCGATTTCAAGCGAAAGTGAGGTGATTGAAATGGCAAAGAACAGCAAGCAAACTTCAAAGTCTGTTGCTACGAAAGCAAGCAGAATTTTGAAGGACGGTCGCTACGGCAAAGACTCCAAGTCCGTTGCCGGAAGTGCCCTGGCTCAGACCAAGTCGGGTAAGAGAAAGTAAGGTCACCATTCGATGGGCGGTGACAGATTAATCAATCAGCCCGCCCATCCCCTTCAGGGGGATTGCAAATCAAATCTCTTACTCTGAACGGTTACATAAGGGCGGAGGGTATATAAGAGTTCACCACAGCGATAATATGGCCTTCGTTTAAAACGAACATGTTCCCACTATAGAAAGAAACCGTCAGATTTCTCCCTCTCCCAAGGCTATCTAATAGGAGCCTTACTAACAAGGTAACAAGCGGACAGACCGCTTTTACATAACAAAATATTTCAATGCCTGATTACGTATAAGGGCAAAGGATACATATATCGGAAAAGCTGCTACGGCGGCGAAAGTGCGATATGGAGTACCCTTTCTTCCTTATACCCTTTTGCAGGCTGTAAGGTCGGAGCGGCTCCTGAGGCACTCCGAACTTTATCTGTATCTGATGCCCTTTCCCAAGAATCAGGGGAAAGGACAATCAATGAAAACCAAAAAGACAAGATGGGACAAGCGAGGCACTTACACATTCAATTTCAATGACGGAACAAGCGTCACTCTCCGTCCGGGTGAGGACGGCGTGACCGAGGCAGACATCAAAGTCCTGCACTCACTGGATGACGCCGAGGTTTACAACAACCTCAAGAACAGCCGTCCGCCGCTGACAGAGGCAGAGAAAGCGGAGAAAAAGAGATGGGAGGCGGAGCATCCTGGAAAGCGGTATCCGGCGAACTGGAACCTGTCCTTTGACTACATGGCCGGGGACGATGGTGACGAGGACAAGCTGGACAAGAGCCGCATCCTTTCAGAGACCTGCACCTACATGGAGACCGAGGACGAAACCGAAAAGGAGATGCTTGACCGCATCCTGTGGTTTCTGACCGACATCCAGAGGGAGGTCTACCGTCTGGTGAAGATCGTGGGACACACGCAGACCGAGGCGGCGGACATCCTGGGGACAAGCATTCCGAATATCAACAAGCATCTGAAGAAAGCGATGGATCGGATCGAGGAACAGAAAGAAAAAATGTGATTTTTCCGGGCGGGGTTAAAATCCCGCCCATTTTCTTTGACTGTGACTTGTAAGGCAGATGACCTTACAGAAAGCGAGGTGACACATGGCAATGAAACACAGAATCACCATCAATGTCACTGATCCGAATGGAAAGAAGGCTGCCGTGCTTCGCGGGGCGGATATGAAGCTCCCTGCAAGGCTCGTGAGGTTCCTTTTCGGGGACTTCCAGCAGGTCTACCTCCTCTCGCCGGGGCAGACAGTCGAATCCGTGAACATCAGTGAGGTCAAGGAAGGAGGAAAAACGGATGTCAAAAATGAGCCAACTTGCAGCAGAACTTGATGAGCTGCGCCACTGCGGTGAAATCCTGATCGGCATCTCCGACACGCTCCGCGAGATGTTCAGCGGAGGCGAGGAAACGCCGGAGGCACAGGAAACACCTGCCGAGAAGCCGAGGGGCAAGGCAAAGGCGGCAAAGACTGCGCCCTCAAAGGAGCCGGAGAAGCCCGCAGAGCCGGAAAAGCAGCTCACCCTTGCGGATGTCAGGGCGGTGCTTGCCGAGAAGTCCAGAGCCGGGTTCACGGAAGAGGTCAAGGCGCTGATCGCAAAGCACGGCGCGGACAGACTGTCGGAAGTGCCGGAGACGGAGTACGCGGCTTTGCTTGCGGATGCGGAGGTGCTGGGATGAGTGAGAAAAAACACGCGGTGCTTTCCGCATCCTCGGCACACAGGTGGCTTGCTTGCCCACCTTCCGCTCTGGCCTGTGCCGGGGTGAAGGATACCGCAAGCGAGTATGCCCAGCAGGGCACGGACGCACACAGCCTTTGCGAGTACAAGCTGCTGAAAGCCCTGGGGCAGAAAGCCAAAGACCCGACCGAGAACCTTACCTATTTCGATGAGGAGATGGCGGGCTGCTCGGACGCCTATGCGGAGTTCGTGCAAGAGCAGGTCGAGGCGGCGAAGCAGAAATGCGCTGATCCCATCGTCCTGGTGGAGCAGCGGCTTGACTTCTCGGAGTATGTGCCGGAGGGCTTCGGCACCGGGGACTGCGTCATCGTCGGGGACGGGACGCTCTCGGTGATCGACTTCAAGTACGGCGTGGGCATCGTGGTCGAAGCCGAAAAGAATCCGCAGATGATGTGCTATGCGCTCGGTGCGCTGGCGCTGTTTGACGGAATTTATGATATCGACACGGTATCCATGACCATCTTTCAGCCGAGGCGCGAGAACGTCAGCACATACACCATCTCCAAGGAGGAACTGCTCACCTGGGCGAAGGAGGTGCTTGCACCGACTGCGGAGCTTGCCGCCAAGGGCGAGGGCGAATACTGCGCCGGGGAACACTGCCAGTTCTGCAAGGTGAAAGCCACCTGCAGGAAGCGGGCGGAATACAACCTGGAGCTTGCCCGTTACGACTTCGAGCCTCCATCCAATCTGGAGGATGCCGAAATCGAGGCTGTTCTCGCAAGAGCGGACGAACTGATCTCCTGGGCGGGTGACGTGAAGGAGTTTGCACTCCAGGCGGCACTGCAGGGAAAGCAGTGGCAGGACTGGAAAGTGGTCGAAGGCCGCTCCAACAGGAAGTACACAAACGATGACGCCGTCGCGCAGACGGTACAGAACGCCGGATACGATCCCTATGAACACAAGGTCCTGGGAATCACGGCAATGACCAAGCTGCTCGGCAAGGGCAGGTTTGAAGAATTGCTCGGCGCTCTTACCTATAAGCCACAGGGCAAGCCAACATTAGTGCCGATCTCGGACAAGCGTCCGGTCATGAATACGGCAGCAGAAGATTTCAAAGAAGATTAAGGAGGACAATACTATGTCAAAGAATTTTGTAAATCCCACCAAGGTTATCACAGGAGTCAATACCAGATGGAGCTATGCGAATGTCTGGGAGGCTAAGAGCATCAACGGCGGCGCGCCTAAGTACAGCGTGAGCCTCATCATCCCGAAGTCCGAC
>JAFTGD010000027.1 GCA_017458065.1 Oscillospiraceae bacterium
ACCGTTTATCTCAATACTGACGGCAGTCTTTCCTCCCCTATACGGTATTGGAATTTCGTAGAACTGTCCCTCTTCCGGCTGCATTGCGTTGAACACCTTCTTCTGCCACCGAAAGTACGTGTTTGGGACAATCCCATTCTCGGCACACCACTCTTTGGTGCTCATGCCGCTTGACCGGCATGACTGGACTCGCTCGGCCCAGATTGCCAGATTGTTCTGACTTTTGATTGTCTGAAGATTTCGTTCCATAAAAATACCCCCATTCCGCTTCAAGTCTCATCCAGTTGCTGCAACTCGATAAAAGTTGCTGAGACTTCCTGCAAGTATGGGAGTATTATCTCAGTTTTTTGTTATTGTCGCAACGCGCCGTCAGCTTTTACGCTTACGACGCAAAGTTGAGATAAACGAAATAGGCCTTCCTGAGCGAGAGTGACCAGGGCGGGGAGTCGATTCTGATTTGCTCCGGCCGGGGAATATTGTTATGCGTCTGCAGATAATAAAAACTTTTGCAGCAGAGCTTGGAACTTCTGTACCTGGTCTAAATCGACAGAACTCTGCATATAAGCCTGGTAAAGTGAGCAGCCGGCAAGATTTTTCTCCCGGTCGTAATCAGCGGTGTTGATATACCAGTTTCCGTGCCAGTCGTACATGATATCCTGCAGCTCAGTCTCGTATCCGGAGAGGGGCACGTCCACGAAACGTACAAAATTTCCCTTCATATCGTAGACTGAAATCAGGTTGCTTTCGAAATTATGCCATAGGCTGTGAAAGATGTAGCTACCATCGGTCTCCAGCCCCTGCCTGGTATCGGATTCATATCTCTTTACATAAATGGTGTTAAGCCACTGAAAGCCACTGTCAAGGAAGTGATAGCTGTTCTCTGCTCCGGCAAGAATATAGTGGTTGTGAAGACGGTCGAATGCAATCCCGAAAAAGGGGAGCATTTTTCCGTCTTTCCGGACAGTGATCCTCTGCTTGCAGTTCAGCGTATCAGCGTCCAGTACGGCGAGGTTTCCATAAGTTGCAGGTTTTTCAGAAACATAGGAACAGATGACCAACTCATCCGTGTTCGGATTGTAAGTCATATCGTTGATGTGGCCGAAGATCCAGGCCCGCTCGTCATAGCTAACCGAGGTTACTTCTCCGGTCAGAAGCTGGATCTTCATGATCATATGTGGGTTATCCCAACCGAACCAGAGAGAAGTACCGTCGGTGCAGGCGCCTTGCATGTGAGATTGACCGCTGTCTGTTTGATATGCGTATATTTCTGACAGCAGTATCTCTCCGAGAAGATCGTCCACCCTGGCGAAGGGGCTGGGGGGGATATATTTTAAGTCGGCAGGGATCGACTTGCCATGTTCGTGGGAACGGGCGAAAGCGATTGCTGCTGCGTTCATCTGAGCTTCAGGGCCGGAAGTAAGCCGGGAGTACAGGATTCTCGCCCCTCCAAAGAGAACAAAAAGGATCATCATCAGGAGAATTGTACAGATCGTCAGAAGAACGTATTCAATAGAGTCCAGACCGAGTTTCTTCTTCATGGTTCATTCCGGAATACAGTAATATCATGATTGGATTTTTGCTTCTCCGAAGGAGGAAGCTGCATATAGTTGCCATATACGGAGCTCAGATAGCGATCCCATGCAGCAGGTCCATAGAAGTTCCTGCCGCAGAATTCCACCTGTGTCCGGGTGGAAAAAACCTCCTTTGCGACACGTTCGCCATTGCCGACACTCCAGACCACGTTCCCCACAAAATCACTGGTGACGAACGAATACTTCTTGGCATGGGCATCAATGTTCTGCGCAAGGCGTCCTGCTCCGTATACACGGAGGAGAAGATTGACAGGGATTTTGCCCATGCTGTGTAATACTGTCTTCCCATGGCCAAGACGGGCAGTGGCGATACCATACAGGTGCTTCATAAAGCCAGCCTTCTGAAGATGCCGATCGGACAGGACCGGATCAGAGGGAAGACCGTCAACGGGAAAAATATCGATCCAGAGATGGCTCTGCTCTTCTGCGACATATTCTGCCTCCACTCTGGTTTCCAGATCGATGATCTTGGCAAAAGGCCAGGTTCCTGCACCTGCGCGCAAGCCGATCAGAACATATCGATCGCTGCCAATACCCTGGGTGCGGATCAGATCATGCATCCGTTCATAGTCCGGACGGGGCATAAAGACGTCGATATCGTCGTCCCAAGGGATAAAGCCTTTGTGACGGATGGCACCAAGCAGAGTTCCGCCGGCGAGGAAGTAATATAGATTGTTCCGATTGCAGAAGTCTGTGAAGAAACCGAGAATAGCGAGCAGGGTGTCGCGCACCTCATCAGTAGTCATTGGAACTGCATCACTCTTGGTGCTGGGAAAGGTCGTGGAATAATTCATAGGGGTATCTACACTCCGAGTTTTGTCAGATTATGATGCAAGGAATTTCCGCTTCAGGAATGCGGTTCCCTTCTTCAGCCAGTGCTGAGACTCCATATGGAGGACGGGGAGCTCTTTATATGGGACATGATTGGTCTCGATCCAGACGTCCAGAAGACGCTCGCCGATAAAGCCAAAAACACGTCGGTTGTAGTCGCTGTAACTTGAAATGTCGAGGCGGGCTTCCAACTCGAACAGCACATCGAACAACCAGACACAGTAAGCATCCAGAAGCTCCCGCCGCATGATGAACATGTTAAAGCGGTGGCCTTTTCTCTTTTCCAGTGTGCTGTCAAAGGCGAAGACGTAGCTGGGATACCGCTCTGACAGTATTTCGCGAGTAGTGACAAGATCCGCTTTATGATGCGCATGGACATATTGACTGTAGCCTGTCTCAATAAGATAGTTCCGCTTTTTGGGCAGGAGAAGGGGGGATATGCTCAATAGAGTCCGAACCTCTTCAGAATTAAGAATTCTGGCCCATTTATTCAGACCTTTACCGGGGTGATGCCCTGCAAAATAGCGTCGATAGTGACAGAGCCCGATAGAATCGGCATCCAGGTTTTTCCAAACCCAGTACAGGCCGGTAAGCTCACAGAAGGTAGCGTTTTTCTCGCTGATGTTATCTCCGGTGTCATCGCCGGTATAGGGGAGCGGCTTGCGCAGTGCTGCACCGACATGGAGCGGCAAATATAAAGGATCAGAGGGCATGCGGTATGCTTTATGTGTTGCGACAATGATCTGAGTGGTCATGTATAAGGCCCTCCGTTCATTATGGAATCAAAAGTCTTTTACAAAAGAATCATAACAAATCAAAGAGAAAATTGCAAGGACATCCAATATACTTGCACTTTGTTCCTTAAAATGGTAATATATCGGTAGTATGACAAGCCAGATATGCTCTATAGGAGTAGTTCCGAAGATGATTAAAGAAAACCAACAGCTATTAAACAGACTGAATGTCCTCAGCGACGGAATCATCATCTACCTGATGCTGCCCGTCGCTTTCTGGCTGCGTTTTTCGGTGCTGAAAGACGGAGTGAAGACCATGGGCCTTCAGTCCTATCTCCGGATCGGAATATACTTTACACTTTTCGAGCTGTTTGTGATGATAATCACGGGGATGTATCGACCTTTTCGGCATGTTCGGCTCCGGTACGAGTTCGGACAGCTCTGGGCGATCTGCATGGGGTGCTTTCTCCTGCTGTTGAGCTGGCTATCAATTCAACACCAGGACGACTACTCCCGACAAATGATGTTTCTGTACTTTGTGTTGAGTGTGGGAGTGCTGACGACAAAGCGCTTTGTTATGAGGCAGATTCTCTGGCGGCTCCGGGCTAATGGCTATAATCTCAAGCATGTCATTATCATTGGCAACGGGAAGATTGCAAAGAGGTATTTGTACAAGATTCAGGATGAGATCACCATGGGCTACCATCCGGTGGGTTATGTCGCTGAAGAGGAGACGGAGGAGATCGGTATTCCCTGGCTCGGTGGTTTTGATCGACTGGAAGCGGTTTTGGAGCACAGAAAGCCAGATGAGGTTATCTCAGCGATCGATTCACAAGAGTTTGAGCGGACGCCACAGATCATCGCCGCCTGTGAGAAAACAGGGTGCAAGCTCTCGGTGATCCCGATTTATGCTGAATACATGTCGGGCAATCAGCAGATGGACGATTTGGACGGCATCCCGCTTCTGAATGTACGGAAAATCCCGCTGGATAATCTTGCAAACGCGTTTCTCAAACGCAGTCTGGACATTCTGGGATCGGCACTGATTCTGATTGTTTTCTCACCCCTGATGCTGTTCTGTGCCATTGGGGTAAAACATTCTTCTCCCGGGCCGATCATCTTCGCACAGAAGCGGATCGGGCGCAATAAGGAACCCTTTATGATGTATAAGTTCCGTTCCATGCGCATCAACGACAGCCAGGATACCGGCTGGAGCGGAAAAACCGACAGCCGGAAGACCCGCTTCGGGTCTTTTATCCGCAAGTATTCTCTGGATGAGTTCCCGCAATTCTGGAATGTGCTGAAGGGGGACATGAGCCTGGTGGGACCGCGTCCCGAAGTCCCATTTTACGTGGACCAGTTCAAGGAAGAAGTGCCGCGTTACATGCTCAAGCACCTGGTGCGGCCGGGGATCACCGGCTGGGCGCAGGTGAACGGCCTCAGGGGCGATACTTCAATTCCGCAGCGGATCCGCCTTGATATCTATTACATCGAGAACTGGAGTCTCTGGTTCGACCTGAAGATTTTGTTCAGGACCGTCTTCGGCGGCCAGTTCAAAAACGATGAAGAGATAAACTAAAACCCGGCCGAGCGGCCGGGTTTTAAACGTGAAAAGGGTCAATCAGTATGCGACGCCCCAGTAGATCATGTGTTTGGCGGGCTTGCCGCAGCAGGAGCAGGCTGCACCCAGCTGTTCCTGCTTGAAGGGAATGCAGCGGGACGACATGCCGCCCTCTTCCTTCATCTTCAGCTCGCAAACTTCTTCGCCGCACCACATGGTCTTGATGAAGCCGCCCTGCTCCGCCTGAAGCTGTTTGGCTTCGTCAATGCTGGAGGCGGCGAAAATGTGCTTCTCGAGGTTATCGAGAGCATTGTCATACAGGCTCTGCTGCACAGCGTCCAGCAGGGCAGGGATCTGCTTATCCAGTTCGTCGAGGGAGACGGTGACCTTCTCGCCGTTGTCGCGGCGGACGGCGACACAGACGTTGTTCTCGATGTCCCGGGGACCCAACTCCAGGCGGAGGGGGACGCCTTTCATCTCATACTGGGCGCACTTCCAGCCGAGGCTGTTGTCGGAGAAGTCAGCCTTGGCGCGGAAGCCGAGAGCGCTGACTTTGTCCAGCAGTTCCTGCGCCTTTTCGGCGACGCCGGGCTTATGGGCGGCGACAGGGACGATGATGACCTGGATGGGGGCGATTTTGGGAGGCAGGACCAGACCGTTGTTGTCGCCGTGGGCCATGATCACCGCGCCGATCATGCGGGTGGTGGAGCCCCAGGAGGTCTGGAAGGGATACTGCAGCTTGTTGTCCCGGCCGGTGAAGGTGACGTCATAGGCGCGGGAGAACTTGTCGCCGAAGTAGTGGGAGGTAGCGCCCTGCAGGGCTTTGTGGTCCTTCATGAGGCATTCGACGGTATAAGTCGCTTCAGCGCCGGCGAATTTTTCCTTATCGGTCTTCCGCCCGCGCACGACGGGAATGGCAAGAACCTTCTCAAAGAAGTCGGCATAGCAGTTGAGCTGCTGCTCGGTCTCGGCAATGGCCTCCTCGGCGGTCTCGTGGATGGTATGGCCCTCCTGCCACCAGAACTCGCGGCTGCGCAGGAAGGGGCGCGTGGTCTTCTCCCAGCGGATGACGGAGCACCACTGGTTATACAGCATGGGCAGCTCGCGGTAGGAGTGCAGCACACGGGACCAGTGGTCGCAGAACATGGTCTCGGAGGTGGGGCGGAAGGCCAGACGCTCTTCCAGCTGCTCGCTACCGCCCATGGTGACCCAGGCGCATTCCGGCGCGAAGCCGTTGACCAGTTCGCCTTCCTTCTTCAGGAGGCTCTCCGGGATCAGGACGGGCATTGCGACGTTGACGTGGCCGGTCTTCTTGAACTCGGCGTCCATAATATGCTGCATGATCTCCCAGATGGCATAGCCGTAAGGGCGTAGAATGGTGAAGCCCTTGACCGAGGCATACTCGACCAGCTCCGCCTTGCGGCAGATGTCGGTATACCACTGGGCAAAATCGGTTTCCATATCGGTGATCTGTTCCACTTTTTTCTCTTTGGCCATGGTAGTCTCCATTTCTTCATCTTCATTGTTTGAGAATCCATGATATTGTAAGCTCCACCTTAGGACTTGTCAAGGGAGAAAGCGCCGAAAAAGCCCCTGCAAAGGCAGAAAAAGAAGAAATTCCTTGACCTGTAGGGCTGCAGAGATTATAATATTTCTGCATAATCGGAGGAATCCGGGCTTTTCCGGGTTCATCGGAGGTGAAAGCTATCAACAGACAAAAGTTTCTTGCAGAACTGGCGAAGCTGCTGACTTTCATGTATGAGGAAGACCGGCTGTATGCGCTGGAGATGTATGAGAGAATGTTTGACATCGCAGAGGACGACGAACAGGAGCTGATTCAGCACCTTGTATCTCCGACCAGACAAGCGGTGATGATTGCGCGCGCTTATGATGCGAAGGAACGCAAACTTTCTGTCAATGCACAATGGAAAGAAGAGGACTCCAAAGGCGATGGAGTTGCAGATACACCGCCCTTTGTTCTGGCAATCAACAAAATATTTGACGATCTCTTTCCTGAAGAGAAGGAAGAACGCGGACTCGCTGAAAACCAGATTTCATTTGTCGAACTCGGTTTGGTGGAAGAAGAGACCCCTAAGAAAACGAAGATGCCCAAGGCTGCT
Organism: Oscillospiraceae bacterium; assembly: GCA_017458065.1. Classification (GTDB taxonomy): domain Bacteria; phylum Bacillota; class Clostridia; order Oscillospirales; family Oscillospiraceae; genus Limivicinus. Next base: position 6,839 of record JAFTGD010000027.1, read on the forward strand.
GTGTTATTGGACGATACACAGGAATTTCCTGCATTTAGCAATTCTGAAAGTTCAGATGAAGATTCTGAAATGGAAGAGCTATTGGAACAATCTGTTGACAAGTCGGCTGAGACAGCTTTTGAGCCTGTCGCAGAGGATGTGTCGAGCGATGAATCAAGTGAAGATGGAATACCAAATACGGAAAGAACAGATACAGATTCTGCAGATATAGAGGATGCTCCAACAATCCTATCAGGTGAAGCGGACCTTTCGAACGAGAATCCACTGGAAGAGGCCACTCAACAATTAAGAAAAGAGAGAAAGAAGCATTCCATCGAGGATCTTCTGGGGTTCCGGAGAAAGAAAATCGATGAGGAGGAACAGACAAAAGACCCGGAAGAATGTATTAAACTTGCCGAACATTCTAATATGGATGATAAGGGCAATGCTGCGGAGCAACAAGGCGTAGATGAGCTGGCTCCGAGAATGATTCAGCAAGAGGAAGAGGGAAAACCGGAAGGGTTTTCTCCGCATGAAAAGACCGGTTTTGATCAGATTTCTGTACCTGAAGAAAGACCAGATTCCCACTGGAGTTTCTCCGCTATTGATAAATCTGAACATGAGAAAACCGATTTTATATTAGAAGCTTCACTCACCAAGAGAGAAACAACCGCTGATTCGTATGCAGAACAGGTGCTTGAAATCTCGAATAAAAGCCCCGATAATAATCTTCCTGAAGAAGCGGAAGAACCGGTTATTAAAAAGCCGGAAAAACGAAGCTTTCACAGAAAAGAAACACTGGCAAAACGGGTAAGGAGTACGCCAAAGTTTGTGTTATTCCTGCTCGTTGCGATTCCGGTGATGCTGGTTCTTATACTGTTTTTGTTGATCCCTACGCTTCTTTGCATGGGTCTGGCCTGCGGTCTCATTGCTTTGGGAGCGGTGCTGATTGTCTCGGCCTTCAGTGGTTTTGCAGTGCTGGCGGATATCATGATGCTGCTTGGTGCAGCGCTGGCAGCCTTGGCACTCGGGCTTCTGGCGCTTTGGATCGCCGTGTGGCTGGTTGGCAGTGTGTTGGCCGAATTGCTCAACCGGGTGCACAGTCTGTGTGAGAAATGGTGTTATAAGGAGGTGCCGGCAGAGTGAAAAAAGGATGGCGCGTGATCCTCGGGATTGTGCTGGTCGCGCTGGTACTGGGTGGCCTTTGCACAGGTGTAGGGTTCCTGACGGGGGCAGATACACAGCGGATCCTTCAGAATGTGAATGATCACTACCGGCTGACCGAATATGCCCAAGCCTATGTTGGCTATTTCAAGCAGATGTTTCAACAACTCACGAGACTGCTCTGAAAAGCAAACGGGGCGGTATGTATATCCGTCATGATAGGATAAAGAGATTAAACAACCGAAAACGCCGGCCAACTGGCCGGCGTCGCTTTCTATATTGGGTGTTCTCATTCCTCCACGGCGGGTTTGATCTCCACTTTCTTGCCGCGGACGGACAGACGCCTGCTGCAGTAGAGCGTCACGGCTTCAATGAGCAGCGGCCATTCGCACTCCTCCATCAGCCGGGCGGCGAGGGTCTCCTCCGTGTCCTCCGGGGTGACCTCCAGCGAGCGCTGCAGGATTACCGCGCCGACGCGGCCGTCCCCGTCGGAGAAGTATGCCGTGGCGCCCGTGACGCGCAGGCCGGTCTCCAGCGCCATGGCGACAGGCTCGTCCTCCGGGTCGTTGAAGGCGGGATAAAGCGCCGGGTAGGTGCTGATGATCCGGTTTTTGAACTGGTAGGGGACGACGCCGAGGGGCACGTCATAGCCCGCGAGGATCACGAGCTCGATGTCCATATCCTTGAGCTTGTTTGCGACGGCCATGCTGTGGCTGGTCATGTTCGGGAACAGCTCCGGGTCCACCACAAAGGCCGAGATCCCGGCGCTCAGGGCGCGCGTCATGGCATAGCAACCGCGCTGGGGGCAGATGACCGCCACCAGCTCAAAGTCCGGTATCTCTTTAAAGTAAACCGCGTCCAGAATCGCCTGGAGCCTGGCCCCGTCGCCGGAGGCCAGAACCGCCGCCCTGACCATCGTGCCTGATGTCCTCCCGAAAAAGATGCTTGTGTGCGGCCCCCGGAATGGCTATAATGGTGCGCAGACAGAGAAAACCGCAGACCGCCGCAAAATCTTGTTTACATATTATACGCGATCTTGTGCCTGCGGTCAAGCGTTGGAGGAGAAGGATGACAGAAATTTATTTGATCCGGCATACCCAGGCGGAGGGAAACCGCTACCGCATGATGCAGGGCTTCTGGGACGGAGATGTGACAGAGACGGGCAGACGCCAGATCGAGGCGCTGGCAGAGCGCTTCCGGGATATCCCGCTGGACGCGGTTTATTCGAGCGACCTCTCCCGCGCCGTGCTGACGGCGGACGCGGCGGCCCGCTGGAGAGGGCTTCCGATCCGGAAGAGCACCGCGCTGCGGGAAATCAACGTCGGCCCCTGGGAGCAGCAGTTCTTCGGCAATCTCTGCTATGAGGAGCCGGCGCTCACGGATCAGTTTATGTTCGACGCGGAGAACTGGCGGCTTGAGGGAGCCGAGACTTTCCCCCAGGTGCGGACGAGAGCTCTGGCGGAACTGAAGCGCATTGCCGGCGAGAACGACGGGAAGACCGTGGCCGTCGCAAGCCACGGGGTCACGATCCGCTGTATCATGTCCGGGATCACGGGGATTCCGCTCACGGATGTAAAGCGGCTCCCGATTTTCAAGAACACTGCCGTGACCAGGCTTCTCTGGGACGGGGAGCGCTTCCGTGTGGAGTATATGAACGACACCTCCCACCTGCCGCCGACGGCCCAGAGCAGTTGGAACACGGCGGGGGACCTGCGGGATGTGTCCTTTGACCCGGGAACGGACCGGGAATACTACGGGGCCTGCTACTCGGACGCATGGTCCTCCGCACACGGGGATCTCCGCGGCTATAACCCGGAGACTTATCTCAGCGCAGCGAGGCGCCACCAGGCGGCGATGCCGGGTGCGGTGATGAAGATCTTCCACCGTGAGGAACCGGTCGGGCTGATGGACCTGGACCCGGAGCGCGAGGCGGAGAAGGGCGTCGGCTGGGTCAGCCTGCTCTATCTGAAGGAGAGCTATCGCAACCAGGGCTACGGGATCCAGGTTCTGGCACGGGCAATGTTTTTTTACAAGAAGCACGGGCGCTCCTGCCTGCGTCTGCAGGTGGCGGAGGAGAACGGCATCGCCTGCGCGTTCTACAGACGGGAGGGCTTCCGCGTCATCGGCGAACAGAGGAGCCAGACCGGGAAGCTGCTTTTGATGGAGCGGCCGCTGCCGGCCGGAGGGGTCACGTTTTCTTCCTGAGGAGTCGGGAAAAGAAACCGTTGAAGCCAATCCTGTTCTATGATAAAATAATACGATAAAGAAAAATTATGCTCTTTTTGCGTGCCGTTTCAGTATGAAAGAGGCACAGGAGAAGATCCAGAACCTGTGAGGAGTCCGGAGGAGGTGGGGGAGCTGAAGCGGAGAGCGAGAATGACGCTGTCGGCTGTGCTGATGCTGCTGATGCTGACCGGACTGTTTCTCCCGATGCCGACGGCGGGAGCGTATCAGACGCCGGCCTTTCTGGACGCGGCTTTCCACCCGGAGGCGGCGATGACCGGGGAGCGGGTGCGGCTGGACGTCTCCTGTCTGGAACAGGGTTATGTCGCGGTGTCCGCCGTCTCGGACCGGCGGCTGAAGTTCCAGGTCACGAAGGACGATACCACCTACAACTACGACCTGAATTCCGACGGCACGCCGGGGGTCTTCCCCGTCCAGAGCGGGAACGGCAGCTACCGTTTCCGCGTGATGGAGAACGTCGTGGACACCAAGTACTCCGAGCTCTATTCCTTTATTTGCGACGTCTGGCTGCAGGACGAGTTCCAGCCCTTCCTGAGGCCGAGCACCTATGTGGACTATACACAGGATTCGGCCTGCGTGCGCAAGGCGGCGGAGCTGGCGGCCGAGTCGGATGACGAGCTGGAGCTGGTCGGCAGGATCTATGAATTTGTCTGCAGCACGGTCACTTATGACCGGGACAAGGCCGCAACGGTCAAAAGCGGCTACCTGCCCGATCCGGACGAGACCATAAGCACCGGTAAGGGCATCTGCTTCGACTATGCCGCGCTGGCGGCGTCCATGCTGCGCAGCCAGGGCATCCCTGCGAGGATGATTTTCGGCTATGTGGCGCCGCAGGGACTGTACCATGCGTGGAACATGTTCTATACGCCCCAGTCCGGCTGGGTGACGGTCAGCTTTGAGGTGAAGGGGCAGGTCTGGACGAGGATGGATCTGACCTTCTCGGCAAACGGGGCGGATGCGGACTTCATCGGGGACGGCAGCAACTATTCCGATGTCTATTTCTATTGATCCTTTAAACGACCTTGAGAGTTGGGCGGTGAAGCTATGAGGGGAAAGAAACTGGATGATCTGGGGGTCAGCGCTTTCTGTGAGAGCATGGCGATGATGGTGCAGTCCGGGATCCAGACGGATGAGGCCATCGCGCTGCTTCAGAGCGACAGGACCCATTCCGGGGGGATGCTGGAGCAGGGCCTCGCGCGGATGAAAGAGCAGGTCGACCAGGGCTGCGGCCTTGCGGAGGCGATGAAGGCGAGCGGGATCTTCCCGGACTACGCCCTGCAGATGGTCGAGGCGGGCGAGAGCTCCGGCCGGCTGGAGGATATTCTCTTCCGGCTGGCGCGCTACTATGCCGATCAGAAGACCATCTCCGAGAAGCTCCGCAGTGCGGTGACCTATCCGGCGGCGATGCTGGTGCTGATCATCGCGGTGCTGGCGGTAATGCTGGTGATGGTGCTGCCCGCCTTCACCGAGGTATACAACAACCTGACCGGCAGCCTCGCCGCATCCGGTTACAGCTATGTGCGCTGGGCCTACGGCTTCTGCTGGTTCGCGCTGGCCCTGATGCTGGTGCTGGCGCTGGGTCTCGTGACAGGGCTGCTGCTCTGGAACAGCGGCAAAAGGGAAAAGGCGATCGCCGTTCTGCGGAAGAACCGGCTCTGCGCTTCCATTCTGGAGAGCATGGGGATGTTCCGCTTCACGTCGGCCCTTGCCACCTTCCTCTCCAGCGGCGACATGCAGGATGAGGCCGTGCTGAAGAGCCTGCCCATGACGGACTGTGCCCCTGTAGAGGAGAAGCTGAAGCGCTGCGTGCTGCGGATGGAGGAAGGCCACAGCATCGCCCAGGCCGCCTACGACGAGGAACTCTTCGAGCCGGTGTACGGAAGGATGCTGCTGGCGGGAGAGCGCAGCGGCAATCTGGAGCATGTCCTGGAGCGCCTGACCGGGCTGTTGGAAGAAAACTGCGGCAACCAGGTCGAGCGGCTGGTGGGCATCGTCGACCCGCTGCTCTCAGGAGTGCTGATGTTCACGGTGGGACTCTCGCTGCTCAGCGTGATGCTGCCGCTGATCGGCATGATGAATGCCATTGCCTGACGGAGCGGAGCCATGTATTCGGACAGACCGATGAAACAAAAAAGCTGGATCCTCTGGCTGCTGCTGATCCTGCTGGCAGCCGCCGTGCTGCTGATGTTCAGCGGGCGGGGACGGGATCTCAGCGACAGCAACGCCGTGGCGATCCGCGAGGCGGTGCAGCGCGGCGCGCTGCAGTGCTATGTCGTGGAGGGGGCCTACCCTCCCAACCTGGAGTACCTGGAGGACAACTACGGCCTGCATGTGAACACGGCGGACTTCTACGTGACCTATGAGGCCTTTGCCTCCAATCTGCCGCCGACGGTGCGGGTCACGAGGAAATAAGGACACTTACAAAAATCATTGGGAGAGAGGAGGGCAGACCGGTGAGGGAAGAGAAGCGTTCCCCTCTGGGCCTGTACACCATCGGGATCGCCGCGCTGTTTCTGGCGGGTTTCTTCCTGCTGGTGGTCTTTGGGGCACAGAGCTACCGCGGCACCGTGGCCGGACAGAACGGCAACATGCACAGCCGGGCGCTGCTGTCCTATCTCTCAACGACGGTGAAGGCCTATGACGCCGCAGCTGCGGTCTCGCTCCGGGAGGACGCGGAGCTGGGACAGGTCCTGGTGTTGGCCGACGGCAACAGCGGCTACGCCCTGCGGATCTATCGGTACAACGGGGTACTGTTAGAGGACTACGCCGCGGCCGATACCCCCCTGAGACCGGAAGAGGCACAGCGGATCGGAGAGACTGGGCTCTTTGAAGCGGAGCTGGTCACCGGCAGTCTGCTGCGGCTGAACACCGATGCCGGCAGCGTCCTGCTGCGACTGCGGTGCGGGGAGGCCGGCGCATGAAGAAGAACAGCCATATCACCGGCTTCTACCTCGAGACGCTGCTGCTGATCGTGGTGTTCCTTGCGATCATCCTGGTGCTGACGCAGGTCTTTGGCCTGGGCAGGATGCAGAGCGTGCAGGCAAAGCGCCTGACGGACGCAGTAGTACTGGCAGGGAACGCGGCCGAGGCCGTCTCCGCAAGCCGCACGCAGCAGGATCTGCTGGACCTGCTGGATGAAAACAGCAATGCCGCGCTGATGCCGGACGCCTCGGGCGTGACGGCCTGTTACGGGGCGGATCTGAGCCCGGATGCCGACGGCGGCTACCGGGTGGAGGTGAGCTGGCTGCCGGAGGAGACCGAGACCGGCCGGATGATCCGCAGCGTGATCCGGGTCTGCTTCGGCGAGGCGGGGGAAGCCTTGTATCAACTGGAGACGGCGGTGTTTCAGCCGGAGGTGGGGACATGAAGCAGGTACCGATCAAGCTTGGGCCGCTGGCCCTGCTGCTGGCGGTCATCAGCATCTGCCTCACGACGCTCGCAATCCTGACCTTCACAACGGCGAGGGCGGATCTCCGTCTCGCGGTAAAGTACGCCGAAACGGTCCGGATCCGGTACGCGCTGGAGCAGCAGGGGCAGGAGTTCCTGCAGACGCTGAGCGGGACGGACCCTGCGGACTACGGCCTCATGGACTGGGAGCGGGATCGGGACGGCGTGTACTGGACCGAGTTTGAGCAGGACGGCGCGACGCTGCGCATCGGCTTCCGGCCGGATCATGATACGGGCTATACCCTCCTCTCCTGGCGGCAGGAGAAGGGCTGGGTCGAAGACGACAGCATCGGGACACTCTGGAACGGAGGTTTTTGAACGATGACCATTCAGGAGATTTTGCAGCGGGCGATTGAATCCGACGCTGCGGATATCTTTCTTGTTGCCGGGCTGCCGGTGACCTTCAAGTGCGGCGGACACCAGGAGCGCCTGCCGGACAGCTTCCTGATGCCGGATGACATCAAAACGCTGGTGGATGCGATCTATGAGATCAGCAGGCGCGAGCGCACGAACGTCGACCGCGGCATCGACGACGATTTCTCCTTTGCGGTGCCGCAGATGGGCCGATTCCGGGTGAATGTGTTCCGGCAGCGCGGCTCCCTCGCGGCGGTCATCCGTGTGATCCGCTTCGGTCTGCCGGATCCTGTCAAACTGGGCATCCCGGAGAGCGTGCTCTCCCTCGCGGACAACAAGAAAGGCCTTGTGCTGATTACGGGCTCGGCCGGGACGGGAAAGTCCACGACGCTTGCCTGCATGATCGACCGCATCAACCGCAGCCGTGACTGCCACATCATCACGATGGAGGACCCCATCGAGTACATCCACCGGCACGACAAGTCCATTGTGACCCAGCGGGAGATCTCCATCGACACACCGGGCTATCTGGAGTCCCTGCGATCGGCGCTGCGCGAGAGCCCGGACGTGATCCTGCTGGGGGAGATGCGCGACTATGACACCATCTCGGCCGCCATCACCGCGGCGGAGACGGGTGTGCTGCTCCTGAGCACCCTGCACACCAGCAGCGCCGCGAACACCATCAACCGCATCCTCGATGTCTTCCCGGCCAACCAGCAGAAGCAGGTCAAGATCCAGCTGGCACAGATCCTGAAGGGCGTTGTCTGTCAGCAGCTGGTGCCCTCGGTGGACGGCGGACAGACGGCGGTGTTCGAGATCATGAAGAGCACCACAGCCATCCAGAACATGATCCGCGAGGACAAGCTGCACCAGCTGGAGTCCGCCATGCAGGCGGGCGCCGCCGACGGCATGTGCACCATGGACGGCAGCCTGCTCAAGCTGTATCGCGAAAAGAAGATCACGAAGGACACAGCGCTGCTCTCCTGCGTGAACTATGAGAACATGGTCAAGAGACTGAGCATATAATCAACCGAGCTTTGTGACCCGGAAGCCTGCCGGAACGGACGGCAGGGCAGTATCGGAAGCGAATGGGCTGTAAAAAGGGGCAATGCCAGGATGAGAATGACCGAGAACAAAGCGAATATCCTGTATGTGCGGATGCTGGGCGGCTTTTCCGTGCGCTGGAACGGAAAGCTGATCGCCGGCGGGTCCAAAGCCAGCGAGTCGCAGCTGACGAGTCTGTTGCAGATCCTGATCCACAGCGGCAGACACGGTGTGACCCGTGACCGGCTGGAGGAGCTGCTGTTCGAGGACCGGGATATGTCCAATGTCCACCACGCTCTGCAGAGCGTGATCTACAACACCAAGAAGAAGCTGCAGAAGGCGGGGCTTCCGCCGGTGAACTATATTGTGCAGCGCAAGGGCGTGTTTTTCTGGACGGATGAGATCCCCCTGGTGGAAGACGCGGCCGAGTTTGAGCGCCTGTATGAGCAGGCGCAGGCGGCGGAGGACCCCGATGAGCAGCTGGCCCTCTATCAGGAGGCGGCGCACTGGTACAGCGGAGAGTTCCTGCCCAATCAGACCGCGGTCATCTGGGCTGCGCAGGAGGCCAGACGGCTGAAGAGGCTGTTCTGCCTCTGCGCCGAGCGGGCGGCCGAGCAGCTGAGAGCGAACCAGGACTACTTCCAGCTGGAGGAGCTGGGGCTGCGCGCCTCGAAGATCGATCCGCTGGCGGACTGGGAGACCCTCACCATGGAGGCGCTGGTCTCGCTGGGCCGCTATGAGGAGGCCCGCAAGCTCTACGACGACACAGCGCAGTTCTACTTCAACGAGCAGGGGCTGCGGCCGTCCCGGAAGATGCTGGAACAGCTGGAGCGGCTCGGCACCGGCATGCAGCACCAGCACGAGGCGCTGGATGTGATCCAGGCGGAGCTCACCGGTCAGAACGACGATTTCCCGGGCGGCTATCTCTGCAGCTACCCGATCTTCGTCGGGATCTACCGCATGGTGGAGCGCATGCTGGAGCGCAGCGGGCAGTCGGTCTATCTGATGCTCTGCACCGTCATCGACGGCAAGGGCAACCCCATGCGCGAAGGCCCCATGCTGGAGGAACTCACCAAGCGGATGGGGGATGCGGTCCGGCGCTCGATCCGCCGGGGCGACGCCATGTGCCAGTATGGCAGGGGACAGTATCTGGCGCTGCTGGTCAACACCACGAGGGAGAACTGCGGTGTGGTGCAGAAGCGCATCAACGAACGCTTCATTATCGGACGCCAGAGATCCAAGATCCAGTACTATGTCAATTCGGTCTTCTGGGTCCCGCCGGTTGAGCTGACCGACGCCGGGATGCGGCAGAGCTCCTGACAGCGAGGGCCGCCATGAAAAAGACACAATGGTATATCGGGGCGCCGAACGGCGTCGTCCTCTGCATCAACCGGAATGTGGAGGGAGAGCTGGGCGGCGAGTTCTATCACAGCTACAGCGAAAAGCCGGTCCCCTTCCAGGGCATCGGGCAGATGACCCTGCGGATGGAGAAGCTCTATGACTGGCTGCGCTTCCCGCATCCGGGGACCAACAGCCGCAGCTTCGGCGAGGTGCCGCAGCCGGACGGAAGAAAGCACGAAAGGAAGAGAATCATGAGTGACGAGACCTTGTTGACCAAGCACGGCGACATCGGGACCTTTATTGTCCGGGTGCAGCATCGGCAGAACAGCAGCTGGCAGGGCCGGATCACCTGGATGGAGGAGGACCGGACGGTCCAGTTCCGCTCGGTCTGGGAGATGATCAAGCTCATCGAGAGCGCGGTGGACGAGGTCAGCGCGCCGGAAGAAGGCGACGCGGAAGCCACCTGGTTCCCCGAGGACAGCACTGCGGAATGACGGTGTAAACCCACAGGAGCGGTCCATCAAACACGATCCGCAGAGTTTCGGGGCTGAACCGGGCTGCGGTCGTGCATCCATCATACAGATCACAGAAGGAGAGACAGCCAATGCTGACGATTGAAAAACTCCGGGCGTACGGCGCCGATGTGGACGAGGGGCTGGGGCGCTGCATGAACAACGAGGCCTTTTATCTGCGTCTGGTCAACATGGCGCTGGACGACGCGGGCTTCGAGCGACTGCGTTTAGCCGTGGAGAACGGGGATAAGAAAGAGAGCTTTGAGGCGGCCCATGCCCTGAAGGGCATGCTGGGGAACCTCTCGCTCAGCCCGCTCTTTGACCCGGCCTCTGAGATGACGGAGCTGCTGCGCGCCGGGAAGGACGAGGATTATCAGGCCTGGTGGGAGAAGATCCGCGAGCAGAAGGAACGGCTGCTGGCGCTGAGAGATGAAGCGTAACTACCAGCAGGAGCTTGACGGGATCATCGCCCAGCAGGGAGAAAAGAAGCCCACGCTGCTGCTGCACAGCTGCTGCGGGCCCTGCTCCAGCTCGGTGCTGGAGTACCTCACGCAGTATTTTGACGTGACGCTGCTCTGGCTGAATCCCAACATCTGGCCGCAGGAGGAGTTCGACCGGCGGCTGGAGGCACAGCGGAAGCTGATCCGGGCCATGGGCCTGGAGGAGCGCGTCCGCATCGTGACGGTCCCGCGGGAGAGCGCTGTCTGGTATGAGGCAGTCAGAGGCCTCGAGCGGGAGCCGGAGGGCGGCGCGCGGTGCACCGAGTGCTTCCGGCTGCGGCTGCGGGAGACGGCACGGCTTGCCGCAGAGGGCGGGCATGAATACTTCTGCAGCACGCTGACCCTCTCGCGGCACAAGGACCCTGTCCGCATCAACGCCCTGGGCGAGGCCTTCGCCGAGGAGTACGGAGTGAAGTGGCTTCCGTCCGAGTTCAAAAAAAGGGGGCGCGAGCTGCGTTCCCGGCAGCTGTGTGCGGAATACGGAATCTACCGGCAGAACTACTGTGGCTGCGAGTATTCCTTCCGGCCGACAGAAGAACAGAGTGAAAAATCCATCCGCCGGATGGATAACATATAAGAGAAAACAGAGGTGCAATCATGAAAGTGAGAAAAGCCATCATCCCCGCAGCGGGTCTGGGTACGCGGCTGCTGCCCAACACCAAGAGTATCCCCAAAGAGATGCTGCCCCTGGTCGACAAGCCGGTGCTCCAGTATATCGTGGAGGAGGCCGTCGCGGCGGGCGTAGAACAGATCCTGATCATCACCAACCGCGGCAAGTCCCCCATCGAGGACTACTTTGACTACGCCCCGGACCTGGAGGAGCGCCTTCTGCAGGATGGGAAGACAAAGGAAGCGCATACCGTGCGCGCCGTGGCCGATATGGCGGATGTGCTCTTCCTGCGCCAGAAGGAGACAAAGGGTCTGGGCCACGCGGTCTGGCGTGCCCGCAGCTTTGTCGGGGACGAACCCTTTGCCGTGCTGCTGGGCGACGACATCATGCTTGGCGAGAAGCCGGTCCTGAAGCAGCTGGTCGAGGCCTCGGAGGCCTATGAGTGCAGTTCGGTAGCGATCCACGAGGTGCCGGACGAGCTGATCGTCAAGTATTCCTCCGTCCGTCTGGAGGAGAAGCTGATGGACCGCGTCTACCGCATCAGCGATATGAACGAGAAGCCCACCCTGCCGGAAAAACTCTCCAACTACGCCATCCTCGGCCGCTATGTGCTGACTCCGGCGATCTTCGACATCCTTGCCAATACCGCCCCCGGCCGCAACAACGAGATCCAGCTGACCGACGGCATGAAGGAGCTGGTGCGCCACGAGAAAATGTGCGGTGTGGACTTTGAGGGCAGACGCTACGACACCGGCAACCTCAAGGGCTACCTCGAGGCCATCATCGACTTTGCCCTGCGGAATGAGGAAGCCGGCGACTGGCTGCGCGAGTTCATCATCGCCAAGGCGGATCAGCTTCGCTGACAGATAACAAAGGAATATCCAAACAGCGTAAAAGCCAAAGAATGTGTATTTCGGAGAAAAGCCGGCTACAAGGTCGCATATACAGTGCAGTAAGCATCCATAAACCAGCTTATAATCTCCACTGGAAAATGCTTAAGAAGATTGGCTCTTCTGCACTGATGGTGGGTAACATAGCCCCAAACATTGTGCAGAGAATATAGGTTATATTGGGGTTCTCGCTCTTGGGAGCCCCCTTCCCGAGAAGGTGGCCCCCGGCGCTTGGCCATCCCCGCTGCCAAGCGGTGGGTTTACTGGTGTTCAGAGTGGCTGAGCAACCGCGAAGCCAGTTTGGGCCGCTTCTCTGGTTTTGCGCTGTTCACTTGCTTTACGTCGCATTTCATTCCGGCGTTCTGGAGACGGCTGAGGTCTATTATTGAGAGGTATCACCAGATCAGAGCATTTGAGATAGATCAGGG
>JAFTGD010000028.1 GCA_017458065.1 Oscillospiraceae bacterium
GCCACGGAAGAACAGATACACCTCGTCCGGGAGATTCTGAATGTTGGGCTCTCCGGTTCCATATGGAGGCATGATGTGGATATAGAAATCCCGCTCTGGCTGCGCCGTACTACGCTCTCCCGGAAGTCCCATAAAGAGATAGCCTTCCCGGAAGATGTTGTGGGACTTCCAATTCAGATCATATTCGTAGATTTCAAAGTTGGTTACATACTGCTTGGCGTCCCATTCGAGGCAGGAGTAGACAACCTTATAGAAATAGGTGTTCAGTTCTGACTCCGCCATCACGGACGCCTTCTGCTTGATCTTCTCATCGTAGTCCACGATCTTGTCGACGTCGATGTAATACTGATTATTGGCATCGTTGAAGATAATGAACTGGCCGGAAACCGTGGTCATGATGGACTTCAGCGTGGCGTTGACCGCACCCAGCAGGAAGTCAGCATCCTGCTCCGGCATCGGCAGGAACAGGCAAAGATCGTCTTTCAGATTTTCTGCCGTCATACCAAACTGCACGTCAAGGCCGTTGGTGGTCAGGCGATGCACGCTCAGGGCATAGATGATTTGGATCGCCAGCGGCTTGTATGCCGGTTTCGGAAAGGCACGGTTGATGATGTCCTCCAGCTGCTGGCTGGCGTTGACAACACGGCTGATGGTCACATCGCTCTTCAGAAGGCCGTTGGACTTGATGGCAGGCCAGTAATCGTCAAAGGAAACGATACCCGGCGCATCCTCCGGCACATCGGTATCAAAAATTTTCCGGATGCAGGTCGAGATGTTTTTCAGGATGTGACGGTTCTCGATCAGATAGATTCTGTTGAACACATCGATATAAGAAGGATGAATCGGGAACAGATCCACAAACTCCTCCAGCCGGGAGGACATGCCGGTGTAGAGGCTTGTGAACTTTTCAAGATGCTTGCGAATGAGTGCCTTCTGCTCAGGCGTCTTTTTCAGGATACGCTCGGAAACGACATAAGCGGTCGCTTCCTTCGTAATGATGATCTGCGTGAAGCGGTCGCCGACCTTTTTCAGTGTCTCGCTGACAAAGCTGAAGCGCGGATTGTCAAAGACCTTCTCCTGAACGCCGCAGATCACGCGCAGTCGGGACTTGGAGCACATCTCCGCCATCGACTGCAGGAATGCAAGGTCGAGAACAATCTGCCGCTCATCACGGGAGGTCAGATAGGACAGGAGCTCGTCGATGACAATGAGATAGCCTTTCTCCGGATACTGTTCCTGAAACTTGGTCATGGCTTCTTTGATGATACGGGAATTGTCGCGGACGCTGTCCAGATCCGGCACCTCGTAATCGATGCCTCTGGCCGCAAAATCATCCTCGATCTCACCCATGATGATCTCTCGCAGCGGCATGGTGAGGCCGTCCACCTTCATACGCAGGACTTCGAACTTCCCGGCGATAATCTCCATACTGTGGGCAAAGTTCTTGTTCTGCAGGTACTGCAGGTTCTCCTTGTCGGTGGCTACTGCAGCAATCACGGACATCAGGTGCGATTTACCGGTACCGAAGTTACCGACCACCATGATGGCCTTGTTGTCCACCACGTCCTCCATCTGGAGCTGGTCGATGACCGGAGCCTTCATTCCCTCGGCCATCGTGTCGGACATAACATAGGTGCTGACGGCATCCCGCGCCGCAGATTTCTCGGCGGTTTCCAGCAGCTGGATCGTCGATTCTATCGGCTTAAAGCTAATCAGTTCTGAATACTTCATCCTTGCTTCCTCCCTAAATGACGCAGGTAACGTCGTATTTACCGATTTCAAACACTTTGTAATCGCGGTACCCTTCCTCCGCATAGATCAATCGGCCATCCTCATATCGACCCGGCCATACAATCTGAAATGGTTTATTTTTCCCTATAGAAGCCATGAGCCGCAGGATATCCACTTCATAGTTCGGATTGAAGAGAACATCAAAGTCCCGAATGACAGGATTTTCCGGGAGACTGTCCAGAACCTGCCGGAAGCACAGCTCCAGCCGCATTGTCCTTCGATTGGGCTTTATTGCCATGAGTTTCTCTGCCAGCGGAACATTTACCGGAATTGCCACCTCAACAGTTGCAGGAATGGGCTGGCAGTAGATGATTGGCTGAGGTAACCCTGTCTTTTCTGACACGGATAAGTCGTACGAGTTCAAGATAACCGCCATCTTCGTGCTCCCTTCCTTTTCCGGGCTACGGTCCTTAAACAGCGCAAAAAAGCCTGACCTTTATCAAAATGCATACCATTTGACAGTTTGTTTCTTTTCGCACTTATGAGCTCAATTATACACGGAGACGGCGTTTCTTACAATAAAAAAAGCAAAATCTCGTTGAAATAATCGAATTTTAACCTTTCCATTTTCTGGCCTGACTTTTATCAAAACGTATGCCTAATGATAGTTTGCTTTCTGCAAGAAACAGTTTACAAAGGAGCTGCGCAAAATTTTCGTTTTGCTACAGTTCCCTAAAAATGTGTCTTATCGTGAAACGGATTTCAAAAATGTATTGCTATTGTGCGCACAACATCGTATAATAACTATGAAGCAAAACTGCCATGAAAGGAGTGCTGCAACATGGCCAAGACTGCGAATCTGTATGCGCGCATCGAGCCGGAGGTCAAAGATCAGGCCGAAAGCATTTTGGAGGCGCTGGGTATCCCCGTTTCCAACGCGATCAATATGTTCTACAAGCAGATCATCCTCCAGCGCGGAATCCCCTTTGAGGTGAAACTGCCAGCCTCCCCTGTCCCAGACATGAGCAAGCTCACGAAGGAGCAGCTGAAAACGGAAATCGAGAAGGGCTTTGCCGACGCTGCCGCCGGGCGTGTGACGCCAGCCGCTGACGTATTTGCCGAGCTGCGGGAGGAATATCGAGAATGAGTTATGTGGTCGAAATGACCGACCAGGCCCGGACAGATCTCCGGGGTATCTACGAGTATATCGCTTTTGCGCTGCAATCCAAGATCAATGCAGACCGCCAGCTGGATCGCATCGAGCGGGAGATTCTGTCCCTGTCCGAAATGCCGGAGCGATACAAAGTCCTCGACCTGGGCTTTGAAGCAGCTAAGACTGTACGGATAGTAGCGGTTGACCGCTACTGTGTGATTTATCACGTTGCGAAGGAGCGCGGAGCGGTACAGATCCTCCGTATCCTCTACGGCGGGCGCGATATTCTGGCAGAGCTGGAGAAAGACATGCCGTAAACAAAAATCCGTTTCACGATAAGACACATTTCATTATTCAGGCCATATCAAATTCTGTGATGGTTTGAACAAAGGATTGCAACAGATCATACAAGAAACAGTTTACAGACCTCCCTCGGAGATAGTACAATAGCGCTATCATCTGAGGGAGGCCGTTTTATGCAGCGTCTGTATACCAAAGAGGGATCGTCATTGCCGGAGGTGCCCTGGGAGCGCTATCCCCGGCCGCAGCTGCGGCGGGAGGAGTGGCTCTGCCTCAACGGCAGATGGGACTTCTCCGTTGAGGGAGGCCCTGCCGGCGAGATCCTTGTCCCCTTCTGCCCGGAGAGCCTGCTCTCCGGCGTCAAGTCGCCTCCCGCGGTCGGGGCGGCGCTTCTGTACAAAAGGAGCTTCTCCGTGCCGGA
The DNA here is from genome assembly GCA_017458065.1 of Oscillospiraceae bacterium. Classification (GTDB taxonomy): domain Bacteria; phylum Bacillota; class Clostridia; order Oscillospirales; family Oscillospiraceae; genus Limivicinus. The sequence goes on from JAFTGD010000028.1 coordinate 3,606, forward strand.
GTCCTGGTCCGGGCGCAGGATCCTGCTGCACTTCGGCGCGGTCAGCCGCGAGGCCGCGGTCCTGCTGAACGGTGTTGAGGTCTGCCGCCATCGTAACGGCTATCTCCCCTTTTCCGCCGACATCACCGATACGCTGCGCCCGGGTGAAAACGAGCTCGCCCTCCGGGTTAGAAACGACCTGGATCCCCGTTACCCCTGGGGCAAGCAGACCGCCAAGCGCAGCGGCATGTGGTACACTCCCTGTTCCGGCATCTGGCAGACGGTCTGGCTGGAGCCGGTGCCACTGCAGCATATCCGCTCGCTGCGGATCGAGACCGGCGCTGACTGGGCGGAGATTGATGTCGAGGGCGTCCGGGAGGGCGAGATCCGTCTCGGCGACAGGGTCATCCCGCTCGCGGCCGGAAAAGCGCATATCTCCATTCCGGGGCCGCATTTCTGGAGTCCGGAGGACCCATATCTCTACCGCTTCACCGTTATGGCCGATGAAGACAGGGTCGAGTCCTACTTCGCCCTGCGCACGCTGACGGCCGAGACCGTGGACGGGATCCCCCGCCTCTGCCTCAACGGCGAACCTTTCTTTTTCCACGGGCTGCTGGACCAGGGCTACTGGAGCGACGGACTCTACACCCCCGCCGCCCCGGAATGCTTCGAGAAGGACATCCTCGCCATGAAGTCGCTGGGCTTCAACACCCTGCGCAAGCACATCAAGATCGAACCGGAGCAGTTCTACTACGACTGCGACCGGCTCGGGATGATCGTCTTTCAGGATATGGTGAACAACGGGGCGTACCGCTATCTGCGGGACACGGTCCTGCCCACCTTCGGCGTAAAAAGCCGGAGCGACCGGCATCTGAATCCGGACCCGGAGGCCCGTCGGGAATTCCTCGGCGCCATGGAGGCGACGGTCCGCCGCCTGCGGAACCACCCCTGCGTCTGTCTCTGGACCATCTTCAACGAGGGCTGGGGCCAGTTCTGCGCCGACGACGCTTATCTCCGGCTGAAACAGCTGGACAGCAGCCGCTTTGTCGACAGCACCTCCGG
>JAFTGD010000029.1 GCA_017458065.1 Oscillospiraceae bacterium
CAGCCGGAATTTTGACTGGATCAACCGGGCTGGGAATCGATCTTGCCATAATTGGCGATCTTGCGATTTCCATGATCAGCCTCCTGATGACGATTATCATTGGCTGGAACCTTTTCAAGCTAGTGGTTGAAATATGTGAACATATTAAAAGATGATAATCTAAAAAAACTGATTGCCTTTCTGCTGGCAATCAGTTTCTTGATTCTGTTCTGTGTAATCTTTGCTGTTCCAATGTCTGTATACGAAGGACTGCAGGCTTACGTTGACAGACTTTAGTAGATGAGGTAAGTTACCTCATCTACTGAAGGAGGATTTTTAGTGCAATAAGTATTTCATTCACAGGGAAAACAAAGAGACTTAATGGATGGTTCTTGGACTGAATGATAGTAGTACTTGAAAAGGAAAAATGTTGAAAGTAAATTCAATGAAATAATATCAACGTTGGTGGTGCTGTTATGCTCGTTGGCAGAATAAATTAATTGGCTTCTATTCAAAATGCATGTCTGTATAAAACCTTACAGGGCAGTAATCATTTTTACTGCGCCTGCAAATCTTTTTCACATGGAACAGATTCGAAGCAACACACATCTAGTATTGTACGATGGCCAAAAAAGTGTTATTATTATATATAAGGTAAGATAATCCTCGAAACTCAAATAATGTAATTGTGGTTAATTATTAGTGACTTGTTTCCGTATAATACCAGAAAAATATAGGCTTCTGCTTTGAATGGCATTCAAGAGGTCAGCGGTTCGATCCCGCTTATCTCCACCAGGACGATTGGCGCAGCTGGTAGCGCATCCGCTTGACGTGCGGGAGGTCACAAGTTCGAGTCTTGTATCGTCCACCACAAAACCACGGTTTATACCGTGGTTTTTGCTTTAGCAGGAGCAAACTGAAATGAGTGTTTCCGCCTCAGACAGCTGTGACAGAAACACTCATTTTTAATGAAAAGATATTCAGGGCGCGATAATCAGCCGCATCAGATCCTCATAGGTATCGCAGGAGGGCAGATCGGGGTTTGCCCGGATAATCTCATCCGTGCTCCGGAAAAGAATGCCTTTTTTACTGGCTTTGAGCATATCCAGATCATTAAAGCTGTCGCCGACCGCAATGGTCTCGTAGCCGATCGACTGGAATGCGCGGACGGTCGAGAGCTTGGTGTCCTTGATGCGAAGACGGAAGCCGTCAATCATACCGTCTGATCCGACCGTCAGCTCATTGCAGAACAGTGTCGGCCAGCCGAGCTTCTTCATCAGGGGGCCTGCAAACTGGGAAAAAGTATCGCTGATGATAACGGCCTGTGTAAAGCTTCTAAGTTCATCCAGAAACTCTTTTGCACCGGGCAGGGGATCAATCTTCGCGATGGTTTCCTGGATCTGCTTCAGGCCGAGACCGTGCTCGCGGAGAATGCCAAGCCGCCAGTTCATCAGTTTGGTATAATCCGGTTCGTCGCGAGTGGTCCGGCGAAGCTCCGGGATCCCGCTGACTTCGGAAAAAGCGATCCAGATCTCAGGAACCAGTACGCCCTCCAGGTCGAAACATATCATATTCATAAAACAAGTCCTCCGTTTTGGATTGTTGCTTTATTATAGTATGGTTTTAATTGAAAATCAACAGAATCCAGGGTAAAAGCATTCTTTTCAGATTCTCCGGAAGGATTTGACTTTCCATGGCTTTTGCTCTATAATAAACTGCATTCTGGAAGGGGAACATTGCCGATTCCCTGCAATTTGCTTTCCCTTGCAGAAGGTGAATAAGAGAATATGAGTCGACCGAACGACCGCGGGCACCGAGCGAAAGCTGGTGCGTGAGGAAAGTCCGGGCTCCACAGGGCAAGGATAACGGGTAACACCCGCCAGGGGCAACCCTCGGACAAGTGCAACAGAAATAGACTCCCTGTGCATGGCGCAGGGGATGGTGGAAAGGTGAGGTAAGAGCTCACCCGTCGCATGGAGACATGTGGACGCTGTAAACTCTATCCGGAGCAACACCGTGGGAGAACAAAAGGCCTGCCCGGCCGTTCTCAGGAGGTGGCTTGAATCCGGCGGCAACGCCGGATCTAGATAGATGGTCGTTCTCGACAGAACCCGGCTTACAGGTCGGCTCATTTTTCTATTAGAGGATTGCTATGACGCTGAACGAATATGTCGAATCCATCCGGGATTGCTCCATTGCGGTGCTGGGGATCGGGATTTCCAATCTTCCGCTGATCGAATTGCTTTGTACTTCAGGCTGTGATGTCACTGCCTGCGATCGCAGGACCATGGAGCAGCTTGGAGAAACAGGAGCTCGTCTTCTGCAGCTCGGTGCGAAACTGAGACTTGGGGAAGACTATCTGGAAGGACTCACAGAAGATCTGATTTTCCGTACCCCCGGTTTGATGCCGTTTGAGCCGCATTTGCTTGCCGCAAAAGAGCAGGGGAGTACGGTGACATCGGAGATGGAAATCTTCTTCTCCCTCTGCCCCTGCAGGATCTTTGCCGTGACGGGCAGCGATGGGAAAACCACCACCACAACGCTGATCTCAGAACTCCTGAAGGCTGCCGGACATCGGGTTCATCTGGGCGGGAATATCGGGACGCCATTGCTTTGCAAGCTGCCGGAGATGAAGGAAGATGACCTCGTGGTGCTGGAACTCTCCTCCTTTCAGCTCCATTCCATGACCTGCCGCCCTCATACCGCGGTTATCACGAATCTTTCCCCCAATCACCTGGACAAACATAAGGACTTTCAGGACTATATCGATGCAAAGGCCTGGATTTTCCGGAATCAGAAAGCGCAGGACCGCCTGATCCTGAACGCGATCGATCCGCATACCCCGTATTATGCTTCCCAGGCGCCGAGCGGGATCTCTTATTTTTCAGACCGCAGCAGGGTGGAGAACGGCTGTATCTGTGAAAACGGCGTCATCTCGCTGGTAACAGAAGGGGAATTACAGCCTGTGATGCGTGCGGATGACATCCGCATTCCGGGACAGCACAATGTCCAGAACATGCTGGCAGCGTTTGAGGCCGTGCGAAAGGACGTTTCACCGGAGATCTGCAGGGAAGTGGCAATGCGTTTTGCCGGGGTCCCTCACCGCCTCGAAGAGATCCGTCAGCTGCACGGCGTGACCTATATCAATGACTCGATTGCATCCAGCCCCACAAGGACCATTGCCGGACTGCGTGCACTGAAAACAAAGCCGATCGTGATTGCCGGAGGTTATGATAAGCACCTGCCGTTTGATTCCCTGGGGGAAGAGTTCTGCCGGCGGGCGAAAGCCGTCATTCTGACCGGCGATACGTCAGATAAAATCGCGGCGGCTATTGAAGAGGCCTGTAAAAAGACCGGACTGGAAGTACCGGTTCACCGGGTCGATTCCATGCGGGATGCGGTTTGCAGGGGAGCGGAAATCGCAGCAGAAGGGGATATTGTAATCCTGTCACCGGCCTGTGCTTCCTTCGACCGGTTTCGGAACTTTGAAGAACGCGGAAATGTTTTCCGTCAGTTTGTTATGGAGCTGAAAGAATGAACGAAGCCGTTTTGCATATGGCTGAACGCGCGGAAGCGCGCTGCGCAGAGCGTTTTCGCAGTCTGGACCGGACGGCGCAGAAAAACACCGAGAGGGTACTGGATGCGTTTCGCACGCATCGCGTCGCAGAAGCCTGCTTTGCCGGCACGACGGGTTACGGATATGACGATCTTGGACGTGAAACGCTGGATCGGATTTATGCACAGCTGCTGGGAACGGAATCCGCTGTTGTTCGGATCGGTTTTGTAAACGGTACGCACGCCCTGTGTTCCGCCCTGTTTGCTCTTGCAAAACCTGGCGAGATCCTGCTCTCCGTGACAGGTCTCCCTTACGATACTCTGCAGGAAGCAATCGGCATCCGCGGTGAGGGCTTCGGCTCTCTGGCATTTTACGGGATTCGTTACGAACAGGTCGATCTTGCGGAGAACGGCGGACCGGATTATCCCGCCATAGCCGAAGCCTGTAAAAACCCCGCCGTGTCTGCCGTGCTGATCCAGCGCTCCCGCGGTTATGCCGGGAGAAAAGCGCTGACAGTTCATGAGATCGGAGAGATTGTCAAGACCGTCCGCAGCGTCCGGCCGGAAATCAACGTGATGGTGGACAACTGCTACGGTGAATTCACCGATGTCATCGAACCCGGGCACGTTGGAGCCGACCTGATGGCCGGGTCTCTGATCAAAAACCCGGGTGGGGGGCTTGCTCCCGCAGGAGGATATGTTGCCGGAAGGGAAGAGCTGGTGCAGCGTGCCGCATGCCGTCTCACAACACCCGGGATCGGCGGGGAATGCGGAGCAAGTCTCGGCAACAACCGTCTCCTGTTTCAGGGCCTGTTTATGGCGCCGCATGTTGTCGCTCAGGCTCTGAAAACGGCCGTGTTCTGTGCCGCAATGATGGAGGAGATGGGGATCGTAAGCTTCCCGGGAATTGAGGAAGAGCGGTCCGATATCATACAGACGGTCTGTCTTCGTTCTGAGGAGAGAATGAAGCGCTTCTGTCGCGGAATCCAGAGAGGAGCGCCTGTTGATTCCTTTGTGACGCCGGAGCCGTGGGCTATGCCCGGCTATGACGATCCTGTGATCATGGCGGCGGGTGCTTTTATCCAGGGCTCTTCGATTGAACTCTCTGCGGACGGTCCGATTCGGGATCCCTATTATGTCTATGTCCAGGGTGGTATCACCTATGAGTCAGGTAAACTTGGCATCATGTATGCAGCGGAGGAACTGCTGAACGCCTGATCCTTGTATTTCATAAACCGAAAGGAGAAAAACATGTACGAAGTCGTTTTAAATGAGGAAAACTTCGAGAACGAAGTGCTCAAGTCTGAGATTCCGGTTCTCGTCGATTTCTGGGCGACCTGGTGCGGTCCCTGCAAGATGCTGGCTCCCACCATTGCCAAGATTGCCGAGGAGAAAGCGGGCGCTGTAAAAGTCTGCAAGCTGGATGTGGATGAGGAGCCGGAAATTGCCGCGCAATACGGCATCTCCAGCATACCGACCCTGAAGGTCTTCGTAAACGGCGAGGTTATACAATCCAGCGTCGGTGTTCAGCCGAAAGCTGCGATCGAAGCGATGCTGCCGTAAACCGAATAGCATAAAACGGAAAAGAGCAGAAACGAATGCCGGCCGGCACGCTTCTGCTCTTTTCCGTTTCCAGATAAAAAAGGAGGCTCACCGAATGGCCACTCCGAATCGTACCGATCAGCCGCGAGCAAGAACCTTTTTCAGTCTGGCATAGCGGGGAAGGGAATCCTCCTTGGGGACATTTGCCTCGCCCTGAATCAGCGGCAGGACATAATCGATGAACTCCTGCTTCAGGCCGTTGTGCTCGTCGTTAATCCACTCCAGAGGAACCTTCTTCTCATAGTTGGCAACCGATTCCAGCGGCAGCAGGCGATAATTGCAGCTGTACTGACCGTCCTTCATCACACGCTCGAAAGCGACCATATAACCGGTCTCGCCCACAATGGCTTTTTCAACGGCCACCTTTCCGGCAGTGAAAGCTTCTTCCACATCCGTCGCAGAGGCAAGATGCGCGCCGCAGCGCTGAAGCAGGCTCAGCTCAATTCCGCGGACCTTTGCGCCGGTATGGTTTTTGACGACCTCAGCGAGCATGGCAGCCAGTCCGCCCAGCTGGGCATGACCGAAGCCGTCGGTGGCAGAGGTCTTGGCCTCGGAGACAAAGCTGCCGTCGGCATAGTGGATGCCCTCAGAGACTGCGACAAAAACCTTGCCCTTCTTCTGATAAATCGCGTCAACGTCGGCCAGGAAACGGTCCATATCAAAATCGCACTCGGGGAGATAGACCAGATCGGGACCGGAGCCATACGCGGTGGCAAGAGCGGCGCTTGCAGCGAGCCAGCCGGCGTGACGACCCATGATCTCTACGATGACGACCATCTTGTTGTCATAAACGCGGGCGTCCTTGTTGATCTCCATGCAGGAAGTGGCAATGTACTTGGCTGCGCTGGCAAAGCCGGGGCAGTGGTCTGTGCCGAAAAGGTCGTTGTCGATGGTCTTGGGGACACCCATGACATGGCAATCATAGCCAACGGACTTCATATAGCGGCTGATCTTGTTGCAGGTATCCATCGAATCATTGCCGCCGTTATAGAAGAAATAACGGACATTGTATTTCTTGAAGATCTCAAGAATCTTCTTATAATCCGTGTCGTCAACTTCCGGATCCTTGATCTTGTAACGGCAGGAACCGAGTTCGGAAGAGGGGGTATGAAGCAGGTACTCCAGCTCCTTCGGGTCTTCCTCATCCATCACATAAAGCTCGTCGTTCAGGACGCCGACGATACCGTGCGCCGCACCGTAAACCTTGGTGATTTCCTCAGCTTCCAGCGCGGTTTTGATAACGCCGTAAGCACTTGCGTTGATCACGGAGGTCGGGCCGCCGGACTGACCGAAGATGCAGGATCCAACTAACTTTTCAGACATGTTTTTTCTCCTTACAAATTTTTTCTAAATTTTCAAATATCCTTATTGATTATGGGATGATTTGAGGATATAATATAAACACAAATTTGTAAATATGCTTTTTGTACAAATTTTGAATTTTTTTTAAGGGAGAGTAGAAAAATGCCACTGGTTACCACCACCGAAATGTTTAAAAAAGCCTATCACGGGGGCTATGCAATCGGCGCTTTCAACGTGAACAATATGGAGATTGTTCAGGGAATTACCGAAGCAGCTCAGGAGCTCAACGCCCCTCTGATTCTGCAGGTTTCCAAGGGTGCCCGTAAGTATGCAAACCACACCTATCTGATGAAGCTCGTGGAAGCTGCCGTTATCAACACCGGTCTTCCTATCGCGCTGCATCTGGACCATGGCGACACCTTTGAGCTCTGCAAGTCCTGCATTGACGGCGGTTTCACCTCCGTTATGATCGATGCTTCCTCCAAGCCCTTCGAGGAGAACATTGCCCTCACCAGACAGGTTGTGGAATATGCGCATGATCACGGTGTTGTTGTCGAAGCCGAGCTCGGCACCCTTGCCGGCATCGAGGATGAAGTGAATGTCTCTGCAGAGGACAGCTCCTATACCCGTCCCGAGGACGTGCAGGAGTTTGTTGAGCGCACCGGATGCGACTCTCTTGCCATCGCCATCGGCACTTCTCACGGCGCTTATAAGTTCAAGCCCGGCACGGATCCGAAGCTGAGACTTGACATTCTGGAAGAAGTTGAGAAGCGTCTGCCGGAGTTCCCGATTGTTCTGCACGGCTCCTCCTCCGTTCCGCAGGAGTTTGTCAAGCTCATCAACGAAAACGGCGGCAATATGCCCGGCGCCATCGGTATCCCCGAGGAGCAACTGAGACTGGCCGCTCAGAAGGCTGTCTGCAAGATCAACATCGACTCCGACCTTCGTCTTGCAATGACTGCCTGCATCCGCAAGTACTTTAATGAACATCCCGATCACTTCGATCCGCGCCAGTATCTCGGACCGGCCAGAGACGCCATCCGCGAAATGGTGAAGCATAAAATCGTAGACGTTCTCGGTTGCGACGGTAAAGCATAACGGCACAGAACCCGAAAGGAGGAGGCATCAAGTGAGCCCTGAGAGAAAACGCGCAAAACACAGCGCGGAGAAACCCGAAAGTAAGCAGGGCAGCTTTGAGATCGCATTACCGATCCGTATTGGAATAGCATTGGTTCTGGTGATCATTTCTGCGCTGTTCAAAATGCCTGTTCTTGTTCGCACACTCCTGTTGGTTGTTTCCGCCGTTATTGCCGGATATGATATTTTTCTGGCTGCAGTTGATTCGATCGCTGAAAAAAAGTATTTATCACCGTGCATCGTCATTCTGTTTTCCGCAGTACTGGCTTTTGTAGTCGGCTATCCGATGGAAGCCGCCGTCATGGTGATTTTCTACCAGCTTTCGGGCATCCTGATTGACTTTACCAAAAATAAAGCGCTTGCCTCTGCACGCGCTCTGGTTGAGTATCAGGATGAAGATGTCCGTGCGAGGATTGACGAGATCCTCGCCACGGAGCATACAGATGAGATGAAACTGCAGAAAACGATTGAAGACAGTGCAGTCTTTGTCCTTCGGTTTGTTCTGGTCTTTGCTCTGATTTATGCTTTGGCCGGACCGTTTATCTCCGGTATCAGTTATCGTGTCTCTATTCACAGAGCGCTGATGATCATGCTGATTTCCTCGCCGGTGTCGGTTGTTGTTTCATTTCCCGTTGTGGCGATCAGCGGTCTCTGCTTTGGCGCACGAAACGGAGTTGTATTTAATTCCGCTGAGGTGATGGAGCAGACGACAGAACTGAATGTGGCGCTGTTTGATAAAGCGGGTGTTTTTGCAGAAGAAGCGCCTCATGTGATCGGACTGCAGTCTGACGTCCTCGATAAAAAAACATTTTTGAATTTCCTGGCACACGCAGCATATTATTCTGACCAGCCATTTGCAAAAGCGATTTCTGATTACTATAATCAGGAATACCGTCTGGAACTGATCAACAATTTCTCCGATATCCCGGGAAGCGGCGTTTCGCTCGAAATCGGGCATGCGCCGGTTGTCCTGGCAACCAAGAGTTATTTTGATTCGATTGATGTCTCGGTGCCGGAACGCGCGCTGTCTGACGGCGTTGCTTACTACATGACCGTTGCTGGCCGATATGTCGGCAGAGTCGCGGTATCGTCCGAAATCAATCAGGAAGCGGAAAGCCTTGTCGACGAAATGGTTGCCGCCGGTGTTGCCCGCAACATCCTCCTCACCGAGGACGGAAATGAGCAGAGCCAGGCGACAGCTGACGCCCTGCATTTTACAGAGGTGTTCGGCGAGTGCGACATGGACAAGAAGCTTCGCATGATCAGCGATATCAGCCAGGCCGGTCAAAACAAAACCGCGTTTATCTATGCCAACGGTATTGAAGGCCACAGCGCAGCCGATCTCGATATCCGGATCAGCAGGAAAGGGAAGTATGCCGATGCGATTGCGCTTCCCGAAGCCTATATGAATATCCCGATGGGAATTCAGATCGCACACCGGACAAAAGAACTGATTTCCGAAAATGCAATCATCGTTTTTGTCATAAAAGCAATTTTGATATTCCTCAGCATCATCGGTTATTCTAACCTGTGGTTTGTGGTGTTTATGGATACGGTTGCCGCACTGATCACATTACTGAATGCAATCCGTGTGACAACACCATCATTACTAAATAAATCAAGAAAAGATAAAGAATAAGATAGAAAAAGAAGAGTTCAAAGTTTTTTTGAATTCTTCTTTTTCTATCTTGATGTTTCCAGAGGAAAGTAGTATAATGCAAACACTAAATCTCGCATAATATAAATTTAACGAGATTTAAGGAGGGCAAATTATGTGGGTTATTCTGGAAGAGTTCCCCAATTATGAAATCAACCAATTTGGCGTAGTCAGAAATGCGAGTACACATTATGTATTAAAACAAAGAATGAATCCATCAGGATATCTTTATGTTGAACTTCTTAAAGATGACAAATGCAATACTTGTTTAGTCCATCGTTTAGTTGCAACGACTTTCATTCCAAACCCGGATCACTTACCAATTGTTAATCATATTGACGAATGTTATGTACATAACTCTGTAGATAATCTGGAATGGGTTTCATATAAGGAAAATTCAAATCATGGAACACGAAACAAAAGAATCATCAGAAACCGTAGAGATCCTGTAGTTGCATATGATAAGGACGGAAATGTCATACAGAGTTATGAATCGAAACATGCTGCAGCTCGATCTATTGGTGTTTCTGAGGCTGCAGTTAGGAAATCTATTAAAAAGGGATATCAGTGTAAAGGTTTATATTTTAAATTATACAATATTTCGGATAGTTAATTAAATAACATTTAAAGGATTAAGACAAATGAACCTTGATTCAATAATGGACGCTCCAGACATTCTGATGGAATTTTTAGAATATCATTCAACGGTAAGAGGACACTCTGATAGAACTGTTCTGGCTTATTATACGGATCTGAAAATATTATTCAGATATATTAAAAAGAAACGTCATCTCACTTCCCCAGACGTACCTTTCGATAAAATCGACATAACAGATGTAGATATTGATTTCATAAAAACGATAAGATTAGAAGAATTGTATAGATATCAATCATTCTCACCAGAGAGCCAAAACACCAACAATGCTTTATCGGCAGCTAGTAGATGTCGAAGAACATCTTCGGTTAAATCATTTTATAACTATCTTACAACAAAAAGGCATTTATTAGATGCAAATATCGGTCTAGAACTGGAAATGCCAAAAAAAATGTCATCGCTACCCAAATATCTGGAGTTTGAGGAATGCAATCGACTGCTGTCTGTTTGTGATGGCAATTATAAGTACCGCGATTATTGTATTTTAATGTTGTTTTTGTCTTGTGGATTACGTATATCAGAATTGGTTGCAATCAATGTTCAAGATATCTTTGATGATCACATAAGAGTGCTCGGAAAGGGAAATAAAGAAAGGATAGTTTTTTTTGGCGATGCTTGCAAAGAAGCCATCGACAATTATTTATCCGTTAGAAATGTAGAAAATGTGAAAGAAAAAGATAAAAATGCATTATTTATCAGCCAAAAAAATTGTCGTTTTGGTGCACGCGGAATCGAACAAATGCTGGACAAGAAGCTCAAACTCGCCGGATTGGATGCAAGCCGGTATTCCCCGCATAAGCTGCGGCATACCGCCGCAACGCTGATGCTCAAAAACGGTGTCGATACCCGTGCGCTTCAGGAAGTGCTCGGTCACAGCAACCTGAACACCACACAGATCTACACCCACCTGGACAATGCTGCGCTGCGGGAGGCCGCCATGGCAAATCCCATCGGCAGAAAACACAATCAGAATTAACTGTCCTTCTGGCCTTTCCCGAGGACGGCGGCGATTGCCTGGCTGACATTCCGGACCGGGATCAATTCGAGCCCGGGGATGTTCTCGGCGCGTTCCTTTCCGCTCGCCGGGATCACACAGCGGGTAAAACCGAGCCGCGCGATCTCTGACAGGCGCTGATTGAGCGCGCTCACCTGTCTTAATTCGCCCGAAAGCCCCACTTCACCGATGGCAGCGAGTTTATCGCCCACCGGGCGGTCCAGATAGCTGGAAGCAAGGCTCAGCACAGTTGCCATATCGGCGGCCGGTTCTTCGAGATACAGTCCGCCGACAACATTGATATAGGTATCACAGTTGCCGACCGGAAGCGCGCTTCGTTTTTCCAGTACGGCCAGCAGCATGGCGGCGCGGTTATAGTCGATGCCGTTGCTCCTTCTGGATGCGTTGTTCCTTGGATTAGCGGTGACAAGCGCCTGGATCTCCGCCAGGATAGGCCGTGTGCCCTCCAGCGCGCAGGTCACGCAGGTTCCGGAAGCGTGTTCCGGCCGCCCGGACAGCATAACCTCCGAGGGATTATCCACACAGATCAGACCGTCGGTGTCCATCTCAAACACGCCGATCTCATTGGTCGAACCGAAACGGTTCTTCACGGCCCGCAGAATCCGGAAACTGGTATCGCGTTCACCCTCAAAATACAGCACACAGTCCACCATATGCTCCAGAATCTTCGGACCGGCAATGGTGCCGTCTTTGGTGATATGGCCGATCAGGAATACCGTGAGGCCTTTTTCCTTGGTGATGCGCAGAATCCGCATGGTGCACTCCCGTACCTGGGTCATGCTGCCGGGCGTCGAAGGAACAGATGCGTCTGAGATGGTCTGGATGGAGTCGATCACGACAATATCCGGTTCCAGCGTATCGATCGCTTTGAGGATATCATCCAGGTCTGTTTCCGCGAAGACATAGAGCCGATCGCTTTTGACATGGAGTCTGTCGGCGCGCAGCTTGATCTGGCGTTCACTCTCTTCACCTGTAATATAGAGGATCTTCGAATCTGTATCGGCTGCCCCGCACATCTGCAGCAGCAGTGTCGATTTTCCGATCCCGGGAGCACCGCCCACCAGGTTCAAAGATCCGACAACCGCGCCGCTGCCCAACACCCGATCCAGCTCCGGGATCCCGGTGGCAAAGCGAATTTCCCTGTCGATAGAGAGTTCACTTATTTTTTTGGGACGGATGTCGTGTTCTTCCGGTACTTTAGTCTTTGCTTTCGATCTGCCCGCCGCGAGCTTCACTTCTTTCAGTGTGTTCCAGGCGCCGCAGGAAGGGCACTTCCCTGCCCAGTTCGGCGTTTCCGCTCCGCAGTCGGTACAGACATAAATGGTTTTTTCCTTTGCCATGCTCTTCACTCCGCCAATTCCTGTTTCATCCGGTTCAGCTGGTTCCGGATACCCGTATAGAACAGATATGTGGGGCTTCTCTCATCCGAAGCCATAGAGAGCCCCGAGAGCTTCTTTTCTGTCAGCTCGATCTGCCGCTCTATCAGCAGGATCGGAGAATCACCGAAATGGGGAATCTTCATACTGCCGACCAGATACTCTGCGTCTTCCATGCTTTCGTTTTTTCCAGGGATTGCCGCAAACATCTGGTAGACGTGCTGATCCTCGGAAATCACGGCTTCTTTTTCGATGCGATATTCGTTGTGGATGAGCCAGTAACGAACAACCTCCGCCCTTGTCATCGGCTGCAGAACCAGTCTGTACGGCGCAGAGAACAGCCATTCCGCACGGTCCAGGATTCCGCAGATGGTGTCCCCACCCATTCCGGCGATCAGGATCGTATCGACTGCGTTCGGCGGACAGCGTTCAAGTCCGTCGCACAGCAGAAAATCGATATGCCCTTCCAGCCCGCATGCCGCGGCCGCTTCGATCGCGGTGTTCAGGGGACCCTGCACGATATCGGAGGCAAGAATCCGGCCGGGATAGCCTGACTGCGCCAGCCGAATGGGAATCATGCCGTGATCGGTCCCAATATCAATGATCCCTTTTCCCGCCTTGGGAAGAAGATCAAATAATTGTGAAAGCCTTCTGTTCATATGCGCTCCAAAAGAAAAAGGCCGGAAAATCCGGCCAGATAAAAGTTCAAACCGTTTCCAGATACTTCTGCAGATAATCCAGGAACTCGTCCGGATCGACGCCGTGGGCCGCGCAGGCCTGCTCAACCGTCTCGCCGCTGGCCATCGCACAGCCGAGGCAATGCATCCCGATTTCCTGAAAAACCGGCATGGCTTCCGGGCAGTTTTCAACAATATCGCCGATAACGGTATCTCTTGTGATTTCCATAATTAAACCTCCACTAAAAATGGGGCGCTTAAAGCGCCCCATTTCATGATCAATGTCGATTAAGCCTGCTCTCTCATTCTCGCAAAGCACTCGCTGCAATAAACGGGGCGATCGGACTTCGGCTCAAAGGGAACTCTCGCCTCGCCGCCGCATGCCGCGCAGACAGCAGTGAAGAACTCACGGGGACCGCGGGCGGCATTCTTGCGGGCGTCACGGCAGGCCTTGCAGCGCTGCGGCTCGTTCTGGAAGCCACGCTCAGCGTAGAATTCCTGCTCACCGGCGGTGAACACAAATTCGTTACCACATTCTTTGCAAACTAAGGTTTTGTCTTCGTACATCTTGAATCCTCTCTTTTGTTTGTGCCCTTCGGGGCTGTATTTGCGATCAGTTTACACTGAAAACGCCAAAATCATGAAACTTCTGTGCGCCAGCATTCCAAATCGACTGACCGGAGGAAAACACAACTCCAAAGAGGTCCAAATGCCGCGGCAAACAGAGAAAACGGAGCAAGAAACTTTCAGTTTCTCTAACACTCCGAGACATATTATACAACACATTCATTCAAAGTCAATAGATTTTTTAAAGAGAAACAGGACTTTTTCTTGGAAAATGCTCAAAATTCCAATTGTTCGGTCCGGTTAAAGGCCAAGCCGAGATGCTCGTACGCTTTTCTGGTTACACAGCGGCCCCTCGGGGTTCTGGTGAGGAACCCGTTCTGCAGGAGATATGGCTCATAGACGTCTTCCAGTGTCACCGGATCTTCGTTGATGGTAGCCGCAAGAGTCTCCAGACCGACCGGCCCGCCGCCGTAAAACTCAATGATGCTGCGCATCATCCGACGGTCAATACCGTCCAGCCCGCACTGATCGACCTCAAGACTCCGCAGCGCCGCATCCGCGACTTCTCTGGTGATGACTCCGTCAGCCAGAACCTGAGCGTAGTCGCGCACTCTACGGAGCAGCCGGTTCGCGATACGTGGAGTGCCGCGGGAACGGGATGCAATTTCAAAAGAGCCCTTCGGGTCTATCCTGACATTCAGGATGGAAGCGGAGCGCTCCACAATGCGCTGCAGCTCCTGCGGGGTGTAAAGTTCAAGCCGAAGCGTAACCCCAAAGCGGTCTCTCAGCGGTGCCGTGAGCTGGCCGGAGCGTGTGGTCGCCGCAATCAGTGTAAAGTGCGGCAGATCGAGATGGATCGAGTTGGCGGAAGGTCCTTTCCCCAGAATGATATCAATCGCAAAGTCTTCCATGGCCGGATAGAGGATCTCTTCATAGGCCCGGTTGAGTCTGTGGATCTCATCGACAAACAGGATATCCCCCTCGGAGAGGTTGGTCAGCAGCGCCACCAGATCGCCTGGCTTTTCGATTGCGGGTCCGGAGGTGATGCGCATGTTGACGTTCATCTCATTTGCGATCACGGCGGCAAGCGTCGTCTTTCCGAGTCCCGGAGGGCCGTGGAGCAGCACATGGTCCAGTGGTTCGTTGCGCAGCTTCGCCGCTCCGATAAAGATGCTGAGGTTCTCCTTCGCTTTCTCCTGACCGATGTACTCGCTGAGTGTTTTCGGCCGCAGAGAACCTTCACTGCGGTCCTCCGGAAGGACTGCCGCACTTGTGATCTGAGCGTTCTCGCTGTCTTCAGAAAAGTTGATACTCATGTTCTATGTCCATCCAATCTCATACCATGTTTTTCAGGACTGCACGGATGATCTGTTCGGCGTCCATCCCGGTCCAATCTCCGTTCCGGATAATGGGGCTTACTTCCGCTGTGCTGTAGCCGAGGACAGCCAGCGCGGACATGGCGTCTGTTACGGCGCTACCGGGCATTGCGGCGGCCGGAGCAGGGGCCGAGCCTGATGAGGCGGCTGCGAAAGAAGGAATTTCCGCCCCAAGCTTATCCCGCAGCTCCAGAATGATCCGCTGGGCAATCTTTTTCCCGATCCCCGGAGCCGAGGTCAGCGCTTTCGCGTCATCGTTAATGATCGCCACCACCAGGGTATCCGTGTTCATGGACGACAGCAGAGAGATCGCAGCTTTCGGGCCGACACCGGAGACCGAGGTCAGAAGCTCAAAGAAACGCTTTTCCTGCAGATCCGAAAACCCGTACAGATCAAAGTTGCTCTCCCCGATTGCCTCAGAGATATAAAGCTTTGCCTGCTGTCCCTGGGTCACATTGGATATGGTCTTCAGCGAGGTGCTGACAAAGAACCCGATACCGCCGACATCGAGAACCAGACTGTTCTGACCGATCTCAGCGACAGAACCTTTCAGATAGTGGAACATGCTTCGGAAACTCCTTTTTGCATCAATAGTGAGGTCGAACTTCTGGCGTGACAGATCGCAAGC
This sequence comes from Oscillospiraceae bacterium, assembly GCA_017458065.1. Lineage (GTDB taxonomy): Bacteria > Bacillota > Clostridia > Oscillospirales > Oscillospiraceae > Limivicinus. The sequence goes on from JAFTGD010000029.1 coordinate 15,527, forward strand.
GCAACGGCATCCGCCGCGTCGTCCGGTCTGGGAACTGTATTCAGCGCACAGATCCGCCGGACCATCTCCATCACCTGCTTCTTCTCAGCCCGGCCGTATCCGGTGACGGACTGCTTTACCTGGAGCGGGGTATATTCGAATATGGGAATGTTCTCGTGCTCACAGGCGAGCAGGATCACTCCCCTCCCGTGTGCGACCGCAATCCCTGTTGTAATATTGGTATTAAAAAACAGCTCTTCAACAGAGACCGCGTCCGGATGAAACATCTGCAGCAGCTCGGTCAGATCCGTGTAGATCCTGCTCAGCCTTGAAGAGAGAGTGGTATGGGCAGGCGTTGTGATAACACCGCATTTTTCAAGATGGTAGCGGTTATTGTTATAATCGAGAACGCCGAATCCGATGGTCGCGACACCCGGATCAATTCCGATGATTTTCAAGCCGATCACTTCCTCGCACGATTTTAGCATATTTCCCATGTGCTTGCAAGCATAAGAAAAGCCGGCTTTTTTGCCGGCTTTTACGCTCTCGGGTGAGAGTGCTGATATACTTCCCGGATCGAGTTGGGAACCAGTTGCGTGTAAAACAGAGTGGATGAGATATCCGAATGTCCGAGCATTTTCTGGACGGACCGGAGATCGGCCCCGTTTTCAAGCAGATGCGTGGCAAATGAATGCCGCAGCATATGAGGAGTGATCTCTTTTTTGATTTTGGCTTTGTTCTGGTAATACTTGATCAGTTTCCAGAACCCCTGTCTTGACATCCGCTCTCCCTGGACATTCACAAAAAGCGCTTCCACATCGTCGGAAGAAATCATCCGCGGTCTGACATGGTCGATATACTCCCGAAGGATGGTCTGTGCATAGGGATACATCGGGATAAAGCGTTCCCTGTTTTTGCTGAAGCAGCGAATGTTCCCCGCCGAGAGGTTGACATCACTGAGGTTCAGATCCACCAGTTCAGTGACACGGATGCCGGTTGCATACATCAACTCCAGCATAGCCTTGTCACGGATCCCCTTGTCGTCGGTGGTCTTCGGCTGCTGAAGGAGAAGCTCCACTTCCCTGCTGGTCAGGATTTCAGGCAGCTTGTGTTCGGTTTTCCCGGCGGAGAGCGTTTTGGCCGGATTGTTCTCAATCAGTTCTCTGGATACCAGATACTGATAAAAATTCTTCCAGGAGGCGACATTCCGCGCCAATGTGGACACGGACTTCCCTGCCGTACGCAGCACATCCAGATACTGCTGCAGGTCGTCACTGGTCACATTCAGCAGTTCGACTTCCGTCTCGCTCACCAGATACTCCTGCAGCTGCCGCAGATCTCTCATATAGGAAGCGAGCGTGTTCTCAGACGCGCTTCGTTCCCGTATCAGGTAGGATTTATATTGTTCCAGTATTTCAACGCTCTGCATGTTGAAGGGCCCTTCTTTCGGCGACAGTTCGGCATCGCATGAAACGACAGTAACAATATATTACAAATTAGAAAAAATTTCAAGTATTTTCCACACAAAAATTGCAGATTATGTAAATTTGTGGAAATTGTATGAAATTTATTTGAAATCAAACGCTCTGTTTTTCAGCCTCTCCCATATCTGGCATGTTCAGAGCAGCAGAACCATCAAGATATAGAGGCAATGATTATGTCTATTGTTTTATGTTAATGGAAAGAGTTAAAAATACAGCGCCGCAAGGGCGCTGTATTCCGGATATGAAAACGAATATTACTTTCTGCCTCTGCCGCGAGACTGCGCCGCAGCCGCTTCGGCCGCTTCGATCTTATCGGTCGTCGAAATGGCCCATTTCTTCACCTGGAGACGGACACGGTCCTCGCCGGTCTCAAAGGTGATCGTATCTTCGGTGATCTGGACGATCTTGCCGGTGATGCCGCCGATGGTGGTGATGCCGTCTCCGAGAGAAAGCGAGCCGCGCATCTCTTCAGTCTTTTTCTTCTTCTTGTTCTCCGGACGAATAATCATAAAATAGAAGATCGCGAACATGGCGACCAGCATTATGATCATGGATGCGCCGCCGCCTGCCGCGCTTGCGTCTGCTGTAAGAAATAGATTCATACTAATTAACCTCCAAATAACGATTGAATGTATTATACAATGCATCGCTTTACATTGCAAGTTATTAAATTCGTGTATCGAACAATTTTGCGTTCTTTTGCCGGTAGACTTCAAAGTCGCCCCGGTCGAGATGATCGCGGATCTCCCGCATCATATGGTTATAGAAAAACAGATTGTGGGACACGGCCAGACGCATGGCGAGCATCTCCTGAGCCTTGAAAAGGTGCCGCACATAAGCCCTGGAGTACCTACGGCACACGGGGCAACTGCATTCCGGATCGATCGGGAGCTCATCGCGGGCGTATTTTTCGTTCTTGATGTTGAGGATTCCCTTTTTGGTGAAGAGATGCCCGTGACGGCCGTTGCGTGCCGGCATTACACAGTCAAAAAAGTCAACGCCGCGTGCGACACCCTCGATGATGTTCCCGGGGGTCCCGACGCCCATCAGATAGCGTGGCTTGTCAGCCGGCATATACGCTTCGACCGCTTCGATGGTGTCATACATCTCCTGATGGGACTCCCCTACCGCAAGACCGCCGATGGCGTATCCGGGCAGATCCAGCTCAGCAATGCGCTTCATGTGTTCGATCCGGATATCATGGAAAACCGCTCCCTGATTGATGCCGAAGAGCATCTGTCCGGGATTGACGGCGTTCTCCTCACTCCGGTATTCCATCCAGGCGGCCTTGCAGCGGACCAGCCAGCGATAGGTCCTGTCAGCAGATTCCTCCACATACCTGCGCGGAGACGGGATCTTGACACATTCGTCAAAAGCCATTGCGATGTCGGACCCCAGATTGGCCTGGATCCGCATGCTCTCCTCCGGCCCCATAAACAGGAGCCTTCCGTCTACATGCGAGTTGAAGGAGACGCCCTCTTCTTTGATTTTTCTCAGCTTCGCGAGAGAAAAGATCTGGAAGCCGCCGCTGTCAGTGAGAATCGGTCGGTCCCATTGCATAAAGCGGTGCAGCCCGCCCATGTCGCGGATCAGATCATCCCCCGGCCTCACGTGGAGGTGATAGGTGTTGGAGAGTGCGATCTGGCAGTCCAGATCATGGAGATCCTCCGTGGATACCGCGCCCTTGATCGCAGCCTGCGTGGCAACATTCATGAACACCGGCGTCTGGATCTGACCATGCGCGGTTTCCAGACAGCCGCGCCTGGCATGCCCCTCTGTCGAGATTAACTGGAACGGACCCATCTCAGGCCTGCGTCTGCTCCATGGCGATCTTGACGATCCTGCTGGTCCCGAGACGCTCGGCGCCAAGTGCCAGAAAGTCCTCGGCATCCTGCAGCGAGGAGATGCCGCCGGCGGCTTTCACTTTGACCTGCTGCGGGCATCTCTCCCGCATAAGGCGCACGTCTTCCCTCGTTGCACCGCCCTTGGAGAAGCCTGTGGACGTCTTGATAAAGTCCGCGCCGCACTTCGATACGATATCGCAGAGCATCAGCTTCTCTTCTTCAGTCAGCAGGCAGCACTCGATAATCACTTTCAGGATCTTGCCCTCACTGGCTTTGCGCACGGCGAGAATATCGTTTTTGACTTCTTCCCAGCAGGCGTCCTTGACCATGGAGAGATTCACAACCATGTCCACCTCGTCGGCGCCGTTTTTGATTGCGTCGGCGGTCTCAAAAGCCTTAACGGCAGTGCTGTTATATCCGTTCGGGAACCCGATCACCGTGCAGATCTTCAGCCGGTCGCCGACATAGCGCTTGGCTCCGGCAACATGGCAGGGCGGAATGCACACGCTGGCGCACTGAAAACGCATGGCCTGATCACAGAGCGTCATGATTTCCTGAGAGGTGGCGTCTACTCGAAGCAGGGTATGATCACAGGTTTTTAAAATTTCACTTAATTCCATAATATACCTCCTATAGAATTGTTCTGAGTATACAGCATTTCAGATTCCGGTGCAAGAGTTTAGACAGACGGCAGAAAAAAATCATTGACAAGGAAATTATTTGTGGTAAAATATCAAACGTTGATGCGGGCATAGCTCATCCGGTAGAGCGCCACCTTGCCAAGGTGGAGGTAGCGAGTTCGAGCCTCGTTGCCCGCTCCACGACCCTATTGCTTATGCAATAGGGTTTTCATATAAGCGCCTGTGATGGAATTGGTAGACATGCGAGATTTAGGTTCTCGTACAGAGATGTGTGTGGGTTCGAGTCCCTTCAGGCGCACCATGCCGCCGCAAGTTTTATGCTTGCGGCGGTTTTTTGATGTTACGGCTGACCTCCGTCTCCGCGGATCACCGTGACCGCGTCCGAAGAGAATTCCCCGTCCGGGAGGATGTCAGCAGGATTTGTGACGGTCCCCGCTGCCGGATAGTCTGCAGTGGGCACTGACGCAGGCTGATCTGCGCTCTCGTCCGATGCTGTTTCCTGCGCAGGGTCTGTTCTCGCGGGAACAGACGTCTCCTTTGGAACCTCATCCGCCGGTTCCGGAAGGCTGCGCTCCGCGGGAAGCTCTTCTTCGCTTACGGTCTGCGCGGCCGGAGTATTCTCCTCCGCAGGACTTGATTCGCACTTGGGATAGTCGTTGACGTTCCAGCGGTACTCTCCCCAGAAATCTTCGTCCGATTTCAGGAAGGCCGTTTCCTGTTCGGAAAAGAGATCGATGTGATAATAGCGTCCGTTGACGCGGACGATATTCCAACAGTAGTCGTTCCAGTCCTTCTGCCCGTATACGACCGTACTTTCCAATCCCACTCGCCTGCAGAGTTCCACGAAGCCGAGACTGATCCCCTCAGGGCCTGCGGCGCCTGAGACCAGAGCGTCATAGACAGTGGAAGGCGCGTCCATGTCGCAGCGTGCCCGCAGGAATTCCGCCGCTGCGAGAACCAGTTCTTCCTCTGAAGCATCCGGAGCTGTCGACAGCGTAACCAGATCAAGCGCTTCTTTCCTTGCGGAGAATTCCTCCTCGCTTAAACCGGTATCGAGCAGGATCTCATAGAGTCTCTGCGTACCGGAACCGGAAAACAGCGTGACGTTGCAGAGCGGCTCCTGGGGCGCCAGACCGGGCTCCTTCCGATATACCTCAGAGAACCGTGCTTCCATATCCTCCGCAGTGAGCGTCGACCGCGAAATCAGGATCGCCAGCCGCGTGGCGCCGGAGCCGATTGCCTCGGCGATCCGGTTGTTCAGATCAGTCGCATAGGGCATGGTGAGTATGTCTTCGACCGGAAGTGCGCCGTCGCTGTAAGAGATATTGATCAGCGCCTCCGTGTACGAGACGATCTGATACAGCTCATAGGCGATGTTTTCCACGCAATAGGCACAAAGCGCATCCTCGGTCCGGACCTGCCAACAGGCCGCGGCAAGATCCTCGGCGGGATTGCCGCTGTATGCGGAATCAAACAGCAGCGTCTGTGTCTTCTTCCCGGCCGCAACCGTGCTGCGGATCGCCTCACGCAGCTCCGGAAGGGCTGTGATATTGACGATCCCATCGCGGACAGGTTCTTTCCCGGCCGGAAGCACGTAATCCGTCTCCGCTACGTAAGTCTCGTTGAAGAAGCCGCAGCCGGTCAGCAGGAAGCTGATCAGAAACAGAACGACGGCAGTTTTTCTCATAACAGACTGAGCTGCTCTTCGCCCTTGTCCTCCGGCTTCAGCGCGACAGGCGCTTTCGGGATCGCCCGGGCGCGATATCGGGAGGGATCCGAGAGCTCCGCATTCTCCAGCGGTACAAGACGGGAGAGCTGCTTCTTGCCGCGGAGCGTGACGACGGAGATGCCCTGTGTGTTCCGGGTCGGTTTCAGCGCAAGCATGGAAGAATTCACAATCAGACAGCGGCCGTCGTCGGTGAAGAGGGCGATATCAACAGCGTCCGTGATCTGTGCCAGCCCGATCAGCGGGCTCTTGTCCGAATAGGCGTTCAGAAGCTTTTTCCGATAGGTCTTTGTCTGCCAGGCCTCCATTGGGATGTGGGCCAGCTTGCCGTTTGCAAAGGCCAGAATCACGCTGCCCTTATAGTCGCCGGGGTCAACCATGTCCAGAACATTCTCGCCGTCGTCCATCTTCAAAAGCGTCGGCAGATAGCTGCCGAGCACAGAGGCCTTTGTCTGCTCGACCTCGCTGAGGCGCAGACGGTAAACCTGCTGCCGGTCGGTAAAGAACAGAAGCTCGCGGTCGTTGGTTGTCTCGATACTGCGGCGCAGACTGTCCCCTTCCTTGTATTTCTGCTCGCTGCTCATGCGCAGAGACTGAGGCGTGATCTTTTTGAAGTAACCTTCTTTGGACAAGAACACACTGACCGGATCTGCATCAGGGAGATCCGGCTCCGTGATCTCTGGAAGCTCATCCGCGTAGACGATGGTGCTGCGGCGCGGCGTAGGAAACTGTTTGTTGATTTTATTCAGCTCATCAATCAGGACGTTCCTGAGCTTGCGTCTGTTGTTCAGCGTGCTCTCCAGCGACGCAATGTCCGCTTCGAGGGATGTGATCTCCGCCGTGCGCTTCAGGATATACTCGCGGTTGATATTCCGCAGACGGATCTCGGCGACAAACTCGGCCTGGACTTCATCGATGCCGAAGCCCATCATCAGGTTGGGGATGACGTCCGCTTCCAGTTCCGTATTACGGATGATCTCAATGGCGCGGTCGATGTCCAGCAGAATGCGCTGCAGACCCTGCAGAAGATGCAGTTTGTCCTTCTTGCCTGCCAGCTCATGATAAATGCGGCGGCGCACACAATCCGTCCGCCAGGCGATCCACTCGTCCAGAATTTCCCGCACACCCATCACACGGGGATTGCCTGCGATGAGAATGTTAAAATTGCAGGGGAACGCATCCTGAAGCGGAGTGCTCTTGAAGAGCTTCTGCATCAGGCGGTCCGGGTCCGCTCCGCGCTTGAGATCGATCGCAAGACGCAGGCCGGAGAGGTCCGTCTCATCGCGCATGTCGTTGATCTCGCGCACCTTCCCGGTCTTGATCAGATCGGCGACCTTATCCAGGATTGCCTCGCAGGTCGCGGTATAGGGGATCTCCGTGATCTCGATCATGTTCTCCTTCTGGAGATAGCGCCACTTTGCCCGCACAGGGATGCTGCCGCGTCCGGTCCGATAGACCGTCTCCATGGTGGCCCGATCATAGAGGATCTCCGCTCCGGTCGGAAAGTCCGGCGCCGGCATGATGCTGAGCAGATCCGCCTCGCCGTCGCGCAGGATGGCGATAGCGGCATTGCAGACCTCATTGAGGTTAAAACCGCAGATCTGGCTTGCCATACCGACTGCAATGCCGGAGTTGGCCGACACCAGAACATTGGGAAATGCCGTCGGCAGAAGTGTCGGCTCGAGCATGGTGCCGTCGTAGTTGTCAACAAAATCGACGGCGTCCTTGTCGATGTCCTCAAACAGCGCTCCGCAGATCTTGGAGAGCTTGGCTTCGGTATAACGGGAGGCCGCGTAAGACATGTCGCGGGAGTAGACCTTGCCGAAGTTCCCCTTGGAATCAATAAACGGCGTGAGCAGAGACTGGTTTCCGACAGACAGGCGCACCATGGTCTCATAGATCGCCGCATCGCCGTGAGGATTGAGCTTCATGGTCTGTCCGACGATATTGGCGCTCTTGGTGCGGGCCCCGTTCAGAAGCCCCATCTTATACATGGTATACAGCAGCTTGCGGTGCGACGGCTTGAAGCCGTCGATTTCCGGGATGGCGCGGGAGACAATCACGCTCATGGCATAGGGCATATAATTCTGCTCAAGCGTGTCGGTGATTGCCTGCTCGGTGGTCTCGCCGCGCAAGCCGAGCACATTCGGATTTGCAGCCGGTTTCGGCTGGTTTTCGGGTGTTTTTTTCTTTTTCATATCCGCTTTCTTTCTGAGCCTTTACGAGAGGTCTGCCTGATCAAGGAAGTTTGCGCCGAACTCGGCGATATGCGCCTTGCGTCCGTCCAGATTATCTCCCAGCAGCAGATCAAATACTTCCGCCATGCGCTCGGCGTCCTCGGGCATCACCTTGATCAGACGGCGTGTCTCCGGGTTCATGGTGGTCAGCCACATCATGTCCGGGTCGTTCTCACCGAGACCTTTGGAGCGCGAGATCGAGACTTTGGCATTCTTGATGCCGGCCAGGATCTCGGCTTTTTCTTTCTCGGTATAGGCAAACCAGGTCTTTCCTTTTGCATTGATCTCATACAGCGGGGATTCCGCAATATAGACATAGCCTTCCCGGATCAGTGTCGGCACCAGACGGTACAGCATGGTGAGGATCAGCGTGCGGATCTGGTATCCGTCGACATCCGCATCCGTGCAGATGATCACCTTGTTCCAGCGGAGCGCCGAAAGATCGAAGGAAGAGAGATCCTTCGTGTGTTTGTCTTTGACCTCCACTCCGCAGCCGAGCACCTTCATCAGGTCCGTGATGACATCGGATTTGAAAATACGTACATAGTCCGCTTTCAGGCAGTTCAGGATCTTGCCGCGTACCGGCATAATGCCCTGGAACTCGGCGTCACGGGAGAGCTTGCAGGCGCCCAGAGCCGAATCGCCCTCTACGATGTAGATCTCACGCCGCTCCGGGTCCCTGCTGCGGCAGTCGACAAACTTCTGCACGCGGTTTGCAATATCGATGGAACCGGAGAGCTTTTTCTTCATCCCCTGACGGGCCCGTTCCGCCGTCTCACGGCTGCGCTTGTTGATCAGCACCTGATCCGCGATCCGGTCCGCCTCGGGCTTGTTTTCAAGGAAATAGACCTCCAGCTGTTCTTTGAAGAATTCCGTCATCGCAATCTGGATGAAGCGGTTGTTGATGGCCTTCTTGGTCTGGTTCTCATAAGAGGTCTGGGTGGAGAAGCAGTTTGTCACCAGGACGAGGCAGTCCTGCACATCCTGGAACCGGATGGCGGATTCGTTTTTCTGATACTTTCCGGCATTGCGGATATACCCGTCGATGGAAGAGAGAAAGGCGCTCTTCACCGCCTTGTCCGGCGCGCCTCCGTTCTCGAGCCAGGAGGAGTTGTGATAGTACTCCAGGACGTTGACCCGGTTGGAAAAACAAAACGCACAGGAGATCTTCACCCGGTATTCGTCCTTGTCCTCTCGGTCGCGCCCGCGGCGTTCCGTCTGAATAAAGTAGGGCGCGGTCAGGGGGTTCTCCCCTGCCAGCTCCGCGACATAGTCCGCAATGCCGTTGGGATAGAGGTAGTCCCGGGTCTCAAAGCCTCCTGTGGGCTTCTCAAGACGCAGCCGGAAGGTCACACCGGCATTGGCCACCGCCTGCCGGCGCAGCACATCGTCAAAGTATTCCGCCGGGATATCGATATCAGTGAACACGTCGAGATCCGGCAGCCAGCGGGTCACCGTCCCGGTCTTCTTCCGGTCGGCTTCACTCTTCCGCAGCTCTTTCCCCGGCTCTCCGACCGGATATCCCTTTTCAAAGCGGAGGTCATAACGGAATCCGTCGCGGCGTACGGTGACCTCCATGTATCGGGAAGCATACTGCGTGGCACAGGCGCCCAGACCGTTCAGGCCGAGGGCAAAGCCGTAGTCACCGCCGTCGATGTTGTTGTTGTATTTTCCGCCGGCATAGAGCTCACAGTAGACAAGCTCCCAGTTCCAGCGCTGTTCCCTGCTGTTCCAGTCCAGAGGGCAGCCGCGGCCGAAGTCTTCCACCTCGATCGACTTGTCCTGAAAGTATGTGAGGACAATGAGATCCCCGAAGCCCTCTCTGGCCTCATCAATGGAATTGGAGAGGATTTCGAACACGGCATGTTCGCAGCCGTCCAGTCCGTCGGAACCGAAAATGACCCCCGGGCGCAGGCGGACACGGTCCGGCCCCTGCAGCTGGGAGATGCTTTCGTTCCCGTACTCGGGACTGGTTGCGGGTTTGGTTGTTTTTGCTTTTGGCATAAAGTCACTCCAGATAGATTGGTATTAAAAAAGCAGATGATACAGGACGATCAGGATCACGCCCGGGATGCCGCCGAGGCCGGCAATCACAACGCTGAGCCAGCTGAACGGGATGTAGAAGTTGAAGAACCCACCGACAAGATTGACCCCGAACAGAATCAGCAGACCGAGTCCTGCGTGGAGCAGAAACTTCAGGATTCCCTTGATGGGCGCGGCAAGGATCTTGACGACCACGACGATCAGCAGGACTGCCAGGGCTGCCATGCCGATATCGATCAATACCGATGTGTCCAAACTATTCACCTCTCATTAGGGATTAGAGCGGCCAGCTGGGAAGCCAGCCCAGCAGGCGGGAAGCCAGCTCGTTGTCAACGGCAATGCCGTTCAGCGCAGGGAAAAACCAGCAGAACAGCAAAACCGTATAGACCGTAAAGCCGATCGTGAAGCGTTTCCCGCGGGCAGACGCCTTCTCCATCAGGAAGAAGGCATAACAGATCGCCGGCACCAGAAAAACAGCGGAAGCAAAGTAGTGATACTCGAATGTCAGTCTCCGGATGAACATCCAGGGAACAAGTCCGGAAGCATAGGCGACCAGGAGGAAAGCCGCAGTGCGGTCCCTGCGGAAAAACATCAGATAAATCAGCATGATCAAACTGATCAGCCCGCCCCAGCAGACAGCCGGATTCACGAAAGCGCCGAAACTGATCCTCTTCCCCTCCGGAAGGTACTCCAGATAATACAGGATCGGACGGATATCCAGGATCCACTGATACCAGCGGGAGGAATATGGGTGTTCCGCGACGATATTGGCGTGATAACCGAACATAAAGCTCTGGTTATCCAGAACAAGCTTCGTGTACTGCGCGCTGAAGAGGGGCGCATTCTCTGCGGCGCCGTAGGGATAGTAACTGAGATAATAGATCCCGGCGGGGATCAGAACAAAAAACAGCACACAGAATACGCTGTTTTTGAGAAAACGCAGGAATGTACCCCCGCGGTGCTCCAGCGCTTCCAGAACCCAGTGCCCGAGCCACAGCACCGCAAGCCCCGCACCGGCGTACAGACAGGTCCATTTGCAGGCCGCTCCCAGCCCGAACATCACGCCGCTCAGCGCGAGGTCGCGTTTTCGTCCGGTTTTGAGCCATCCCGCCATATAGTAAAACATCAGCAGGATGAAAAAAACCGCGTAGCTGTCGACCGTGGCAATCCTTGTCTGCACATAATGCATAAAGCCTGCCGCAAGCAGGATGGTCCCAAGAACCGGGGTCCGCCCCGAACCGTAAAGACGCCTGAGCAGCAGATACATAACAGGCAGCATCAGGATCCCTGTCACCGTACCGGAAAAGCGCCATCCGAAGGGCGTCATGCCGAAAAGCAGAATCCCGAGGGAGAGGATCTCTTTCCCGAGCGGCGGATGGGAGATCTCATACGGCCAGATGCCGTTCAGATGCTCCCAGGCTGTGCGCGCATGGTAGATCTCGTCAAAATAAGACGAATTCCGGAATGTCGAGGCCTCCGGGATGCAGAGCGGCTCATCCGTCAGCTCAGGTACAGAACAGACAGCCGCGATCGGCGCCCCGGACGGGTCCTGAAGCATCAGCTCGCCAAGCCAGGGTCTCCCGCTGATACAGGCGATCCGGAGATAACATGCGTCATCAGGGATCGAAAGAGGGATATACTGCCACTTCAGAACTGCGACATGATCCTGGGTAAAGCCTGTGAGAGGACGCCAGCCCTCCGCATCACGGGAGTACTCGATCGAATATTCCCCCTGCCCTACCCCAGGAAAGAGAACCAGCCGGTCGATGTCGGCATTGTCTGGCAGATCCAGCCTGACGCTCTGTCCTTCCATCGGCACAAAACTCTGCGGAGAGTCCGTGCTGCCGAGATTCCAGAACGCAACAAACGCATAGATCAAAGTGATGAGCATGACAGCGAGCCGGTTCTTATGATCCGGCTCGGTCTCACCATCAAAACACGGAAGCTCACAGGTCCCCAGGTTGGGAAGCCCTGAAAAAAACAGGAGCAGAACTGCAAAACAGAGGATGGCAAACGCGAAAGAAAAGGTCAGCATAAAGCTTCCAGCAGCTCCTTGACGGATGGCAGGATATAATCAGGCTGACGCTCCGCAGCGGCGGCAGCCTCAGGGGTTGTCTCACCGGACAGAACCAGAACCGAGACGGAACCGGCGTTTTGTGCGACCGCGATATCCGTATAGAGGCGGTCCCCCACTGCGCAGATCCTGTCGTTCGGGATGCCGGTCTGTTTGGATATGACATCGATCATGTTCCGGTTCGGTTTCCCGATATACATCGGCTCAACACCGCTGGAGGCTGTTAGGAGAGCGCAGATGCTGCCGCAGTCCGGGAGCACTTCGTCGTCCGGCATCGGGCAGACCCAGTCGGGGTTCGCGGCGATAAAGGCGGCACCCCGGCGCAGGAAATGACAGGCCCGGTCCAGCTTTTCATATGTAAGCTCCCGATCGAAGCCCTGGACCACAACATCCACCCGGTCTGCATCGGTGTGGCCAAGCTCGTCGTTGACAAGATGGATCCCATAGCTCTGCAGCTCCCGGTAAAAGGCTTTTGTTCCGGCAAGATAGACAGTGGCGCCCGGATAATTCTGGTTCAGATAAAGCCCGGTCGCCATCCCGGAGGTAAACACATTCTCCGCCTCGCAGGGGAAGCCGAGACGACGGAGCCGGGTGATATAATCCGTCCCTGCACGGGAAGAATTATTTGTCAGATAGATATACTTTTTTCCCAGAGAAGGGAGCGCTTCCATCAGCTCATGTGCGCCGGGATAGACGTTGTCCCCGAGGTACAGGGTCCCGTCCATATCAAAGAGGAAGAGCTCGCAGGATTTCAGTTTTGTCAGATTCATCCGATTAATCCTCCTCAGACCAGAGCAGTGCACACTTGACCGCCTTATGCCAGCCGTTTAAGAGCCTGATGCGTTTTTCTTCCTCCAGATTGGAGGTAAAGACTCTGTCCACGGACCAGTTGTTCTTAACATCATCCAGGCTCTGCCAGTAGCCTACCGCGAGGCCAGCCAGATAGGCGGCGCCGAGAGCGGTAGTCTCGATGCAGCGCGGACGCACCACATCGCTGCCGATCAGATCCGACTGGAACTGCATCAGGAAGTTGTTGGCGCAGGCGCCGCCGTCCACCTTGAGCTCGGCAATGTGGATCCCGGCGTCGCGCTCCATGGCGCGCACCACATCATAGGTCTGGTACGCGAGGGACTCGAGCGTCGCGCGGACCAGGTGAGCACGGTTGAAACCGCGTGTGAGGCCAACGATCGCACCTCTCGCCCGCTGGTTCCAGTACGGAGCGCCGAGACCGGTAAAGGCAGGAACCACATAACCGCCCGCAGAATCGGGAACCCGTTCCGCATACTGCGAGCTCTCCGCGGCGGTCGAGATAACACTAAGCTCATCGCGCAGCCACTGGATCGCGGCGCCCGCGATGAAGACGGAGCCTTCCAGCGCATACTCCACGTGATCCTCGAATCCAACCGCAATGCTGGTGACAAGCCCGTTGCGGCTCTCTACGATCTCGCGGCCGGTATTCATCAGCAGGAAGCAACCGGTGCCGTAGGTATTCTTCATGCTGCCGGGTTCAAAGCAGCACTGCCCGAACAGCGCGCACTGCTGGTCTCCTGCGGCGCCGGCAATGGGGATTTCTCCACCGTAGAGTTCAAAATCCGTTTTCCCGTACACCGCACTGGAGGGACGTACCTCGGGAAGAATGCAGGCGGGGATGTTCAGCAGCTGCAGCAGCTCCTCATCCCATTTGAGCTCGTGTATATTGAAGAGCATGGTACGGCTGGCGTTGGTATAGTCCGTCACATGGACCCGACCGCCCGTGAGCTTCCAGATCAGCCACGTGTCGATCGTACCAAAGAGCAGCTTTCCTGCCTCCGCGCGCCGGCGTGCACCGGGCACGTGATCCAGCAGCCACTTGATCTTGGAACCGGAGAAGTAGGCGTCCGGAACCAGACCGGTCTTTTTGCGGATGGTCTCGCCGTAACCCGAAGCCACCAGCTGGTCGATGGTCTCCGTCGTACGGCGGCATTGCCAGACAATGGCGTTGGCGATGGGCTCTCCCGTCTCCTTGTCCCAGATCACGGTCGTCTCACGCTGGTTGGTGATGCCGATTGCGGCGATATCGTCAGCCGTGACATCCAGCTTGTCCAGCGCGGAACGGGATACCTCGAGCGTCACATCCCAGATCTCGTTGGCATCATGCTCAACCCAGCCGGGCTGCGGATAAATCTGCTTGAATTCTTTCTGCACCGAGCTGCAGATATTGCCGTTGTGGTCAAAGAGAATGCAGCGGGAACTGGTTGTCCCCTGATCAAGCGCCATGATATACTTCATGAGGAAAAACCCTTTCTGTATGATGATAAAAATAGAAATGCAATTGCCTTTAAAACCACTCTATATTGTACCGTTATTTCAAAAAAAGTCAAGGTTTTGTGGGCCGATTCACTGCATTTGCGAAGGAATCAGCGTTTGTTTTTCACTTTTGCACCGGTGATCAGGCTGTGTTTGCACTTGGGGCAGACCTTCAGGACCAGAACGCCGCTCACGATCCGCTTCCCGCAGTGCGGGCAGACGCAGAGAAAGCGCGCGACAACGATCACACCGATCACACAGCCGAATGCGGCGAGGACCAGGTACATCTGCTCTTTGGAGTTCTCCTGGGTAAACATCAGCGCAGACAGCCCGAAAATGACGGCGAACACCACCAGAATCAGGACAATCCTCCGACCGCGTTCAAAATCCGAGACATGAGGTTTCATCTTCTTTTCTTCCTTTCCCGATATCTTCTTATGATTTGCATATTTTAGTTTCCGATAGTCAGTTTTTTCGGATCAGGCGATCCCGCAGCCGCTTCACATATACAAGCATCATGCGGTCCAGCGTCCTGTCATAGATCATCATGACGCCGATCAGCATCCCGTAGACTGCGATATTCAGAAGAAGCTCGCTCTTCATATCCTCCAGTCCCAGCACAAAGGTCAGCAGCAGGAAAAGCAAACAGATCCCAGCCGAAACGGTTCCCAGCTTCGCAGCAATTCTCACTGTTTTGGAAGGGATCCTGTCCAGACGGAGCTTGACGATCGGATAGTATCCCAGAAAGAGATAGAAAAAAG
>JAFTGD010000030.1 GCA_017458065.1 Oscillospiraceae bacterium
GCTGTCGGTGGCGCCGGCCTTCTTGGCCATGACAAAGCAGCGCTTTGCAACTGCCATCTCGATACCGGCAGCGATCTCATCCGTCGCCTTGCCTTCGCCGACCAGCGTGATGACCTCGGACTCGGCAAACACGGTGCACTGTGCGGTGATGGGGATCACGTTCTTCGCCGTCAGGCTGAGCTTACTGAATTCGGGCAGGCTGAGCTCGAAGGAGCGGGCCATGGCCTCGAAGAAACGGCCGGTACCAGCTGCGCACTTGTCGTTCATGGCAAAGTTCTTGACCGTGCCGTCGGTGTCGATGGAGATGCCCTTGACGTCCTGGCCGCCGATGTCGATGATGGCCTTGACTTCGGGATTGGTGATGTGCACGCCCATGGCGTGGCAGGAGATTTCAGAGATGTTCTCATCCGCAAAGGGAACCTTGTTGCGGCCGTAGCCGGTGCCGATGAGATACTCGAGGTCCTTGCTGCTCTTGAGCTCGGGAACCTGGGAGATGACTTCTTCCATCGCCGCGATGGCGCTCTGCTCGGAATTGATCTTGCTGCGGATGGTGGTGTCGGCAACCATTTTGCCGTTCTCATCCATGATAACTGCCTTGGTATAGGTGGAACCTACGTCGCAACCGCCAAAATATTTCATAATATTTATTTCCTCCGATTATCTTATTATTGAATGATGATTACATGCAGACTTCGTCTTCGAACTCGACCAGGGACGGATCAACCGGCTCTGCACGCATGACGGTACGCATATACTCGTTGACCTTGTCGCGCATGGTGCGGCGGGAAACGGTACGCGGATCCATCAGGTCATGCTCGACCCAGATCAGGTCATAGCCGCGCTGACGGCCCTGCTCATCCAGCAGGCCCTGGACGGTCGCCATGTTCTTGCAGGCAACGTTCTGATACATGATGACAAGCTTTGCGTTCCAGGCTTCGCACTGGCGCCAGCACTCGTCAACGACGTTCTGATAACCGCCGTTGGTGTGACGGCGCATGACCATACGCTCATAGAGGCGGGCCAGGTCACGCAGCGCTTCTTCCTTGTCTTCGGTCTCGAGGTGCTTGGTGTAGTTCAGCGATTCCATCTCGACCAGAACATCGATACCCCAGCAGTTTGCAAGCCAGTTGGAGAAGTTGGCATAATAATGGGCCGGGCAGGACCAGACAAGCGCGCGATACTTCATTTTTCTCTCGGGCCATGCGGTCTCGCCATTCTCATAGGCTTTCATCAGCATGGTGTTCATCTTCTGCATGGCAGGCAGAACACGCGGGTCGATGCCGCCGTCCATCTCATAGTTCCACTTGCGGAAGAGCTCATAGCTCGGTCCGATGAACTGCGGGCGGGCGGATTTGTTGATCTCCCACTTCTGAAGCTCGAGATCCGTCTCCTGGTTGAAGCGCTTCATGCACGTAAAATAGTGATCCCAGTTCCACTTGGCTCCGGTGGCATCCTCAATCGCCTTGATGCAGGCTTTGATGTCATCAGCGCCCATCTGTACGGTCTCTTCATCAGTATACCGCACGGGGAAGCAGAGATGGAAGACCGGGATATTGGGGAAGCGGCGGGCAAAGTAGGAGCTCGCCATGGTGGAGCCGTCGCAGGGCATCGAAGAAGAGATAAACAGCGAGCCCATATCCGGTAGGGCGTTGATAACCAGAGCGCCGCATTCGGAAGAAGGCACCGGGCAGGTGTCCGAGGGCAGACCGTAGCTCTCGACCGCATCAATGTAGGGGATGCAGACAAGCTGGTCGATCTCGGAGACCAGGAACATCGGCAGCAGCTGATGCGGGATCGCAAGCAGATCGGGGAAGCCGGCTGCGATCTGGCCCATGGTCATTTCATCGAAGGTGAACAGCATCTTGTTCAGTTCGGTGCTGTTGCCGTTCTTGCGGTCGGCCTTGGAGAGGAAGACCAGGTTTTCCGCGACATAGCGGAAGATCTCGTAGGTGGCGGCATGGCTCATGCGCAGGTTGGAGCCGCGAAGACCGAGGATGTTCTTATCCATAAAGCCGTGGCAGCAGAAATAGGAGATCATCCAGCGGTACCACAGTGCGCTGTTCATCGCGGGTATGAGATCCCTGGAGAAGGTCATGAGCAGCATTCCCCACATACGGGCCCACTCATAGAAGTCATAGGCAGTGTCCTTGACACCGCGCCACTCACGGCGTACGGTCGCCATGGCGCCCTTGCGGTAGAGACGGCCGAGACTGCGCTCGCCGTTTACCACGCGGTCCCACTTCTCCGCGTTGTCCAGGGCCATGAAGTCTTTATACTCGCCTTTGATGCGCTCGCCGTCAGATTTCAGGATTTCGACCCAGCCCTGACCGAATTCTTTCCAATCGGTCTTTTTAAGCATGTCGCCAAAAATCCCAACGACTTCCTTCAGGTTTTCACCCTGCTTTTTCCACTCAATATTGTCTTTCGCTTTCCAGAATTTTGGATTGGGGTATTGCACTTTCGCCATTATGCTATGCCCTCCTCTTTATGAATGCGCTTGATTTCAAGAGATTCGACAAAGGCCTGTACACGGGTCCTGAGCTGTCCGGAGTTGCCGTTGTTGTACAGCCTATCGATTGAAAGAACCGGCCAGCCGTATTCATCGTGCATGATGTGGCTGACAAGCGCCCGCTCGAAACCCCAGTAATCGCAATACTTCATCTGTTCGTAGATAATGCCTTCTGCGCCGAATTCCTTCGCCAGCCTGTCAGAGGTCTCACGGCGCTGCAGCACCTTCTCGTCGGAGATGTAGCGCGCACACTCGGAGACTTCCATGTAATGACGGCAAATCTGAGTCAGGACGTCTTCTTCATCGTTGAGCTCGATCACTTCGCGTCCCGGTGTGGAACCGAAGCAGTAACGGTCGGACACGACCAGGGCGCCGCAGCCTTCGATCAGCTTGGTAAGGTTCGGATCGTCGATCTCGGAGCCAACGATGGCGACTCTCGCACGGAACGGGTTCTTGGCATCGGGTTTTCTCTTCTTCAGCTCTGCCAGCGTCTCCTGCAGATACGGCAGGATCTCACTCTTCGGACATACATAGGTGACGAGGTTCAGAACATGGAACTCATAGCCAGTGATGACGGGATTCTCCGCCTTGCGCATCTCGCGGATCTCAGAAATAATTTTGCAAACCTCGTTGTGCTCTTCGACGGCCTTGCGGATGGCCTCGTCGGAGGTATCGACGCCGAAGACCTCGGTCAGGCGGTCAAGAACACGGACACGCATCTGTCTGCGATAGCCTTCGATGGTATAGTCGGTGATCTTGAAGGGCATGTCGCAGTGGGTCACAAAGAAATTCGGCTTGTCGTTGACATTCAGAATCTCAAAGTGCTCCATCGAGCGGTTCATCATTGAGCATGCGTCCACACCGATCAGTGCATCCAGATACTGGTAGCCGCCTTCAATGGCGCGTTCAAGCAGAGCGCGCGCATACTCGCAGGTGTAGTTGGACATGTAATAGGTCGCGATGTCGATGGATCCGGTATTGGGTGCGCGGAGTCTGGTTGAGAAGCATCTGTCGACATTAAGCAGAACCTCGGGAATATGAAAACAGGTATATCCGAGACAGATATTGCCGTCTGCTTTCTTCTTCTCGATCAGTTCGTTGTCGGCGTTCTCAAGCAGGCTCTCAAAGTAGATCATATGCTTAAGATCTTTCAAATGTTACACCTCTTCTTTAAAGAATTTCTATTTTTTGGAGTGCTTCCCTCACTCCCTGGAGCATAACGGAATCCGCAGGCAGTTCCAAAACGCTTTTGCCCTTGATATCATTCGCAGCAAAAGCACCGTCTGCGGGAATCGCTGTGAGAATCTCAACCCCGGGAACCTCCATCAGTTCCACAAGCTCCGGATTCGTCACGCGGTTGATGACAGCACCGACGCGCTCATAAGCAATCAGCTCATCGGCGACGCTCTTGATGGTGGAAATGACCTGTCCGCCCTTCTTGCTCTGATCCGTAATCAGCAGAAGATGCGTGACCTTTTCCATAACGCGGCGCTGGATCTGTTCGATCCCGGCCTCACCGTCAATCACGACATAGTCGAAGCTGCTGGCCAGAATACCGATGACCTCTTTTAAATAAGAGTTGACCTTGCAATAGCAGCCGGAGCTCTCCGGTCGTCCGATTGCAAGAAACGCAAAGCCCGGCATCTCAACCAGAGCGTCGAAGATACGGAAACGCGCTTCGCTTAAAAGTTCCAACGCTTCTTTGGTATCTCCATTCTCAACGCTGTCGACAATACTCATGCGTATATCATCCAGCGTGAGCTTCACATCCACGCCAAGAGCTACGGAAAGCCCTACGGCAGGATCCGCGTCGATGGCCAGAATCTTCTTGTCCGGATACTTCTCCACGAGAAGTCTCACAATACAAGCACAGATCGATGTCTTCCCGACGCCGCCCTTACCCGCAACCGTAATGATCTTGGCTTTATTCTCCATATTTGTCCCCCCTGTCCCAATGGAATCTCAGTGTCATATGCCAGGCTGAAAATTCTCAAAAAGCCGAAAAGCATACTATTTCACTATCGTTGGTATTTTAACACAGAGGCACAAAATATGCAAGATGAACACATCAAAAATGCCAATCTGTTGATTTTTCGTGCAATTTGCAAAGAGAATATACACGTATAGACAACAAAAACACGAATGTAAAAAAACCTGGCATGACAGATGTCAATCACCCGTCACACCAGGCATTATGTACAAAAAACGGCCGCAATTTTCGTGAATTATGACGAAAGTCAAAAACACATTCGATGACGTGCCAAAAGCAGGGTTACCACTCGTCGAAGAGGCTGACCTGTGAGGTGTCCGGCAGCCTGCCGAACGCCCCGAGCGTTTTCAGCGCTTCGATATGCGCGCTGCTCACCTTCGGGCACGCCGCGGCAATCTCATCGATGGAGACAAACTCTTTTCCCTCTCCCCTCGCCCGGGCCAGATCCTGGGCGGCACTCTCGCCGAGACCGCCGATCGCAACAAAGGGCGGCCGGATTCTTCCGTCATCCGTCAGGAGGAAGCGGGAGGCATCGGAGCTCGAAAACTCGATCGGCGCAAAACTGAATCCGCGCATATTGAACTCATACACCGCTTCCAGTGTTACGAGAAGATCCTCTTCGTTGGCCGTAAGATTGCTGGCGCGGCGCATCTCGTTGATCTTTCTGCGCACGCTCTCGGTGCCGCCGCACATCATCTGCGCGTCAAAGCCGCCCTTCTGGCTGCGGCGGTAGAAGTATGCTGAATAAAAAGCGAGCGGCTTGTGTACTTTGAACCATGCGATTCGGAATGCCATCATGACATAGGCTACCGCGTGCGCTTTCGGAAACAGATAGGCGATTTTTCTGGCGGACTCAATCCACCAGTCGGGCACGCCCATATTGCGCATCTGCTGTTCCGCGTCGCCGGGGAAGGAGTTTGATTTTTTGACCTTTCCTTTTCGGACTGCCTCCATGGTTTTGAAGGCCAGCGAAGGCTCCATCCCCTTGGAGATCAGATAGATCATGATATCGTCACGGCAGCCGATCGTCTGATCGACGGTGGCCGTACCGTTGACGATCAGGTCGTGGATGTTCCCTGCCCAGACGTCGGTACCGTGGGAAAAGCCGGAAAGACGTACAAGCGTATCAAACTGGTTTGGCTGAGTGTCCACAAGCATCTGCCGCGTAAAGCCGGTACCGAACTCGGGGACACCTATGGTGCCGGTGTGCCCGATGATGGGATCCTCATCGGGAAGGCCAAGGGCTTCCGGCGAGGTAAAAATACTCATGGTCTCCGGATCGGAAAGTGAAATCTCCTTCGCATCGACGCCTGTCATGTCCTCCATCATCCGAATCATGGTCGGGTCATCATGCCCCAGCTCGTCCAGCTTCAGAAGGTTTGCTTCCATGCAGTGGTATTCGAAATGGGTCGTGATGATGTCCGAATTCGGATCGTCCGCCGGATGCTGGACCGGGCAGAAGTCTGTCACGTCCATGTCCTGCGGTATGACGACCAGACCGCCCGGATGCTGCCCGGTGGTCCGTTTGATGCCGACAAGGCCCTGGGCGAGTCGGTTTTCTTCCGCATGAGTTGCCTGAATGCCGCGTTCTTCCAGATATTTCTTCACATATCCGAAGGCGGTCTTCTCCGCAAGCGTCCCGATCGTGCCGGCGCGGAACACATGGTCGGAGCCGAAAAGAACCTCCGTATATTTATGTGCCTTCGCCTGGTATTCGCCGGAGAAGTTGAGGTCGATATCCGGCGTCTTTTCATTTCCAGGGAAACCCAGGAAGGTCTCAAACGGGATATCGAATCCGTCTCGCCGCATCACGGTATCGCAATGCGGGCATTTCTTCTCGGGCATGTCGGCGCCGCAGCCGAAGCTGAGCTTTTCCGCCAGCTTTTCTTCCGGACTGTCGGAATTTGGATTCCACGCAATCCCAAGCGTCGAGAATTCCGAATACCGGCACTTCGGGCAGACATAATGCGGCGGGAGGCTGTTCACCTCCGTAATGCCGGACATAAAAGCCACCATACTGGATCCGACGCTTCCGCGGCTGCCGACCAGATATCCGTGCTCCAGAGAGTTCTGGACCAGTTTCTGGGCTGACATGTAGATTACGTCATAGTTGTGATCCAGGATCGTGTTCAGTTCGGTATCGACGCGCTCCTGTACCAGAGGCGGAGGGATTTGCCCATAGATACGGTGCATCTTGGAATACACCAGGTCTTTGAGTTCCTGCGCGGAATTTTCGATCTTCGGAGGGAAAAGTTCCTTGGGAAGAAGCTCGATTTCCTCCACCTGATCCGCGATCGCTCTGGTATTGGTCACGACCACCTCATAGGCGGTCTCCTTCCCCAGATATTCAAACTCCTTCAGCATTTCATCCGTCGTGCGGAAGAAGATGGGGCAGGAGCGGTCAGCATCGGAAAACTTCTTGGCCGCCTGAAGAATCCGTCGGTACTGTTCATCCTCCGGATCCAGAAAGTGCACGTCGGATGCCGCAATGACCGGTTTCCCGAGTGCGCGGCCGGTGTCCAGTATTCTCCGGTTAAAATCCTGAAGAACTTCGACGGAACTGACGCGACCGTCGTCCACGAGAAAGGCGTTGTTGCAGATCGGCTGGATCTCCAGATAGTCGTAGAGCGAAGCAATCTTTCGCAGCGCATCATCACTCTCACCGCGCATGACAGCTCCGTAAAGCTCGCCCATGCCGCAGGCGGAACCGACCAGGATCCCCTCCCGATGCTGCATCAGCAGGCTCTTCGGGATGCGGGGCACCTTCAGGAAGTGGTTCAGATAGGACTGCGATATCATCTCATAGAGATTCTTGAGACCGGTTCGATTCAGAACCAGAAGGATCATATGATAGGTCTTCTGGATATCCGTGCGGCGCAGACTGTGGTAGATCGTCTCAACGTCGTCTATGGTTTTTGCCCCGCGGGCGCGCAGATCCGGTATGAACTTGTCCATGATTCTGGCAACGACCATCGCATCATCAGACGCCCGGTGATGATTGAACTTGGGCAGGTTCAGGCGGTTGGAGACGATATCCAGTTTAAACCGTTTCAAATCCGGCAGCAGGGCCTGACTCAATGCCAGAGTATCCAGAAACACCGGATCAAAACGCAGATGGCTTCGCCGCGCAGCCGCCTTCATGAAACCGATATCAAAATGCGCGTTATGAGCAATCAGAGGCCTGTCGCCGACGTAATCCAGAAAAGCTTCCATCGCTTCCTTTTCGTCGGGAGCCCCTTTGACATCCTCGTTGCGGATGCCTGTCAGCTCGGTGATATTGGACGGAATGGGGATGCCGGGATCCACAAAGGTGTTGAACGTAGACAGAATTTCGGAGCCGCGGAAAATGACTGCGCCGATCTCTGTCATCCGATCCAGCTGTTCGTTCAGACCCGTCGTTTCAATATCGAAGGCAACAAACTCTTCATCAAGAGATAATGAAGACTTTCCCATGACGGCGGAATTGCCGTCCATGTCGTTATAGTAATATGCTTCCAGTCCGTAGATGATTTTGACCCCGGCATCTTTGCCTGCTTTCCACATGTCCGGAAAAGCCTGGGCAACACCGTGATCCGTCACCGCGATCGCCGGCATTCCCCAGGCAGCGGCCCGTTTCACAACGGCCTTCGGATCTGTCAGCGCGTCCAGCGCGGAAAAGCGGGTATGAAGATGCAGCTCTACACGCTTTTCTTTGGCCTGATCGGGACGGATCCGTTTTTTCGATTTCATGATATTCCTCGGGTCGAGGACCATATCGTCATCGAACTTGGAAAAAGTAATTTCCCCCTGGACAAGAAGATGGTCGCCGACACCGATCCGTTTCAGGATCGACTGATCGTCCTCCGCTCTCAGGTAGCGTGAAACCCTGATCGAGTTAGTCCGATCGGTAATATCAAAAGAAAGGATCGCTGCTCCGCGCTTGGCAAGCTCTCTTGACGAGACCGCGAAAACATCTCCCTCTACCGTGACGCGTCCGGATTCCAGCTTCAGCGTTTCCATGCGTACCGGTGTCTGACGAATGGATCGGCCCATGAGGACATCCCCTGTCGGAGCAGAAGCGCCAACCGATACCTGGACCACAGACTCCGTTTTCGGGTAATCCGGGATAATCGCCACCGAATTCAACGCATAATCCGAGCGCAGTCTCTCTGTCAGCTGTGTAATATCCACCGGAGAAGGCATGGCTGAAAAGCGGGCTGCGACGGAAATGGAGCGCTCTGCAGCATGTACCTGGACATCGGTCACAGTCGCCTTGTCCAGCCCTCCGGCCAGTGTTATCAGGTCTTTACAGCCGGGAAAGACGGTCAGAAAAGATGGATGCTCAGCCATTGGATTCCTCGATCATCCGAAGCAGTCTCGGAAGCAGCTCATCATACGGGTAGGTGCCGACGACTTCGCCTTTTCTGAAAATCAGTCCCCGTTCTTTTCCTCCGGCAATGCCGAAGTCTGCTTCACGGGCCTCCCCGGGACCGTTGACGACACATCCCATCACAGCAACCGTGATATCCCGGTTGAGATTTCTGACACGCTCTTCCACTTCGGTCGCAAGAGAAATCAGATCGATTTCCGTACGTCCGCAGGTCGGGCAGGAGACAAAGCGCACCCCGCCGTGCCGCAGCCCGGCAGCCTTCAGAATCGCGATCCCGGCAGAAACCTCACGCACCGGATCCGCCGTAAGAGAAACACGGATCGTATTGCCGATCCCTTCCATCAGCAGTGTCCCGATTCCAACAGCGGACTGGATGGTACCGTTCCACTCGGTCCCCGTTTCGGTCACCCCCAGATGAAGCGGGAAATCGAAAGTCTCAGCGGCAAGACGGTAAGCGGCAACAGTCAGCGGAACCGATGACGCCTTCAGTGAGAGGCAGATGTCTTCAAACCCGTACTGCCGGAGCAGATCCACATGGCCCTGTGCGCTCTCTATCATGGCCTCCGCGCAGGGATGGCCGTACTTTTCGAGGAGACGCTTCTCCAGGGAACCGGCATTGACCCCGATCCGAATCGGGATTCCTCTCCTGCTGCATGCTTCGGCCACTTTTCTCACGTTCTCGGCTTCGCCGATGTTGCCGGGATTGATGCGTATTTTATCTATGCCTCGTTCGGCGCAAAGCAGCGCCAGCCGATAATCGAAATGAATGTCAGCTACCAGAGGGACATCGACCTGCTCTTTGATCGCATCAATGGCAAGCGCCGAGCGTTCATCCGGGACAGCAAGGCGCACGATATCGGCGCCGGCTGCCCGCATGGAGCGGATCTGGCGCACCGTCGCATCCACATCCCAGGTTTTGGTATTGCACATTGTCTGTACGGATACCGGTACATCCCCGCCAACCGTAACGTTGCCGACATGAATCTGCCTTGTATGATCTCTTGTCATAAAAACCTCCGTGAGGTGTCCTGATTAATGGAACAGTTTAAGAATGTCATTAAACATAATGATCGCCATCAGACTGAGAAGCAGCGCCATTCCCCCTGCGTGGATCCATGTCTCATATTTCGTATCCAGCTTCTTCCTTGTAATACGCTCAATGATAAGGGTTATCAGAAGGAGGAATACCCGCCCGCCATCCAGAGCTGGAATCGGCAGCATGTTCATGATGGCGAGGTTGATGGCGATGAAAGCGCCGAGGTAGAGAATGTTGTATACTGCATCGGAAGCGGATTCAGCGTTTTCACCGGTCTCTGCCATCAGGTCAACGATCCCGACCGGACCGGACATTTCTTTGAGTCCAACTTCACCGTGGACAAGCTGACTGAGTCCCATCCAGACCATTCGCCCAAATTCCATGGCGGTATCCCAGGAGTAGCGGATCTTGACCGGCAATGTCGCTTCCTCATAACCGAAGTTAAAGCCGAACAGTTCTCTCGTCTGTCCTTCATAGAGCTGCGGTGTCATGGCAAAACCGTTTAAAACCACCCTTTTGCCATCGCGGTTCAGAACCAGATCATAAACGCCATTGCCCTGGTTCAAAAAATCACTGACGTCGTAATACTGGAAAATCCGGTGCCCGTTGATCTTCACAAACCGGTCTCCGACCTGCAGTCCCTCCGTGCTCTCATAGGGGCAGCCCGGAACAAAGCTCTCGATCGTCGGCGAGACAAAGGCCGCGGCGCCGAGATAGAGACAGAAGATGACAATCAGTCCCAGCAGAAAGTTATTGAAGGACCCTGCGCAGAGAATCAGAATACGCTTCCAGGCGGGCTGCACAACAAACGCCCTCGGGTCGCCGGAGTCCTCATCCTCCCCTTCCATGGCGCAGTAGCCGCCAAACGGAACGACGCGCAGGGCGTAAAGAGTTTCCCCTTTCTGTTTTTTCCAGATGGCAGGTCCCATCCCGACGGCAAATTCGTTGACCTTGACGCCGCAGAGCTTTGCGACGGAAAAATGGCCGAATTCATGAACGGCGATCAGTACGCCGAAAATCAGTATTGCAAAAAGAATATACGCTACAGTCATTGATATTACGCACCTGCGGTTTCATGTACAAATTGTCTGGCTGCCGCATCCGCAGCGAATATCGTCTCCAGGTCGGACGCGTCATCCGACGCAAGGGCGCTGACGGCCTCGGCTGCCATATCGTAAATCCGGTTGAATCCGAGCTTCTCCCTGAGGAAAAGATGGACCGCTTCCTCATTGGCGGCGCTCATGACGCAGCCGGCCGTCCCGCCTCTGCGCGCGCAGTCCACGGCAAGACGGAGACAGGGAAAGTTCTCCAGATCCGGAGCCTCAAAGCTGAGATCCTGCAGCATCGTGAAGTCCAGTCTGTCAAACATGGACGGCAGCCGCTGCGGATAAGTCAGGGCAAGCTGAATCGGCAGTCCCATATCCGGCACGCCGAGCTGTGCGATCACCGTTCCGTCGACGAGCTCCACCATGGAATGGATCACGCTCTGCGGATGAATCACAACCTGGATATCGTCGGGAGAAACACCGAACAGACGCATTGCCTCGATAAATTCCAAGCCCTTGTTCATCAGCGTCGCACTGTCGACAGAGATTTTGGCGCCCATATTCCAGCGCGGATGTTTGATTGCCTGCGCCGGGGTGATGTCCTCCAGGGATGCACGCGCCTTGCCTCGGAAGGGACCGCCGGAACAGGTCAGAAGAATTCTTCTCAGTTCGCCTGGCTGGCGCCCCATCAGGCATTGGAAGATGGCCGAATGCTCCGAATCCACCGGAACAATCTCGGCCCCGGTCTCTGCTGCGCGTTTCATAACGATTTCACCGGCGCAGACCAGTGTCTCCTTATTCGCAAGAGCAATCCTTTTTTTCGCTTCAATCGCAGCCAGCGTCGGTTTTAGCCCCACCGCACCGGAGACCGCAGTTACAACACAGTCGATGCTTTGCAGCGTCGCAGCTTCCAGAAGTCCCTCCATACCGCTGCCGATCCGGACGGGGGTGTCGGCCAACGCGATTTTCAATTCCTTTGCGGCGTTTTCGTCATACACCGCAACAAACTCCGGACGGAACTTTCTCGCCTGCTCTTCCAGTCGATCGATCTGACGATTCGCTGTCAGCGCGGCAACCCGGATTCCTGTGTATTCCGCAACAGCGGCAGTCTGGCGGCCGATGGACCCGGTACAGCCCAAAATGGATATAGCTTGAACCATTTTCTACTCCTTCCCTATGGGGTTCTCGCCGATCAGGCCTTGACCCCGCCGTAGCGGCGATCCCGCTGCCGGAACACGGCGATGGCCTTGTCCAGCTCGTCCGTGGAAAAGTCCGGCCATAGGACATCGGTAAAATAGAACTCCGAGTACGCGCACTGCCATAGCAGGAAATTGGAAATTCTCTGTTCTCCGCCCGGTCGGATCAGCAAATCCGGATCCGGAATCCCGGAAGAATACAGGTAATCGGAAAAAAGCTCTTCCGTGAGCTCCGGGTCCGCCTTCCCTTCCGCCAGATCCCTGGCATAACGCTGTGCCGCCTGGACAATCTCGGCCCGGCCTCCGTAATTGAGACAGATATTCGCCTGGAAGCCCTCGTACCGCTTGGAGATCTCATTGGTCTGTGCGACCAGATCCTGCAATTCCTTCGGCAGACCCGTTACATCCCCGAAGACACGCATCTTCATCTTGTCCCGCTCCATGGTATCGATGGCTTCATGAAGATATTTTCCGAGCAGACGCATGATCGCTTTTACTTCGTCCGAGGGACGTTTCCAGTTTTCTGTGGAGAAGGCATAGACGGTGAGATAATCAACCCCGATATCTCTGCAGTAGAGAGCAATTTTACGGAAATTTTCCGACCCAACCGCGTGTCCTGCCGTTCTGGGAAGGCCACGTCTCTTGGCCCAGCGTCCGTTTCCGTCGAGTATAATCGCAATATGGCGGGGGACAATCTCCCCCGCCGTATGATGATTCATTTTCACAGACATCAGATTTCCGTCAATTCTTTTTCTTTCTTCTCGGTGATCTTGTCGATCTCTTTGATATAATCGTCCGTCAGCTTCTGGATGTCCTTCTCCGCAATCTTGTAGTCATCTTCCGTGATCTCGGAGGCCTTCTGCTGTTTTTTGAACTTCTCAATCGCGTCACGGCGAATGTTGCGGATGGCAACCTTGCTCTCTTCCCCGTATTTGCGGGTCTGCTTTGCAAGATCCTTACGGCGCTCTTCCGTCAACGGCGGGAATACGAGGCGAATGGCTCTTCCGTCGTTCTGCGGATTGATCCCGAGATCCGAAGCGAGGATCGCGCGCTCAATCCCCTTCAGAACCGAAGCATCCCAGGGCTGGATCATCAGCGAGCGGGGATCCGGTGTTGCAACCGTAGCAAGCTGCTGGATCGGTGTAGGGACACCGTAGTAATCCACCTGAATCTGATCCAGTACAGAGGCGTTGGCTCTTCCGGCACGGATTGTGGCAAGCTGCGCTGTCAGTGCTTCGCAGGTTTTCTTCATCTTGTTTTCAAATTCGGCGTAGTCAGACATCTGATATTCCTCCTGATGCAATATTTAATGTATTCTATACAGATTGTTTTGATCTGTTGAAAACAGAGTATAAAATTTCTGTGAAATCGTCTCAATGGACAAACGTGCCGACCTTCTCCCCCTCGAGAACACGCTGAATATTCTCCGGGTCCGCGAGCGCGAACACAATAACCGGCAGCTCGTTGTCCATGGCGAGACTGGTCGCGGTGGAATCCATTACCTGCAGACGCATGCTCAGGACTTCATTATAACTGATTTCGTCGTATTTCACGGCGGAAGGATCTTTTCTCGGATCAGCGGAGTATACGCCGTCAATGTTCTTTGCCAGCAGAATGGCGTCAGCTCCGATCTCCGCGGCGCGCAAAACAGCAGCCGTGTCTGTCGAGAAGAACGGATGCCCGGTTCCGCAGCCAAACAGAACGACTTTTCCGCTCTCCAGGTATTCAATGGCCTTTTTGACATCGTGGCGTTCTCCGACGCCCTGAATATCGACAGCCGTCATAACCCGTGCATCCACGCCGCATTGCCGGAAGACGTCCGCAACCGCAAGGCAGTTCATAGCCGTCGCCAGCATTCCCATCCGGTCAGCGCTGACACGCTCGATCTTGCCGGCACCGTCTTTGACGCCGCGCCAGAAGTTCCCTCCTCCGATTACAATACCGACCTGAGCGCCGCGATCCAGACTCTTCTTCACACTCTCACATACAGAAGAAACAAAGTCAAAATCATATCCGGTTCCTTTTGTACCGCTGAGGGCCTCTCCGCTGATCTTAATCAACACTCTGGTGTATTTTAATCCCATAATCAGAATATTCCTTTCCTCGATCCGGATTTCAAAAAAGTTCGGTGTAAGTTTATCACAATAGTGCTCTCTTGACAATCGAAATTTTATGGGCTTTTTTTCAATTTCCTCTTGCGATTCTGTTTTTCTGTGTTATAATGATTACAAGTAGTAACAAAATCGATTCATTTTGTAAAAACACTGCTTGAAAAAGCAAGGAGCTTGCAAGGCCATGACAACTCTCAATTTGAAAGACGAAGCAGCCAGGCGCGGTGTGCCGCGTATCGGGGAGCCCCGTCGCTGCCAGGAACTGGAACCCAACCATCTTTATGAGATTTATATGGATGAGTTTGATAATGAGTTTATCATCCGCCGCGGGATTCTGACGATTGTCACCGGAGACGGGAAGGTTTTCTGAGCCGGATTTATCTCGGGCTTCCGGTTTTCATGCCCTTTTTAAATAACAAAAGAAATAATTTGCGTCCCATCTTATCTGACGGGACGCAGTTTTTTATTCGTTTCTCTGTGATTACCTGTCTTTTCCTTCCAGAAAGGCGAAAACCCTTTCCCAGTACTGGCTCAGCATATCGGAATCCGTCATATACAGTTCATGCTTCATATTCGGCATCCGGAAGAATTCACAGTTTGGAACACGCGATACAAACAGATCCTGAGATGCGTTTTTGACCACGGTGTCGTTCCCGGCCTGACACAGAAGCACAGGGATCCGGATTCGGGAGGTCCACAGCGATGAGGTCACACGGGCGCAGGCTTTGGCGGATTCCATTCCCCACCCGATAGAAGGAGACCTTGTCTGGAGTTTCTTGTCTGCGAGCCTTTTCTGAAAATAATAATGATAACGGCAGGCGGAAGAATCACAGCTGTTCTCAAAATTCTCTTCTTCAAATTCATTGACCGGGCTGAGCGGCTGAGCCTGCTTCCCTCCAAGGCTCTTGAGTTTCGCCCCCGCATAGACGACCGGTACCGGCACCTTTCCGAAGCTCAAACCCAGCATCGGAGAGGAGAGTACTGCTTTGTCAAACAGCTTGGGATAACGCTCAATCAGCCATGCGCCGATGCATCCCCCCATGGAGTGACAATAGAGGTACACCGGGAGATCTCCGGCAGCTGGCTTCACCTTTTTCTGTGTCAGATGGTGCAGATCCAGCACATAATCCTTGAAGTGTTCGACATGGACGACATAGGGATTGTCGTTGTGCCGGAAGGAACGGCCGTGCCCCCGATGGTCCACACCCCAGACGTCATATCCCCGGTTCAACATATAATATACAGTTTCTGTGAACTTCTGAATCGATTCCGTAAAGCCGTGACTGATCACAATCACCGCTTTGGGATGATCCGCGGAGAAATGTTCATAGTAGATGGGCTCGCCCTTCACTCTGAGATCAAATCCACACTCCTTACGGGAAGCGACATAAGGCTCCACTTCCCGCCTCATTACTTCATCATATCTTTCTTCTGTGATCCACTGCATTTTCATGTCTCCTGTCTCATCATTTATCTTAATCATTGCCGGTATTATACTTCAAATCCTTGCTCCGGGCAAGTCCTGCTTTGATTCAAAATCCTCGATTTGAGTCTTGCCCTTATCCACCCTCCATGGTATAATGATTCAAAATATCTGTGGCATACCATATCTTGTTGTTTTCTGCCGCAGGAAGGGGTAACACCATGAAGAAGAAACTCACCGTACTTCTCTGCCTGGTTCTGTCTTTGCTTCTGCTCACAGGCTGTGCCTCGCAGGACATCGCAAAAGCCAAAACCGCCTATGCAAACGGCGATTATCAGACGGTTGTGGATCTGCTTGAAAATCTCAAGAGTTCCAAGCCGGAGGTTGCCGAGCTGCTCAACAATGCAAAGATTCACCTTGCTTTTGACGAGGGCGACTATCAGAAGGTTGTTGATCTGATCGGCAGCGAAGAAGGCCTTGCCGAGGATATCGCTTCTCTGCTGGAACAGGCACAGACCGCTCTCGCGGAAGAAGCCGCCGCGGAAGAGGCAAGGCTTGCAGAAGAAGCTGCTGCCGAAGAAGCCCGTCTCGCTGCAGAAGCGAAGCTTACCGAGATTCAGGAAGCCTTCGACGTCAAGGATTATGAAAAGGTTTTAGAGCTCGCAAGTGACGCTGATGCTGAGAACGAAGACATCGCAGCGCTCCTGGAGCAGGCCAAGACCGCGCTTGCCGAGGAAGCCGCTGCAGAAGAGGCAAGGCTAGCCGAAGAGGCCGCTGCCGCGGAAGAAGCGAGGCTTGCGGAAGAAGCAAAACAGGCGGAAGAAGCCGCCGCCCAGGAGGCGAAGCTCGCAGAAGAGGCTGCTGCTGCGGAAGAGGCAAGACTTGCGGAAGAAGCAAAACAGGCGGAAGAAGCCGCTGCCCAGGAGGCGAAGTTCGCCGAAGAGGCTGCTGCCGCGGAAGAAGCAAAGCTTGCGGAAGAAGCACGTATTGCTGCCGAGGCCAGACTTGCCGAGGTTCAGGAAGCTTTTGACGCCAAAGACTATCAGTCCGTCATAGATCTGATCGGTGATGATACTGTCGAGGACGAGGCCCTTGCCGCCATGCTCGCGTCTGCTCAGACCGCACTCGCAGAAGAAGCCGCCGCAGAGGAAGCAAGGCTCGCCGCTGAAGCGAAGCTTACAGAGATCAAAGAAGCCTATGACGCTCAGGATTACGCCAAGGTCGTGGAGCTTGTGAGCGGCACGGACCTTGACATCGCCGGTGACGAAGTCGACGCCATGGTCGCGACAGCCCAGACCGAGCTGGACAAAGCTGCAAAGCTCGCCGAGATCAAAGAAGCCTACGACGCTCAGGATTACGCCAAGGTCGTGGAGCTTGTGAGCGGCACGGATCTTGACATCGCCGGCGAAGAAGTCGACGCCATGGTCGCGACGGCCCAGACCGAGCTGGACAAGGCTGCCAAGCTCGCCGAGATCAAAGAAGCCTTTGATGCTCAGGATTACACCAAGGTCGTGGAGCTCGTGAGCGGCACGGATCTTGACATCGCCGGTGAAGAAGTCGACGCCATGGTCGCGACGGCTCAAACCGAGCTGGACAAAGCTGCAAAGCTCGCCGAGATCAAAGAAGCCTATGACGCTCAGGATTACGCTAAGGTCGTGGAACTCGTGAGCGGTACGGATCTTGATATTGCCGGTGAAGAAGTCGACGCCATGGTCGCGACGGCCCAGACCGAGATCAATAAAGCTGCAAAGCTCACAGAGCTCAAAGAAGCCTATGATGCTCAGGATTACGCCAAGGTCGTGGAGCTCGTGAGCGGCACGGATCTTGACATCTCCGGTGAAGAAGTCGACGCTATGTTGCACGAGGCTTCCGTCCAGCTCGCCTATCACGACGGCAATTATGCCGAGGTAGTCTCCCTCCTCGCCGACACCGACGACAAGGCATCCAACGAAATGTATATGGATTCCATTCGCCAGGTTGCGAAAGACGCCATTCTTGCCACCGGCGATGACAGATATGTGCAGCTGCCTGAGGATGGCGATTATCTCCCCGAGTTCAAGACCAAATATGTGGATCACCTGATTTACGACGGCTGGGTCTTTAATATCTTTGCTGATCTCGATGATGCGCTCGAGAACCAGAAGAACTGCGGCCCCTGCATCCCTGTTGAACGCGTCCCGGCTCTCCGTACCGGACGGCAGAACATGCCCTGGTGCTATGAAGGCTCCAAGGTCACCGTGGTTGCGGAAGAGAACGACATGTCCTTTGTCCTCTATCCTTCCTTTGACTACAGGGAGCGCGCCGGCTGGGTTCAGACAAGGTTCCTTGTGGATGAGTTCCCGGGCGATCTGCAGACCATCGGTGAGGCATCGTCCGTAAATACCCAGACAGTCAGCGACATTGCTCAGGCATGGTCCAGACAGGGCTTCCTGACTTCTCTCCAGAGCTACACGACCCTGGCCGAGCCCGTTGAGAACTGCGTCGGCTTTACGCTGGATTATCAGATCATCTCTGAGAACACCGACAAATGGGCCTGCATCTTCGGGCCGCGCACCGTCTATATCAACAATGGCAGCGAGTGGATCAAGGTCGGTACCTTTGATTACCCAACTCAGGGCACGGTCAAAGTAACCGTCAATCTTGAAGAGCCGACCGACATTACCGCCATCGGCACCATTCCCGAAGTCGGAATGCCGAACACCGCTACATTCCGCCAGCTGGCAACAGATTTCCGTGTTGCTGACTGATTCCATAATCCCACATAAGTTCACAGGAGGCTGACCTTGATCAGCCTCCTGTTTTTTATGCCGAACTCAGTTTTACCCGTTATCGAAGTGCAGCTGTTGTCGCCTCATCTTCGTACTGGCGGGTATACAGTCTGTAATACATGCCTCTCTTCGCCATCAGCGCATCATGTTTTCCCTGTTCTACGATTTTCCCATCCTGCACAACAAGAATCATATCTGCATCCCGCACCGTAGAAAGACGATGGGCGATCACGATAGAGGTTCGACCCTGTATCATCCGCTCCATGGCAGACTGAATCTTCTTCTCCGTTACGGTATCCACAGAAGCTGTCGCCTCATCCAGAATCAGGATTCTGGGCTTTGCCAGGATCGCGCGGGCAAAAGAGATCAACTGTTTCTCACCGGTCGACAGCAGGTCGCCGCCCTCGCCGACATCCGTTTCAAGGCCCTGCGGCAGCCGCCGGATCAGTTCCGTTGCGGAGACCATTTCCAGGGCTTCCCGGATCTCTTCTTCTGTTGCCTCTTCATTTCCGTACAACAGGTTTTCACGGATGCTGCCGGAAAAGAGATGCGGGGTCTGCAAAACACAGGCGATCGATGAACGCAGCCAGTTCTGCGACCGTTCTCTCGCATCTCTTCCGTCGATCAGCAGCCTGCCTGACGTCGGTTCATAGAAACGGCAGATGAGATTGGCCAGCGTGGATTTTCCGGCGCCTGTCTCGCCTACAATTGCCAGGTTGGTGCCAAAGGGAACGTCCAGATTGAAATGCTCCAGCACATTCTCCTCCCCGTCGGGGTAACGGAAGCTCACATCCTCGAAGACGATGTCTCCGTGAATGGATTCCCAGTTTTGGCGTCTGGGTTCAAAACAGTCTCCATAACGTTCCGTGACGGCAGCGCTGTCGGTTACATCGGATTGGGTGTTCATCAGCTTCATCAAGCGCTCAATGTTGACTCTGGCCGTGATGAGATCGCTGATGGCGTCCACCACCCAGCGTATCGGCTCCATAAGCCCCTGGGCATAGGACATAAACATCGAGAACGTCCCGATCTGTTCCTTTGCAATCAGGCCGCCCTTCCAGAGGACAAGCGCGAGGGCCAGAGACGAGGCAAAGCTCATCGTGACGGCAAACATACCCCTCAGCCTCGCACCGGCGATGCTTTTACGCCGCATTGTCTCAGTCTCCCAGGCAAAACCCGCGCTCAGCTTCTCTTCCAGGACGAGGGATTTGATCGTCCTTGCACCCATGATCCCTTCGTTGAAGTCGCCAGTGATACGGGCATTCTGCTCGCGGATCTCCCGGTTGACAGAAACAAGTTTCTTCTCAAACAGCGCATAGAGCAGGACGACGATCGGGAGAACCGACGTCACCACAAGGGCAAGTCGGGCATTCATCACGAACATGACGACCACTGCCCCGACAATATACCCGAACTGCCACACGCTGTCCAGCAGCGTCCAGGAGACCAGCGCGCCGATTCTGGAGGTGTCGCTCATGACGCGGGAGTGAATATAGCCGACACTGTTCTGATTAAAATAGGAGAAAGACAGCGTCTGGAGATGGGAAAAAGCGGCATTGCGCAGATCCCTGTCCATACCGACTTCCACTTTCATTCCCCAGATGCAGGAGACGTAATTGAAGCCGGCGGCGATCACAATGGCCGTAAAATAGATAGCGATAAAAGCCGGCATCGTGCCAAGGTCATTCTGCGTCACAAAGCGGTTCAGGGCGTAACGCTGGAAAAGCGGAACTGCAATATCGATAACGCTTCCAAAAGCGCTGAAAAGGATCATGCCGACGATTTCGGACCGGTATCGCTTCAGATACGGCAGGAGAAGCGGGATTCCGAAGAAGCGTGTTTTTCTCATACTGCTTCCTCCTGAATCTCACATATTCTCTGATAGAGACCTCCGGCCTTGCACAACTCCTCATGCGTCCCGAGTTCTGCAACTCTGCCGCTGTCCAGTACGAGAATCTGATCCGCGTTTTTCAGACTGGTGATTCGATGGGACACAAGAACAACCGTCGCAT
Source organism: Oscillospiraceae bacterium (assembly GCA_017458065.1). Lineage (GTDB taxonomy): Bacteria > Bacillota > Clostridia > Oscillospirales > Oscillospiraceae > Limivicinus. The sequence goes on from JAFTGD010000030.1 coordinate 20,461, forward strand.
TCCGGAAGCGTTCTCTCAACGCAGCGCGGATTCTGGCATCTGTTTCCGTGTCAACTGCCGAAAGGGAATCATCAAAGACCAGGATCGGTGTATTCCGGATCAGCGCCCGGGCAATCGCGGTACGCTGCTTCTGTCCCCCGGACAGTGTAACCCCTCGCTCTCCCACAAAGGTGTCAAAGCCTTTCGGAAAGGCATCTACCGTCTCTTCGAGCGCGGCGATGCGCGCGGCAGTCCGGATCTGCTCGTCTTCCGCATCATCCGAGGTTATCGCAATATTGTCACGGATGCTCCGCGAGAAGAGAAACGGTTCCTGCAGTACAACCGACATGTTTTTTCGCAGCCATGCCGTGTCGATGTCCGTCAGGTCGATCCCTCCGATACGAATGCTGCCGCTGTCCGGCGAGAGAGTATAGAACTTCGACAGCAGCAGCACAAGCGTGCTCTTCCCGCTGCCTGTCCCGCCGAGGATGCCGAGCGTCGACCCTCCCCGGATCGTAAAAGACAGATTCTGCAGGAGCTCCTGTCCCGATTCATAGGAGAAGCTCACATCCCGGAACTCAATATCCCCGTTCAGTTCCGGGGTGAGATGCGCTCCGCTGTCTGTCTCTTCTTCCGCATCCATGATATAGGCGATACGGTCGATCGAAACACCCGCTTTGCTCATTTCTGAGATCATGCGCCCGAGCATGCGCACCGGCCAGATCATCAGCGCACAATAGGACAAAAACGCAATATATTCCCCTGCTGTCATTTCTCCGCGGATGCAGAATACTGCGCCGAAACAGACTGTCAGCAGGATCTGAGTGCCGGACAGGATATCCCCAGTGCTCCAGAAAGCAGCAAGCGGTTTGGCAAGCTTCATCCAGAGTCCGGTGTAATATTCATTCTGAGCTTCAAAGCGATCCCGTTCCGAACGCTCTCTCCCGAAGGCTCTCACTACACGGACGCCAGCAAGGTTCTCCTGTGCCATGGTCGAAAGGACGCCCTCGTTTTCATCACAGTTGAGGAAAGCCTCGCTGATCTTACGATGAAAGTACAATGAGTACGCAATGATAATCGGGACCGGTGTAAGCGCAATCATCGCAAGCCTCGTGTTCATCGAGAACATGAAGCCGATGGAAAAGCCAAGGAGGATCAGGATCCGCAGAATACCGGTCATCTGTTCTGAGATAAAATTCTTCAGCGTCTCCAGATCCGACGTGCAGCGCTGAATCATGTCCCCGGTCTTATGCTTCATATGCCATGCGAAGGGAAGCCGCACAATATGCGCAAAGAGACTGTCCCGCACGGTTTTGACCATGCGCTCAGAAGCCGCGGTGTTCGCAACCCGAAAGATATACTGTGCCGCCGCCTTCAACAGTGCGACCAGTACGATCGCCATTGCAAACAGCCAGATTTTTTCTCCCAGAGCATCAAAGCCACCGAATTGCAGTGCCAGATTGCGGACCCAGACGGGTAATCCGGAGGCGTCGGCTCCGCCCAGCGCCTGATCCAGCGCGACGCGCACGATCTGCGGGCTTATCATATCACATAAGGCAGAGATGCCTGATGCCGTCATGCTCAGCAGAAACAGCGCCTTACTGCCCTGCAGAAAGCGTTTCAAGAGATTATAATGATTCTGTTTCATCTTTATGAACCATGATCGTCTTCCCGTTCAAGGCGGCAAATACCAGCTCATCGCCCCGATAACAAAGTTTCAGGGAAAAGAACGAAACGTTTTCCTCCATGAGTCGAAGGAAAATTTTATCTCCTTCCCAGAGCTCTTTCCTCAACAGTTCTGTCTTGGGAAGCCATTCCAGACTCCCCTCTTCACAATCGTTCCGAATCGTCCCGCTGAAGCTGCCTGAATGGAAGAGATGCATATATTCCGTCCCCCATTCGTCCGAGACGAAGGTCACGATCCCGCAGTAACGCCAGCTGTGGAGCGTCAGACCGGTCTCTTCCCTCACCTCGCGCAGCAGACAGTCCTCCGGGCTCTCCCCTTCCTCGAACTTTCCCCCGATGCCGATCCACTTGTCATGATTGAGGTCGTTGACTTTTTTGACACGGTGCATCATCAGATACGATTCATTTTGCTCGATATAGACGAGGGTTGTATTCCGCATATTCAGCTTCGAGCCTGCCATTTTCATCCATCCTTCTTATCGGAAAGAACTTATCGGAAAGAAATCCACCCGCACAGTGGGTGGATTTCTTAATGTACTGCGCAGTGTTTGGTTTTCTGTTTGCCGGAAAGGTCAGGCTTCACAGAGGATGCCCTCGTCCCCTGCTGAAAGCTGTATTGCTGTGATCGGTGTTCCGCGCGCCTCCACGATCCGGGCTGCGATGGAATCCTCGACCTCTTTCTGTATCAGGCGGCGGAGATTACGCGCGCCATAAACAGTCGAATAACCCTTCTTTACGAGATATGCCGGGACCGTCTCATCCCAACTGAGTTCGATCCCCCGCGTCTGCATGACATCCCGTACTTCGCTCAGCATAAGTACTGCGATATCGGCAAAGTTCTCCTCCGTCAAGCTGTTGAAGCAGACGATCTCATCGACCCTGTTGAGAAACTCCGGTCTCAGGAACTCGCCCAGTGCCTTCAGCGCGCGCTCACGCGACATATCATTGATCGTTCCGCCGAAACCGACCGAGGTGGTCTTGCTGTTGCTGCCGGCGTTGGTGGTCATGATGATGATCGTGTTTTCAAAATTGACCGTGCGCCCCTGGGCATCTGTAATATGCCCATCGTCAAGAATCTGTAACAGAATATTCATGACATCCGGATGCGCCTTTTCGATCTCGTCAAAAAGCACCACGGAATAGGGTTTTCTGCGGATTTTTTCGGTCAGCTGGCCTGCCTCGTCATATCCCACATATCCGGGGGGCGATCCGATGATCCGGGAAACGGAGAACTTTTCCATAAACTCGGACATATCCAGGCGAATCAGGCTTTCAGGCGTATCAAACATATCCTCGGCAAGGCGCTTGACCAGCTCGGTCTTGCCAACACCGGAGCTGCCTACAAAGATAAAGCTTACCGGTTTCCGCTTGACCTTCAGCCCGACACGGCCGCGGCGGATCGCGGCGCAGACAGCGTCAACCGCCTCGTCCTGTCCGACGATATGCTCTTTCAATCTGCCATCCAGACCGGCAAGCCGCTCCAGCTCATCCTCTTTGATGGAAGATGCAGGGATCTTTGTCCAGAGCTCAATGATGCGGGCAAGGTTGTCGACGGTAAGCTTAGGCTTGCCTTTGGCATTGAGCTGCTGAAGCTCCTGATCCAGCCGGAGCTCCTTGCTCCGCAGTTCGGCAATACGGGCATATCTCTCTTCCGTCTGATTCGGATTGTCGTCGCTGCGCCTTGCATCATCGGCCAGCAGTGCATCCGCCTCAAAGCGGATGTTCTCAAGCTCCCGTTCCACAAACATGCGGCGATTGATATCCGGGTCTTTGAGGTTCACATCGGAGCAGGCCTCGTCGAGAAGGTCGATGGCCTTATCCGGCAGAAAGCGATCGGTGATATACCGTTCGCTCATGGTGACAGCTTTCTTGCACATCTCATCCGGGATCTCCACCCCGTGATAGTCCTCATAATAATGTGCAATCCCCCGGAGGATGGAGACGCTGTCCTCAATGGAAGGCTCATTCACCGTGACAGGCTGGAAACGGCGTTCCAGCGCGGAATCCTTTTCGATATGTTTGCGATACTCCGAAAACGTTGTGGCGCCTATCACCTGGATCTCGCCGCGGGAGAGCGCAGGCTTCAGGATATTGGCAGCGTTCATGCTGCCCTCTGCGTCGCCGGCGCCGACGATGGTGTGCACCTCGTCGATAACGAGGATGATGTTCCCCTGTTTGCGGATCTCCTCAATGAGCCCCTTCATGCGGCTCTCGAACTGGCCGCGGAACTGCGTCCCCGCAACCAGAGAAGTGAGATCCAGCAGAAACACCTGCTTATCCTGCAGCTTATACGGGACATTGCCCATCGCGATCCGCTGTGCAAGCCCTTCTGCGATCGCAGTTTTTCCGACACCGGGTTCTCCGATCAGGCAGGGGTTGTTCTTCTGACGGCGGTTAAGGATTTGAATCACTCGTTCCAGCTCTTCGTCCCGGCCGATCATGGCGTCCAGCTCTCCGGCCCGGGCGCGGGCTGTCAGATCGATACAGTAGCTGTCCAGGAACTTTCTCTTTCCGTTCCTGCCGGGCGCAGTCTGACCGTTTCTGGGCATCTGCTGACCGGGTCCCGGGTTCTTTGGCCGCTCTCCGTCAGAGGGGGAATTCTGCTGACCGGGAACCGCCCCGTTGGGCCGGAACGCGTCCAACAGCTTGCCGAAGAACGGGAATGTCGCGGTCTTGCCGTCTTCGTCGTTTTCCGAGGTCTCCTCGGGGTCCATGCCCATCAGTTCCTCCACGCCGCTCATGGCGTTCATCATTTCGCCGGACAGGTTATCCAGATCCTCGTCGGAAATGCCCATCTTGGTCATGATGTCGTCAACGGGTTTGATATGCAGTTCTCTGGCACATTTGAGGCAAAGGCCTTCGCTCTTTGTCTGGCTGCCTTCGATCTTTGTGATAAACACGACAGCGGGGTTTTTCCCGCAGCGTGAGCAGATACTTGCTTGCATGTTTTCCTCTCAGTTTATAATTTGGTACAATAAGAAACCGTTTGTCAAAGAAGTCCGTTTGTCAGGAAGCGGAAGGTCAGGAAGAATCGAGCCAGAAGTGTGTTCTCCATGGTATCCTTTCCGAGGATCAAGCCAAGGAAGCTCAGCAGCCAGCAGAGCAGAACGCAGTACAGAAAGCCCTTGACAAAACCCATCAGCGCGCCGCCAAGCTCATCCAGCAGCTGCAGGCTGTCCGGCAGCCGGAACACAAGGTTAAACACACTGCTGACCGCCACGACCAGAATCAGGATCAGCAGGAAGCAGAGTGTAAGGCCCATCACATAGGTGATGGCGTCACAGAGGATCTGGACCACAGCGTCCGTCATGCCGGTGTCATTCTGATCGGAATAATGGACAGCGCGCTCTGCCAGTTCCTCTGCGCGCTGCTCATGAAAGCCCATCTGCTCCATGCAGAGAAAGGCATAATCATAGCGGAGCGAGCTGTCGGATGCCAGCACATCCTCCAGTGAAAGATCCGTCCCCGAATACCCCATCTCCTCGAGAACCGTATCCCGCGTGTTCTGGGAATCGATATATCCGTTGACGAAGGGCTCCAGTACCGGGATCGCCTCGTAGGCATAATTGGAAGAGATCGTGCTGCCGGCGAGAAGCGCGATAATGATCGCCAGAATACCGGCGATGCCGCCGATCAGGCCGGATTTATATCCGTTCCAGATACAGAGCGCGACGATCACCAGCAGAACGACATCAAGAATAATTCTCATCGTATCACCAAATTCCATTCCTTTCCGTTTCCGGTCAAACCGATCACGGATCGCAAAATTCAAACTCCGGATACCAGATATGGTTCAGATACAGTCCCTGAGGCGGCATGGTCGGGCCGGTCAGACAGCGGTCCCCTTTTTCCAGCAGGTCAGGAATCTCCTCCGGCTGCAGCTTTCCATAAGATGCGTAGACCATCGTACCGACCATCGCGCGGCACATGTTGTACAGGAACCCGTCCGCGCAGATCGACACCGTGATCAGGTCCCCCTGCTTTTCCGCCCGGCAGTGATAAACCGTCCGTACGGTTGTTCTCGTCTCCGTACCGACGGAGCGAACCGCGCGGAAGTCATGGGTCCCTTCAAAAGCTTTTGCCGCACGCTGCATCAGATCCATGTCCAGATGCTGCGGATAGAAACAAACTCTCTTTTCCAGGAACGGATCCCGAATCGGAGCGTTCAGAATGCGATAAATATATTCCTTTTTGACGCAGGATCCGATCGCGTTGAAGTCCGGGCTTCCCTCCATAGCGGCAAATACCGATATATCATGAGGAAGCCTTGCGTTCACGGCGAAGGGAACACGGTCAACCGGGATCGTGCAGGTCGTACGGAAGTTTGCACAGTAGTGCCGGGCGTGCACGCCGGCGTCTGTTCTGCCGCAGCCAACTGTTTTTACCGGGTGTCCACAAATCAGCGTCAGGGCTTGTTCCAGGGTCTCCTGTATGGTGCGATCCCGCTTCTGGGTCTGCCAGCCATGATAGGCGCTGCCATCATAGGCGAGATGCAGGATGATGTTTCTTTCTTCTGTGCTCATTTTTCAGAGTCCGAATCTCTTCATGATAAAGATCCCAGCAAGAAACACTGCCCCCAGCAGGAACGCCGCGATATCCAGTCCGGTAAACTGCAGCTGCTTCATGTGTGTTCTCCCTTCACCGCCGTGGTAGCAGCGGCTCTCCATCGCGATCGCGAGCTCGTCTGCACGCCGGAAAGCGGAAACAAACAGCGGTACCAGGATCGGCAGCAGCGCTTTTGCGCGTTCGATCAGGCTGCCGGTCTCAAAGTCTGCTCCGCGGGCTTTTTGAGCCGACATGATTTTATCGGTCTCTTCAATCAGGGTCGGAATAAAGCGCAGCGCCATACTCATCATCAATGTCATCTCGTGGACCGGGACTTTGAGCTTCTTCAGGGGGCTGAACAGCTTTTCCAGACCATCGGTCAAGGCCATGGGGCTGGTCGTATAGGTCAGGAGGAAGGTACCGGTGATCAGAAGCGTGATCCGAAGCATCATCTTGACTGCCCGGTCGATCCCCTCCCAGGTAATGATCCAACCCTCCCGGATTGGCGTCCCCTGGGTGTAGAAAATGTTCAGCAGCGCCGTTAACGCGATGATGAACATCATCGGCTTCAAACCCTTGAAAATATTCTTCAGGCTGATTTTGGAAATCCACATGCAGAGAAGCGTCACCGCAATCATCACCGCGTAAGATGCCCAACCCTTGGCATTGAACAGCGCAATGATATAGACGACAACCAGAATGAGTTTCGTGCGCGGGTCAAGCCGGTGCACCGGCGTATCGCCCGGGAAGTACTGTCCAAGGGTGATATCCTTCAGCATACCGGTACCTCCGCCGCCCGACGCACCGCGCGCAGCAGCTGTTCATGGGTGAATACCGGCCCCTCCAGCTCGATCCCGCGTCTGCGCAGGGCCATCGCCAGCTCTGCAGCCTTCGGTACATCCAACCCGATCCCGGTGAGCTCTTCCGACCTGGAAAAGATCTCTTCCGGCGTACCGTCCATACAGATCATCCCGTGATTAAACACTATGATACGTTTGCAGTACCTCGCCGCATCGACCATGTTGTGGCTGACGATCATGACCGTTGCGCCGCTCTTCTCCCGGTAGCTACGGATATTATCCATGATCTGGCGGCTTCCGGCGGGGTCCAGTCCCGCAGTCGGTTCATCCAGAATCAGGACTTCCGGCCGCATGGCAATCACGCCGGCGATCGCAATACGCCGCTTCTGCCCGCCGGAGAGCTCCAGCGGAGAGCGGGTAAAAAGCGCTTTGTCAACACCGGTAAAACCGGCCGCTTCCAGAACACGTTCTTCAATCTCTTCCTTCGGAAGCTTCATGTTCTTCGGTCCGAAGGCGATATCCTCCGCAACTGTCTCTTCAAAAAGCTGATACTCCGGGTACTGGAACACGAGTCCGACACGGCGTTTTACATCACGCCTGGATATTTTATCCTTATTGATATCCTCCCCGTCGATCAGCACACGCCCGGAGCTCGGCTGCAGCAGCGCATTCAGATGCTGCACAAAGGTCGACTTCCCGGAACCGGTGTGTCCCAGGATGCAAATACTCTCCCCCTGACGGATCGTTACGGAGAGTTCCTGGATTGCCGTCCTCTCAAAAGGCGTCCCGATGCTGTAGGTATGGGTCAGATTCTCTACGCTTATGACTGCCATGATGCCCTCCGTTCCCGCAGTGCTGCCGCAATAGCGTCAGCGCAGGCTTCCGTCTCAAGAGCGTCGACCGGCATCGGAAAGCCGTCTTTCTGCAGATCGGTGATCATTCGCATCGTCTCCGGGACATCCAGGCCCTCCTTCTCCATCTGATGTACATGAGAGAAGACTTCTGCGGGTGTCCCGTCCGCTGTGACAAGACCGTTTGACATGACGATCAGTCGGTCTGCATCGATGCATTCATCCATATGATGGGTAATGAGGATCACCGTCATGCCGTTTTCACGGCACAGGCGGTCCACTGTTGCGATCACTTCGCGCCTGCCCTGCGGATCCAGCATGGCGGTGGGTTCATCCAGCACGATGATCTTCGGCTGCATGGCAAGGACGCCAGCAATGGCAACACGCTGTTTCTGCCCGCCGGACAGAAGATGCGGAGCGTGCATGCGGTATTCGTACATCCCCACCTGACGTAGCGCATCGTCCACGCGGCGCCGGATCTCGTCCGCTTCCACTCCGAGGTTTTCCGGAGCAAAGGCAACGTCTTCTTCCACGACGTTTGCAACGATCTGATTGTCGGGATTCTGAAAGACCATCCCCACCGTATGCCGGATATCCAGAAGGCGATTTTCATCTGAAGTGGACATGCCGTTTACCAGAACGCGGCCTTCCGTCGGAAGAAGGATCCCGTTCATATGCTTTGCGAGTGTGGACTTGCCTGAGCCGTTGTGTCCGAGAATCGCCGTAAAGGAACCCTCCTCGAATGTGAGATTCACATCGCTGAGGCTGTCCCTGGTGTCCTCCGGGTAACGAAAACGCACATGCTGAAATTCAACTATGACTGCCACTTCAGTCTCCTTAAGCGATCTATGGATTAAACTATGGTATTTTATCATTTATCCTCTATTTGGTCAATATTGATTCTCTTGAAAAAAACAGTTGACAAATCAATCAGAATCGGGTATTATACATAAGCTGTCGCGCGGGAGCATAGCTCAGCTGGTTAGAGCACCTGCCTTACAAGCAGGGGGTCACTGGTTCGAGTCCAGTTGTTCCCACCATTTCGATACGCCTCTGTAGCTCAGTAGGTAGAGCAGCGGACTGAAAATCCGCGTGTCGTTGGTTCAACTCCGACCGGAGGCACCACCCCTTTTCATAAAGGGGTTTTACGCGGGCATAGCTCATCCGGTAGAGCGCCACCTTGCCAAGGTGGAGGTAGCGAGTTCGAGCCTCGTTGCCCGCTCCAAAAATCTTGCGGGTTAAACCCGCAAGATTTATATGGCGCCATAGCCAAGTGGTAAGGCAGCGGACTGCAAATCCGCGATTCTCCGGTTCAAATCCGGATGGCGCCTCCAAAAACAGGTGTGCGATGCGCATCTGTTTATTTTTTTCTTGCTTCTTGTGTACGCTTATGCTACTTTATGATTAATCCAACGAAAGCGAGGTCCTGTCATGCAGTCTAACAATCTGTCGCTGACAGAGCGTCTCTCTGATCGTTTTCTGGCCTGGCTGTGGGAGAGCAGGCTCCCCTTCTTCTCGTCTCTGGTCTTCGGTCTGCTGGCTCACGCTTTTATCATCACAAACAAGCTTCCGAACCACGACGATGTCGCTTATCTGTTCAGCAAGGGTGAGACCGTCCGTTCGGGACGCTGGGGTCTGGAGCTGCTGCGCTTTGTGATCCCGGATTACTCCATGCCATGGCTGCACGGGATCGTGAGCCTTCTGCTGATCTCGTTTTCCATCTGCATTATCGTCCATCTGTTCCGTCTGCGCAGTCGGCTCGGCGTAGTGCTCCTGTCCGCGCTGATCATTTGTTTTCCTTCTCAGATCGGTACTTTCTGCTACATGTATACAAGCAGCTGCTATGCGGTGGCTTTTCTGCTCAGTGTGCTCGCTGTCCGGGAGGCCGCGCAGGACGGGTGGAAGCACTGGGTCTGTTCCGTTCTGCTGATTGTTCTGATGGCCAGCATCTATCAGGCGTATATTTCGATCACATCCAGTCTGCTGGTCCTGCTGCTGATCCAGAAGCTTCTTCAGGCGGATCACGATACCCCTGTCCTGCCCGTTCTGAAGCGCGGGATCCTCTATGTTGCGATCCTGCTTGTCGGCTTTGAGATCTACCGGCTCAGTATCAATCTCTCTCTCGCTCTCATCGGCAGCACGGTAAATCAGTATTCCAACGAAGCCCAGTCCATGGCGCCCAAGTTCCCCGAGGGGTTCCTGGTGGCCTATCGCTTCTTCGCTTTCAATCTCACCTCGCGCTACAATATGATCATTGTTTCCAAGGCTTCCCGCCTGGTCCACTTTATTTTCCTGTTTCTCGCGCTGATCGGAATCATTTGGAGTCAGATCCGGGCAAAGAATCTTCGTGCTTCCCTGCTTCTGCTTTTCTGTCTCATCGTTCTCCCGCTCAGTATCTGCTGTCTTTACATCGTGTTTTACTGGAATACCATTCATACTCTGGTTCTGTATTCCTTCTTCACGCTGTATCTTCTGGCTGTGCTCGCCGTGGAAGCCATTCCGCAGCCCACGGTCAGAGTGATCCGGGACCTGCTCTATACCGCCTTTGCCGTCATTCTCGGCATCAACATCTGCTTTGCAAATCGCTGCTATTTAAAGCTGTTTCTGGAATATGAAAACGCTTATTCTCTTGCAACCATCCTTGTCACCCAGATCCGTTCTCTCCCCGGATACGAACCGGACGACCTCGTTGTGATCTATCCTTCCGGAGGCGCAGCTTTGCACTTTGCTCCGGAGTTCGGTACACAGGAAGAAGCGGAGCATGATCTGATGGGCATTCAGGTGCAGCTGTTGACGGGCTATACCGAGGAGGACTTTATCAGCCGCTTTGTCGGAGCGGAGATGAATATCGCAAGTCATGAGCAGGCTGTCAGAGAGATCACCGACCGAGACTTTGAACGGATGCCCGTTTATCCTGCCGAGGGCTCTGTTGCCCGTGTGGAAGACGGTCTTGTCTTTGTCAAAATGGCGGAGCCTCCGGAGTCCTGATCGCTTATAATAATCGGCCGGGCTGCTATCGGGCAGTCCGGCTTCTACTATCCCATTATCAAAAAGGAGAATTGACTATCTGTCAAAGAACAAAGAAACCTTGGCAGACGCCATTATCAAAAAACAAAAAGCCTTGAAACGATACCGTCTCAAAGCTTTTGTCATGGTGGACTTGAAGGGGATCGAATTATCGAAGTCTTGTAAACTGCTGTGAAACTGGTGTAAGCAAAAGCCCTTTATTTACTTATGTTTTGTCAACACACAGTCATTTCGTGTAAATCTGCATTGGGGTAGAAATTGGGGTAAAAATTTGACCCGTTGGGGTAGAAATTGGGGTAGAGTAAACCGCCCTTGGCATGATGCCGAGAGCGGTATTTTTTTTATGCATTTTTCAGTCCCATTCTTTCAATCATTGCCTGCTGTCTGGAAGCTGATTCTTCCCTCATCTTTTCAGAAACATGCCCGTAAACGTCAAGCGTAAATGCCGCTGAATGATGCCCGAGATTTTCTTGCACTGTCTTTGGGCTGTCGCCCTCCGCAAGAGCGTTAGTTGCGGCGGTATGTCGGAGTGTGTGAACATATGCAGTTGGAACACCAAGGCCGGCAACAATCTTCTTGAAATTCTCATATACTGGAGCGGGATTTAAAGGCTTTCCGATTCTGTCTGTGAAGACAAATGCTGTTTCCTGTTCTTTCAGTGTATCAAAGCCTTGCCAGAACTCACCAGCAGCCAGCTTTTCAACTCTCTGTTTCTTTTGCTGATCCATCAGGACGGAAAGCACAAATGGTGAAAGTGCTATTGTCCTACTCTTATCATTTTTTAGAGTCTCAAATCTGAATGTGCCCCACTCCCCTGGCGTCCGTTGCCATTGTCGATAGATCTTCATAGTGCCTTTTTTGAAATCAATGCAATTCCAAGTCAGGCCGATTGCCTCAGATTCACGCAGACCGCAGAACAGATAAACAAAGTATAGATTCTTGTACTTGTGATCCTCTATCGCCTTGATAAACTCCAATTGCTTTTCTTCCGACAGAGGAACTACTTCTTTCTTTATCACTTTTGGAAGAGTACAACGTGCAGACACATTGTCTTTGATCAATCCCGAAGAAATAGCCGTATTGAGAGCCTTGGAGATTATATCGTGGATATTCTGAATTGTTTTCGGAGAAAGCGGAAAATAAATGGTTTCAATTTTTCCTGTTTCTGGATTTTCCCTTTTCTCTGTTTTCTTTACAATCTCCATCTTGCCAGTCTCTTTATTCTTTCGCCTGGTAGTCATTCCGTCAACAGCAAGCTGATTATAGAATTTTTGCAACTGTGGCGCTGTAAGTTTCGATAGCTTCACAGCACCCAAGGCAGGGATAATGTGCGTTTCTGTCATGGACCGATACTGTTGAACTGTCAGAGGTTTCACACCGGCCATATACTCTGAAAGCCATGTTTCAAACCATTGTTTGACGGTTATTTTCTCAGGAGCAAAATATGTACCATCATCAACAGAAGATGTTGCCGTTCTGAGCTTTTCCGCAACCTCCGATTTTGTTTTCCCATATATAGATTTTCTGATCGGTTTTCCGGTACCAGGATTTATGCCGACCGTGAAACGTGCCTCCCATGTACCGTCTTTCCGTTGACGTACACTTCCGTCACCATTTGATCTTTTATTTGCCTTGTTCTTCGCCATTTCCATTCTCCCTATCTTTAATTAATTTTTGAAGTCTCGCCCTGCCGTACCACATAATTTCGTCCATCAATAGTTGCTTTTCAGATTCCGAGAGTTTGAGCTTTCGGTTTCCTTCCGAGACAGTCAAGTACTCGACAATAGTTTCCCTTGCCTTGACCGTCCGAGACATTAGCGAAATATCACTCATGAACATTTTCACATATTCGTCTGGATTGTCTATTTTTCCTAAAATGTAATCTACTGGAACGTGAAAGAACTTTGAAATTTTCAGGGCTTTATCTGCACTTAGGTATCTATCATTCTCTATGTTTGAAATTGTCTGAAAATCACACCCTATTTTTTCAGCAAGTTCTGGTTGTGTTAACCCGGCAGCTTTTCGCAACTCGCGCACTAAAGAACCGCTGGTTTTTTCTTTATAGTTTTTGCACCCATTCATACCTAACAACGCCCTTTATCTTGTGAAATTATAAAAATTTTTTTATAGTCTTCGATGGTTTTTTAGTTCCAATCGGATTATACTATAAACCGTGAACGACGTCAACACATATATTTCCAAACACACGCTTACATGGGGGTAACAAATTGAAAACTGACTTTTCGAATAACCAGACAACGCCGAAGTTGGCAGTCAATACAACAGAACTCGCGGAAATGATGGGGATTTCAAGACCGTTCTGCTATGAATTAATCAACAGGGCGGATTTCCCCAAATCATTCTATGTTGGGACTAAGCGCCTTCACAGCGTTGATGCTGTCCGGGAGTGGATCGCAAACCAGATCAAAGAAAATCCGTAATCCTCAGGGAGGCACGAAAGAAGGTGAAGAGATTGCCAGATGAAAGGCCCGATGCCCTAAATCGTGTGTTATCAACCGGTTTTCCACTTGAGCTACTATCGCGGATCACGGAAACCAGTGATATCACGATGACGGAGCTTCTGGACAGCATAACAAACCTTCTTGAGGGAGGAATGACGGCTGAAACGCTGATTGCAGATTATTCGGAGAAGTTTCCCGACATAGTAAACAGCTATCTCAGTTATGAGAGAAGTCAGCCGGGATGTTATATAGCAAAGCGAGCTTCACAGTTTGGAGACAGACGAACCGTCTTTATTTGGTATCCGTACATCGTGCGGAAGGAAGTCAATATCTGCATGGCGAGTGGCGGCTCTGGAAAGACGTATGCTTCATGTTTGATTGCTTCATATGTCAGCAGAGGTGAAGCTCTTCCAGGGGACTATAAACCGCCGAAACCTGAAAACGTGCTGATCATAAGCGGCGAAGATACCGGCGAACTGCTGAAAGAGCGGTTGACAGCTTGCAAGGCAGACCTGGACAAGGTTTTTATTCTGGATTGTCACGACAGTACAGGCTTGAACTTTGGATCAGATGCGGAAACTTTCAAGACTATAATCGCAGCATACAAACCGGCATTAACCATTATTGACCCGCTTCAATCGTTTATCGGTGAACAAGCCGACCTGAACAAAGTGAATTGCATCAGGCCGATAATGCAACGGCTTGCTACCATTGCAAAGGAAGTTGACACTGCCGTATTACTTATCATGCACGTCAACAAACGGCCTCAAACAAACAACCTGAACGACAGCGCCAGCGGTTCAACCGATTTTGTAAACGCGAGCCGAAGCGCCCTGTATATCCTGTTTGACGAGGAAAACGATGATTCCCGGTTGATTATCCATTCAAAGTGTAATTATACACCGTTTGGGAAAACAATCCGGTTCACGTTCAATGATACAGGCGGGGTATTCTGGAATGGGTTCAGCGAAATTGACAGGTTCACAGTTGAGGAAGCGAACAGAAAGCGCAAAAGCCCCGGTGAACTTCTAAAAGCACACGCCGAAGCAGAAGAAACCAATGAAACGCTTATCAGGGCGCTTATGGATGCAGCAGACCCTACCAATATGCGGCGATTTTCATATGATTCCTTCAAAGAAAAATACGGTAGTTTCATATTCGGTTCGCAACAGCCAAAACGGGCGCTTGATAGTATCACGGATGCAATGCTTGCGAGAGGGTATCAGATTGAATCCGGTAAACGTGTAAAAGACGGAGAAATCACAAGAAACGGATTCTTTATTATCCCTGTTTCCGAAGATCAAAATGCAGATCAAATATCTATGGTGCATGATTTATAGATGGATATAGTTTCATGCACTTTATGCACCAAGGGTAAAAAGTGCATGAAATGAACAAAATTATACCCACATAGAAATCATGCACCGAAGAAAAATACATCTACCAGAAAGGACAGTGATTGTAATGGACAGAATCAAAGAAATGTCATCTATCCCATATCGCACTATCATGGAGTTTGTGCCGTATGGACGGCAGCGCGGTCACTCTGTTTGTATCGCATATGGGCGCAGTCAGGTACAGCCCTGGGCGATTGGCTATCAGGGCGTAAGCAATGCTTACTTTTCTACCATTGCCGAAACGCTTGCTTATGCCGCCGGTAAAAACTGGATTCAGAAACACATGATTTCTAAGCAGCAATATGAAGTCAAACAATGTTATAAGGCCATATTCGGGCAGCCCTATGACGGAGACTAACCACAGCACCGACCATCAGATCGGGGAGCTAACCCGCTCCCCTCAGCTTGTGCAATTCTCCAATACTCTTTAGCACTTTACTGTATTAAAGTTTTTCGGATTCTTTTTTAGTTTCGTTTACTTACTTAAAATATTTGAAGTAATTAGCATTACAACGCTGAAGAAAAGAGGTGAAGCCAATGGGCAAGACACCGAGCAGCTACACAAACAGCAGCAAAGCAAGATCGGCGGCGGCAAGAGAAACAGCCGCAAACGCTAAACGGGAATTTTCACAGGCACGATTCACTATCCGATTCAGCCGTGATTCTGTCACATTTGAACATACAACAAAGAAAGGATGATTATATTATGTCAACAAAATATGAAAACGAGATGAGAGAATATCAGCGTACACTTGCCGCTCTATTTCCAGAAGGAGCCGGGAAAGGGCCCACGAGTTTTTCAAAATGGAGACAGAACGCGCAGATTGTTCGAGATATGCTCATGAAGCGCCTTGATGAGGACAATGTAAAACGGCGGCAGATCGATGCGGAATTCACCACAAACTATGCATCCGCGAGGAAAGCAAAAATTGATGCTGATTATGCGGAGATGTGCGAAGCTGGCGCCCGTGTAATCCGCAAGGGGTTTGATGCCGTACTTGCCGCAAAACGTGAATCATTCAAGAATGCAATGAAAGCACCGACAGATGAACAACTGCGGCTTCTGACCGCTCTAAGCATGCGTCAGAATGTCGGCGGTGATGAAATCAGTTACTTTGCAGAGAACCTTGCTGGGAACCTTCCAGCACTCCGCTGTTTATCTGAAGTTGCCGGGAAAAACAAGATCGCGTTCCCGGCTATTCTGACCGGCAGCGAACTTGAAGACAGTCTGGAATCATCGTCTGCAGCAATGGAAAAGTATCTTTCAACTCTTGGTGTCGGAACCGACGACCTCAAATATGAGCACCGGCTTTTCTGGTGTACTTCTGGGGGTTTTCGTGAGTCAAATACTTTTGATACACTTGATTCCCCCGGTTTCATGAGCGCAGGTATTGGTATGAACGGGGATAACAAAAATGCCACTTCCTAAGCAATATAATGCCTTACTTAACGCGCATACATCCTCCCGTTTGGTCACGTTTGACCGAGAATGTATAGAAGATCCTTCTATGGTCACAGCACCCACTATCAGCGGTCTGACATATGCACAAGCTGTCGAACTGAGGCAGAAGCACCCGGAAGAATACAGGCAAATACTTGGCATTCTCCGCGATTCCGCTTTTGATTGATCACATCAAGGGGAGGCTTTATCGTCTCCCCCATCAAAGAGGGTGAGAGCACGACATCAAGAGAATTGAGGGAATACCAGCGTCAACTACGCCTGGAAGCCTGGGAAAAGTACCTTGCTGAGATTGACGATGATACCGAAGAAGCTGACGTACCGCCCTATACTAAACCGGAATTGTACCGGCTGTGGCTCAGCTTCAAAAACTCCAAGGAAGCGCCCGAAATGCTTGCGGGTTTCGCCGCATGCGAACTTCCAGAAGCCCGTGCAATGATCGAAGAGTTTGAATCTGGCCTTGTAACGTCCTCAGAATCGCCAGAAAAGCCGTTTCTGCTATCCAGAGAACCAGAGACGGAAGACACCACCACGCCGCCGAAGCCGCCAAAACGCAAGAGAATGGCAAAGAAGCAACTGCCGCAACCGCTCACGGAAACCCCAGCGCGTGAATTGACACTTTTGCAAGTTGTGATTGCAGAAAATTCGCGGCAAACCATGAACAGGCTTGCAGTAGTCTCTCTCCCTTTGTGCGAGCTATATTGCATCCAGTATATTCAAAATCACGCACTAAAAGAGCTGTACTTTTCAAGCGCTGATGATGCCTTGGTATACGCAAAAAGTTTACGGCAAATTCGACTATTCAGGAACATTTCGGCCGATGCTTTGCGGGATTATTTATAGGGAGATGATAACAGTGATAACTAAAAGACGGATGAAAACAATACTGAATGTGATCAGCCTTTTTATCCGCAATTCCACTTTGACGGATACAGAAAAAATCAGGCTTATCAAGGAAGAGCTCGATCAACTAAAGTAATTCAGAACTATTTTATGTAAACTGATTTGTAGAAATGGGGTATGCATATTGAACTCACTAAGAGACTTTCTTAGAGATAATCCAGATGTTAAAGTGCGGCAATTTCATGCAGGCCTGTATGTTGAGCAACAGCCGCTCGAAAACGGACATATTAGACTTGTCATCACAGAAAAAAACGATTTTGGTGAAAACCCGCCTGTTATGACAGGTGCGGAACTGCTTGAAAGTCGTAATGCTGTCGAGGATGTGAAATAAATGTCTCGAAATATTACCGTTACAATAGATCCTTTCAATCCGAGAAGCATCGAAAAAGCACAGAAAATCATAAAACAAGAGACTACTTTTTTTGACAGAACAGTTGATGAGTGCTTGAAAGAAATCGCAGAAATTGGCCGGGAGACGGCGCAACTTCAATATGGGGAAGATGCAGATGTCCATTTGGCATACGATGATGAACGGCATGAATATGAAATTATTGCTGTTGCAAGAGACGGTCAATCTATGGCTGTGCTTGAATTTGGTGCCGGAGGAACAGTTGCTTCTGGCAACCTATATGCAGATAAAATGCCGTTCGAGGTCAGTTCAGGTTCATGGTCCCGCATAAACGAAGAGACATTTGGATCTCCTCCTGGACCGTATGCGAGATATGGATATTGGGTGCATAATGGGACAAAATACACTGAATTGCAGCCACGAAATGGGATGCAAGCAGTATATTCCGAAATTATGAGAAATTACCGAACCGTTTTTCGAAGCCGATTTAAAGGTAATTTCAATATTGACTTGACTGGCCGTTGAGTAACCACAATACCGGAGGATTCCTACATCAAGGAGAGTCCCCCGGTATTCCTTTTATAACGCTCTGACAGCCTCAGAATTGAGCTGTGTTTGATTCTGTGGCCTTTACGGTATCTATAGCTCATTTGCAGTTGATGCTCGTATGGGGCTTGTATTTGTGCAAGACTAATTGCTGCTTGCGAATAATCCTAATACGTGGTATTATATCCGCACGCAAGGGTACTGTTAAAAACGGCCGGCGGTTAGCTACACCTCTGCAAGGAGGTGATGCACTATGCCTATTACATTAACGTTCCATGTCTTCGGATATGTCGTAACGATCCATGTAAAAAGCGAAAACCGCCACCCTGCACGGTGACGGTCTTCAAATAACCTAACCTGAATGGGCTAACCGCTTGTCGCAGTGCCCTTGTGTTTATTATTATATGCCAACTGGCAATCCTTGTCAACCGTCTTTCGAGGCGGTTTTTTTGTTTTTGTGAATGGGATGCGTTCAAGTGAATGTATAGGAATCAATCGGCGTCGGTGAAGAATCCATAGATGCTATGGAATGGCAAATCGCCCAGCTTAAAGCTATTCGACTGTATGCGAAGATGGAGCTTGGGAAGAGAACATCTGCAATACAAGGCGCTTCCGGCGGTGATAGAAGAAGTGATGATTTTCAAAAGTCCGAAGTGCGGAATTTTGAAAACACGTCCAAAAAAGATCAACTTACGGAACTTGGATTGTCAAAACAACGTGCGAACGAGAATGAAAAGACATAGCAGACAAGCTTGGCTATGAAAGACCAACCAAAGCCGTACAAGACCATGTAGATCTTGATGATAAAGATGAAATCCCAATTCGGGACTCCATCGGAAGAATGCAGTCAACGCCTATCATTAACGAATCCGGCCTTTACAGTCTGATGCTGTCGAGCAAAATGCCCGCGGCGAAGATAAGGGGGTGTCGCGATTTACAACGTCCTCCTGAGGAGAAAAAAGTTCTCCCTTTTTGTCTTTTCGAAAAATTTTTAAAATCGCCTTTTCTTGTATCGCTTATACACGTTACACAGAAGGGGCTTTTTCTATTTTTCGGTACTGACGGGACTAACCCCGCCAGCCGTGCCGCCCTCTATTCCCCCACCGGTACCCGATTCCGTCAAGTCATTTAGCTTGACAGCCTGGGCAGGAACAGCACCGGCAGCGATAGCATCACGGACCAGGCCACGGATAAACCCGGCGACCGTCAAGCCATGATCAACACAATACTGACGGAGCGCAGCAGCTTCATCATTTGGCATGGATAGTTTCACTTGGCTGTATGCCTTGCTAAAATACTTATCATGTGCTTTACGCTGAGCTTCAGTTATCGCCAACAATAACACCACCAATCTAATATTAGTACCCACACAATAACATATAAGAAAGAAGATGTCAACATGAATTAGCACCAATATACAAAATGCACAATAATTGGTACTAACATTTGTGCAACATTCCGTCTTGAAATGTTGGTACCAACATGCCATAATTCATGATGTCAGGAGGCAAGAGCCACACCGATAAGCCGGGATGGAAACGGCGGGTATAGAGTCCTAAGGAACCACAAACTCCCGGAGCTCAATAAACAAAAAACGAGGAGACGGAACAATGCTTTTCAATCACATCATCAACAACCTGAAGACCATGGACTTTGACGAGGGATTTGATTATCTGGTACGCTGTGAGAGACTCACCAAGGTATTTTTCCCGAAAACAAATGCAGCAATCATCAGCCTGATTCTTTCCATCGTGGAAGGATAAACAATACAAATAACAATAGGAGGTAGAACCAATGAGCATGAACGAACTCAACCAGAAAGCCCGTGATTACTTCGCAATTCAGGAAATGATTGCAGACCTCACAGAACAGGCCGAAGCGATCAAAGATCAGATGAAAGCCGCAATGGTGGAGCAGTCCACCGAAGAGCTTAACGGCACCGGCTGGCGTGCAACTTGGCACAACACCGTAACGAACCGCTTTGACAGCAAGGCTTTCCAGAAGGAACACAGCGACCTTTACAAGAGCTTTTGCAAGCCGACCACTGGCACACGCTTCACTCTGAACACCGTTAAGGCGTGAAAAGAGGCCGCTTATCCAAACCGCCGACCAAAGCAACCGGATAAACAGCCACAGCACCAACAAGGGAGCCGCCGACATAATATCACGGCTCCCCCGAAAAAACAAGGGAGGACACAAAACCATGACAGCCTTATTGATCATTGCAGTTGTAGCGCTAATCATCCACAACAGGAAGTTGGAGAAACAGCTTTCCTCTATGACGGAATGGCAGTGCGTAACGGATAGCCGCTTGGATAAGCTCAGCCGGACCAGCCGCAAGCACACCAGCAGACAGCGCAAATATGAACAGAAGCTTGATCAGCAGCGCAAGAAGCAAGCCCGCCTTGCCAAAGAGCAAGAGCGGATCCGCAAGGAACAGACCAGACAGGCAGAAACTATCAGCAAGCTTTCTTTCCGTCTCTCTCAGGCAGAGGCTGATATTCAGCATCAGCAGACCAGACTTTCACAGCTTTTCGCACTCCTGGACATTGCAGAAGCTAATCAGGCCGCAGCCGTCCCCGGATCCACTCAAGATGTACGTTGCCAGAAACAAATCATCACTCTCACCAATCAGATTGCCGCCTGTGAAAAGCGCATTGCCAAGGCTCAGTTTGACCGCGACACCGCAGCCGCAGCCATTGCAGCATAAAGAAGGGAGGTGCAACAATGACAAGTGCTGATTCCTATGAGCTTTCCGCTGAACTGAATGGTATATCACGCCTTCTTTGTGTGTTACGTGATAGCCTGGACGCAGAGGATAAGCCCACCAAAGAAACGTTACAATACGCCTGTGACGGTCTCATCAAGCATCTTGACCGCATTGTGAATGAACTGGACGCATAAACAATACTATGATGACCTACCAGACGTAACGGGGAGAAAGGAAAAACACCATGTTAGCAGAAGACAGAGCGTTTTTAGATTCGATCAAAGGGAAAGTAAGTGACGGAGTGTATGAATTAATGGAAGCGTTCTACAGCTTGTCCCAGAAAAACCAAGCGTTCATGATGCCGTATGTAAAACAGATAGCAGATGGAGCAAACCCCAACGAAATCATAGCAAAAGCAAAGAACGATATACAGCAGCGCAGAATGTGCAAGACAGCGTAACAAGAAACCCGCTCCAGAAATGGGGCGGGAATTTCTATGCCGTTGGGGTAAAAATAAGGAAAAATACATTCAGTTGGGGTAAAAATAGGGGTATGGCAGAAAATTAGGGCTTTAGAGTGGAACAAATCAAGCGATAAAGCGGCACTAATAGCAAAAAACGACCTGATTTAAAAACAATTCAGGCCGTTTTTATTGGTGGACTTGAAGGGGATCGAACCCTCGAACCTCACGGATGCGAACCGTGCGCTCTCCCAGCTGAGCTACAAGCCCGTAACACTCTCCAGAGCTCTGTTATTATAACACAAAAATCTGAAAAGTAAAGAAAAATATTGCATAGAATAAAAAAATGGTGTATTATACCGATTGTGGCTTTTGACAAGGCTGCACTAGTCGGGGAGCTAGCGGTGCCCTGTTACCTGCAATCCGCTACAGCAGGGATGAATTCCCAACCGAGGGCTGTTCTTGTGTTGTCTGACTCCGGTAAGCAGCGTTGACGACCCGGTCCTGCGCAACGGAAACCCGTGAACCATGTCAGGCGGGGAACCGAGCAGCATTAAGCGGTGCTTTTCGTGTGCCGCGGGGGTGCCGGGTTTGAGCCGGCTGCCGGCGTAACGGATATGGGGATGGTCCCAGAGAAGGGTGTGCAGTCTTGTCAAGAGCCACACATTTTATATGCGGAGGTGAGCATGTTGTACCAGGCGCTCTATCGCAAATGGCGTCCAAAGACCTTTGATGAGGTCATCGGCCAGGAGCACATTACCGAGACGCTGAAAACTCAGGTTCGTACCGGTCATCTCTCTCACGCATATATCTTCATCGGCACACGGGGCACAGGGAAAACAACCTGCGCCCGCATTCTTGCCAAAGCGGTCAACTGCGAGAATCCCGTAAATGGCAATCCCTGCAACAAATGCCGCTTCTGCCGGGGTATCGACGACGGCAGTATTCTGGATATCGTAGAGCTGGATGCTGCATCCAACACCGGTGTGGACAATGTCCGCGTTCTGCGGGAGGAAGCCGTCTTCTCCCCTGCCGCCGCGAAGAAGCGTGTCTATATCATCGACGAAGTGCATATGCTCTCTCTGGCAGCGTTCAACGCCCTGCTGAAAATCATTGAGGAGCCCCCTCCCCATCTGATGTTCATTCTCGCGACAACGGAACTGCAGAAGGTCCCCGCAACGATTCTCTCCCGCTGCCAGCGCCACAGTTTCCGCAGGATTCCGACAGAGCGGTTATCCGCCTATCTTCAGGACATTGCATCCCGGGAAGGGCTGCATCTGGATCCGGAAGCTTCTCTGCAGATCGGGCGGCTCGCCGAAGGTGGTGTCCGAGACGCTCTGAGCATCCTGGATCAGTGCTCCGGCCATGAACACATCACCACCGAGACCGTCTATGAGACAATGGGGCTCGCCGGGAACCGGAATCTCGTTCAGCTGCTGCGGGCGATTGAGCAGCACAACAGCACCGACGCTCTGCGCCTGTTCCAGCAGATCTGGCTGGACGGGAAAGAACCCGCCGCTTTCCTCACGGAACTGAGTGGACTCATCCGTGATATTCTGATTGTCAAGGCCGCCGCTGCGGGCGCTGAAGAGCTGATTTCCGGAAACTATGAACAGGATGTGCTCGACACCTTTTCCGCCAGATTCACCAAAGAAGAGATCCTCTATTGCGCCGACACCATACAGGACGCCATCGCCCGGATGCGTCAGGTACGCAATCCCCGCACTGTCGCCGAGATCTGCCTTGTCAGCCTCTGTGACAGCCGTACGGCTGAATCGCTGCTCTCTCTGCGGGCAAGGCTTTCCAGGCTGGAGTCTGCAGTCAAGAACGGCGTTCCGGTCGCTTCTCCGCCGCAGGCTGAAATACCAATGCCGGAACCATGGGAAACGAAACCTGCGCCCGAGCCGCCCGATTTCGCCGATGAAGACGCCCCTGCTGATCTGCCTGAGCTGTCAGTCCCTGATCGGGAATATAATCAGGAGAGATCGGCTGCTGAAACGCCGGAGCGCTTCCCTGCTGAGGAACCGGCTGCTCCTGCGTCTTCCCCGGCTCCCGTTGTAACACCTGCCGCAGCACCGGAAAAAACAGATACGGCGGCGCAGGAAATGAAGATTCTTGAACAGGTCAAGCCCCGGCTCCCCATCGAGCTGCGTTTTTCGGTGGATGACCGCGAACGCTTTCGGCTGCATCTGCAGAACCGGGATCTCTCCCTGGAAGCAGTCCCGGGATTCCTTCTCGACCGGTTGAAAAAGCCTGAGATCCGCGCGGTGTTTTCCGAAACCGCGGAAACGGTTCTCGGTTATCCGGTGGCGCTGCGGCTCTCCGAACTGCAGCCCGAAAAGCGCACAGTGCGTGATATCAACGAACTCAGACAGTTTAAAGAAGTCACTTTTCTCTCATAATCAGTAAATCAGGAACACCATAAGGAGGTAACACGATATGGCAAAAGGCGGTTTTCGCGGGGGTATGCCCGGCAACCAGGCAAACATGATGAGACAGGCCCAGAAGATGCAGCAGGAATTCATGAAAATGCAGCAGGAACTGGAGTCCACCGATTTTGAATTCACCGCCGGCGGCGGCGCGGTCAAGGCTGTCATCACCGGCACACGGCAATTCAAAGAGATCACGATTGATCCGGAAGTGGTCGATCCGGAAGATGTCGAGATGCTGCAGGACCTCGTCCTTAGCGCGGTAAACGGCGCTTTGAAGGCAGCCGACGACAGGACCAGCGAGTCCATGGCGAAGCTGCAGGGCGGTCTCGGCGGCTTCCCCGGCCTTTTCTGATTAAAAACTCTGCACAAATGATTCAGCCTCCGCTTCTGCGGAGGCTGAGTTCGTTCTGTGCGTAGTATAAGCCGGGATTTCGGCTTATTCTGTTACCAGTTCCCCGGTATACCAGTCTATCCCGCCGATATCCGTGACGTTCGTGAATCCGGCTTCCCGTAAGATCCCCGCAGCCATGTGGCTGCGGCTGCCTCGATAACAGTATAGGAAGAGCGGCGTGTCCAGTCCGTAGTGCAGGAACTGTATCGTCCTCAAATCCGCATGTACCGCGCCGGAAATATGGCCTTCGTCGTAGTCCTGCTTTTCCCGGACATCGATGAGTACCGCATCCGGTGTAGCCCGGAAGGTTTCGATTCCGCTGTTGATTTTGTTCATGTTTCTCTCTTTCCAGCCGGTCACTTCACTGATCCGGTCTCTGCGGAGCTCGATCAGTTCCTTTTTGGTATGCGCCGAGGCAAGAATCAGACTGACGGCTCCGCCGATCAGGCTTACACCGGCTGCGATCACTCTTCTGTTCAGCATGCCGATCCGGTCTTCAGTTCTCGCCCATCTTGCGGATTTCAATGCGCTTCTGCCGTCCGGCAATGAATTCCGGCAGGACCTTCTGCCGTTTCGCATAAGGGATGCTCTCCTGATAGGTGCGCTTGCGCAGGTGAATTGCATCGAACTTGCAGCGCGTGGTGCAGACACCGCAGCCCAGGCACTTGTTCGGGTCAACAAAGGATGCGCCGCAGCCCAGGCAGCGGGCCGTCTCCTTCTTCAGCTGCTCCTCGGTAAAGGTCACTCTGTCATCCTTGAAAGTTTTGGCCTTCTCCGGCGCCTTGCCCGGCACCTGACGTGCCTCGACGCTGTTGGTCCGGCGAACCGTGTCAAAGTCCACGTTGTCCATGTCAAAAGCGTGATAGGTCAAACGGTCGCGCCCGATGACAAGGCTCTGTCCCTTGTGGACAAAGCGATGGATCGAGATCGCCGCCTGTTTGCCCTGGGCAATGGCGTCGATGGCAAACTTGGGTCCGGTATAGGCATCGCCGCCGACAAAGATATCCGGCTGCGCCGTCTGATAAGTCACGCCGTCGGCCTGAACACGGCCCTTCTCATCCTGGGTGAGGTCTCCGAGATCCAGTCCGCCCAGTTCAATCTTCTGCCCGATCGCAGCAAGGATGGCATCGCACTTGACGACCTTATCGCCTTCACAGACAAGCGCCGTTACCTTGCCGTTCTTTCCTTCGACGGAGACGGGCTTGTGTTCGAAGAGGAACTTGACGCCCTCTTCTCTGGCCTCAGCCACTTCGGCGGGATCAGCAGGCATGTCGCTCTCTTTCCTGCGGTAGGCGACCGTGACGCTGGCGCCGAGACGGACCGCCGTACGCGCCACATCCATGGCGACATTGCCGCCGCCGACAACAACGACCTTCTTGCCGAGGTTCGGTCTGGCGCCGGCATTGACTTCGCGCAGGAAGTCGATGCCACCCCAGACGCCCTTGAGTTCCTCGCCCGGAATGCCGAGGGAAGCGGACTGCTGGGCGCCGATACCGAGGAAGAATGCATCATAGCCCTGTTCACGCAGCTGCTGGATGGTGACATCCTTCCCTACCTCCACTCCGCAGCGGAACACAACGCCGAGTTCCTTAAGCACGTCAATCTCGGCATCGAGAACGGTCTTCTCAAGACGGAAAGAAGGGATACCGTAGCGAAGCATACCGCCGGGCAGCTCGTTTTTCTCAAATACGGTGACCTTATAGTTGTCTGCTGCCAGATAATACGCACAGCTGAGACCGGCAGGACCGGCGCCGATCACGGCGATCTTCTTGTCGCTGAAGTCATAAAGCTTCTTCGGGACAAAGCGGGTGTCACGGGAGAGCTCTTTGTCGGCGATAAACTTCTTCACCTCATCGATGGCGACCGGGTTGTCCAGGTTGCCGCGGGTGCATTCGCTCTCACACTTCCGGTTGCAGATACGTCCGCAGACAGCCGGCAGCGGGTTTTCTTTCTTGATCAGCTCGAGCGCTTCCAGGTACTTGCCCTGAGCGGCAAGCTTGAGATAACCCTGGACGGCAATATGCGCGGGACATGCCGTCTTGCAGGGCGAAGTGCCTTCCGGCGCGACATATTCGCGATTGGTACGGTGCTCGGGATTCCAGTGCTCAGGAGTCCACTCGATATCGTCCGGCAGCTCCTTGTGCTTGTGCACAACAGGCGTCTTGGCACAGAGCTTCTGTCCCATCTGGATGGCATTGTTGGCACAGCGGTCGGTGCACTGGCCGCAGGCAACGCACTTCTCCTCGTCGATCTCGGCAACATAGTTGCTCTTGGACGTGGCAGGTGTGTTGTAATACTGCGATACGCCGAGCGCAAGGCAGCTCTCCGGCATGCAGTTGCAGATGGCCAGAGTCTCGCCCTCATTCAGCGTAGTGATCTGGTGAACGCAGCCACGTTCATCGCACTTTTTGATCAGCTCTTTTGCCTCGGCCACCGTGACGGGTCTGCCCTTCCCGCTGCGGTTGAACATGTCTCCCACGTGGCCCATAAAGATGCAGAGGCCCTCGTCCAGGTCGCCGCTGCCCTCGCCCATCAGTCTGCGGACACGCCGACACTGACATGGCGTGATGCTGATATGTCCGTCGTTCTCTTCAATATATCTGTTGCAGCTCTCGTTGTCGATCTTCTCGGCGTCCGCGGGGATCGCGCTCTCAATGGGGATAACGCGCATGATCCCGGCGCCCATCGGCGTGTTCGGCGCATGTTCGATCTGGCTTGTGGTCGCATGCTGATGGAACGCGTAAGCGATTTCCGGATGGGCCAGGCAGAACTTCTCATTGATAAGCAGGAACTCAAAAATACCCGGCGTGTAGGGCGGCAGCAGATAGATCTCCAGCCCCACCTTTGGAACCACGACCTGCACGACCAGACCGATATCCGTGATCTCGTGCAGCACTTCCTTCGTGCGCTTGATCGACATCCCGGCTTTGCGTGCAATCACCGGTACAAACGAAGGCTTCATGCTGGTCAGCGCCATCATGACCTTGATCTGCTCATCCGTGATCCACTTTTCAAACGCCTTGTATTCCGCGCAATCCGGTGTGATCTTATAGTGTCCGTCATTGATCTTTTCACAAAGCTTGATCAGGTTTTCTCTGACTTCCAAGATAACCCCTCCTTTAATCTGGAACTCTTTCGAAAATGCTTTTCTTTGCGGGATAACTGCAGTTTACTGAATCATCCGTTCGCTGTCAATGACAGCTCTGCGGATTTGTCAGAAAATCCACAGTTTTTCTCACAGCGACAAAGCTTCCGGTTCAGCCCTGCACGTTGAGCCAGGCCCGGTAGTAATCCGCCAGTGCGGGAATGACCGCCTTGATCTCGGTCCCGGTGGTGTTGACACAGAGATGATAGGCCGTCCTCTCTCCCCATGCTCTGGACGAAATGATATCGTGGTATTCCGCACGGGCTTTGTCGATGCGCTTCATCTGGCGGATCATTTCCTTATCGGTGAAGTTCTCTTCATCCGTGGCCCGGCTGCGGCAGCGTGCCAGCTTGGACGCCTGGTCCGCATAGACAAAAAGCTTGAAGGGCTTCTTCTCTTCCAGCAGGGCATCCGCCGCCCGTCCGACGAAGACACAGTCGCCTTTCGAAGCCAGTTCCTTGATCAGCTTGCTCTGCAGTGAGAGAATATGCACCGTGGTATCCGGTACTGTGGTGAGCTCGGAAAAGCTCTGTGCAAAGTGGATCGGAAAGCGGATCTGTACCGTGCTTGCTTCAAGCTGCTGATCGAGAAAACCTTCATCCATGCCGGTCTCCTTCGCCAGCGCGGTGACGATCTCGCGGTCATAATAGGCATAACCGAGCTCCCCGGCCAGTCTTTTGCCGAGTTCTCGTCCTCCGCTTCCAAACTCACGGCTGACGGTAATAATATTGGACATAACAGTTCCTCCGTTTCTGTCTTGAATGCCGAATCGGCTTATCTTTGATGTGTATTCTATCACAAGAACCGCATCTACGGCAAGCGGCAATCTCCAAGGGTTTTTCTTCGGTTCCTATCGGATCTCACAGGACAAAGCTGTTACCGCATTGCGCGCGAAGCGGATTTGTGGTATGATTGCGCCTGTCCTCCGGGAGTTCTTTCGCCGCTCTGTCCTGGCCGACTTGCGGCGTGATCTGTATCAATGGAGTTTTTTGGAATGGCTTACGATTTTTATGTGCGATCAAAACAGGATCTGATCCGAGCCGTTGAGACCTATGGGATTGTACCGTACTTCGCGACGTCGATCCCCGGCTTTTCGCTGGAAGAGCACTGCAGTCCCGCTGCTCTGTGGTCCGACACCGGCGAGGACAGCTGGGCCTGGAAGGGACCGGTCATCCGTGCGACAGGCTGCGCCTATGGCAAGTTCTTTGAAAAGAAATCCGTCTATGTCAGTCTCGATTGGTTCTGCGATCTGGCAAACTACAGGCGCGACGGCTACGACTTTGACGCACGCTATGACGACGGTCTCGCCAAATTCGACGACAAACAGCTTTATGACCTGATCGACGCAAACGCGCCTGCCCTGTCCAAGGATCTGCGGAGAGCAGGCGGCTATGCGTACAACGGAAGATGGCAGAAAACCGAAGGCAGGAAAGGCTTCGATGCTTCTCTTCTGCGGCTTCAGGAGCTCTGTTACATCACTACCAGCAACTTTGTCTACACCCTGGACAAGCACGGGAATCAGCGCGGCTGGGGCGTGGCGGAATACAGTACGCCGGAGAAGTTTATGGGCGCAGCCTTCTCCGACCGTGTCTATCAGCGGTCTCCTGAGGAATCCTATGCCCGCCTTATGGAGCACCTGCTCTCGCTCTTCCCAGCCGTCCCGGAGAAAGCCCTGAAAAAGTTCCTGAAATAACTCATTTTCCAATTCTGAACTTGTTCCTGCCGGCAGGATCACAGACGGAATATGCAAAAGGCACGCTGCCCGCGTGCCTTTTAAGCGTTATTTGACCGGAAATGCCGCCCCGTCGCGGTTTTTCCTCTTATGTCCGTCTGATTTCCCAGTAGTACTTTCTCCCCGCTTCGGGGAAATCGTCCATTACGCCGTGCTCTGGGTCATAGAAGACCCCGTCCGCATACAGCGACCAGTGCCAACAGCGCGGAGTTTCAAGGCTGAGCAGGCAGAGGGCCGGGAGCTCATGCTTTTCCGCCACCGAAACGCGTTCATCCGAGACCCATGCTCCGTGTGCCCGCAGACAGCCTTTCATCTCTTTGAGATTGGTCTCCCGGTCGTTGCCGAGCTCTGCCACAATCTGTTCTACTGGGAGTCCGGTCACCATGGCCAGCACCGCCTGGCCGCACTGGAGATCGGTCGGCTCGCGGACGTATCTGATCGGATCTGTCACAAATTCAGGTTCCCAGAGAAGATCGCTTACTCTGCGACTTCGAACTTGTACCCGACGCCCCAGACGGTCTTCAGGTTCCACTGCTCCGAGACGCCCTCCAGCTTTTCGCGCAGACGTTTGATATGCACGTCCACCGTACGGGAATCGCCGAAATAATCAAAGCCCCAGACTTCATCCAGCAGCTGATTGCGGGTGAAGACGCGGTTGGGCGAAGAAGCCAGGTGATAGAGCAGCTCCATCTCTTTGGGCGGAGTGTCGATCTTCTTCCCGTCGACAACCAGCTCATAGGAATCCAGATTGATCACAAGCTTGTCGAAGGTCAGCTTTTTGTCGACCGGACCGACGTGATCTGTTCTGCGCATGACGGCGTGGATCCTGGCCAGAAGCTCCTTCACTTCAAAGGGCTTTGTCACATAGTCATCCGCGCCCATCTCAAGCCCGGTGACCTTGTCATTCGTCTCGCCCTTGGCGGTCAGCATAATGATCGGCGTTGTGGACTTCTTCCGGATGTCCCGGCAGACTTCCCATCCGTCCTTCCCCGGCAGCATAATGTCGAGCATCACGACGTCCGGCTGGAACAGGTCAAAATCCGCCTCCGCCTTGTTGCCGTCAGAGGCAATCATCACATCAAACCCGTCCTTGGAGAGATAGAGCCGAAGCAGCTCGGCAATATTGGCATCGTCTTCGACGATCAACGCACGTTTACTCATAGTTTTGTCCTCCCTTGTCTGAAGTTTCAATCTGTTTTTATTATAATCAGACAGGTGCAATTTGGGTTAAAAAAATGTAAATGCTGTGGACTTTACACCAGCCCGTAAGGCCAGCCGACAAGACCGCCGACGTCATAGATTTCCTGATAGCCAAGCTGCTCCAGCTTATGCGCCGCTTCCCTGCTGCGCCGTCCGGTCCGGCAGTAGACCATCACCGGTCCTCCGCCGATAACCTCGGCGGCAGTCTCCGCCGTGATCTCGTCCACCGGCAGCAGGACCGCGTCCATGGCGTGGCCGGTCAGATATTCCGGTTCCTCCCGCACATCGACCAGCGTGATGTCCGGCCGCTCGCGCAGGAGAGAATGCGCCTCTTCAAAGCTCACCTTCCGGATCATACGCCGAAGCTTCTCTTTCGTTCGACCATGTAGCGGAACCAGGCCTCATACTCCGGTCCAAGACGACGGACCAGCTCCCTGGCCTCTTCGGTCCCGGAGAGGTACAGGCACTGCTGCGCCAGCTGATACTTGCGCGCAATGGAAAACCGAGCCAGTTCCTCATCGCTGTAATGTCCCAGCGAGGTCAGCTCCTGCCGTGCACGGAAGAACTTGACAAAAGCATCCGCCGTGTCGCGCCCGACAATGGGTCCCAACAGCGCAAAATCGTTATCCGACGCGTCCAGCACACGCGACGCCATCTCCCAGCGGCGAGGATCCGCATTCCCTTCCGTCCCCGTAAAGGGCGTACGCAGATACAGATCGTTGTTCGCGAGGAATTCCATCACAAAGGGGTTGATCTTCTCCCGGACCGCCCAGGGCATCCAGTTCTCTACCGTCGTCTGAATATAGACATGGGCAAAGCGCCCGAACAGCGGTTCCGCAAGATCATGAGACGCGCTGGATTCGCTGCGGTCATTGCCCGCGGCGACGATCCTGGCGTTCTCCGGCAAAGCCCAGCGGTTGTTCACAAAACGCTCCAAAACGATCTTGAAAATAACAGACTGCGTCTGCTTAGTGGCGTTTGTAAGCTCGTCAAAGAACAGGATGTGCGGTTCCCCGTCCTTGCAGAGCCGATCCAGCCGAACAAGCCAGGCGGGCTTAATGTCGATGATCTCATCTTTCGCCTCGTTGTAGACTGCGCGACCGTTGATGGTCTCGGGAGTCTCGTTCACCAGCTCGATATCCAACGCCTGCGGGTCGATCTGACGCACGCGGTCGCTCTTGCCGTCGCCGGAAAGGCCGTGGATAAACACCGGGATGTCCGCGTCCACATAAGCGCGAATCAAGCTGAGCTCGTCATGCTGCACATAGCGGAAGCCGTCTCCTTCCGGCACATCCTCTTCCACGGCAGGCGTCAGCTCGCGCAGGAACTTCCCGCCCAGATAGGACACCGTCTCTTCCCTGCTGAGTCCACCGAAGAGCACCATGCACCCGATCAGAAGATGGTTCTCCGTGTCATAGATCCAGCGCACCGGGCGCAGTTCCAGGAAGACTTTGTCGCCCTCCGACACGATGGTTCCGTCCGAGAGCTGCACATAGCCGTTGGCGGAGGACTGGTCGAAGGTCAATACGATCATCTGTTTGGCCCCAAGACGGTAAACCGGGTACTGCTTGCCCCCGATGGTAAAGCTCATCCCTGTATCCCGGAGGGCGCGTTCCGCCAGGTTCTTTTCCGCCAGATCCCGGAGACTGCGATCGAGGATCGTGCTGGGATACAGGCCGTAGTCCGCCAGCGTGACACTGCCTTCTGTTTTGACCCGGTCAAGAAGCTGTTCCTCGCCCGGTTCCAGCAGCAGCGCAGGACGAATCCCGCAGACCGCACAGGGGTTCTGTCTGCCAAAACGGTCGACGCAGGCGCCGTCTGCCAGATAATAGTTCATTCCGCCGCCCGGCTCGAAAAGGAAGCCGTCGTCCGGTGCAGTCAGCAGCGCAAGATCGGTCGCGGGAGCCGCAGCCCCGACTACTTCGATCGCCTTCAGGGGCTGGTCGAAAATCTGTTCACGTGATAAGAAAATCGATTTCATGTTTCTCCTTCTCCTCCGGAGGCCGGGAATAGATCACGCGGCCGCCTTTCGGGTGAATGGGCGTATTGCCATAGA
>JAFTGD010000031.1 GCA_017458065.1 Oscillospiraceae bacterium
TCACGCGGCCGCCTTTCGGGTGAATGGGCGTATTGCCATAGACCACCCAGAGGCAGTCGCAGCGCTGAGACGGCATCTCAGCATACCCATCGGTAAATATGATCCTGTTTTCCGCGTCGCCTGTGAACGCGGCTACCGCCACACTGAAGTCCGTTCCGCCGGCGCCGCGCAGTTCAAGCGAGTCGATATCGTCCTGTGTATGGATCTCATGGAAGCCGTAAAACTTTGTGTCAAAGCATCCGACCCGTATAACGGCATCCTCCTGCAGAAGGGCCTTCACGCCCTTGACAAAAGCCCTTAAAAGTTCCGTATCCACGGAAGCGCTGGTATCCAGAAGAATCTCGGCGTGAGCCACCGGATAGGGGCGGAACTGCCACGGCAGCATGCCCTCCCGGACCGTCGTGCCCGGAAACCAGTCATAGTCCAGCTGCAGGCTCGGCTCCAGCAGTTCCGAGAGCCCCGCCACCGCAGCGGCGAGCCCGGGATCCTCGATCTCTCTGGCCGCGCCTTCCGTCGTCTTTCCCGGCTTGTGCTTCCGGTCCGGGACCGGGCGGCGCTCCTGTTCGGGCATTTCGCTGTTCGTCTTCGGCGGATCCTGCCGGATGAGGATATCATAGAGCGCATCGGAGCTCATCTCTTCTCCTTCGGCCATCAGGACCGCTTCCATCGGCACCTGAAAGCCATCGTAGCGCAGCATCCGGTTCACCACAGCGTCCGAAGCCCGTTTCCAGGTTCCCCGGTCCCGGCCATGCCCTCGCGCGTGATGCTGAAACTGCAGATGCAGCAGCTGCTGTGCGATGTAGAAGCGTTGGGTCTCGTCTGTGTAGTAACTCATCAGACGACTGTTGTAATACACCGCCTGTCCGTCGTTGTCCACCGGATGCACGCCGACAGCTTCTCGGATCTCAAGACGGTCGATCCAGCCCGTCCATTGAGGAAAGTGCTCCGCAAGAGCAATCCGGATTTCATCAATGTTTACCATGATGCTCCCTCTGGCTCTCTGCGTAGATCATCAGGACCGCGATGTCTGCCGGTGAAACCCCTGAGATCCGGCTCGCCTGCCCGAAGTTCTCCGGGCGGATCTTCTGCAGCTTTTCCCGCGCCTCCAGGCGAAGGCCCTGGATGCTGTCATAGTCCAGATTCTCTGGCAACCTCTTCTGCTCCAGCCTGGTGAATTCCTCTACCTGCTTCAGCTGACGCCGGATATATCCGTCATATTTAAGCCGGATCTCCACCTGATTTGTCACAGCGCGGCCGAGCGCCGGACGTTCCGGGTCAAAAGGCGCAAGATCCGCGTAGCACAGCTGCGGGCGGCGAAGCAGATCAGCCAGCGAACAGCCGTGCTGCACCTCGGCAGTCCCTTTGCTCTGCAGCATGGCCGCGAGCGCCTCTCCCGGGGCGAGATGCGTGTGTTCGAGCCAGTCCAGCTCCGCCTCCACAGCGGCATACTTCCGCTGAACCGCCTGCAGCTGCTCGTCAGATACAAGCCCAATCTCATAACCGATGCGGCTCAATCTCTCGTCGGCATTATCCTGCCGGTGCAGAAGCCGGTATTCGCTTCTGGAGGTCATCATGCGGTAGGGCTCATTGGTACCCTTGGTCACCAGATCGTCGATCAATGTCCCGATATATCCGTCGCTGCGGTGCAGGATGAAGGCATCCTGCCCTTTCAGCTTCCGTGCGGCGTTCACCCCGGCCACAAAGCCCTGTACCGCCGCCTCCTCGTAACCGGAGGAACCGTTGAACTGCCCCGCTCCGTACAGTCCGTGGATTTTTTTGCTCTCCAGCGTCGGCCGAAGCTCTGTCGGGTCGATGCAGTCATACTCGATGGCATAAGCCGGTCTCGTCATCTCGGCGTGCTCCAGCCCCGGGATGGTATGCAGCATCGCAATCTGCACATCCTCCGGCATGGAGGAGGAAAAGCCCTGAATATACAGTTCTTCGGTGTTCAAGCCCATCGGCTCGATAAAAAGCTGGTGCCTGGGTTTATCCGGGAAGGTCATGATCTTGGTTTCGATGCTGGGGCAGTATCGCGGTCCAACGCCCTCGATCACGCCGGAGTAGATCGGGCTGCGATCCAGATTCCGCCGGATGATATCATGCGTAGCCGCATTCGTATAGGTCAGATAACAGACCGCCCGGTTAACAGGCGCTTCTCCGGCAGAGAAGGAAAACGCTTCCGGCTCCGCATCTCCGGTCTGGATCTCCATTTTGTCGAAGTCCACCGTCCTTGCGTTGACGCGCGGCGGCGTCCCGGTCTTGAAGCGCCGCATCCCAAGCCCCATCTCACGCATTCTCCGGGAAAGCGGCACCGCTGCCGCGAGTCCATCCGGTCCGGAGGAACGCAGCAGTTCCCCGACGATGGTGCGTCCGTCCAGATAGGTCCCGGTCGCAACGATTACCGCTCTGCAGCCATAGACCGCGCCTGTAGCGGTCTGTACTGAGCAGACCTCGCTGTTCTGAATCCCGAAATCAATGATCTCCGCCTGCTTGACACGCAGGTTCTCCTGCCGCTCCAGCGTCTGCTTCATCACTTCCTGATAGCGCCTGCGGTCCGCCTGGGCTCGCAGGGAGTGTACCGCGGGCCCCTTCCCGAGGTTCAACATACGGTACTGGATGCAGGCTTTATCCGCGGCCTTTCCCATCTCGCCGCCCAAAGCGTCCAGTTCCCGAACCAGGTGTCCCTTTCCCGTGCCGCCGATGGCCGGATTGCACGGCATGTTGCCGACGCTGTCGAGATTGACCGTGAAGCAGATGGTATCCATTCCAAGTCGGGCCGCCGCGAGGGCGGCTTCAATCCCTGCATGTCCGGCGCCGATCACCGCCACATCACAGCTTCCGGCTGAAAAAGTCTTGATCATAATCCATTCCCTGTCTCTTCATGGAACTTTCTCTCAGAAATGACCATATTATATATTTTCACTTTCACAGTGTCAATGAAATTTGCTGTTCACGGAACAACAAAATGCTTGACAAAGCCAAAATCGCGTGCTATTATATCTGAGCGTCAAAGAGATGCGCGAGTGGTGGAATTGGCAGACTCGCTAGATTCAGGTTCTAGTGCTCACTCCGGGCGTGCGGGTTCAAGTCCCGCCTCGCGCACCAAAAAGAAACCCCAGGAAACATCGAGTTCCTGGGGCTTTTTCTTGTTTCCATGGCTTTTTCGAGATTGCTTATGACCCAGTGATCTCTTATGGTTTACTCCTCCTCAATTGTAGTTACAATGTATTGACAGATCTTGTAAAGATTATGGCCCCGATTTTAGTTGAAATCAGGACTTTTCTATACTTAATAGTGATAAAAAACGCAGCGGGAGCAGCAGATCATTCTTCGATCTGCCGCTCCTTTTCTGCCATGCTTGGGTTAAATCAATCTCCGTCTCCTCCACAGCAGTGCACCCGATCCAAGGATCAGGATACTACCGAGGATTGTGAAGAGCCGTGTGCCGGGGCCGCCGGTAGCGGGGAGCTCATAACCCGGATTATTCATGATACGATAGTACATGGTCACTGTTTCAGAGTCTTTATCAATACCGCTGTGTGTTAGCTCCACTGTGCCACCTGCATCGGTGCGCTTCACTCCGCTGGAAACATCTAATGACAGCACCGCGGTCTCCACCCAATTGTACAACCCCGTAGCGGGTCTGGTTGTTGTCGTATCTCCATCTGGGGATACTGGCGTATAGCTATCGCTGATACTGAATGTCACTTCTATCGGATACGTCAGCATGTTGTATCCGTCCGGAGACTTTGACTCTACAATATAATACTTCTCGTTCTCATTCAGTTTTTCTGAGATTTTAAATTGTTTTGTCACCACGCCGTTTGCGCTGCAATCCAAATCCTCCACCTTTACATAGCTGCCCTCTACACCACTCAGAGTACTACCGGTCTCTTCTGATCTTGCTGTCCGATAAAGCGCAAACTTGGCACCAGTCAGTACATTGTTAAAGCTCTCGTCCGTCTTGGTCAACTGGATGCTCTTGGCGAAGACAATTATCTTATGTGTGTTGACGCTGGTCATTGTACCGGTTGCATCGCCTGCACTGCCGCCGGCCGTGGTGTGGTAATCACCATCTGTGATGCTCAACTCAACATTCCGTGTTGCCTGATCCTTAGGAATGTACTCCACCTTCAATGTAAACTCAGCATCTGTACCAACCTCTTCCGTGGCATGGTTGTCTTTGCTGTAGCAACCGGTAGTGTTCTCCAGCGAGACAACGATATCACCGACATATCCGTGGCCATACGCTGTTGTCATTGTTGAGCTGTTATATTGAAAAGTCTTTGATCCGCTCGATAACAATTCAGTAATCAATGCATTGATTTTGTCATCTGTATCCAATCCCAGGTACTCCGTCAATTTCATGGTCTTAGATGATACGCTCGTCCCGGCAAGCATCTGATCCTTTGATGTGATCATCTCATTGGTATCACCCGAAACCACCTTGCGAATATCGATGCCCCTCAGAAGCTTTTTCAACTGGTCCTTAGGGTTCACTTCTGTACCAAGATATACGGTCCATTCCGTATTAGCCTCTGTCAAAGCGAGTTCATCGACATTGACATGCGGAGTTAAAAGATCCGTGCTGTGCTCATCTGTCAGATTCATTTCACTCCCGGTTCTGCTGATATATTTCTCCGCTTTTATTTCAGAGCCTGCTGCGTTTGTACTGATGGCATTCCCACCCAGGAAATTTTCTTTTGCCTTAACGTAAAGAACGCCTTTCCATCCTGATCCCGTAATATTTCCAGCTGAATCTTTCGTGGGCCAGTCAAATTGCTGATCTTTCCAGCACACGGACCATATATTGCTGCCGCTGTCGTATTTCACCTGACCGGCTGCATTCTTGTTTTCGGCTGCGACTTTCTCACCGTTTAAAGTAATCCAGTCTCCGTCTGCAAGCGGTGTTCCATCACTGGTCACAGGATAAAAAGCTGAATCAATCACATCTGTTACCTGACCTTTGAGGTTCGCTTGCAGGACTACGTTCTTAACGATCTGTGTAATGCAGTCAACGATAGCTGCCGCATCCTCAGCATTATAGTTGTACCCCGTCCCGGAAGACACTCCAAATAAACTGCTCTTATTGAAATGCTTAAACCCCCAGCTATGCTGGGGAGAACGGAATAAACAGTAGCGTAGAGGCTGACGTAAAAGGCCTCCTATGGTATACTGATCAAGGTGTCGAAAGCCAAAATCAGAATAAATACCATAGGAGGCCAT
>JAFTGD010000032.1 GCA_017458065.1 Oscillospiraceae bacterium
AGATTTTCTGAAAAAGTTTCTTGATTCATGCGAGAATCGCAAATTCAGAAACTTTCACGCACATAAAAATAGCATATTTCTCCGTTTTCTGGTATAATGTAGTTACCACACAAACAAAAACCAAAAAGGAGAACTATGCTATGGCAACTACTTTATCACAAGTTCTTACAGGAACGCAAGAGGCAAAAGATACAGTTAAGAGTTTTCTTACTCAATTTGAGGTTGGAAACCTCTTACGTAAATGCCGAGCACATAAAATTAAAGGCTTTCCGGTTCTCCAGATTTTCATCTATCTGCTGGAGTGTATGTTCTCACCGATCAGCACATATATGTCCATGAAGATCAACACATACAAGGAACCATTCTCCAAGAATACAATCTATCGGTTCTGCAATGATGCCGGAATCAACTGGCATAAATTTCTGCGGCTCCTGTCTGAGTGTGTCATTAGACAGTTCATGCGTCCGGCTACTTCAGATAAACGGATTGAATATTTCGTGGTGGATGACACCCCTTTGGCAAAGACCGGGAAGAAGTCAGAGCTCGTAGCAAAATTCTTTAATCACGTCAATATGACATATCAATATGGCTTCCGCATCCTGACACTGATCTGGACGGATGAATATTCCAGCGTTCCAATAGACTTTTGTCCGCTCTCCTCTGGAAACAGCAGCCTGTTGAGGTGTAGCCCAAAGAAATGTGATGGACGGTCTATTGCAGGCCAGATCAGAAAACAATCTCAACAAAAAGCTCCGGACATTATTCTGGATATGCTGAAAAAAGCTATCCGCATCGGCCATTCTGCACAATATGTTCTCTTTGACAGTTGGTTTTCCACTCCGAAAGGAATCACAGCAATCAAGAAGGAGCTTGCGCTTGACGTGATTGCCATGCTGAAGAAATCCAGCAAAGTGTTTTATGAGTATCAAGGTAAGCAGGTGGACATCAAGAAAATCTATTCCATGAACAGAAAACGCCCTGGCAAATCGAAATACCTTCTTTCTGTTCAGGTGAATTTGATCCAGAACGAGAAGCGGAAGGTTGTTTCCAGCATCCCTGCCCGAATTGTGTATGTCCGGAACAAGTCCAACAGGAAAGACTGGATTGCTCTTATCTCGACAGATTTGAATATATCGGAAGAAGAGATTATCCGGCGTTATGGAGCCAGATGGAATATTGAGGTCTATTTCAAGACTTGCAAACAATATCTGAAACTGCAGAAAGAATGCAACAGCCCTTCTTTCGATGCATTTACCTGTCATTTGACTATCGTTGCCGTGCGATACATGATACTGAGTGTGCAACAACGAAGTAATACAGATGACCGTACCATTGGCGAATTGTTCTGGATTATTACCGCGGAAGTTGTTGAGATCAGCTATCTTCATTCTCTCGGGCTCATCCTGGACGCACTCCTTGAAACTGTTCGTGAGTTCTTCCGGATTTCTGATGAGCAGATGATAGCATTAACACGCAGTTTCTTTAATCGCCTGCCAGAGCATCTCCAAACAGCTCTATGTCCTGAGGTGACTCTGTAATTTGCGTCTCCAGTCTATTTTTGTAGAAACTTATGCAGTGCTGGGGACTTTACGACTATTTTTGCATGTGGGAAGTATTAGTCAAGTAAACGTTGGCAAGATTCTATCCTATCAAAAATGATGGACATCTTGTGTGGAAAAAGGAGCCAGATGTTACGCCGGTCTTGACAGCCTGCAGCTGGCCTGTTGAGAATCAAGTGTGGGCGGCTCCGAGGTCAGAACAAGGTACAACAAGTAAGCCACCCTGTAGCAGTATAACATGCCAGCTTTGCCTGTCAAGACAACCCGCGTTGCGGGCGGCTGCCGGACTCATGTCGGATTAACTGTTATATGGGCTCACCAAGCTCAGATATTATAGTCATATCGGAAGTGCGGAAAAATGGCTGAAGGCAGCGATCGTACGAAGGACTTCGCTGTAGTTGGTTGTAGAGATATTGTGCCGGTGTTCGTAGCCTGAGTCCTCCGTTTCTGGCATCTTCGATGTGGAGATCGGAGGCCCCTCATCAATCCATTCTTCTTCCTTTTCGGGTTCCAGGACTGCAGGCAGAGGGGCGAAAAGATTTTCTAATCCCGTTGGGAGGATAAATCATCTGCACATCGCGCTGACTCCTCTGTGCGTATCGAAGTGCTGCTGCAAAGGCATTATCCTGTATGTCTTTTTCGGCACAAACACCTATCACGATTTCAGCTTGATCTATAGCATCCAGCTTTGGCAGAAGATGCCGCCAACGATTTTGTAAAAACAGAAACGCGAAAGAGCTTCATGCATGGCGCACCGGTCTGGATCATCGTATCCGGTGAGAAGCATGCAGATGAGGAGCCCTGGACAGCCGAATGGAAAAACAACAACCTGGAGAGGATGGAACTGCGCAGCGGCATCCCCTCAAAAACTGCGGATAGCTTTGAAAAAAGAATACGAATAAAACATCCGCCTGCCATGTGCGACAGGCGGATGCGCTATACTCTTTTGCCTTCCGATAAGCCAAGGGAATCAGATACATCAATCCTTCACCCAGATCCCGCAGACCGCAGGAGAGGATGGGCAGAGTGAGCTTATTCGTAAAGATGATACTGGTCTCTGACGAGCTCCCAAAGACCTTTTTCTTTCAGCTTCTCAACCGGTGCCCGAAGTGAAACGGTTACAACGCCGGGAGCGCGGCCGATCTCAATTGCGCCGGTGATCGTTACACGGTTCATGACTTCCGGTACCGTCATACCGAACAGATCAGCAGTGCGCTGTAGTCCGTTGTCTATGGCGAGATTGAGATTGGCGCCGGTTCCGATTACGGCGATCGGGGCAGAATCTTCAATACAGGGCTGATTCCATTTTTCTGCTTCCTTCCATGCAACTGCTTTTTCGTCCGCGGTCAGGGGTCTGGCAAGATAGGGGACATCTTCAATCCTGGGAAGCAGAAGCGGACCGTCAATATTCAGCCCTTTCAGAACTTCGACCTGAAGCTCTACCATGGCGGAGACGTCTGTTGTATGCCCGGCAATTTCGCCTTCGCCCTGCATGGCATGCACATCGCCGACATAGACACCGCCGCCGGGAACCTTGACCGGACAGATCAGAATTGCACCGGCGCGGACCTTGTTGATATCCATATGTCCGTCTGTTTTATCCTTTAACGTCTCTTCTGTCATGGCATACTCATGCGGCGCGCCAAGCAGAAAAGCGCCAAAGTCACCCGCGTTGTGCGAGTCAGGGAAGGGGCGCTTCGGCGTGGTACCGAGCTGGCCGATGAACGGGCGAAGTCTTGCGACTACACCGGGCATATCATGACCTGCCAGCGTTACCACAGGATGCTGGATAGAGTTATCCGGGGTCTGCATGTATTTTTTGCCGTCGGCTGCAACCGTCTCCGCCGCGTCTTTGTTCAGCGTCAGACCGATCTGTTTGTGCTCATCAAACGCGATCGTATAGCCGTGCGTGAATTCGAACGGAGAGCATGACGCGCCGCATTTGTTGCAGCGGATTGCGTCTTTCCCGATTCCTTCAATATGAGTCGGCGGGTTGACGGTTCCGCAGCTGGGACAGACGCCGGCGACAAAGCCGTCGCCGTTTGCTCTGCCGGGTACCGCGCGGTCATTGCCGGAGCCGGTCACATCCGATGTTACTTCGACGGACTGGATGCGGATCACAATTGCATCACCCGGCTCGGCGCCTTCCACATAAACGGGTTTTGATACTTCGTGGCCGCCGCGCAGTTCCGGCGTGATCATTGGACCCCAGCAGCCGGCCGCTGTGTTCACGATGATACGGCCGCCGTCTCTCACAGGGCCAAGCATTTTCTCATTGGGATCGAGAACTGCATTGGTGTATTTGTTGACCATGATCGTTTGCATTTGTATACCTCCCAGAATTGTATTTTGGATATAGCCTAACTGTATCATAGAGGGCAAACGATAGCATGTCAATTATAAAAACATTGAACCTGCTCTAAATGCGGCCTGAAACAGACAGATTTGCCGATATCATGAGAATCACAGCGGCGGGTTTCATGCTCAGAGTATATACTCGTACATGGAAAACGGGGTTACACCGGTGCTGGGATAGTACAGTTCCATGTTCCCGCAATATTGAAACCCGAAGGACTCGTACAGATGCCGCCCCGGCGCGTTATGCGGCAGGGTGTCAAGCCGGATGACCTCAGCCCCCATCTCCCTTGCGGCGTCGCGGGCGCTCTCCAGCAAGCTCCGCCCGATGCCCCGGCCGTGGAGCCGTGGAGCGGTGCCGAGCAGGTGAACAACAGCTACAGCATCTGTTGTGACGTTCCAGTTGACTTCGTCGTAGCCCTTGCCCTGCCGGTTGTTTACAACGACAGCGCCAACGACGCTGCCGTCTTCCTCGACGGCGATCCACAGCCAGCCGTTTTCTGCTGCCTCGCGGAGATCGGACAGCAGGGGATAGACGCCCTTGAACCAGGTCGGCCGGAAGGGATCGTCCTTCATCTCGTCGATCAGATCATAATAAAAGCTGATAACAGCCTGCGTCTCCTCGGGCGCTGCTCTGCGGACAGTCATGGGTTTCCTCCTGGATGATGGGATGGGTCGCTCCTGTGTAGCTGTTATCTTAACACAGCCGATCCGACGATTTCAACATCAATTCGGAAACATATTCCTGTACTGACGGACTGCGCTTCCGAAACGGACATCCTCGAGGACTGCGTAACTCCGATAAATTCGTACCTGCATGTGTTGAAGAAGAGCGGGATTTCTGCTATACTTTTTTATAGCTGTCAATAAAGCGGGAGGAATGAGACGATGAAAAAACTGTTGTCTGTCATGATCATGCTGCTGGTGGTCATGTCTTTTGCGGCGATGCCCGCATTCGCGATCTCGCCTCTGATCGAACAGGGAGAAGCTCTCCTGCAGGCTGACCCGCCCGAATATGAACAAGCGGCACAGCTCTTTCGGCGCGCCGGACTTCAGGGGGACAGCGAGGGCTACTACCGCCTTGCGAAGATGTATGAAGAAGGCCAGTTGACCGCAGGAGATCCGTGCATCGACGATCTTGCAGCGATCGGGAAGCAGAAAGCGGAGGAGTACTATCAGCTGGCGGAGGAGAACGGATATGAAGTGCCGGCACCCGGGTGGCAGTCCATCACCCAGGAAGAGGCGAAAAAAATGATGGCGGAGGACGACGGCTATGTGATCGTGGATGTCCGCCGACAGGACGAGTATGATGCCGGGCATATCCACGGCGCAGTCCTGATCCCGAACGAGAGCATCGGGACCGAGCCGCCGGAGGCCTTGCCGGATTCGGACCAGATCATCCTGATCTACTGCCGCAGCGGGAACCGGTCGAAACAGGCGGCGCAGAAGTTGGCGGATATGGGATATACGAAGGTTTATGAATTCGGCGGCATCAACACCTGGGACGGCGGCATCGAGATGAAGGCATCCGCGCCCGCGGCCGACCGCACCGAGAACGAAGCCTTTGCTGACGGCACCAGCAACTGCGCGTGAAAATGAGAGAATCCTGTGCATGAAACGGGATGAACAAGGCGAAATAAGGACTGGGATGGGGAGATATCTCGGCTGCGGAAGCCGGATGCGCGGCGGTGAGACGATACGGGAGAGGAAAAGACCGTGAAAAAAACCATTGGAATTGTATCGCACAGGCAGTCAATGGCCGAATTCTATGGACAGGTTTTTCAGGAACTGTTCGGTGATGAAGTGGATATTGTTGTAGGCGCCACAGAGAACGACAGCGTCTGGCAGATGGGGAAAGCGGATCTCTACGTAAGCTCAGTAACCAGCTATGATGTGATGCAGGACAGCCGAATCAGCGAATACGTGAATGAGATGCCGGAAGCCATCCGGATGGATGTTACTTTTTCCAAAGCGGCTATCGATCTGCTGCGGACTTACCCGGACGGAACAAAGGCCCTGCTTGTCAACCAGAACACGCACATGGTCATGGAATGCATCACGCAGTTGTATCACCTTGGAATCACAAATATTGAGTTCTACCCCTGCTACCCCGGGATTGACCGGCTGCCGGCTGCGGATTTGACGTTTACCGTCGGTGAGCCGGATCTGGTGCCGGAGGGCATGGGACATGTTGTGGATATCGGGTCCCGCCTGCCCAGCGCAAACACAATCTGTGAGACCGCCCTCAAACTGGGAGACGCGTTTTTCCTTGAGGGAAAACGGTTTAAAAGATACCGGAACCGGTTGGCGAGTGTTGATTACTCGCTCGAAACAATCTCCTCAAACAACATGACGGCAGAGAACCGGCTGGAAATAATTCTCAATGCGCTTGATGTCGGGATCGTCTGTGTCAATAAGCAGTTTGAAGTTGTGCTGATCAATAAAACAGCCAGAAAGATGCTGAACGTCAGCCGAAGCGAGGTGCTGGGGAAGCCGGCGTCAGAAGTGTTGCCGGAGCTGTATGCTGAATTTGGAGAAGAGGAAAATTTCAATGCCCCGCGTCTGTTGAACATCCAGCGTGCAGACCTGGGTGCTGTTCTCATGCCGCTTAAGTTGGAAGAGATGATGCTGGGGTCCTTTGTGACGCTGCAAAGCTTTCGGGAAACAGAGCGCCAGCAGAACACCCTTCGCCGGCAGAAGACTCAGCAAGGCAGAAAAGCCGAAGGACAGTTCAAGGATATGATCGGCAGCAGCGCGGCGATAAACCGGATGAGGGAGCTGGCCAAACGCATGGCCTACAACGACGCCCCGATTCATATTCAGGGGGAAGCCGGTACGGGGAAAGGCCTGCTTGCCCAGGCAATACACTCTTAACTCCTGAGAAAATTAACTCTCAATTGCCTGCATGACTTCACCACTGGCAAACTACCCAA
Source organism: Oscillospiraceae bacterium (assembly GCA_017458065.1). Lineage (GTDB taxonomy): Bacteria > Bacillota > Clostridia > Oscillospirales > Oscillospiraceae > Limivicinus. Next base: position 6,848 of record JAFTGD010000032.1, read on the forward strand.
GTAAACAGGGCGTTTTTCTACTTTTCTTCTTGCAATTTCAGAGGAAATATGCTAAATTATTGAGTGTTAAA
>JAFTGD010000033.1 GCA_017458065.1 Oscillospiraceae bacterium
CGGGACCAGCACAAGACGGTGGAAGAGAACGTCCAGCTCTTCAAGGAGATCTGGCCGCCGATCATCAGGCTGGCGGAGGAGTGCGGCGTGAAGGTGGGCATCGAGAACTGCCCGATGCTGTTCGGCGCGGACCAGTGGCCGGGCGGGCAGAACCTGATGTGTACGCCGGTGCTGTACCGCAGGCTGTTTGCCGAGCTCCCGAGCCCGAACTTCGGCCTGAACTTTGACCCGAGCCACTATGTGTGGCAGGGCCTGGACTATCTGCAGACGGTCTATGAGTTCAGGGACAAGATCTTCCACATCCACTTCAAGGACATCAAGCTCTATCCCGAAAAGCTGAAGCAGTGCGGCGTGCTGGCCTATCCGCTCGATTACATGAGCCCGAAGATCCCGGGCCTTGGCGATGTGGACTGGGGCGCTTTCGTCTCGGCGCTGAACGACATCCGCTACAACGGCGACGCGGTGATCGAGGTGGAGGACAAAGCCTTTGAGAGCTGCAAAGAGGACGTGCTGAAGTCCATCCGGCTGAGTAAGCGCTATCTGGACAACTTCATCATGTGACCGGCCCGCACAGGGCCTGATAGGAAAACGCAGCCCGATCCTTGAAACGGATCGGGCTGCCATATTTTTGCCTTCCTTTTTCGCTGCGGTATAGGATGATATCGGGGGTTATATCGGGTTTTTAGACGGTTTGGCTCTCAGGCCAGCAGCTCGGAGAGCGCGTTCAGCGCCGAGATGGAAATGGCGTTTACCAGCATGTGGAAGAAGATGTTGCCCCAGATGCTGTCGCAGCGCTCGTAGCAGCGGCAGAGCAGCCAGGAGACGGGCAGATACTGCAGCAGGTACAGCCAGTAGATCGGGTCCTGCAGCGCGTAGCCCCACACGTGGTACAGCGCGAAGATCAGCATGCTGACCGCGTAGGCCAGGATGCGGTTCCGGCTCCGCAGCGTGCCGAAGATCGCCCCGCGGAAGACGGGCTCCTCCACCAGAGGGGCGAGGAAGATGGCAAGGGCCGCTGTCTTGCCGTATTCCACCCCCGCCATCTCCATGACAGCGGAGTTGTTGGGGTTGGCGCTGTCGGCCGGAAGAAGCAGCGTGAGTACGCCGCTGAGGATCAAGTTGAAGGCCAGCATCATGCCGTAGCAGACCAGAATCTGCAGAATGCAATAGCCCATATGATCGCAGAAGGGGTCAAAATCCCGCCGCAGAAAACGCCCCAGAAAGACCAGCATGTACACCGCGCCGGTAATATACACGATGATGTTGACCGTGAGGTCCGACAGCGGCGCGATCTCCGGCAGGGAATACAGGATCGTGGGCAGCAGCCAGACGTGCAGCGGCAGATAGAGGAGCGCCGCTATCGTCTCGCCGCGGGTCATCCGGCTCGTAAAGAGCGTGGGATCGGGGGATGTCCGGTTCATTGCATCGCCTTTCGCTGCAGAGAGTAGAGCAGGTTCAGCGCCTCCAGAGGCGTGAGGGTGTTGAGGTCGGTTTTGCGCAGGGTGTCGCGGATCTCATCCGCCTGCATGTCCGAGAAGCTGATCTGGCTGAGCGGGTCGTCGTCAGAGGCGGCGCGGGCTTCGGCGGGGGCGGCGATGCCCTTATCCTCAATGAGCTCCTCCAGGCAGTGCTTTGCCCGGTCGATGACCGAATCCGGCACGCCGGCCAGCTTTGCCACCTCAATGCCGTAGCTGTCGTCAGCGGCGCCGGGGACGATCTTCCGCAGAAAGATGAGCTTGCCGTTCTGCTTCTTGGCGGTGATGTTGTAGTTGCGGATGCCGTCCAGCTCGCCCTCCAGGACCGAGAGCTCGTGATAGTGGGTGGCGAACATCGTGCGCGCGCCGAGGCGGCGCTTGTCCGCGCAGTACTCGAGGATTGCCCTTGCGATGGCCATGCCGTCGTAGGTCGAGGTTCCGCGGCCGATCTCGTCCAGGATCAGCAGGGAGGCGGACGTGGCGTTGCGGAGGATGTTGGCGACCTCGCTCATCTCCACCATGAAGGTCGAGCGGCCGGAGGCCAGGTCGTCAGAGGCGCCGATGCGGGTGAAGACGCGGTCCGTGACGCCGACGGTGGCGGACTGGGCCGGGACAAAGGAACCAATCTGCGCCATCAGGACGATGAGCGCCGTCTGGCGCATATAAGTGGACTTACCGGCCATGTTCGGCCCGGTCACGATGGCGAGGCGGTCGGAGCCGGTGTTGAGATAGGTGTCGTTCGGTACAAAGCGGACGTCCTTCAGCGTCTGTTCCACCACCGGGTGGCGCCCCTCCTTGATCAAGAGCTCCCTTGTGGCGTCGACCTCGGGCATGGTATAGCGGTTGCGCACCGCGACCTCCGCCAGCGAGCAGAAGCAGTCCAGCGCGGCCACCTGGGCAGCGGTCTGCTGGATGCGGGTGACCTTGGAGGCCACGCTGTCGCGTACCGCGACAAAGTAGTCGTACTCCAGCGACTGGATCCGATCCCGGGCGGTCAGGAGACTGTTTTCCAGCTCCTTCAGCTCGGGGGTGAAATAGCGCTCGTTGGAGACGAGAGTCTGCTTGCGGATATAGTGCTCGGGGACGTTCTCCAGCCCCGCGGACTTGGGCACGTCGATGTAGTAGCCGAAGACGCGGTTGTAGCCGACCTTCAGCTTTTTGATGCCGGTGGCCTGGCGCTCCTGCTCTTCGAGAGCGGCAATGCGCTCGGCACCGTGGTCCCGCAGCTGGCGCAGCTCGTCCAGTTCCTGCGAAAAGCCCTCCCGGATCATGCCGCCCTCGCGGACAGAGAAAGGGGGATCGTCGCAGATGGCGCGGTCGATCTCCTCCCGCACGTCCGAAAGCAGGTCCATGGCGGCGATCTCCCGCAGCTCCGTGCTCTGCATGTCCTTCAGCAGGGCCTGCAGGCGCGGCAGCACTGCCACGCAGTTGGAGAGCATGCGCAGGTCCCTCCCGCCGGCGCTGCCGTAGACGGTGCGGCTTACGAGGCGCTGCATGTCGCTGATGTCCTTCAGGGCGCGCATGAGCTCCGCCCGGCAGACCGAGGCCTTGGTGAGTTCCGATACCGCGTTGAGGCGGCGGCGGATGGCGGCGACGGAGAGCAGAGGCCGCTCCACCCAGGAGCGGAGCATGCGGCTGCCCATGGCGGTGCCGGTCTTGTCCAGGACCCAGAGGAGGCTGCCCTTCTTCTCGCCGCTGCTGAGGGACTCGGTGAGCTCCAGACTGCGGCGGGCGGTGTAGTCCAGCTCCATATATCTGCCGCCGAAGAACACGTCCAGGCGGTTGATGTGCGAGAGGTCAAACTTCTGCGTCTCCTGCAGATACTGCAGCAGCGCGCCGCAGGCGCAGACGGCTCCGCTGCCGTCCTGCAGCCCCGCCTCGTCCACATCCGAGAAGCCAAACTGCTCGCAGACGCGAGCGGCGCAGGGGAGGTATTCAAAATATTCCGCGCCCTGGTCCGGCATGGCGTCCAGCTGTTCGCGGAGGAAGGAGACGATGGCGGCGTTCTCCGCCGCACCGGGGGAGAGCACCGCCTCCCGCGGCAGGAAGCGGGCCAGCTCGTTGCGAACATGCTCCTCGCCGTCCCGCGGGAAGGAGGCGCAGCAGAACTCGCCGGTGGAGAGCTCGCAGAAGGCAATGCCGGCGCTATCGACGGAGAGGAAGATGGCGCAGATGTAGTTGCTGCGCTCTTCCGAGAGCATCGAGCTGTCCGTGACGGTGCCGGGGGTGATGATGCGGATCACGTCGCGCTGCACCAGCCCCTTAGCCAACGCAGGGTCCTCCAGCTGCTCACAGATGGCGACCTTGTAGCCCTTGGCGATAAGCTTTGCGATATACCCTTCGGCGCTGTGATAGGGGACGCCGCACATGGGCGTGCGCTCCTCCGGGTCCTCGACGTTGCGGTCCCGCGTCGTGAGGGCCAGGTCCAGCTCCCGCGAGGCGGTGACGGCGTCGTCGTCGAACATCTCATAAAAATCGCCGAGGCGGAAGAAAAGCAGACAGTCGCTGTGCTGCTGCTTGATCTCCTTGTATTGCCGCTTCATCGGCGTGAGCTCAGCCATTTTGTTCTGCTTCCTTTCCGTAGAGTGCCCAGGTGTTGCCGTCGGTGATTTCGACGGTGATGAAGTGCCCGACCAGCGAGGGGTCGCCCTTCAGATGCACCAGTCGGCCGCCGTTGGTGCGGGCGGAGAGGTTATACTCATCCCGCCCGGTCTCGCCGTCCACGAGGACGCGCTGCCTGGTCCCGATGTAGGCGCAGTGCTTCTCAGCAGAGATGCGGTTGGCAAGCTCCGTGAGCGCGTCAAAGTGCTTCTGCTTGTCCTCCCGGGTATAGGGGTCCGGCATGGAGGCCGCGGGCGTGCCCACGCGCTTGGAGTAGATGAAAGTGAACATCGCGTCATAGCGCACCTCTTCGCAGAGGGAGAGCGTCTCGGCAAAGTCCTCGTCCGTCTCGCCGGGGAAGCCCACGATGATATCCGTGGTCAGGACAAGATCGGGCATCCAGCGCCGGGCGGCGGCGATCTCTTCCAGATACTTTTCCCGCGTATAGCTGCGGTTCATGGCCTTGAGGATGCGGTCGGAACCGGCCTGCACCGGCAGATGGATGTGGTGGGCGCACTTTTTGCACTCGGCCATGGTGCGGAAAAGCTTCTCGGTGGCGTCTTTCGGGTGGCTGGTCATGAAGCGGATCAGAAAGTCCCCCGGGATGTCGTTGATCATGCGCAGGAGATCGGCAAAGTCCACATCCAGACCGAGATCCTTCCCGTAGGAGTTGACGTTCTGGCCCAGAAGCGTGATGTCCTTATAGCCTGCGGCCACCAGCTCTCTGGCCTCGGCCACGACCTCCTCCGGCAGGCGCGAGCGCTCGCGTCCGCGCACATAGGGGACCACGCAGTAGGTGCAGAAGTTGTTGCAGCCGTACATGATGGAGAGCCAGGCCTTGACCGAGCCGTCGCGCCGGCGGGGGATGCCCTCGGCCACGACGCCGAGGTTCTGCTCGGTGGCAAAGACGCGCTTGTGCCGGTCCAGCACCCGCTTCAGCAGCTCGGGAAAACGCCAGAGCTCGTGCGGCCCGAAGACCAGATCCACGATGGGATAGGATTTTTTGATCTTCTCGGTCATGTGCTCCTGCTGCACCATGCAGCCGCAGACCGCGATGATCTGGTTGGGCTTGGCCTTCTTGGTGTGGTTGAGCGCACCGACGTTGCCGAGAACGCGCATCTCGGCATGCTCGCGCACAGCGCAGGTGTTCACAACGATGACGTCCGCCTGAAACTCATCCTGCGTCATGCCGTAGCCCATCTCGGCGAGATAGCCGCGCAGCTTTTCGCTGTCAGCCTCATTCTGCTGGCAGCCGTAGGTGTCCACCATGGCGAGGGGTCTGGCGCCGTCGGCGGTGACGCGGTCAAAGATCTCGTGGCAGAGGGAGAGCTGGCGGGCGATCTCCTCCTGGGGGATGGTTTTTCTCTCGTATTTCAAGGGTGTTGCTCCGTTCCTGTGTTATCAAAAGATTCTCTATTTTATCCCGAATATGCGAAAATAGCAAGCGCGAATGCAGAAAGAAACGGAGAAGTCCGGAGCGCGGAATCAGCGCCGGAAGAAAAAACCGTGGACCAATCAGGAAAAATAGAGTATAATAACTTAATTATGAAATGATGACGCAAGGAGAATCCTTTATGCCGCATATCAATCTGCTCTCTCCGCATGTCGCCGACCTGATTGCGGCCGGCGAGGTCGTGGAGCGCCCGGCTTCGGTGATCAAGGAGCTGATGGAGAACGCCTTTGACGCCGGCGCGAAGAACGTCACGGTCGAGATCCGGGATGGCGGCGCGACCATGATCCGCATCACCGACGATGGCTGCGGCATGGCGCCGGAGGATGCCGGGATCGCCTTTCTGCGGCACGCGACCTCCAAGCTCCGGGACGAGCACGGGCTCGAAGCCATCGAGACAATGGGCTTCCGCGGCGAAGCGCTGGCGGCGATCTCCGCCGTGTCGCATATCGAGCTGTACACCCGCCGGCCGGAGGACACGGAAGGCACCTATATGGCGCTGACCGCCGGGGACATCGACGAGATGGAGCCCACCGGCTGCCCCGCCGGGACCAGCATCTGCGTCAGGGACCTGTTCTTCAACACCCCCGCCCGGCTGAAGTTCCTGAAATCCGACCGGAGCGAGGCCTCAGCCTGTGTGCAGGCGGGACTCCGCTGCGCGCTGGGCCGGCCGGAGATCTCCGTCCGCTTCCTGCGCGACGGCAAGGAGGAGTTCTTCACCCCCGGCGACGGCCAGATGAGCTCGGCCAGCTATGCGCTGCTGGGGCGCGAGATCGCTTCCACGCTGCTCCCGGTGCAGAGCGCCGACGAGGGGATCCGGCTCCAGGGCTTCATCTCGTCCCCGGCTGCCGGCCGCGGCAACCGCAGCACGCAGTATTTTTACGTGAACGGGCGCTTTATCCGCTCGACGCTGCTGCAGACGGCGCTGGAGCAGGCCTATAAGAACACGCTTCTGACGGGGCGCTATCCCGCCTGCGTTGTGTATCTGGAGATCCGCCCCGGCGCGGTGGATGTGAACGTCCACCCGGCGAAGATCGAAGTGAAGTTCACCGACGAGAGGCGGGTGTTCAACCTCCTCTACCAGGCGGCGAGAGACACCCTGCTGGGCGAAAACCGGATTGCGAAGGCAGAGACCCCGGAGGAAGAGCAGAACCCGGTACCGGCGGAGACCGGGACCGCGGCGGCGGAAAACCCGGCCGCGACGCCGGAGAATGCCGGACCCGCAGCAGCGCCGCAGCCGGCGCCCACAGGCGCTGCCCCAAAGCGGGAGACGGTCTATGAATACGTCTCCGCACCGCTCTGGAAGACGGCCGCGGAACCGATTCAGACAGCGCCCGGCGTCGGGACCGTTTTGCCCCGGCCGCAGGCGGAACCGGCCACCGGACCGGTCAGGGATCAGCAGCCGCCCTTAGGCTTTGGGACTGCGGACAACGCCCTCCCGGAAGCCGATGCGGAAGCACGGGAAAACAGCGCGGCGATACCGCCGGAGACCGGCCCTGTCGAAAACCCTGTTCAAGATGTTGATACTTTTGAGGTGCCGGACCACAAGATCGTGGGTGAGGCGCTGAAAACCTATATCATTGTTGAGGTCGGGGATCAGATCATCCTCATCGACAAACACGCCGCCCACGAGCGGATGAACTTTGACCGGCTGAAGGCAAACCGGCAGCCGATCCCCGTCCAGCAGCTGCTGATCCCCCAGACCCTTCGGGTGACGGCGGAGGAGCAGGGACTGCTGGAGGAGTACGGAGCGCTTTTTGAGGAGTTCGGCTTCGAGATCGAACCCTTCGGGGAGAACGCCGTCATCCTGCGCGGCGTCCCGGCGGACATGCTGCCGGACGATGCGGTCCCGGCGGTGGAAGAGATCCTCGAGCACCTGCGGGAGGGCGGCACGCCCGACCCGATGAGCGCGAGGGACGAGCTGCTGCACACGGTGGCCTGCAAGGCGGCCATCAAGGCCGGGTGGAACACCGGCACAGCCGAGCTCGAGAAGATCGCCCGGGAGGTCCTGAGCGGACGGGTCAAGTACTGCCCCCACGGCAGACCCGTGTCCGCCACCGTGACCCGGAAGGAACTGGACAAGCTGTTCCTGCGGATCGTATGAGCGGGAAGAAGCTGATCGTCGTCGCGGGGCCTACCGCCTCGGGGAAGACTGCCCTGGGGATCGCCCTCGCGAAGAGGCTGGACGGCGAGATCGTCTCGGCAGACTCCATGCAGATCTACCGCGGGATGGACATCGGCACCGCGAAGGCGACGCCCGAAGAGCAGGCGGCTGTTCCGCACCACATGCTGGACCTGCTGGAGCCGGGGGAGAACTATTCGGTCTCACGCTATGTGGAGGACGCGACGGCCGTCTGCGAGGATCTCTTCCGCCGCGGGAAGCAGCCCATCGTGGTGGGCGGGACCGGGCTTTATATCGACGCGCTGCTGGCTGGACGGCAGTTTGCCGGGGCCGAGCCGGAGAACCGGGAACTGAGAAGCAGGCTTGCGGAGGAATACGACCGCCTCGGTGGCGAGGCGATGCTGGAGCGCCTGCGGGCGGTCGACCCGGACCGGGCCTTGCGCCTTGCGGCAACGGACCGCCGCCGCATCATCCGCGCGCTGGAGGTCCACGCCCTCACGGGGCGCAGCATCACCGCCCACGACGAGGAAAGCCGCCGCCGGCCGCCCGCGTATGAAGCGCTCTATACGGTGCTCTCCTACGCCGACCGGGCGAAGCTCTATACCCGCATCGAGGAGCGGGTGGACTGCATGTGCGAAGAGGGCCTCTTTGAGGAGACCGCGCGTCTGCTGGAAAAAGGCGTCCCCGACGAGAGCACCTGCATGCAGGCCATCGGCTACCGCCAGGCGGCCCAGGCGCTGCGAGGGGAGATCTCCCGGGAAGAGGCCGTCGCCCTCATCAAGCAGGCGACGCGCCGCTATGCCAAGCGGCAGCTGACCTGGTTCAGACGCCGGGAAGGGGCGCTGTGGCTGGAGCCGGACCGGATGACAAAAGAAGAGATGGCCCGGCGGGTTCTGGAAGACTTCGGAAGGAGGAATACACCGTGACGGATAGCGATATAGCGAGGAATGTGGCGCATGTGAAGGCCGAGATCGCCCGCGCCGCGGCGGAGGCGGGGAGAGACCCTGCGGAGATCCGCCTGGTGGCCGCGACCAAGATGAACGATGCGGACCGGGTCCGGGAGGCGATCCGGGCGGGTGTGGACATCTGCGGCGAAAACCGCGTGCAGGAGATGCTGGAGAAGAACGCCCTCGGCGCCTATGAGGGCGCGCCGCTGCATTTTATCGGGCACCTGCAGAAGAACAAGGTCCGCCAGGTGGTGGGACTCTGCGCCCTGATCCACTCGGTGGACAGCCTGTCCCTGCTACAGGAGATCAGCCGTGTGGCCGAGAAGAGGGGCCTTGTGCAGGACGTGCTGCTGGAAGTGAACGTCGGAGCGGAGGAATCCAAATCCGGCATTTCGCCGGAGGAAGTGCCCGATTTGCTCTCGGAAGCGGCCAATCTGCCCGCCGTTCGGGTGCGCGGATTGATGGCGATCCCGCCGATTTGCGAAAAACCGGAAGAAAATCGGCCATTTTTTCTTCAAATGCAAAAGCTTTTTATTGACAACAGCGAAAAAAAATACGATAATGTACGCATGGATTTTCTGTCTATGGGCATGACCGGGGATTACACCGAGGCAGTGCGCTGCGGAGCGAACCTTGTTCGCGTCGGTTCCGGGATTTTCGGCCCGCGGCATTACACATAAACTGACAACGGAGGATCAGCCATGGGTTTCATGGATGAATTGAGAAAGCTGACCCAGCCGTATGAGGAAGAGGACGACTTCTACGAGGGCGCGAACCCCGACGCGGAGCCGTCGGTCCCGACAGAGGCACAGCTGGAATTTGAAAACGCGTTCGGCGGGCGTGAGACGCCCGAGCGGGCGGAGGAAGAGACGGAAGAGACCGCCGCCCCCCAGGAGGGCGGGAAGGGGATCTTCTCCGGGCTCGGGAGAAAGAAAACCGTCCGGCCCAGGCTTGCGGCCCGGGAGAGGACTGTGGAGTTCGGCGGGACCGAACAGCAGGTGATTCTCTTCAATCCCAAGAGCTTCGATGAGGCGGGCGACCTGGTGCAGCATCTGAGCCAGGGCCGCAGCATCGTGATGACGCTTGAGGGCGTCCCGACGGATCTGGCCCGGCGTCTGCTGGACTTCCTCTCCGGCATCGCCTACGCGCTTCAGGGGAAGATCACCCCGATCTCAGCAAAGACCTATTTTGTAACCCCGCAGAATGTTGACGTGCTCGGCGCGGATGAGCTGGCCTCCTCCGGACAGGGCACGGCCTCAACCTGATATATCAAGACTTCCGTACATCAATCATTGAAAGGTGGATTTTAAGCATGATTACCGCTCAGGACATCCGTGAAAAGACTTTTGAGAAGTCCAGAATGAATGGCTATGACATGGCCTCCGTGGACGATTTTCTGGAGGAGCTGGCTGAAGACATCAGCGCCTCTCAGAAGGAAAACGCCGTGCTGAAGAGCAAGATGAAGGTCCTCGTCGACAAGATCGAAGAGTACCGTGCCAATGAGGAAGCACTGAACATGGCGATTCTCTCTGCCCAGAAGCTCGCGGTGCAGATCGAGAGCGAGGCACGTCAGCGCGCCGCCGCGATGATTGAAGACGCCGAGCGCCAGGTTCAGGCGAAGGTCGGCTCCATCCAGGCGCAGACCGATGCCGAAGAGCGCCGTCTGGCGGATGCTCAGACCGCGACCAAGCTCTTCCTCGACAAGGCAAAGGCCCTGATCGGCGATCACCTCAACAAGCTGGGCGTGATCGGCGGCGAGCTGGAGCTGCCGGAGGAGCCCGAGATCGAAGAGGAGGTGGCAGCAGTGACCGAAGAAGTCGACATCGACGAAGCGGTCCGCTCTATTGAGGAGCAGGTTGCCCGTCCCAGCGCTCCGGAACCCGCGCTGGACCTCGATCTGTCCGACTTTGATCTGACCCCTGCCCCTAAACGCAAAAATCTGAGCAGCACGCAGTCTTTTAATCTGTAAGCTGCTCCTGTAAGCCGGACCAGCCGCGGGGTGGCGCGTTTGCGCACGCCCCGCTTTCGGCTTATTTTCTATTCTTACACATCAGGAGTATCTTTCTATGTCCAAAGACTATAATGCCACGCTGAACCTGCCGAAAACGGACTTCCCGATGCGCGCAGGGCTCCCGAAACGCGAGCCCGAGATGCTGAAGCGCTGGGAAGAAATGGATGTTTACAACGAACAGCTGAAGAAGAATGAGGGTAAGCCCCTCTTCTCCCTCCACGACGGACCTCCCTTCTCCAACGGGAATATCCACATGGGCCACGCCCTGAACAAGGCCCTGAAAGATTTTATCAACCGCTGCTACATGATGCGCGGCCGCTGTGTCCCCTATATCCCCGGCTGGGACAACCACGGCATGCCCATTGAGAGCGCCATCATCAAAGAGCAGAAGCTGAACCACAAGGAAATGTCCACCGCGGACTTCCGCAGCGCCTGCCACGACTACGCCGAGAAGTATGTCTACCGCCAGATGGAGGGCTTCAAGCGCCTTGGCGTCATTGGCGACTGGGACCACCCCTACCTCACCATGAACAAGGGCTTCGAGGCCGACGAGGTGCGCGTCTTCGGCAAGATGTACCGCAACGGGCATATCTACAAGGGCTTTAAGCCGGTCTACTGGTGCGCCCATGACGAGACTGCCCTGGCCGAGGCCGAAATCGAGTATCACGACGACCCGGTCTCCACGGTCTATGTCAAGTTCCCCATGCATGACGACAAGGGCAAGCTGGGCCATCTGGATCTGAGCAAGCTCTACTTCGTGATCTGGACTACGACGACCTGGACCCTGCCCGGAAACCTGGGCATCACCCTGCACCCGGACATCAGCTATGCCATCGTCAAGGCCCCGAACGGCGAGATGTACATCATGGCGGAGGACCTCGTCGACGAGGTCATGTCGAAGGGCGGCTTCACCGAGTATGAGACCGTCGAGACCCACCCCGGAACCTTCTTCGAGTACATGCTGGCGGATCACCCCTTCCTTCAGAAGACCTCTCTGCTGATGCTGGCGGACTATGTCACGACGGATTCCGGTACCGGCTGTGTCCACACGGCGCCCGGCTTCGGCGACGTCGACTATCAGACCTGCATGCAGTACGGCGTCGAGATGGTCGTCCCCGTCGACGACCAGGGGCGTCATACCGACTATGCCGGCAAGTACGCCGGTCTTGGCGTGGAAGAGTCCAACCCCGTCATCACGGCGGATATGAGAGAGAGCGGCGTGCTCTTTGCAACCGAGGACATCGTCCACAGCTATCCGCACTGCTGGCGCTGCAAGAAGCCGATCATCTTCCGCGCGACGCCGCAGTGGTTCTGCTCGGTCGACTCCTTCAAGGAGGAGGCCATCGCGGCCTGCGAGAACGTGCGCTGGCTCCCTGCCTGGGGCAAGGAGCGCATGGGCGCCATGATCCGAGAGCGCAGCGACTGGTGCATCTCCCGCCAGCGCCGCTGGGGTCTGCCGATCCCGGTGTTCTACTGCGAGGACTGCGGCAAGCCCGTCTGCACCGAAGAGAGCATCGAATCCGTCGCGAAGATCTTTGAAGCCGAGGGCAGCAACGCGTGGTTTGAGCGCGAGGCGGCTTCGCTTCTGCCGGAGGGCTTCACCTGCCCGCACTGCGGCGGAAAGCACTTCACCAAAGAGACCAACACCCTGGACGGCTGGTTTGACTCCGGCTCCACCCACTTTGCCGCGATGCAGCGTGATCAGGGCTTCTGGCCCGCCACGATGTACATCGAGGGCGGCGACCAGTACCGCGGATGGTTCCAGTCCTCCCTGCTGGTTGCGGTCGGCGCGCTCGGCAAGGGCGCTCCCTACCAGGAATGCCTGACCCACGGCTGGACCGTCGACGGCGAGGGCCGCGAGATGCACAAGTCCCTCGGCAACGGCATCGATCCCGCCGACCTGATCAAGGAGTTCGGCGCGGATGTCGTCCGTCTCTGGGCCGGTTCCGCGGATTACCACGTGGACGTGCGCTGCTCGCAGGAGATCTTCAAGCAGCTGAGCCAGAACTATCTCAAGTTCCGCAACACCGCCCGCTACTGCCTCGGCAACCTGAACGGCTTTGACCCTGAAAACCCAGTCGCGCCGGAAGACATGCTGCCGCTGGACCGCTGGGCCATGACCAAGCTCAACGAACTGATCGAAAAGGCGGAGGCGGCTTATCAGGACTATGAGTTCCACACCGTCTCTCACGCCATCAACGATTTCTGCGTGGTAGAGCTCTCCAGCTTCTATCTGGATATCATCAAGGACCGCCTCTACTGCGAGGCGCCGGACAGCCTGAAGCGCCGCAGCGCCCAGACCGCCCTGTTCTATATCCTCGACACGCTGACCAAGATGTTTGCGCCGATCCTGGCCTTCACCTGCGACGAGATCTGGCAGGCCATGCCGCACCGCGGGGAAGACGATGTGCGCAACGTCGTGCTGAACCAGATGAACAAACCCTTCACCGAGTACGCGCTCGGTGAGGAGGAGATGGCCCGATGGGAGAGCCTGATCCGCGTGCGCAACGACGTTAACGGCGTCATCGAGACCGCCCGTGCCGCCAAGCGCATCGGCAAGCCGCTGGAGGCCGCCGTCCGGCTGCACGCCACGGATACCGACAGCAAGGCGGTTCTGGACAGTGTCAGCGATATGGGCCTCTCCGAGCTCTTCATCGTGTCCCAGTGCCTCATCGCTCCCGACGAGGACCCGGACGCCGCGGCAAAGAGCAGCGGGACCGCTTTCCCGGGCCTGGAGATCAGCGTCCGCGAAGCCCCCGGAACCAAGTGCCCGCGCTGCTGGATGCACTCCGTCGACGCAGACCCCGAGACCGGTCTCTGCCCGCGCTGTGCCGAAGTACTGAAGTCTCTGTAATCACCCAATTCCATTTTCGCCGTTGCCCAACGGCAGACAGGAGTACGCTATGCTGTATGCAATTATCGGAATGCTGGTCGTTATTGCCGACCAGTACATCAAGTTCTGGGTTCAGGGCCACATTGCGCTGGGCGCCACGGAGGAATTTGTCCCCGGGATTCTGAGCCTTGCCAATGTCCACAATGACGGCGCTGCTTTCGGCTTCCTGGCGGGAGACGGAGCGAGGATCCCCTTCATCATTCTGGCGGGTGTCTTCACGGTCGTGGTCATCATCGCCCTGGCTACGAGGCTGATCTCCGGAAGGCTTGCCCGCTGGAGCATTGTCCTCGTGACAGCCGGCGCACTCTCCAACTGCCTGGACCGCGTGATGTACGGCTATGTGCAGGATATGTTCAAGACGGAGTTCATGAACTTCCCGGTCTTCAACCTGGCCGATGTCTTCATCACACTCTTCGCCATCCTGTTTGCCCTTGCGGTCATCTTCGGAAAGACCCGAAAGGACGACGATGACGACTACGAGTTTGAGGACGAAGAGGAAGAGGAAGAACCGCGCAGAGTCTCCCGCAAGAAGGAGAAGCGCGCTGCCAAGGCCGAAAAAGCCGCCAGAAAGAGCAAGAAGAGCCGCTCCGCCCGCTATGAGGACGACTATGAGGACGAGGAAGAAGAGCCCGAGGAAGAGGAAGCCCCGCCCGCCCGTACACGCAAGCCTGCTAAGCGCAGCAGACGCGCGGTCGTCGTCGAGGACGAGGACGAAGAGGTCGAGGAAGAGCTGGCACCCGCGCCGGTCCGCAGACCGGTCAGGGAGCAGCCTGCAAAGCAGCAGCGCGCCGCTGCCGCCCCGGCGAGAACCGCTTCGAAGGCCAAAGCCGCCGAAGTTCAGGAAGACGATCCTTTCGCCGGCTGGGAACGCCCCGAGCGTACCGTGAGCAAGAAGACCGCAGCCGTCAGACAGAAGGCGGAGAGCACCGCCGCTTCCGCGAGAACGGCGGCAAAGGAAGCCCCCGCTCAGGCCGCCAGAACGGCCCAGCGCAGCACGGCGGCTGCCGCGGCCAAACCCGCCGCGAAGCCGGCGCCCAAGGCCGCCGCAGAGGAAGAGTTCTCACTGGACGATATCCTGAACGAATTCAGATAAACAACCCAATACCATGGAAGAAGAAATTCTGTCCATCATTGCCGAGGAGAGCGGAGAGCGTATCGATGCTCTCCTCGCGCGCGCAGTGGCAGGTCTCAGCCGGAGCGCGGCCCAGCGCCTGATTGAACAGGGGGCGGTGCTGCTGGAGGGCAGACCGGTACAGAAAAACACCCGCTGTGAAGCGGGTGCGTGCATCACGGTCGCTCTTCCGGAAACGCAGGAGGTCCCGCTGGTTCCGCAGAACCTGCCGCTGGAGATCGTCTATGAAGACGATGACCTCATCGTTGTGAACAAACCGCGCGGCATGGTGGTGCATCCCGCGCCGGGGCACCCGGATGGGACGCTGGTGAACGCGCTGCTGTGGCACTGCGGGGACAGCCTCTCCGGCATCGGCGGCGAGAAGCGCCCGGGCATCGTGCACCGGATCGATAAGGACACCTCGGGACTGCTGATCGCGGCGAAGAACGATTTCGCGCATCAGGCGCTCTCGGCGCAGCTGGCGGACCGGAGCCTGTCCCGGGTGTATGAAGCGGTGGTGCGGGGCCGTCTTCGGGAGGAGAGCGGGACGATTGACTGCCCGATCGGGCGGCATCCGACAGACCGCAAACGAATGGCCGTCGTCGAGCGAAACGGCAGACCCGCTGTGACGCACTGGGAGGTCCTGGCGCGCTACAATGGATATACCCGGGTTCGCTGTCGCCTGCAGACAGGCCGGACCCACCAGATCCGCGTCCACATGGCGAGCATCGGCCACCCCCTGCTGGGCGACGGCGTTTACGGCGCGCCCTCGCCGGAAAAGGGACTGGAGGGCCAGTGTCTGCATGCGCGGGAGCTGAAGTTTGTCCACCCCCGGACCGGGGAGCATGTGCATCTTGTGACGGAGCTGCCGGATTGGTTTACGGATGTGCTGGCGAAGCTGGGGCCGGAGACGGGCTGAGAACAAAGGAGAAGAAGCAAATGACAACAAAACAGATTTCCAGACTGGTCGTGCTGGCGGCGGTGGTGGTCTCGTGCGTGGTGCTGCTGGTAAAGCTGATCCAGGGTACGGCGGGGATCGTCGGCAGCCTGTTTAACCTGATTCTGGGCATCGTCGTGGTGGTCGCCCTGGTGGTGATCGTCATCTGGATGTTCGCCTACGCCAAGAAGATGCGGAAAAAGTAAGAAAACGCGGGGTGATTACCCCGCGTTGTATTTTTCAATGGCGATTTTCAAAATGTCGATGGCACGGGCAATGTCCGTCGCGTTGATGGTATAGGCCAGACGGACCTCGTTCTTTCCGCGGCCGGGCGTGGCGTAGAAGGGCTCGCCGCAGGCGAAGAGGACGGTTTCGCCGTTGTCGTCAAACTCGTTCAGCAACCAGAGTTGGAACTTGTCCGCGTCGTCGACGGGCAGCGCGCACATGACATAGAAGGCGCCCTTCGGCATACGGCAGACGACGCCGGGGATCTCCTGGAGCTTCCGGACCATGGTGTCACGCCGCAGGCGGTATTCATCGCGGACCGCGTCGAAGTAGTTGGGATCGAGGCCGTAGAGCGCGGCGGAGGCAATCTGGTCGACGGTGGGCGTGGCCAGACGGCACTGGCACCACTTCATGACCTGACCCATGAACTCCTTGTTCTTCGAGATGACGGCCCCGACGCGCGCGCCGCAGGCAGAGAAGCGCTTGGAGACCGAGTCGATGACGATGACGTTGTCCTCATAACCTTTAAACTGCAGCCCGCTGAGCAGCGGCTCGCCGGCGTAGACAAACTCACGGTAGACCTCGTCGCAGATGATAAAGAGATCGTGCTCCTTCGCAATGTCCAGCATCAGCTTCAGCTCGTCCGGGCTGAGGATCGAGCCGGTGGGGTTGCCGGGATTGGTGACAAAGAGGGCGCGGGTGTGCTCGTTGATGCAGGCCTCGACCCGGGCACGGTCGGCGTAGAAATAGCCCTCCTCCACCGAGGTGGGAATCGGGTGGATCTTCGCCCCGGCCAGCGTGACCGAGGTGTGGTAGTTTGGATAGAAGGGCTCGGGGATCACGACCTCGTCCCCGTCGTCCAGAATGGTGGCAAAGGTCATCTGCAGGGCTTCGCTGCCGCCGGTGGTGGGCAGGATGTCGCCGCGCTCCAGCTCCACGCCGATGCGCCTGTAGTAATCCCGCACCGCGTCGAGATAGACCGGCAGGCCGCCCGAAGGAGCGTAGGAGACTACTTTTTCGTCAAAATCCTTCAGCGCCTGATAGAAGGGCGCGGGGGTCTCCACGTCCGGCTGGCCGATATTCAGGTGATAAATCTTGATACCGCGCTCTTTGGTCTTCTGTGCGTAGGGGTTGAACTTGCGCATCGGAGAAAGGCCGCAGCGTTCCATTTTGGAAGACAGTTTCATGAATATGCGCTCCTTTGCTATAAAAATTCAATGCATTCTATCACAATCCCGCTCCCCGCACAAGAGAAAACTGCTATTTTGATCGCTTCGCAAAATTGCTTTTCATTAGCTTTTGTGATAGTATGGCCGTGACGCGGAAGCGGATTCCGCGAAAGCGCTAAGACGACAGAGAAACGGAAGGGAGGCGGGGCGTATGCCGGGTGAGAGCGACGAGGCGGTGTATCTCCGCTTTCTGGCTGAGCGGCGCGAAGAGGACCTGATCGAGCTGCTGCACCGCTATGAGGAGGGGCTGAGGCTCTTCCTGTACGGCTATGTCCGAAACCTGCAGGACGCCGAGGAGCTGACTTACGACACCTTTGCCGCCATCTCCTCAGAGAAACTGGCGGCGGAGCGGGGCCAGCTTCAAAACCTGGCTCTTCGCGGTGGCGAAGAAGCAGGCCCTCATGTTCCTGCGGAAGAACCGGCTCCGGATCGAGCCGCTGGACGAGGCGCAGGCCGCGGCGGAGCTTCCGGACAGCCGCCTCCTGCAGGAGGAGCGGAACCGTAAGCTCTATCTCGCCATGAACCAGTTGAGCCCGGAATACCGGGAGGTGCTTTATCTGCACTATTTTGAACAACTCAGCCACGCGGAGATCTGCAGCGTAATGGGCAAGAACATCCGGCAGGTCTATCACCTGATGGAGCGCGGCCGGGCGGCGCTGAAGAACAGGCTGGAAGGGATGGGGATACACGATGCGGACGGATGAAGAAAAGGTACGGGAGATCCTGCGCCGCGGAGAGATCATGAAGACAGAGTGGCTTCTGCGCCGCAAAATCGCGGCGGAGGCGGCCTCGCTCGTCCTATGCCTGGTCCTGATCATCACGGTCTGTGCCGTCTCGCCCGCCCTGACGGGGACGGCAGGCACGTCAAACGCCGGGCGCTACGGCAGCCTGATTCTCACAACGCCCGATCTTGCCGTGGCGGTGATCGGCCTGCTGTGCTTTGCCGCGGGCTTTCTCACGGCGCTGCTGTGTAAAAACTGCAGCGCCTTGTGCCGGACGGAGAGAAGAAAGCCATGAACACCGCGGTCATTCCCGCTGCACTGCACGCGCTGGCGGCCGCGCTGGTGCTCTGGCGCAGCGTGCACTTCCTGAGCCGGAACAGAGAGGACAGAAGAGTGATCCTCTGGGTTTTCGCCGTCACATGCCTCCTGATGAGCGACCTGTACTGGATCATTTACGATCTTTTGCAGCCGCAGGCGCGGATGCCCTTCGCCGCCAACGAGATCTGTGAAGGGGCAAGCTTTCTCCTGCTGGCGGGCTGCCTGACCACGGTGTTCTTCGGCCGCTTCGGCAGCATCCGGAGGGTGGAGCTGGGTACGGCGGCCTTTGCCGCCGCCAATGTGCTTCTGTGGATCTTCTGGTCCGGGGAGTGGCTGCAGGATGTCCTGATCGGGCTTGCCTTCGGGTATCTCCTGTGCCGGACCGCCGCCTGCATGAAGCTCTGCGGGGCGCTGCGGCGCGGGGAATGGATCGCGCTGGCATCCCTCTCCGGCCTGCTGGTCCTGCTGGAAGCGGCGTCCCTCCTCGCACCTGAGAGGGCTGGGGCGCTCCTGGACGCCGGCAGCACGGCGCTGCTCTTTGCCGTGCTGGCGTTCTTCACCGTCGGGAGCATCCGGGCGCTGCGCGCCGCCGGCGGCGAGGACCGGGCGGTCAGCCTGTCCTTTGCCGTTTTTGTCTGGAGCCTCATCACCCTGTACAGCACCGAGGGGACGCGGTATCTGGCGGCGCTTCCCTGCAGCGCAGCGGCCCTGGCGCTGATGCTGCTGGCCCTGGAGAGGGAGGTGGAAAAGCTGTGATCTACGCGGAGAACATCCTGCTCTGCATCGGCATCCCGCTTCTGCTCACGCTGCTGTTCCTGCGGGATAACGCGAGGCGCTTTGTGCTGGGCTTCCTGCTGGGCATGGCGGCCTGCCTCCTGGCGGCTTATGTCAGCGGCTTTCTGGACCTGGTCAGCGGCATGGGGCAGGAGAACACGGCCGTCTTCCTCTCGCCGGTGATGGAGGAGCTTATGAAGCTGCTGCCGCTGCTGGCCTTTCTGCTTCTGTTCCGGCCGGAGGACGGCGAGCTGCTGCAGACGGCCATCGGGATCGGCGTGGGTTTTGCCACCTTTGAAAACTGCTGCAACATGCTCACCGCCGGCGCCGCCAGCCTCTCGCATATTCTGGTGCGCTCTCTGGCGGTGGGGGTGATGCATGTCGTCAGCATCCTCGCCCTGACCCTGGGCCTCGCGCTGACCAAACGGGTCAGGATGCTGAGCTTCCCCTGCGTCTTGGGCGCATACTCGCTCTCGGCCACCTTCCACGCCATGTATAACCTGCTGGTCTCTGAGCCCGGGACCTCCCGCTGGATCGGCTACGCCCTGCCCCTGCTGACGGCGCTCCTGCTGTACGGGGCATACCGCCGCCTCCGGGTATAATCCGATATCACTTGCATGGACCGCTGCCCGTCTTTCGGGCAGCGGATTCTTTTACTCTGAAA
Organism: Oscillospiraceae bacterium; assembly: GCA_017458065.1. Classification (GTDB taxonomy): domain Bacteria; phylum Bacillota; class Clostridia; order Oscillospirales; family Oscillospiraceae; genus Limivicinus. Next base: position 19,480 of record JAFTGD010000033.1, read on the forward strand.
AATATGAACTTTTTGTAAACAAATAGCCTTGGACTGGGTAAAAAACGGAAAACCTGCAAGTAAAATACAAAGGGAATTTTCCGGCGGAGGAGGACTGTGCCTTGCGGACGACGGAAGAAGCGCTGACCGAGATCCTGCGGCGGGCGGAGATTATGAAAAAAGAACACGAGCTCCGGCGCCTCGGCTTTCTCTCGACGCTGGCATGTGTGCTGACGGTAGGGCTTATCGTCTTGGTGTCCCGTGCGACGGGCAGCCCCGCGCAGGAGGGCAATGCGGTCATGGGCGCGTTTCTCCTGGGGCCGGAGGTGGGCGCCTATGTGCTGGTGGCCATCGCGGCGCTCATCACCGGGATGAGCCTGTCCACGCTGATCTACCGGAAGAGAGAGCTGGATTCCGCCCGGTCCTCCGGCCGGGAGGAGACATCGAAGCTGTCACAGGGAAAAGAGGACACGATGAAATGAAAACCAAACGTTTATTTGCCTGTTTCCTTTGCATCATGATGCTGTTCAGCCTACTGCCGGCCGGCGCGCGGGCGGAGTTCTTTGATCCGATCGACGGCCTCGCCTCCCTCGGAGAGTTCACCCCGCCTGAGATGATCCTCCCGGACGATGTCGGCACGGTGGTCGCGGACGTAATAGAAGCCGCGGACACTCCAGAAGAGGGGACAGCGCCGCAGGAGGAAGAGACAGCCGAAGAGCCGGAAGAGCAGGAACCGGAGGACGATGGCAAGCTGCGGATTTATCCAGCCGACGGCTCCTTCCATCTCACGATAGAGGGCGTCACAGAGACCGAATCCCCGGTCCCGCCCGAACTGCGGAAACTGGTGAACGGACAGGCAAAGCCTGTACGGACAGAAGACGGACAACTCGCCGGGCAAAAGCTGTACCTGAAGACCCCGGACGCGGAGGAGCTGTATCTCGACCGCCTCGAGGTGGAAAAGACCCTGGGCTATTACACCGCGGACTGGACCGTGGTGAACCTGACAGACGCCGGGGGCGAACGCAAGGCCCTCACGGCGGCGGGCGCTTCTTATAACGTGATCTTCTCCGGCCCTGCGACGGAGAAATATGCCGGCTATGAGCCGGTCTTCGCTCTGCTGACCCTGCACTGGGACGAGAAGGGCGCCATCGTGGGCCGGGACGTGGAGTTTCTGGAGACGACCCATACGGAGAGCTATAGCTCCTGGAGCTTTATCACGGACTGCCTCTCCACCCTGGTGATCGCGGTCCCGACCGGCCAGCCGTATATGGAGGGCATCCATCCGAAGACGGATGCTGACGGATACCCAATCTGGTCATTATCCATTCCCAGCAGTCAGCCGATTGCTTATAAGGCAGAGCGGACAGAAATCGGAACGATCTCGGTTAAGGAAGCTTCCAATTTTACAGATGGTCAGGCAATCTCTGTGACACTGGACTACTCCTCGTTTCAAAGTGATACGTATTCTATTCCGATTGAAATCACTGTCATACAGAACGGATTAGAAAGTGCATGGAGAGCTGGGACAACTATTTCATTAAGCCCTGACGGCAGTGATCCTATAACGTTATTTGTAAATATCAGCGCTGAAGCGTGGACGGCTGCGCCACATGGTGCTTATGCCATTTCGCTGATCTTCAATTCGGCTCTTTCGGGGAGGTGATATGTATGGCAGGAAATCATGAAGCGCCGAGAGCGCACAGGAGCAAACGAAAACGTCAGGCTGTCAGCCAGCGAATTGTGATCATATGCCTTGTTCTTCTGCTCCTTATGGCCGTTTGTGTAATCGTATGGCTCGCCAATAGAAATAACAGCAATCCGGAATCAGGATCGAAAGCAGAAAGCACAGCTCAGGCCTCACAATCGGGAAATGGCGGCCTTGTCGTCCCGGAACGCCCGGAGATGATCGACATTACCGCCTATGAATCCCTTGAGTTCAAAGCGGATACGCTGGAACAGTCCGTCCGCTTTGATAACCCGCTTCAAAACAACTGCTGGCTGGTGATCACCCTGTCCATGGAGGACGGCACGGTGCTTTGGAAGTCGGAGGAGCTTCAACCGGGCCAGGTGGTACGGAGCATCACGCTGAATCAGACGCTTTCGGCGGGTGAATACAATAACGCGATCCTCAGCTATCAGCACTGGACATACGACGCTGAAAAAGAACCGCTCAACGGGGCGGAGACAATCGTAACGCTAAAAGTAGTTCAATAAAAAACATATATGGAGGAATTTAACATGAAAAAGGTATTTTCCCTTTTGCTCTGCCTGCTCCTCGTCGTGGGATGCTTCCCGATGACGGCGCTGGCGGACGACACGACCATCACAGTAGATGGCGAAACCAGCATTTCCCTTACCACTGGAGTCCCCGAGCTGGCCTCGATCACCGTCACAGCGCCGACCAAGACGCAGTACAATGTGGGCGACGAGCTGGACACGACCGGCATGGTGGTCATGGCGAATTACAATTACACAGACGACACACCGAAGGATGTAACATCCGCTGTCACGCTTTCCGGCTTTGATTCTTCTTCTGCTGGTGAGAAAACTGTCACGGTTTCCTATACAGAGGGGGATGTCACGAAGACGGCGACCTTTACCGTCACGATCATCGAACCCGTTGTCACAACCTATACAATCTCGGTTTCCGCCGATCCTGCGGAGGGCGGCACGGTCAGCGGCGGCGGTACGTATGACGAAAACGCCTCTATCACCGTAACGGCCACAGCGAATGACAACTATACCTTTGTGAAATGGACAGAGGACGGCGAAGAGGTTAGCACCAGCGCAAGCTATACCTTTACTGTGACCGGCAACCGGACGCTGGTGGCGGTGTTTGAGCCGGAGCAAGTGATCTACACTGTGACCGTTCAGCCGGGCGATGGCACAGGGACAGCGTTCACCGTGGACAGCACGACCGTCATTTCCCGCGAGGAAATGATAAGTGGAAACTATGACCAAACAAAGGGCTGCTTCTATTTGGATACGGACGGCAAGGTCTATTACATGTTTCCACGCCAGTGTCCGTTTACCGCACCGGGAGGAAAAGAATTCGACTGCTGGCAACTGAGTTCCGGCGGCACATTCAGCGGCGGCGCATCGCTTGAAGCGGGCAACTTCACAATCACCGCTCTGTATAAAGAGCCGGAATCGGAACCTTCCATCACCCTTTCCATCCCTGCAACGATAAACATCAATTATGGTGATACGCAGACTGCGTTTGATATTCAGGTAAAAGAAGCCGTATTCCGCAATGATGGGGGCAATTTTGAGGTACTTTTCCCATATTCTTCCTTCCAATGCACTTCGCATGATGGAACAATACCGTTTACTGTCACCACTAATGCAGAGGGAGTTCCCAATGGTCATCATGGAGATAAAGGTTACTTTGCCATCCTTCATGGTACGCCTTTGCCATTTAGCTGTCAGGGATTTATCAATATCACCAGCGACGCTTGGGCTGTGGCGAAGCCGGGCAACTATACAGCTACGTTAAAAGTTCAAGTAGTGTGGATTCAATAATTGGAGAATCGCCATGGGAGAGCATACACAAAGCAGAATCATCCTGTCGCTCCTGTTGGGGCTTATTCTGCTTGCGCTCTGTCTGCCCGTCTGTGCTTATGCAGAAGATGCCGAGTTTTCCGGCGGTGACGAGGCCGGTATCTCTCTTACCACAACCGTCCCGCCGGAAATCACCGCCGGAGGCGGTGCGGAATACCGCAAAGGGAGCACGGACGGACTGACCTTCCAAACAGACGACGCAAAGGATAATCTGCTGCGCGTCCTCGTGGACGGAAAGGTCATTTCCTCCGATAAGTATTCCATATCCGGGGAGCCGCTGACGACTACCCTGTACGCCGATTTCCTGGATACCCTGTCCGCAGGAGAGCATACCATCGAGATCGTCACGACGAACGGCAGCGCGGAGACTGCGTTCACCGTCGTGGAGGAGACGCCGAAACCGAGCCCGACGCCGACTCCCACCCCGAGCCCAAGCCCAACACCCGCGCCGAGTCCGAGTCCGAGCCCAACTCCGACGCCAACGCCGAAGCCGGATCCGCAAAAGGGACCGAAGACCGGTGACGAGAGTAGCAGCGGATTCTGGGCGGCCGTGATGGCGCTGTCCGGTATGGGTCTCTGTGGGTTCGCCGCCGCAGGGAAAAAGCGTCGCGAAAAGCGTCGACAGTAAAAAGCAACATCCCGGAGCCAATTTCGGCTCCGGGATGTGCGCTAAAATGGGAATAGACAGCACTTCAGAAGCATGATAGTGTTATCTTACAGGCATTGCAGATAAACAGACTGCCTTAGTATTATCGACTTAATAAGAAGGTCTTGATTTTACCAATGAAATATTCTGCATTATAGACCTGTTCGGCAATATCGCTCTTGGCAGCAACAAAAAAATCGTTATAGTCGCTGTCGGTACGCAAATCAAACAGATCTCGAATGATGTCGGAAAGATTAGTTTCGAAAATACCGGTTTTTATATATAAGCGCCGAAACTCAGCAATCACACCACTGTGATGCTTCGAATCATATCCATCAAGAGCCAATACAGCGCGCATGGCATGAAAAACAGCATAGTAAGAACGATTGGCGGCACTTCTATAGCTTTTACTCTCAAGAAGGAGCTTTGCATCTGCCAAGCATTCTTCTGCTTTCTCTAGTCGCACCCGGGATAGTGACATTCTGTTCTCAAGCGACATAACGTATTCCCTCTGTCAGCACATTGTGGTAAAAAGGCAGGTCATCTGCGTATTGTGTAAACAACTTAAATGGCACGGCCGTGACGGAGATGGTGATATCATAGTTTAGACACAAGTCGCTTACAATGTGAGAGATTGCGCGGCGACGCGAGGTGATTTCCGGCCAGTCAAGATCCACAAGCAGAAGAATATCAATATCCGATTCTTCATGATAATCACCACGGGCATAAGACCCATACAGATATGCGTCCATGATTGGCGCCGGAAAGACAGTTGAACATTTTTGATAAACCTCGCCCAGAATCTTAACAGCGTCCGCTGTGCACATGCTATCACCTCCAAGCTTTCATTTATTACTATAAATTATTATATACATTTTCCAGTATTGCGTCAATTATTAATTCATTTCGGATCATGTGAGGCGGCTTGATGATCAGTCACGTTTTGCGTGAAAAACCGCTGCAAAAGGGCCTGGCTCTCGGCCAACTCCGAAACCGGATCCGCAAAACAACGAATGCAAAGCACCTGCCCCAAGATCAGAGTCGATCCTGGAGCAGATGCTGGGGACACATGGCCTCACACTGGCCGCACTTGATGCAGTCGGAGGCCTTGCCGTGGTCGACGCTGAGGTTCTCGTAATAGCCGCCCTGCGGAGCATACCGCGCGCCTCGGGACAATCCGACTATTATCGAGCCAATCCGTTAATCTCCGTTTCCAGACCTGAAATAGCCGCCATGATTTCATCAAAAGACGGCTGCTCGCCATAAATCATGTCTCTCATGTGATCGTAGTCTGCGCTCAAATCTTTGATTGCAGACTCGCTGGGAATCAGTTTTACTGTGCCGATTTGCGCAGTTTCATAGGACGCATTTCTTGTGTAATAGAACTTGAGTTTGAACTTCACATCCTGCTCCAGCAGCTCTTTTCGACTGAAAACTTGCTCTTTCACGGCACTGCGGCTCATCTGATAAAGATCATAGTAATGCCGGGCATAACGAGGCGGGATTCCTTTCCGGTCATATGATGCAGCTGTCTTATGAAGAATCGTGACTTTCTCCCAGAATGTTCTTTCAACATCCACAGTGGGTATGATAGTATCTGCCTGACGAAACGCCTTCGGAAACTGATCGGCTGCTATTGAAGTGATCGTAACAGGATGAGACGGAACCCATTCCGCAAGCGGCCCTATTTCCAGCCTGATTTCCTGCCTTAGATAATTTGTGTTGAACACATGGGGATAGAAGAAATTGACTGTACATTGGTCCTTATCGTCCGGGTCCATGCGCACGATCACATTTTTGCCGATTATGCTGCTTATGTCCTGTTCCATTTGAGGGGCAAAGATCTGAGTCAAGAACTCCGAGGCGCTTGCCACAGCTTTTTTGTTAAACTTGTCTTGCTGTGTTTTGGATCGCTCCTCCCATGGTTCATGAATCCCATAGCCAAGCAGCCGCCAGTCCATAATCAGGTCTATATCTTCCGAGAAACGTTCGATCACATGATATGCCTTGCTGAGGCTTGTGCCGCCCTTAAAAATAAACGACTGCGGCCATGGCGACTTGTGGAACAGATAATCCAGAGTAAAGCTGACCCAGAAATCCTTCTCAACAATTGACGGATTCCGGATACCCGCCTTCTCTGCGGCATTTCCAAACAGCACTTCCCGGTCTGCATCACTTGATTTCGCAATCGTAATCATGGTGATTTCTCCTCACATATCTTTTTGATTTCCTTGTAAATCCAGCCAGATGCAGTGCGGGCTTCCTTCAGTAAGGTTTCTCTGTCTTGCGCTGTGAGCGCAGAAGAAAACCGATCCAGTTGGTCCTGCGTCATGTTTCCCATGCCAATGGCGCGAATGCCCTGAATGATCATTACTGTGATTGGAGAGTATCCGTTAATCTCTCTCGGCATAATGTGTTTGAATTTTAATGGCGTCCTTCCGATCGTGTAATCACGATAGGGGCCATCGCTGACATATTCCCATACATTCGGAACCTGCGTAGAAATATGCAGAATATTTAGGGCGGTGTCTCCCGATGGCGCGATATTCCAGTTAAATCTCCGTGCCAATGCTTCTGCAATTTTATCGATTCTTGGGACTCCGTATTCCTGAATCAACTGACTGAATGCAGGTTTATCGTAAACACCGTTCATGACGCGGCGGATCTTTCCTTCCTTCTCTATCCGAAACAGGGCCTGGCTCACAGTGTTGGCGTCAGCAATATCAAGAAAATCCGAAGCCGAAAATGCAGCGCCATAAGGATAGTCTATGATACGTTCTTCAATCTGAGACTGGTATTTTGGTCGTTCGCTCATCGTGTCTCGCCTCCTCTCTCGTAAAGTAAATTATATGTTTTTCTTTACGAAAAGTCAAGTCCCTCCTTGTCCTCTCTTGGCAGAGATTGTTCATATCGTCCAGCATCGTTTTTTGTCCAATCTGGATTGATTTTGGACGAAAAGTCAATGCGGTTGGACGATCATTTATTCCCGCCCAGTTGCAAAACAAAAAGCGCACATCCCGGAGCCGATTTCGGCTCCGGGATGTGCGCTTTCCAATGCCGCGTTTATAACAGCTACTGCTTCAGCAGTTCTGTTTATTTCTGGCGATCGGACGCAGGGATGCTCAAAGCATCCATGGCCTGGATCGGCGTCCAGTTGAGATACTTCATCAGATTTTGGATTTCACTTCAAAATCCCCCGCCGGAGAGGCGGGGGATGACAGATCGGGCTTATTCAAAATGTGCGGCGACGTCTTCCAGATATTTGCGGATCGGCAGGTGCTGGGGACACATGGCCTCGCACTGGCCGCATTTCAGGCAGTCAGAGGCCTTGCCGTGGTCGACAGTGAGGTTCTCGTAATAGCCGCCCTGCGGGGTCCATCCCTTCTCCTTGATCTCCTGCAGGTCCAGGTTATAGAGGGAGAAATACTTCGGGATGGCGATGTTCATGGGACAGTTGACCGTGCAGTAGGAGCAGCCGGTGCAGGGGATGGTGATGTTGCCGTTGATGATCTCGGCGGCGATGCGCATCAGGCCCTGTTCTTCCTCATTGAGCGGTTTGAAGTCCCGCATGTAGCCGGTGTTGTCCAGCAGCTGCTCCATGTTGCTCATGCCGCTGAGGACGACCATGACGTTCTCCAGGCTGGCAGCAAAGCGGATGGCCCAGGAGGGAACGGACATGTCGGGCTCGCGGTCCTTGAACATCTTTTCCAGACTCTCCGGGACCTTGGCCAGCGTGCCGCCCTTGACCGGCTCCATGACGATGACGGGCTTATGGTGCCTCGTCGCGACCTCGTAGCACTTGCGGCTCTGGACGCCGAGGCTCTCCCAGTCCAGATAGTTGAGCTGCAGCTGGACGTACTCGATCTCCGGATGGGCGGTCAGCAGCTTATCCAGCAGCTCCGGACCGTCGTGGTAGGAAAAGCCGATGTGCCGGACCAGACCCTGCTCCTTCTTCTCGCGGATGAAGTCCCAGCAGCGGAGGCGGTCAAAGTTCTGCACCGTCTGGGCGTTGACATCGTGGAGCCAGTAGTAGTCAAAATACCCCGCGCCGGTGCGGCGCAGCTGCTCCTGAAACAGCCATTCCCGGTCCTCTTCCTTTTTGAGCATGTAGGAGGGGAGCTTGGTGGTGAGGGTGAAGCTGTCCCTCGGATGACGGGAGATCAGCGCTTCCTTCGCGGCCTCCTCGCTCTTGCCGCCGCAGTACATCCAGGCGGTGTCAAAGTAGGTGAAGCCCTGCTCCAGGAAGGAGTCCACCATCTGCTTCATCTGTTCGATGTCGATGCTGCTGTCGTCGTTCGGATCGGTGAGCGGCAGGCGCATCAGGCCGAAGCCCAGTTTCTTTTTACTCATGGGATCACACCTTTCATAGGACGGATGGGTTTTATTTTCCGGAACCGGCGCTCTGCAGGAGCTTCTCTTTTTCGACCTGCAGGGCGTCGATTTCTTTCTTGCCGAGGGGATAGAGGAAACGCAGCAGCAGGAACACCGACAGGAACAGGAGCGCCGGGATCATGACGGAGGAGTTGTACATGCTTTTGAGAGCGGATTCCGTCAGGCCCTCGGTGTTCAGGGTACTGCCGTTGTAGCCGATGCGCAGCAGCGGGACATTGATGAGGATGGTGGCAACGGTGGTGCCGAGCTTGCGCATAAAGGAATAGAAGGCGTAGCTGGTGGCCTCGTCGTTCAGCCCGTAAGTGACCTTGTTGTAGTCGATGGCGTCGGTGGCCAGCGCCCAGACCAGCAGGAAGATAAAGGCGGTGCCGATGCCGGACATCAGGCAGGCGATCAGATAGAGCCAGACATTGGTGATGCCGAAGAGCGCCAGCACAAACAGGATCAGATAGAAGACGGCGGCGAGGAGAATGCCGTAGGAGCAGACTTCGCGGCGGCCGAAGCGGTTGCCCAGGCGGGAGGCGAAGAACATGATCACCGCGACCGGCAGATACTGGAACACCGTGGGCAGCATCGTGAGGCCGGTGGCGTGGAAGTAATGGTCAAAGAGATAGGTGTTGTAGCCCTGACCGAACATCTGTGCCGCGAGGAAGAGCATGCTGGCGAGGCTCACCGCCATGAAGGGGCGGCTCTTCAGCAGGACCTTGATGACCTTCACGGTCTGGCCCTTCTCCGCAGGCTCCGGGGCGGTCTCCACACGCTCTTTGGTCCAGGCGTAGCAGAGGAAGTAGGCCAGCACGCTGAGCACGGAAATGGCGACCACGCCGACAAAGACCTTGTGATAGTCCATCTGGGAGCTGCCGTCTGCAAGCTTCACATAGCACATGCTGGCCAGTACCATCGCGGGCATGGCGCCGAAGGTGGAGCCGATGGAGCGGAAGACGGACAGGGAGGAGCGCTCCTTGTCGCTGGACGTGATGACCTGGGCGAGCGAGCCGTAGGGGATGTTGATGCAGGTATAGAGCATGCCGAAGAGAATATAGCTGAAGTAGATCCAGGCGATCTTGCCGCCGTTGGAGAAGCCGCGCACATCCGCAAACATCAAAACCGCGGAGAGCGCCGTCGGAATGGCGAAGATCTTCAGCCAGCGGCGGTAGCGCCCGCCCTTTTTGGGCTTGGCCCGGTCGATCAGCAGGCCCCAGATCGGGTCGTTGATGGCGTCCCAGATGCGGGCTACGATGGTCATGATCATGACGCTCAGAACGCCGATCTGGAGGATGTCCGTATAATACTTGTTGAGGATGCTCTGGGTCAGACCGAAGACCAGACAGGAGGCGACGTCGCCCATCGCATAGCCGATCTTGTCCTTTGCCCTGATGCCGCTGGTACGCGCAATATAGCTCTGTTCCATAGCTTGTTTTCGTCCTTTCCGATGGATCGTGCAGACTGATTACCAGTGTACCCGAAAGAGGCGGATTCGTCAATTGTTTTTCCGTTGCAGGCGCCCTGAGTTCATGGTAAAATGAAACCGTGAACGTGCAGAACCGAAAGCGGACGGACCAAGCATTCCGGAGGGAAGAACATGGAACCGATCAAAGTGTTTATCACCGAGGATGAGAGTATCGTGCGGGAAGGCCTGCGGGACATGATCCCGTGGGAGCAGTACGGCTTTACCTTCGCCGGGGAGGCATCCGACGGCGAGATTGCGCTGCCGCTGGTGCGCAAGATCAAGCCGGATATCCTCATCACGGATATCAAGATGCCCTTTATGGACGGGCTGGCCTTCAGCCGTCTTGTGATGAAGGAACTGCCCAATACCAAGATCATCATCATCTCCGGCTATGACGATTTCTCCTATGCCCAGCAGGCGATCGAGCTGCACGTGGACCAGTACCTGCTGAAGCCGATCTCCAAGAGCAGCATGATCCAGGCCCTGGAGCAGACCAAACGGCGCATCGAAGAAGAGCAGGACCAGCGGGAGTATCTGCACCGCTTCATGCGGGAGTCTCAGGGCTACGAGCAGTACGCCAGGAGACTGTTTTTCGAGAAGCTGGTCTCGGGCGCAATGCGTGTTCCCGAGATCTATGAGCAGGCCGCGGCGCTGGAGATCGAGCTGGACGCCGAGCAGTACAACGTGGTGCTCCTGAACCTGCAGTCGGAGGAGCGCACGACGGGCTATTCCGAACAGATCACCCGGCTGCACGACGCCATTATCCAGGAGCTGCTGCGCTGCCCGGATTTTCTGGTGTTCCGCTGCAGCATCCTCACCCACGCCATCGTGATCAAGGGCTCGGCCGGACAGCTGGAGGGCCTGATGCAGCGCTGCATCAATACCATCTGGGACGACTGCCAGGGAGCCGCTTTCCCGCTGCGGTGGTACGCGGCGGTCGGGAAGCCCACCACCCGTCTGAGCGGGCTCCCGCAGTCTTACGCCGAGGCGAGCCATGCTCTGGCCTTCCGCCATTTCATGCCGCACCAGCATGTGCTGACGGCCGATCTGGTGCTCCGCGAGAACGAGAATGCGCAGAGCTTTGACGCCGTGGAGAACGGGGCTGCGGACCCCATGCTGATCCGCGAGATCATCCGGCACGGGCTGGAGAGCGAGATCGACGACTTTGTATCCGAATACTTCGGGAACCTAGGGACCGCGTGCGAGTCGATGATGTTCCGGCATTACCTGATCCTGAGCGCGCGCATCAACGCGGTCGCGGCGATCCAGGAGCTCGGGATTGAAAAGGAACTGCTCACGATGCGGCTGCCGTCGCCGGAGCCGGACGCGGCGGGGGATCTGCGCGGCTACCTGACCGAGGTGCTGAGAACGGCCATCTCCCTGCGGGATGAGGAGAACCAGCGCCAGTCCAGCGGTATTGTGGAGAACGCCCTCCAGGTCATCGACCAGAACTATGCCGACGAGAACATCTCCCTCAACTCCGTGGCGAAGGCGATCAACGTCAGCTCCAATTACCTCAGCGCCATTTTCAGCCAGAGGACGGGGACCTCCTTTGTGGAGTACCTGACCCAGAAGCGTATGGCGCGCGCCCGGCAGCTGCTGCGGCAGAGCGGGAAACGCACCGGCGAGATCGCCGCCGAGGTCGGATACAAGGACCCGAGATATTTCAGCTTCGTGTTTAAGAAGACGCAGGGCGTCACGCCGCGTGAATACCGCACAGGGGAGCAGGAAAAATGGACCTGAAGCACAGCACCGGGGAGAAGACCTCCATCAGCGCCAGACTCCGGCAGCTGATCCTGTACCTCGCGGTTCCGCTCTGCGTGATGTCGGCGATGGTGCTGCTGCTGTTTCTGGTCTACAGTCTGCAGTACGCGCAGATCAGCAGCAACATCTCCACCGCCTCCCGGTTCAACCAGAACTTCAAGGACGAGGTCGACCTGAAAATGTACTACTTCGTCACCGGCAGCCGAAATGAGATCCCCTGGGACGAGGTGGAGACGGCGGAAGAGCTTGCGACCAAGCTGCTCGGCAGCACCAGGGACAGGGAGAGCCGCAGAGCGGTCAACAGCGTGCTGAACCTCTGTGAGAACCTGAAGAACTGCATGAGCGAGATCGAGAGCACGGACGGCTACGACCTGCGGATCCACCGCCTGGAGACCAACGTCTATGTCATCACCGAGCTCATCCAGGATTATATGTACACCTACCTCTATCACGAGGCAGGGGCGCTGGCCGCTCTGCGGGAGCGGCAGAACATGTGGCTTATTACCGAGCTGGTCCTCACTGCCGGCGTCATGATCGTCACGATTGTCTTCTCCCTGCGCAGAAGCTTTGTCATCACGCGCAGCATCACCCGACCCATCGACGAGCTCTACGGCCGCGTCACCGGGATCGGACGGGGAGACCTGTCCCCGCGCCCGCCCGTTCAGGCGGAGGATGAGAAGCTGCGCGCGCTCGGGGAGGGCCTGGAGGAAATGGCATCGCGCCTGAACGAGCAGATGGAGCTGAACCGTCAGGAGCAGGTCCGTCTGCGCAGCATGGAGCTGGCCCTCGTACAGGCGCAGATCAACCCGCACTTTTTGTACAACACCCTCGACGCCATCATGTGGCTGGTGGAGACGGGGAAAAACGAACAGGCCGTGGAGATGGTCTCCAGCCTGTCGCTGTACTTCCGCTCCTTCTTCTCCAACGGCAAGGACATCATCACCCTCCGCGAGGAGGCGCTCCACGTGCGCAGCTATCTGGAGATCCAGCAGGTGCGCTACAAGGATATCCTCAGCTATGAGCTGCATATGGACCCCGCTCTGGACAGCTGTCTGATCCCCAAGATGACGCTGCAGCCGCTGGTGGAGAACGCCATCTACCACGGCATCAAGCCCAAGCGAGGCGGCGGCACGGTCATGATCAGCAGTGCGCAGGAAGGGGAGCAGATCGTTCTGTGCGTCAGGGATACCGGCGTCGGACTCACAAAGGATGCGCTGGAGACGCTGAGAGCGTCGCTCCGGACCGACGAGGGAACGGGCTTCGGCGTGCTGGCTTCGTACAAACGGCTGCAGCTGATGTTCGGCGAGGAGCTGGACTTCCGCATCGACAGCGAAGAGAGCCGGGAGACCGAGATCACCATCCGGATCCCGAGACGTCTGGAGGAGACGCCATGAAGAAAATGACCTGTCTTGTTTGCCTTTTGCTTGCGGTGATGCTGCTCGCCGCCTGCGGACAGCGGGATGCCGCCGTTCAGGAGGAGCGGCTCATCCGCGTGGGCTTTTCCCAGGTGGGTTCGGAATCCGACTGGCGCATGGCCAACACCGCCTCCATGACGGCGGCGCTGTGTGAGGAGAACGGATTTGAACTGATCTTCGACAATGCCAAGCAGCGGCAGGAGAACCAGCTGCTTGCGATCCGCAACTTCATCCAGCAGGACGTGGACTATATCGTCCTCGCCCCGATCGCCGAGTCCGGCTGGGACGACGTTCTGCAGGAGGCAAGGGACGCGAAGATCCCGGTGATCATCGTGGACCGTCAGATCAGCGTGGAGGACAAGAGCCTTTATACCAGCTGGGTCGGTTCGGACTTCCTGGCGGAGGGACAGACCGCCGTGCGCTGGCTTGAAAAGAAGCTCGCCGAAGAGGGGAGAGCGGAGGAGCCGCTGCGGATCCTCCACATCCAGGGCACCGACGGCGCCACGGCCCAGATCATGCGCAGCCGCGCGCTGGACGAGGCGGTCGAGGCGCACCCCGAGTGGGAGATCGTCGCCAAGCTCCCCGGGGAATACACCGAGGCCAAGAGCTACGAACTGGTGCGGGATTTCCTGAGCAGGGGCGAGGAGATCGACGTCGTCTACAGTGAAAACGACAACATGAGCTTCGGTGCGATCCGCGCTCTCGAAGAGGCGGGGATCGCCTATGGCGGAGACGGCGGCGTGCTGATCCTCTCCTTCGACGCCGTCAGGGAAGCGCTGCAGGACTGCCTGGAGGGGAAAATCAACCTCTGCGTGGAGTGCAACCCCCTGCACGGACCGCGGGTCGCCGCCCTGATCCAGCAGCTGGAGGCAGGGGAGCAACCCGCGAAAGAGACCTATGTGGACGAGACCTCCTTCTCCTCAGACACGCTGACAGAAGAGATCGTCCGGGCAAGGGATTATTGATTTTTTCCGAGAGTTCAGCCGCTGCCCCGCTCATAGAGCATCCAGGGCAGCCGGGAGGAATGGGCTTGTCTGCCGCGCATCAGCGTAAGCAGCGTGAGTGCGGCCGAGCTTCCCATCTGATGGCGCTCATGGCCGAGAGATGTGATGGACACCGGGCTCAGCCGGCAGTAGTGGCTGTTGTCAAAACTGACCACCGCGACGTCCTCCGGGACCCGATACCCCGCCGCCAGAAGACACTGGATCAGCGGGTAGGCGATCTCGTCGTTGTAGCAGACCACAGCGGAACAGGAACCAAGGCCGGTATGGACAAAGCGATGCAGCCAGTCCAGCCGGCCTTTTAAGATGGCGTCGCGCTCTTCCGTCCCGTACCAGCGGACATGCGCGTCCGCGGGGGAGAGCCCCGCCTGCGCAAGCTCGGTCACACAGCCCTCATAGCGCTCCGGACCCTGCCGGTCGTCGTACTTGAAGAGCCCGGCGATCTCCCGGTGGCCCTTGTCCAGCAGATAACGGGTGAGCAGGCGCCCTCCGCCGGCATTGTCGTCCTGTACGCAGGGGCTGCCGGACGGGACGCCGTGGGGGGCATGCAGCCAGACAAGAGGGATCCCCAGCTTCCCGAGGCGGGTCAGCAGATCCAGATTGGGGCTGGGGAGAGCGGTCTTCGCCCCCTCCATCAGGATGCCGGCAGGGGGATCCGCCAGCAGCCCGGTCAGGATTTCCCGCTCCCGCTCTGTGCGGTTCTCGGTAAAATACGCCTCGGTTCGAAAACCGCGCGGGCGGCAGACGGATTCAATATCCCGCAGAAGCTGGGGATAGAGATAATCCCCCTCGCAGCACACGACGACAGCGATGCGCCCGCTCCTGCCGGCAAGAGCGTCGGCGAGGTAGGTCCCGCTCCCGCGCTCGCGGGTCAGCAGCCCCTCCTGTTCCAGCAGGGCCAGCGCGCGGCGCACCGTCTCGCGGCTGTAACCGGTCTGGCGGCACAGCTCCGGCTCGCTGGGGAACTTCCGCTCGCCCTGGCGGTGCAGCTGCACACACAGCTGCCGGAGCTCTGCGGCCAGGTTGAGATATTTGGCGGCCATGGCCGATCTCGTCCGGCCGCCTTACTTCCCGTCCGGGAAGCTGGTGAAGGAGTCATGCTCCTCCGCCGGCAGACCGGATTTTGCTTTCTCGGCGGCAATGGCCTTGATCAGGAAAGCCATGTTGCGGCCGAGGTTGCGCATGGTCTGTAGCCCTTCCAGATCCTTCTTCACGTCCTCCGGCGTGAAGCCGTGGGTCTGGTTCCAGTAGGTGCTGGAGACCACCGGCATCCCGGAGATGGTGAAGTACTTGTTCAGCATGTCAAAAGAGGCGGTGTTGCCGCCGCGGCGGCAGTTCACAACCGCGGCGCCGACCTTCATCTGCTTGGAAAAGCCGGTGCTGTAGAAGAGCCTGTCGAGAAACGCGATCAGCGTGGCGTTCGGCGAGGCGTAGTAAACCGGGCTTCCGACCAGCAGGCCGTCGGCCTCTTCAAACAGTTTGGCGGCCTCGTTGACCTTGTCCTTGACGACGCACTCGTCATGGGTATGACAGTAGCCGCAGGCGAGACAGCCGCGGATGTTCTCTTTGCCGATGTGGAGCAGCTCCGTCTCGACACCTTCCTCGTGCAGGGTGCGGACGACCTCGTCGAGCGCGGTTGCGGTGCAGCCGTTTGCCTTCGGGCTGCCGTTGACGACCAATACTTTGTATGCCATGTTTTTTCTCCTTTGCGCGTAGTCTGTACGGGTTAACGGACGATTTTATTGTAGTGAATCGCCCATGAAAAGTCAATATTGGAAATACTGCCTGAAAAGCGAAGCCGAGCCTTGTACAGTTTTCACAAAATACGACTTGTATTTCGTTGTAAGTTGCTGTTCCGCTCAGATTCTGTTAAGATAAAGAAAAAGTTAGGATTCTAAGAAATGATGACCGAATACCAGATCATGGATCTGTTCCAGAAAATATCCGTCCTGAATGAAGCCGGCCACACCCGCTATCTTCAGCCGGAGAATCCCACCAGCCTGACGAATACGCAGGCAATCATCCTTCACTATATCCTCTTCGAGGCGAAGACCCGAGACGTTTTTGCCAAGGATGTGGAAGCGTATTTCGGCATCAAGGCATCCTCGGTCAACAGCATCGTCAATTACCTGGAGAATGCCGGCTATGTCACCCGTGAGACCCTCGGCGAGGACAAGCGCATGAAGCGCCTTGTTCCCACGGCGGAGGCCCTTGCCATCAGGGAATGGCTGTTTGAAGAGATTCACAATGGGATCGTGGATACCTTCGCAGGCTTCACGGAAGAGGAGCTGCAGGAGCTGAAAAGCCTGATGGAGAAAATGCGCGTCAACCTGCTCAGCATGTCGGCACGAAAAGAGCCGCATTATACCAGAGACCCCAAAAAAGCGTACAAAGCAAAATAACAGCAATCCCAACGTCAGAAAACCGAAACCCCGGCGTTTCGGTTTTGCAGGCCCAATTAGTTAGAATTCTAAGTAATTGGCTATTATGTCATCAACTTGATTTTAAAGGAGGAATCAACTTGGCGCAAATTCCCAGAAGAGAGTTTTTGAAGGCGGGAACCGCCGCGCTTGCGGGAGCGACGCTTTCCGCACTGGGGCTTGGCTCCATCACCGCTTCGGCGGAGGGCGTTATCGCGGAGAAGCAGGTCTTCGTCTACACCTGTCCCGTCTGCGGGAAGCAGTTCTCGGATTTTGAAAAGCTCAAAGCGCACTTTACCGGCGCCCATCAGGAGCTCGAGCTGCCGAAGACGGTGACCTTCCGCATCAACAATGTGGAATACGACGTGTTCGTGGAAGACCACTGGACTCTGCGCGAGGCACTGATCCGGGCGATCGGCCTGACGGGCAACGCAAAGCAGATGTGCGACCGCGGCGGCTGCGGGTCCTGTACCGTCCTGATCGACGGAAAGCCCGCTCTCTCCTGCTCTACGCTGGCGGTGGAATGCGAGGGAAAGAGCATCGAGACCAGCGAGGGCATCGCCGCGGATCCGGAATACCGGCCGCTGCTGGAGGCCTATGTCCGCAACGACACCGCGCAGTGCGGCTACTGCACGCCGGCGCAGTTTACCATGGCAAAGTATATCCTGAACAAATATGAGTTTGCACCGACAGAGGAGCAGATCCGCCTGGAGCTGTCCGGCAATATCTGCCGCTGCGGTACCTATGCCCGGCACGTGAAAGCGATCACGGAAGCCGCGGCAGAGATGAAAGGGGGTAAGTGATCATGCCCGGAATGGCAGAATGGAAACTGGAAGGAACCAATGACGAACGCCAGGAGTTCAAATATGTCGGCACCTGGGATCACCCCGGCAGACAGTCCTGGGACATGACAAGCGGAGCGGCGAAGTATCCCACGGACCTCTACAAAGACGGTACGCTTTACGGCATGTGTCTGCGCAGCCCCTACGGCCATGCAAAGATCAGAAGCCTGGACATCTCCGAAGCGGAAAAGATCAAGGGCGTGAAGCTGATCCTCACCTATGAGGACGAAGAGATCGCCTCAATGCCCAAGTATATTCCCTCGTACTTCACCTTCGGCCAGAGCCCTCTGCTGGGGACCGAGGCGGAGTTTGAAGGGGACGAGGTCGGCTGTGTGGTCGTGGCCGAGAGCGAAGAGATCTGCAAGAAAGCGCTCGACTACGTGAAGGTGGACTGGGAAGTGCTGCCCTTTATCCTGGACTGCCGCGAAGCGGGAAAGCCCGGCGCGCCCATCCTGCGCCCGGAGATGAACCCGGAGAGCAACATGACGGGCAACACCTTCGGCGCCGCGATCAAGTGGGAAAACGGCAATGTCGAGGAGGGCTTCAAGGAAGCGGACTACATCGAGACCATCGAGTATGGACGCCCGATGTGGAGCCAGTTCCGATCCATGCCGGCGGCCTACTTCTCCTACTGGGACGACGACCCCTGGGGGAACCCCGACGGTGAAAAGATGTGTTATGTCACAAACCACGCCCACTTCCCGACCAACGGACCGCTGGTCTCGGCCATGACGGGCATGGGCCTGCACGAGGACAAGGTCCGCGCGCTCTCGCCCTACATGGCCTCCCGCTACTGCGACTTTGTGGAGAAGCGCGGCGCGCAACTGTCGCCGGTTCTGTCCAAGCGTCTGGGCGGCGCCCCGGTCAAGATGGTCTGCACCCGCCGTCAGGCCTTTGACGCTGCCGTACCGCAGACCTACTTCACCATCCGCATCGGCTTCAAGGAGGACGGAACCCTCTGCGCTGTCCACTGCAAGAACGTGCACCAGTCCGGCGCACGCGGCGGCTACGGCGACAAGACCCACGGACACCTGGTTCTGCCGCCGAACGCACAGGGCTTCAAGTCTACCTCCTGCCCGAACATCTATTCCGAGATGGAGTACTATGTGACAAACGGCGCCTGCACCACAGCCGACCCCGGCAAAGACGTCTGGGAGCCGGTCAACCTGGCGTTTGCGAAGATCGCGGACGTGCTCGGGATGGACATCACCGACGTCATCATGAAGAACGTCATCATTACCCAGCCCTCTCTGGAAGCCTGCATGGAGGAAGGGAAGAAGGCCTTCCGCTGGGACGAGAAGTGGCACCTGGCTGGCAAGCGCGTTCTGGAAGACGGCCGCTATCACGGCGTGGCCGCCCGCGCATGCTGGTCGATGACCTGGGGCATGATTTCCTATAACATCAACCTCCGTCTCAATACCGACGGCAAGGTCTACATGCCGTATTCCGAGGCGCTAATCGGAACCTACTGGCCGGATGCCGTCCAGATGGTTATCGCCGAGGAGATGGGCATGAAGCTGGAAGACGTCATCGTCTACTACGCGGGCAACTATCCCAACTGGCAAAAGGGCGACGCGGCGGACCGCGGCTCCACCTGCACCTGGGCGGCCAAGGAAGCTGCGATCATGCTGAAGAACCGCGTCCTGAACGCCATCTATATGTATGTCGGCGCGGCATCCCCCGAGGAAGCGGATATTGTGGATTCCATGCTGACGCTGAAGGCTGACCCCTCGGTCCAGATCCCGCTGGTGGGTCTGGGGCAGTTCGGCGAAGGCTTCTGCGGCAAGCCGAACGTCCCCTTCCAGAACGACGTGGTCCGGACAATGAATGTGGACTTCTGCGAGGTCGCGGTGGATCCGGAGACCGGTATGGTCGAGATCCTGGACTACACAGCCGCTCACGACTTCGGCAAGGTAATCCGCCCCGCCTCGGCCATGGGTCAGCTGGAGATGGCGCTCACCATGGCGTCCGGACGCGCCCTGAGAGAAGAGATCATCTGGGACGAGAACACCGGCGTCCTGCTGAACGGCAACATGTACGACTACAAGGTCCCCACCGCGCTGGACCAGCCGGTAATGAACAACGTGGCGGTTGAGACGCGCTGCGGCGGCGGAGCGTACGGCTCCACCGGCGTCGCCCACGCCCACACCAACGCGGGACCGGTCGGCTGCGCGATCCAGAACGCCATCGGCGGCGACTTCATTGTTATGCAGCCTTACACGCCGGACCGGGTTCTCGCGGCCATGGGCAAGATCAAGAAGGAGGATTGAGATGAGACCATTCAAGCATATTCAGGCTTCGACGATCGAAGAAGCGGCAGCCCTCGCAGCGCATGAGGACGTCATGGTCATCGCGGGCGGGACAGACCTGCTCGGTACGCTCAAAGACGAATGCCTCCCGTACTATCCCAATTATATTGTCGATCTGAAAACCATCCCCGGTCTTGCGTCCATCGAGGAGCAGGGGGATGAGATCGTGATCGGCGCGTTGGCGAAGCTGCAGGATATCGCGGACAGCGAGCTGGTCCGGACCCACGCGCAGGCGCTGGCAGAGGCCTGCAGCCGGGCAGCGTCCCCGACGATCCGCCAGATGGGGACCCTCGGCGGGAACATCTGCCAGATGCACCGCTGCTGGTACTTCCGCTGCCCGGACAACCGCTTCGTCTGCGCCCGCAAGGGCGGTAAGGAGTGCTACGCCTATAAGGGCGACAACCGTTATCACTCCATCCTGGGCATCGAGGGCGGCTGCCTCGCGGCGAGCTCGCACGACACGGCCCCGGCCCTGGCGGCGCTGGGCGCGACGATTGTCACGACCGCGCGGGAGATCCCGGCGGAGGAGTTCTTCGCGGCAAACGGGCTCCGCTCCAACATCCTGGAGAACGGCGAGCTGGTGAAGAAAGTGCGTGTTCCGAAGACGGCGAACAGCCGCTTCGAGAAGTTTGCCCTGCGCAAGTCCATCGACTTCCCGCTGGTGAACTGCGCTGTCGCGGAGGATGCGGCGCATCAGGTCCACATCGTCCTCGGCGCCTGCTATCCCTCGCCAAAGCGCATGACCGAGGCCGAGGAGGCCGTCAAAGGCGGCATCACGGAGGCGAGCGCACAGGCCGCCGGCGACGCGGCGGTGTCGAAGGTGATGGTCCTGTCGAAGAACGAGTACAAGGTGGAGATCGCCCGCACCCTCGTGAAGAGAACGCTGCTCCGCCTGATCAATGAATAATCCGATGGAAGAGGCCGCAGCACACACGGAGACCGGCTGGCAGGATGAGCTGGGGGCGTTGAACGAGTTTGTCCGGAGCAATCCGGAGATCCGCATCACGCCCCAAAGCATGCGCATTCCGAAGCCCTGCAGAGAGGAATTCTACGCCCGCGTCGACGCCGTTGTGGAAAAGCTGGCCGGGGCGCTCGCGCAGAAGCGACTGGAAGAGGCGTCAGAGATCGCCGGGCGGATCGTGGAGGTGCGAAACCGAATCTGTGAGCGGAGCAATCTGAAGCAGTACCGGCTCCCGGCTTCGATCGAAAACCTGGTCGAGAACCCTGTGAAGGCCGTGTCCGGACCGCTGTTCGAGCTCGTTCTGGACAGCGTCCAGAACGGCAGAAGCGGCGAGGAGATCGAGGATCGGGCCCAGCAGCTGCTCTTCCCCTTCCTGAAGGACCTGCAGCGCTGCGCCTATGAAGCCTGGGCGTATCTGACCGTCATCGACGCCTGGAAGCCGATCCGGTTTTACGGGATCGTGACGACGGACTTTGCAAAGCTTACGGTGGCGGAGACGGATGAGGCGATCGTAGGCTACCAGTTCAGCTCGCCGGATAAGCGGCTTCCGGAGACGGTGTTTGAAACCGAGGACGGGAAAACCGTCGCCGTCAAGACAGAGACCGGGCTCGAGCTGGACTACTACGGGGAGAAGGTCAGCCGCGAGAAAGGCTATTCCTCCGGCGGCAACACCGTGAATGAACTGGCGCACCGGGTGCTGCTGGCGTACCGCTTTCCAAGCCCGCAGGAGGTCACCTTGATCGCGGACGCCGAGAAGCGCTTTGTCAAGCCGACGGACCTGACCTGCACCTTCCTGCTGCCGAGCGAGATGGAGAACGAGTATCTGTTCTCGTCCTTCGTCCGCCACATCCGCACGGTGCGCTCCCTCCGCCCGGTGCAGGTGCTGAGCTTCGACGAAAACGGCGCCTTCCCGGAGGAATGGGCGGCGGATCCGCGGATCCCCGGCTGGGAGAGAACCGCCGTGGGCAACGATCCGGAGCCCCTGAGAAGAATTGCGGAAAAAGCTTTTGTAATACGAAAACAGGAGGTATGATGAATATGAACCTGAAACGAATCCTGATAGTCTTTCTGGCGGTGATGCTCCTGACCACGCTGTTTGTCGTGGCGGCGCAGGCGACAGAAGAGGCGGACGTCGAGATCGTCGAAGCCGCGGTGCTGGACGAGGAGGACTATGTCCCCCTGCCCCTCGGAACCGTCCCCTATGTGGACAACGATACGGCGGTACGCGGAGAATATACCCCGTTTGAACCGAAGGAAGACGCCGACACCTTCTCCGGCATCGCCATCGAAGGCAACGAGGAAGAGGAGCTGCAGCAGGAGCGCATTGCCGGCGGCGCTGTCGGAGAGGCGACTTCGGTCCTGGAGGCGCTGCACGGTATCACCGACTACTCCGAAGGAGAGTATGTTCCGGTGTACGGAATCGACTGAGCAGGCATCAAAGCACATAAACAGGAAGGCCGCGGGGAGTCCGCGGCCTTCCTGCATACAGTGGGCGTCGCTATTCAAAAAGAGAGATCTGCCGGTCTTCCTCCGGGAACTCCGACGTGTAGCGGAAGCAGGCTTCCGGATCGTGGAGGATGCCATGGCGTTCACAGGTCTCGTGGAAGAGCCTCATCAGTTCGCTGTTTCGCTCGCTGACGACCTCATAGGCGGCGCCGTATTGTTCCCGGTACCACCCGGAGAGGCCGGGGAACAGCCGGTCCAGGGCCCGGTAATAATACTCCCGGTTTCCATCCCGCAGCGTCATGCCGATGTTGAAGCAGACGATGCCTTTGACGCCGGCATCGACACAGTACTCCAGAATGGCGCGGATGTTTTCCTCTGTATCGGTCAGATAGGGCAGGATCGGCGTCATCCAGACGACGGTGGGGATCCCGCGCAGCTGGAATTCCTTCAAGACCTCATAGCGCCGGGAGGTGGTGCAGACATTGGGCTCCAGCAGCCGGCTGAGCCTGTCATCCGCGACCGTCAGCGTCATCTGCAGGACGCTTTTTGCCTTGCGGTTGATGCTTTCAAAGAGATCCAGATCCCGGAGCACAAGATCGGACTTGGTGATGACCGTCGCACCGTAGCCATAGCGGCCGAGAAGCTCCAGGCAGCGCCGGGTCAGCAGCAGGTCCTTCTCGCAGGGCTGATAGGGATCCGCCATAGAGCCGGAGCCGATCATGATTCGTTTCCGTTTGCTGCGGAGGATGCTCTCCAGCAGCTCCGGGGCGTTTTCCTTGACCTCGATGTCCTCAAACGGATGGGTGAACTGGTAGCAGGCGCTGCGGGAGTCGCAGTAGATACAGCCGTGCAGACAGCCCCGGTAAACGTTCATGCCGTTCCACCGGGTCAATAAGGATTTTGCTTTCACACTGTGCATACGCGCTGCCCTCCGATAACAGAAAGCGCGGGAAGAATCGGCTCCCCCGATCGCGCCGAATGCGCCTTTGCCTGACCGAAACCAGTATAGCATAAAGACGCGGGAACAGGAAGCGGGAAAACGAGATTCCCGCCATTCAGTTTGGAAAGGGGAGAAACATACGTTCTCGACGCGTCCGGGCTTGCAGAGAGCGGGAACGGTGTGGTAAGATGGGAAGCAGAATCAAGAGACAGAGAGGGAAGAACATGAGATATCCGAAATTCATTCAGGACAGAGCGGCGATCGGCTTTCCGGCGCCATCTTTCGGCTGCAGCATCGAGCCCTACCGGTCGGCCTTTGACCACGCGCAGGAGGTCCTGCGGCGGAAGGGGTATCGGACGGTCTGCGGCCCGAACGCCTACGCCGGAGACGGGATCGGCATCAGTACCAGCCCCGACAAGTGCGGGAGAGAGATCACCGACATGCTGTGCGATCAGAGCCTGGACGCCCTGATCTCCTGCGGAGGCGGGGAGCTGATGTGCGAGATCCTGCGTTATGTGGACTTCGACGCCATCGCCAAGGCGGAACCCAAGTGGTTCATGGGCTACTCGGACAACACCAACATCACCTTTCTTCTGGCGACGCTCTGCGATACGGCGTCCGTCTACGGACCCTGCGCGGCATCGTTTGGCATGGAGCCCTGGCATGAGGCCATCGAGGACGCCTGGAGCCTTCTCCGGGGCGAGAAGCTGGAGATGGCGGGGTACCCGGCCTATGAGACAAACCCGAACAAGGACGCGGACCACCCATTGGAACCCTATGCCTGTACCGAGCCGAGAAAGATGATCGCCTGGGACCCTGAAAAGGGCATCCTGCCGGGGGGAGCGGAAGAAGAGCTCGGCTTTTCCGGCCGGCTGATCGGCGGCTGCATGGACATCCTGACCATGCTCTGCGGCACAAAATACGACAGGGTCAGTGCGTTTGCAGAGAAGTACGAAGAAGACGGACTGATCTGGTTCCTCGAGGCTTGCGACCTGAATGTGTTCGGGATCCGCCGCGCGGTCTGGCAGCTGAAAAATGCCGGATGGTTCCGGCATGTAAAAGGCTTCCTGATTGGCAGACCCCTCGCAGGACAGCAGGACGTGATGGGGCTGGACCACATCCGGGCCGTGACGGATATACTCGGAGAGTTCCGGGTCCCGATCCTGCTGGATCTGGACATCGGGCACCTGCCGCCGATGATGCCGCTCATCTCCGGCAGTATGGCGGATGTGCAATATGCGGCCGGTACAGACCGGTTCCGGCTGAAGATGCGGCTGGAATAAGTTCAAATCAATAATGCCGGAGCCCCTCGTTCCTGATGAACGGGAAGCTCCGGCCTTTTTGCGCGGTTTTTACTGCTGCGTGCTTTCGTAGGCAGCGAGGGTGCGGTCGTCAAAGAGCACCCACTTGATCACATCCAGGCTGTCCGGGTGCTCGGCGACAAACTGCTTTGCGGTCTCAACGGCGATCCGGGCCGCTTCCTCCAGCGGGAAGTGGTATACGCCGGTGGAGATGGAGGGGAAGGCGATGCTGCGGCATCCGTTTTCGACGGCCAGCTCCAGACACGAGCGGTAACAGGAGGCCAGCAGCTCGCGCTCGTGGCTTTTGCCCCCGTGCCAGACGGGGCCGGGAGTATGGATAACATACTTGCAGGGCAGGCGGTAGGCTTTGGTGATCTTGGCCTCGCCGGTGCGGCAGCCGTTCAGCGTGCGGCACTCCTTCAGCAGCTCGGGACCGGCTGCGCGGTGGATCGCCCCGTCGACGCCGCCCCCGCCGAGGAGCGTGGTGTTGGCGGCATTGGCGATGGCGTCGACGCCGTGGTCCCTGGTGATATCGCCCTTGACAAAAACAAATTCCGTGCTCATAGAAACAAACTCCTTTCCAAGAAAAACCGTGTTCAGCTTTCAGACAATGCCTTTTGCAAACTCTTTCGCCCAGGCGCTGTCGTAGACATAACGGCCTGCTTCCGCCTGGATCTGCCCGGCAAACTCGGTGTGCAGGAACTGATAATAGCTCTCATCCAGAGGGGCAAGTTCCCGCTTCCCGCCCTTTCCCAGAAAGGTGACGACTTCGTCTCCGGTTTCGGCGCTCCCGGCGTAGAAAGGCTCTCTGGTCAGGACAAAGTCCGGCGACTGGAGCAGAAACTGCGCCTTCGCGATATACTTGTAGATCTCCAGGATCCGGTCGTCCCGGCCCATGACAAAGGTCATCGTCTTTTCCCGCATCTCGTGGATGTTGTGGACGATGCGCACCCGGAGCCCCTGATGCCTGCTCGAGAGGTTCAGCGCAGTGACGTAATCCGGGATCTGAGCGGGGTCGTGGACCACCTGGATCCAGGCGTTGTGCTCGGCATCGTGGAAGGAGAGGTCGTATTCCAGACGGTCCTTTCTGCCGCAGTGAGGGCAACGGTATTTGAACAGTTCCCCGGAGATCACCTTATCGGCCGCGTCGGGCAGCCGGTTGTCGATGCTCCGATAGACCGTCACGTTGACGGCTTCCACACATTCAGGGCACAAAAGGTGGACGACTTCAGGCGATGGCATGGTCTGACACGCTCCTCTCACTGGCTGCGGATTCTTTCGCCGCTCTACGCTGCCCGCTGTTTTGGACGGGATACTCTTTTTTATTTTATCAAACAGGCCCCGAGAATGCAACAAGCGGACCCGGATAATCCGCGATTTCTTTCCCGCCGGCCCCGGGCAATAAAAAACCCAGCCTCTTTCGAGGCTGGATCTGTCTTAATCAGGGAAATTACTTCTTCGCGAGGCCCTTCTGGCGGGCATACTCGGCAGCACCCAGCGCGCCCATGAGCTGCGGGTCGGTCTTGAGATTGACGACCTTCAGCTTCAGAACATGCTCGATGGCTTCCTTCAGACCGTCGTTCTTGGCGCAGCCGCCGGTCAGCGTGATGCTGTCGGTGGCGCCGGCCTTCTTGGCCATGACAAAGCAGCGCTTTGCAACTGCCATCTCGATACCGGCAGCGATCTCATCC
>JAFTGD010000002.1 GCA_017458065.1 Oscillospiraceae bacterium
GCCAGCGTTCATCCTGAGCCAGGATCAAACTCTCAATAAATTGTATTAAAACGGCTGAGCTTCCGATCGCCGATCTAATCAATCTCTTGTTCGCTTTCCAGCTCTCAAAAGAATTTCGGAGTCATATATATGCTCCATATATAACCCGTTCTGGTGCTTATTTGCATAAGCTTTCTTACATTGTTCAATTTTCAAGGTACATCCGCTGCCTCTCGCGACAGCTTTGCAATAATACCACGCGGAAAACCGGATGTCAAGAACTTTTTTTCAAATCCTGAAAAACTTTTTCGACCGTCCTCTTTGACCGTAAAAACCAAGCCGCGAGGCGAAAAATAATATACACCTCGCGACTCCATTTGTCAATTCCTTTTTAACAATTTTGTTGCCGTTTTTTTACTTTTCTCCAATTTCGCCGATCCAGGGCAGCGGCAGCCGGATCCCGTTCAGCGCATTGCTCATACCCTTATAGATCATATACAGTCTCAGCAGCGTAACCACCCAGCCGAAGCCGGTCAGCGCTCCGAGCGCGTCGGCGATGATGCCGAACACGAATAGCTTCAGGCCCTGCTTGGCGTGGAACTTGGCAAACTCGTCCTGCGGTGTGAAGATATAGGGCAGAGCGAAGAGCACGCTCAGATAGCTCAGCGCGGCGAGCGCCTTGTTCCCCTCTCCTGCTGTGCTTCGGCTCCCGGTGTAGCGATAGGTGTCCTCGCTGTCATACGGCATGCGGCTTCTCTGCTCTTCCTGCCTGCGGCGGCGTTCTTCCTCCGCCCAGCGGCGGTTCTCTTCCTGCTGCTGGCGGCGGGCTTCTTCTCTGGCGGCCTGCTCTTCCCGGCGCTGGCGCTCCTGCTCCGCCCACTGGCGGCTCTGTTCCTGGGAGCGCTGACGCTGTTCTTCCAGCCGGCGGCGCAACTCCTCGTTGCCCGCGCGCTGCGTACCCGACGCCCGCTGTACGGCTGCCGAGGCGGAGCGTGTTCCGTTCTGAGCTTCCGCAGCCTTCTGTTCGGCCGACGGATCGTACCCGCAGGCGAGACAGACCGTCTGCCCATCCGGGATATATGCGCCGCATTTTGAACAATATGCCATCGGTACAGCCTCCAACTCCGTTTCTGACTGCTCTCACAATATCATGCAGCCGGTTTTTCCTATTATATATAGGATAGGGGTCCCGTTCAAGAAACAGGATATGAATTTTTACAGCTTCTCGGCAACTTCCTTCCCGATCTTCGCGAGGAAGTCGTCCAGAGGCATGGCGCCCAGATCCTGCCCGTCTCTTGTACGCACGGCGACAGCGCCCGTTTCCGCTTCCTTAGCGCCGATCACCAGCATGTAGGGGACGCGGTCTTCCTGCTGTGCCTGACGGATTTTGTATCCGATCTTTTCATTGGAAGTGTCCAGAACAGCACGGAACCCGGCGTCAAGGATCTTTTCGTTCACCTGGGAAGCATAGTCCAGCGTCTTCTCGCTGATGGGGAGCACCTTGACCTGAACCGGAGCGAGCCACGCCGGGAAGCGACCCTTGGTCTCTTCAATCAGGTAGGCCATAAAGCGGTCCAGCGAACCGAGGATGGCGCGATGGATGACAACCGGGCACTTCTCGCTGCCGTCGCGGTCGATGTAAGTCAGCTGGAATCTGGCCGGGAGGCAGAAATCGAGCTGGCAGGTCGAAAGGGTGTACTCCGCACCGACGGCAGGCTTCACGTTGACGTCCAGCTTCGGGCCGTAGAAGGCGGCCTCGCCGATCTCCTCGGTAAAGTTGATGCCCAGTTCGACAAGGACTTCGCGCAGTGCGCTCTCGGCAGTGTTCCACATCTCGTCGTCATCGTGGTACTTTTTCTTGTCGGCAGGATCGCGCAGCGACAGCACACAGCGATAATCCGTGATGTTGAAGTCTTTGTACACATCGAAAATCAGATCGCAAACAGAGGCGACTTCATCCTTGATCTGCTCCGGCGTCACAAAGAGGTGCGCGTCATTCTGGCAAAAATGGCGTCCGCGCTCAATCCCCTTCAGGGTGCCGGAGGCCTCATAGCGGAAGTCATGGGCGATCTCGCCAATGCGGATGGGCAGGTTGCGGTAGGAACGGGGCCTGTTTGCAAAAATACGCATATGGTGGGGGCAGTTCATGGGACGCAGCACGTAGGCCTCGCCTTCCATATCCATGGCCGGGAACATATTGTCCTTGTAGTGATCCCAGTGGCCGGAGGTCTTGTACAGGTCCACCGTGCCGACGCAGGGGGTCATCACATGGTGATACCCCAGCTTGCGCTCCTTGGCCTTGATGTAGTTCTCCAGTTCCTGCCAGACAATATAGCCGTTGGGCAGGAACATGGGCAGGCCCTTTCCGACCAGGTCGTCCGTCATGAACAGCTGCATCTCGCGGCCGATCTTGCGGTGGTCACGCTCTCTGGCCTCCTGCTGCTGACGCTCCCACTCCTGCAGCTCTTCCGCGGTGCGGAAGGCGACGCCGTTGATGCGGGTGAGCATTTTGTTGCTGCTGTCGTCCTTCCAGTAGGCGCCGGACTGCTGGGTGATCTTGAAGGCCTTCAGCGCCTTGGTGTAGGTCAGGTGGGGTCCGAGGCACATGTCCACATAGTCGCCCTGCTGGAAGAAGCTGAACTCCGTCTCGTCCGCAAGATCCGCCATGTGTTCGACCTTGTACTTTTCGCCGCGCTCTTCCATCAGCTTGCGGGCTTCCTCCCGCGGCAGGACAAAAGCCTTGATCGGCAGGTTCTCCTTGGTGATCTTCTTCATCTCTTTCTCGATGGCCTCGAGGTCTTCGGTCGTGAGCTTGGTATCCCCCAGGTCCACGTCGTAATAGAAGCCGTTCTGGGTGGCGGGGCCGAAAGCAAAGTCCGCCTGCGGATAGAGGCGCTTGATGGCCTGGGCCATGATATGGGCCGCGGTATGGCGAAGGACGTGCAGTTCCTCTTCCTGCGGGCACTCGCCGACGGTACCGTCTTTGTAGATGATCTTCATAACATTCCCTCCTAAAAGATAAACACCCTCAGCTTTCGCCAAGGGTGCATAAAATACACGGTTCCACCTTGTTCTTTCACTCGTTGAGGCACATAACGCGTGCTGGCGGGGAGGCATTTCCTCCTCCCGACTCGGGAGCGGTCACCTTTGCATGTGCTTCAGAAGCGGCTCACAGCCCCGGCCGCTCTCTCTGGGCATCCGCACACACGGTGTTCTCCGTCGCAGTCTTTTTCAATTCCACGATAATATAGCATCGAAACCCGCTTCTGTCAAGGCTTTTCGGGGCTTTTCGGGGCTCTTCGGGGTTCTTCGGGTGGCTGCAGGCTTTCTCAGATTTTCAGATGTTGAAGCGGAACATCGTCACGTCGCCGTCCTGCATGACATATTCCTTGCCCTCCAGACGGAAGAGGCCCTTCTCCTTCACAGCCGCCATACTCCCGCAGTTCCGGAGATCCTCGAAGGCGACGATCTCGGCGCGGATGAAGCCGCGTTCGATGTCCTTGTGGATCTTGCCCGCCGCTTTGGGCGCCTTGGTTCCCCGGACGATAGTCCAGGCGTGAACGTCATCCTCGCCCGCCGTCAGGAAGGAGATGTAACCCAGCAGATCGTAAGAGGTCTTGATCAGGCGGTCCAGCCCTCTCTCGGTGAGGCCCAGGTCCTCCATGAACATCTGCGCCTCTTCCTCGTCCAGCTCGGCCAGGTCCTCCTCAAACTTCGCGGCGACCGGCAGCACCGCCGCGCCCTGCTTCTCGGCATAGGCGGACAGCGCCTGGAAGTTAGGGTCTTCCCGCCAGTTGGCCATGCCGCTCTCGTCCAGGTTGCCGACATAGATGACGGGCTTCACGGTGAGCAGACCGCCGTCAGCCAGGATGTCCTGGTCCTCTTCGGTGAACTCGAACTCGCGCGCGGGCTTTTCGGCCTCCAGGTGGGCGATCAGCGCCTCGCACATCTCGACCTCGCGCTTGTACTTCTTATCGCCGCTCTTGGCATTTTTCCTGGCACGGTCCAGACGGCGTTCAACAATCTCCAGATCCGCCAGGATCAGCTCCAGCTCAAAGGACTCGGCGTCCCGCACGGCATCGGCCTTCTCGAGGAAGATATCGTCGTTGTCGAAGCAGCGGACGACCTCGACCAGGGCGTCCACCTGGCGGATGGTCTGGAAGACCTCGTTGCCCTTTCCGCCGCCGGTGCTCACACCGACCACGTCGACAAAGTCCACCGTCGCGGGAGAATACTTCTTCGGGTGATAGTAGTCCGCAAGCCAGTCGAGGCGCTCGTCCGGCACCTTCGCCGTGCCCATGTTGGGCTTGGCGCCCGCATTGGAATAAGCGCTGGTCTCCGCCTTGGAGCCGGTCAGCGCGTTAAAAAGCGTCGTCTTTCCGACATTTGGAAGTCCGACGATGCCGAGCTTCATGAAAATCACATCTCCTGTTTTATCATTTTAATCCATAGGAGTATATCACATCTGAGGTTTTTTCTCAATAGCAAAAGGTCCCCGGCCGGCGAAGGCCAGGGACCTTTTTCACTTTACGGATCAGATATACTGCTTGCGCGGCAGGTTGTCGTACCACTTCTCCAGCAGCGGAGCCAGCAGCGCGGTGGCCTTCATATCCAGGTTAAAGAAATAGACGGTAAACGTGACCACAAAGAAGCCAAGCGCGATGGCCAGTGCGATCAGCGGGATCTTGACAAGCTTCGACATCATACCTTTGTCCCTCCTTAATAGGCTTCGTTGTCTGGGATGTTCTCCAGCGACGGATCCAGCGGTTCCTCACGCATGACGGTGCGCATATAGGCGTTCACCTGGTCGCGGATCGCCTGGCGGGTGAACACTCGGGGATCGCAGAGGTCATGGGAAACCCACATCAGATGGATGCCGCGCTCGCGGGCCTGCTCTTCAAACATGCCGTGCATGCCGGTGAGGGCCTTGCAGCTCATATGCTCCCACATCATGACGATATCGGCGTTCATCTTCTCGCAGAGCTCCCAGAGGTCTTCCACCAGGACCTTGTGGCCGCCGTGGGTATGGTTGCGCATGATCATCTCCATGTTCAGCATGGCCATGTCGCGGTAGGCCTGCTCACGGTTCTCCGGGGTATCCTCCTCGGCGATCATGTCGGTGTTGATGACGGAGAGCATGTCGGTCAGCGGCACAACGCCCCAGCACTGGACCATCCAGTAGAGCATGTCGATGACATACTGCGGCTGCACGCCCCAGACGATGCAGCGGTGGCGGTATTCCTTGGCGTACATGCGCTTCTCGCGGTAGCCCTTTTCGGCGAGGGCCAGCAGCTTGTGGTCGATCTTGACAAAATCGGCGTTGCGTCCGGAGTTGCCCATGTAGTTGGTGTCGTTGTAGAGGCTGAAGGCCGCGCCGAAGAACTGCGGATACGGGGTGGAGTTGATCTCCATCTGGGCAATGCGGCAGCGGGTCGCGTCGTTGACGCGCTTGGCCGCCTGGAAATAGATATCCCAGTCCCACTTCACGCCGGTGTGCTCTTCGACAAAGGCGATCGCGTTCTTGATCTCCTGTGCGGCATAGTCCATGACGTCCGGCTCCTTATGGCGCAGCGGCGTCGCCAGCTGGAAGGTGGGGATGCCGTACTCGCGCTCAAGGCGCTTGGCGATGATGCCGTTGCCCATCAGAGAGCCGTCGCAGGTGGTGTTGTTCTGCACCGCGCAGCGGCCCAGGACGCAGAAGTCGTCGTCGATGGAGATGCCCGCTTCCGCCTCAGGCATCGGGCAGACGTCGCCGGGGATGCCGTACTGCTGGGCAATGTCCAGATAGTGCATGACGTTGAACTGATGGAAGATGTTGGAGGCGAACATGGTGGGCACTTCACGCAGGATCGTGTGGACCTTCTTCGTATCGAAGCCCATCATGAAGGTGACCATGGAGTTCTCGTCCGTCAGGACGCACTCGTCGGAATAGGCCTTGTCGTTGCCGACACGGCGGTCGCCGCGGAAGCAGTTGGCAATGGCCTGGGTGACGTCGGCGATGACAAAGTTGAAGGAGGTGTGCGCAAGGCGCAGCGCCTCGTCGCGCAGACCGACGGTGAACTTGTCCATGCCGTGGGGCACGAAAAGATAGCTCATCATCCAGCGATAACGGAAAAAGCCCTTGATGTTGCGCGGCACGATGATGAAGCGGCCCAGCACGGACATCAGATAGAGCCAGCGGGTATAATCATAAAAGGTGTCCTTGACGCCGCGCCACTCACGGCGGGCACGGACCTTGAGCTTCTCGTTATAGATCTTGCCGGGAGACTGTTCGCCGGCGCGCTTGACAGGATTGACTACCTTCTGGACGGTCTTCATGCTCTCCCTCCTCTCTGGATCGCCTTGATCTCAATGCTCTCGACAAAAGCCTGGACACGGGTGCGCATCTGGCCCACCGAGGAGGCAATGTTGTACGGGCGGTCCACCGACAGCACCGGATAGCCGTAGTCTTCCTTCAGCATGGCGGAGCCCAGCGTTCTCTCATAAGCCCAGGGATCGCAGAACTTGACCTGCTCGTAGATGACGCCGTCGGCGCCGTATTCCTTCGCGAGCTCGGCGACATACTGCTTGCGGCCGTAGACCTTCTGCTGGTTCATCATGCGCGGACACTGGCAGTTGCGGATATAGTGGCGGCACACCTGCGTGAGGGCGTCCTCCTCGTCGTTCAGTTCGATCTCGACACGGCCGGGATAGGAGCCGAAGCAGAAGCGGTCGCAGCAGACAAAGGCGCCGCACTCTTCGATCAGCTTAATAAGGCCGCCGTCGTCCACCTCTGAGCCGACCACCAGCACGCGGGCACGCCAGGGCTGCTTCTCGTCCGGCTCGCGGGTCTTCAGCTCTTCCAGCGTCTCCTCGAGCTTGTCCAGGACGAGATGCTGCGGACAGACATAAGTCGCAAGACAGAGCGTGTGGAACTCGTAGCCCGTGATGCGGGGCCGCGCTTCCTTGCGGAAGTTGCCGATCTCACGGATCACACGGCAGAGGCGGTTGTGTTCCGCAACAGCCTTGCGGATCGCCTCGTCCGAGACATCGATGCCGTACTTCTCGTGCAGCGGGTTGAGGATGTGGTTGGTGCACTGGAGCACGGACAGGTTCACATCGTTCTCGGTGTTCTTAAAGGCGATCTCCATATAGGAGTGGAAGAAGTTGGGCTTGTCCTTCCCCATGGTGTTCAGCAGCTCCATGTTCTCCACGGCGCGGTTGATCATCGTGCATCCGTCCGGCGTGATCACACAGTCGGCAAAGTTGAAACCGCCCTCGATCGCGCGCTCGAGCAGAGCGCGGCTCGGCTCGCACAGCAGGTTGGTCATATAATAGGTCGCGATGTCCATGGAGCCGGTGTTTGGCGCATGCAGGCGGATCGAGAAGGCGCCCGGAAGATTCAGCAGCGGTTCGGGCACGTTCTCGCAGGTGTACGCGACGCAGACCTTGCCCTCTTCCCTGGCCTGTGTGATCAGCGCGTTGTTCGCCACCTGCAGGAGATCTTCAAAGTATTGCAGATGCTTCAGGTCTCTCATTGGTGTTCTTATTCCCCCTATTTTGTCTTGATCTTGATCTTTCGTTTTCATCCCGCAGAACGGGACAGTCTATCCCCCTTATGCCATTATTTTAAAGGTTATCAAGGCCAAATTCAACCGCTTTCGATAATTTTATAACATATGTAAAAAATGCTTCTTCAATTTTGTAAAAAAGTCACAAGGCCATTTTGACACCCTTTTCGATGTGTCCATACATGCATTTTTCTTTTCTCTCTTGCTCTTTCCGAACCGAAATGGTATGATGCAGCTGGCATGAAAATCACATTAATTTTACCATCCCGTACCATGCCAGAAGGCGGTGACTGTCTTGCTGACCTATGCGCTCTCCTCTGAGGATCCCCGGCCGCTCTACGAGCAGCTGGTCGACTGTCTGCGGGAAGATATCCTCTCCGGGCAGCTCGCCTCGGGCGACAGGCTCCCCTCCAAGCGCAGCTTCGCAGGCAATCTCGGCGTGAGCAGCATCACGGTGGAATCCGCCTATAACCGGCTGATCGACGAGGGCTATGTCCTCTCGGAGCCGAAGAAAGGATATTTTGTCGCCGATCTCAGCGACCGGCCGCAGGTCCTTCCGCCGGCCTCGGGAGGAGAGATCCGGCTTCCGCCGGTACAAACGACCGCACTCACCGATCTCTCCGGGAACCGCACGCCGGTCGAGCGCTTCCCCTTCTCGGTATGGACGCACCTGATGCGGGAAACCGTCAGCGAGATCGGCGAGGACCTGCTTGTCCCCTCCCCGTGTGGAGGCGTGCGGCCGCTGCGGGAGGCGATCGCGGCGCATCTGGCCTCCTTCCGCGGGATGCGGGTGGACCCGGACCAGATCATCATCGGCGCCGGGACGGAATATCTGTACGGGCTGCTAATCCAACTGCTGGGTCTGGATCGGGTCTTCTGCCTGGAAGACCCTGGCTACCGCAAGATCGCCCAGATCTACGCCTCGCACGGGGCTGTCTGCCACTGGGCCCAGATGGATGCCTCCGGCATCACGGTCACGGGGCTTGAGGCTGTGGGCGCCGACATTGCCCACATCAGCCCGACGCACCACTTCCCCACCGGGGTCACAATGCCGGTGTCGCGGCGCTATGAGCTGCTGGCCTGGGCCGGTGTGCAGCCCGGCAGGTACATCATTGAGGACGACTATGACAGCGAGTTCCGTTTGACCGGCAGGCCGATCCCCTCTCTGCAGAGTATCGACCGGCAGGAACGCGTCATCTACATGAACACTTTTTCCAAGAGCCTCGCATCCACCATCCGCATCAGCTATATGATTCTGCCCCCGGCGCTGGCCGACGCGTTCTACCGCCGGCTCGCCTTCTATTCCTGTACGGTCTCGAACTTTGACCAGTACACGCTGGCGCGCTTCATCTCCGGCGGGTACTTCGAGAAGCACGTCAACCGGATGCGGCTCTACTACGCGCGGCTCCGCCGCCAGCTTCTGCAGCTTATGGCGGAGGCGCCGATCGCCGAGAAGATCGACGTGCTGGAGCGGGACTCGGGCCTGCATTTTCTGCTGCGCATCCGAACGCAAAAGCCGGATGAACAGCTCCGCGCAGAGCTTTTGGCCCGAGGGATCAACCTGCTCCCGATCTCGGTCTACTACCACCGGCCGGAGGACGCCCCGGCGCATACCTTTGTCCTGAACTATTCGTCCCTCAGCGTCCCGGATCTGGAGAATGCCCTCAGCGTTCTCGCCGAGCTGATCTGAGCCCGGGAAAAAAACGCGACCTCATCCAACCCAAGGATGCGCTCGCTTATTGAGACATCAAACAGGAGAACAGCCATGAAACCTGCCTTTTCCACAGTCGCCGTCGTCGGCGGAGGCGCCTCCGGCATGATCGCCGCGCTGACCGCCGCCGAGGTCCCCGGCCGCCGCGTCCTGCTGCTGGAGCGCCAGCAGCGTGTGGGACGCAAGCTCCTCGCCACCGGCAACGGCCGCTGCAATCTCTCCAACCAAAACGCCGTGCCGGAGGACTATTTCGGTACGGACCCGGCGTTTGCAGTCCCGGCGCTTGCCGCCTTCTCGCCAGTCGACACCCAGAGCTTCTTCGCAAAGCTCGGGCTTCTGACGGTGACGGAGCCCGGCGGACGGATCTACCCCTTCTCGGACTCCGCCAACAGCGTGCTGGATGTGCTGCGCTTCGCCCTCGACCGCGCCGGTGTTGAGCAGCGCTGCTCCTTCCCGGTGGAGGAGATCACCGCGGATCAAACCGGCTACCGTCTGCGAAGCGGTGAGGAATCCCTGCATGCGGACGCTGTGATCCTGGCCTGCGGCGGCGCCGCCGGCGCAAAGCTTGGCGGCGTGATGGACGGCTACCGCCTGGGGAAAGCCCTCGGCCACAAACGCAGCGCGCTCTACCCCTCTCTGACCCGGATCCTCACCGATCCCGAATACCCGCGCGCCCTCAAGGGCATCCGCGTGCAGGCAAAGCTTCGCCTGACGCGGCACGGCGTACTGCTGGCGGAGAGCAGCGGTGAGATCCAGTTCACCGAGACCGGCGTCTCCGGTCCCGCCGGCTTCGACCTCTCCCGGGCTGTCTCCTTCGGGGGCGACGGCCAGATGCTGCATCTGCAGCTTCTTCCATATGAAGAAGAAGGCATCCGCTCGCTCATCAGCGCCCGGCTTACGCAGTTCCCGGAACTGGAGGCCGCCGAGCTCTTCACCGGGATGCTGCACAACCGCCTCGGCCGCATCCTGGTAAAAGCCGCCGGCATCCCCGCCGCAGCAAAGCTCTCGTCGCTCATGGAAGCACATCTGCAGGAGGCGGCCCGGCAGTGTGCGGACTTCCGCCTCCCGGTGAGGGGCGTCGACGGCTTCGACGCCGCCCAGGTCACGGCAGGCGGCCTGCTGACGGAGGGCTTTGACCCGGAGACGCTGGAGAGCAGGCTCCATCCCGGTCTCTTTGCCTGCGGGGAAGTGCTGGATATCGACGGGCCCTGCGGCGGCTACAATCTGCAGTGGGCCTGGGCCAGCGGCAGACTCGCGGGGAGGCTCGGCGCATGATCCTGATCCGCAATCTTAAGCTGGCTCCGGACGAGAGCCTTGAGCTGCTGCCGGAGCGCACCGCGGCAAAGCTGCACATCGGTGCAGAGCAGATCACCGACTGGACGCTCAGGAAGCGTTCCCTGGACGCGCGGAAAAAGGACCGTATCCACTATGTCTGCACAGTCAGCGCAGCGCTCAGGGGGGATGAGGAAAAGCTGGTCCGGCGTCTGAAGAGCCCGGACGTAACGATGTACGAAGCGCCCGCCTATCCCATCCCGGTCTGCAGCGCTCCGGAGCGGCCCGTGGTGGTCGGCTTTGGCCCGGCAGGCATGTTTGCCTCTCTCGTCCTGGCAAAAGCCGGTCTGCGCCCGATCGTGCTGGAGCGCGGGCAGGACGCTCTTTCCCGGCGTGAGGCCATCGACCGCTTTCAGAGCGGCGGGCCGCTGGACCCGGAGAACAACGTCCAGTTTGGCGAGGGAGGCGCGGGCACCTTCTCCGACGGCAAGCTCAATACCGGGACCCATGACCGCCGCATCGCTTGGGTGCTGGAGCAGTTCCATCTCCACGGTGCACCGGAAGCGGTGCTTTACGACGCCAAGCCGCATATCGGGACGGATATCCTCATCGATGTGGTCCGGCGTATCCGGGAGGAGGTCGTCTCTCTCGGCGGAGAGGTCCGCTTCGGGCATAAGCTGCTATCGCTCCGGACCGACGGCGGCGCTCTCTCCGTGCTTACGGTCGCCGGGCCGGAGGGAGACTATGAGCTCCCCTGCCGGCAGGCGATCCTCGCCGTCGGCCACTCGGCGCGGGATACCTTCGAGGCGCTGCACGGTCAGGGCGTTCCCATGGAGCGCAAACCCTTCGCCATGGGCGTACGCATCGAGCACCGGCAGGAGCTGATCGACCACGCACAGTACGGCCGGCCTCGGGGCAGCCTGCCTGCAGCGGACTACAGTCTGCATGTCCACCTGCCGAACGGCCGAAGCACTTTCACCTTCTGCATGTGCCCGGGCGGTCAGGTCTTCGCCGCCGCCTCGGAGCCAGGCGGCATCGTCACCAATGGGATGAGTTATTCCGCCCGGGACGGAGTCAACGCAAACTCTGCGCTGCTGGTCGGGCTCAGGCCGGAGGACTTCCCGGGCGAGGGCGTCCTGGCGGGGATGTACTGGCAGCGCGAAATCGAACAGGCCGCTTTCCGTCTTGCGGGTGGGCGTTACACCGCGCCCGCCCAGCTGGTCGGGGACTTCTTATCCGGGCAGCCGAGCGCCGGTCCCGGCGCTGTTCTGCCGAGCTACCGTCCCGGTGTCTTCTGGACAGACCTGCGGTGCTTCCTCCCATCGGTGATCACCGACACGATCGCGGCGGCGCTTCCGGACTTTGGCCGGAAGCTTGCAGGCTTCGACGTGCCGGACGCGGTCCTCACAGGTCCTGAGACCCGCTCCTCCTCCCCGGTGCGGATCCTCCGCGGCGAGGATCTCTCTTCCTCTGTCCGTGGGCTCTATCCCTGTGGAGAGGGAGCCGGTTACGCGGGCGGGATCACTTCCGCGGCGGTCGACGGTATGCGTTGCGCGGAAGCTGTTCTCCGCGCTCTGGGAACCGGCTGATTTATCGGGCCCGCTTCCGCTGTGCCTCCGGATCGCTTCAGGCAGTCTTTTTGACAGAACTGTTACATTTTTCGTTCATATTGACTCTTTTTACTTTCTGTGGTAGAATGAAATTAGTTCAGAATGTTGAACATTCTGATTCGCAAAGCACAAGAAAGGAGCAAAATCATGGACTTCAGAAGTATGACTGTAAAAGATTGCTTTGACAACGCCAAATGCGTTGAGATCATCAGAGCAAAGGCGCCCAATCTGATGAAATATCCCATCAAGCTCTTCAATAAGAAGACCTGCGGGGAGATTTTCGATCTGGTCGTCTCCAAGAAGATCGTACCGGAAAATGTCGCAAAAGAGATTGAAACCGCCATCAACGCCCTCTGACAGCAAAAACAACACCGCTGCCTGACGGCAGCGGTTTCTTTTGACGCGAAGAACATTTCCGAAAATCGCAGAAAAAAACTATTGACAAATCGGGTTTTCTCTGGTATATTAGCGGAGCTGTGGCCGAGTGGTTCAGCTGGTTAGAACGCCGGCCTGTCACGCCGGAGGTCGAGGGTTCAAGTCCCTTCTCGGTCGCCACTATGCCCCTTCTAAAGGGGCATAAAATTTGCTGATATAGCTCAGTAGGTAGAGCGCATCCTTGGTAAGGATGAGGTCGCCAGTTCGAATCTGGCTATCAGCTCCAGGAATTCGTCCGATTTCGCAGGAATCGGGCGTTTTTTCTTACCTTTTTGACCTGCTTTGGGATATTCCTGTTCTGTGTTTGCTAACAAATTGCTGACTGAGTTTTTTAGCCTGCAAAGGAGCGATGCTGTATGAGTCTGTTTAAGAAGAAAACGCCGCCTGCCCCTGTGCCCTCCTTCCCTCTGGAGGAGTATGAACCCGTGATCCGCAGCAGCATCTGCACCGGGGAGAAAACCGCCTGCATGCGAAACCGCGAGACCGGGAAGCTGCACGAGCTGATGCTGATCCGGGATCACGAAGACCTGGAGCGCTTCGGCAGTATGTACAACGTGGAGATCGAACACGTCAGGACCGTGTACTGATCGGGCCTCTGACGCGGGCAGGGAGAGACAATCGTCTCTCCCTGCGCTTTTTATACGGTTTTCTTCCTGAAGATACGGCGGATGCGCGCCCGTCTGTTCCGCTTCCTCACATGCGCCGCGATGCGGTCGCTGTTCTTATAGACAATGTAGCCGGTCAGGCTGCAGCCCGCGACAAACGCGAAGGCCAGTGCAATGACCGTCAGAACTCTGCGCACCTTCTTCATCTTTTTACTGACTTTTTTCTCAACCTTGCGGACGCCTTTTTCCGCCGCGTCCTTGACTGTGATGGCAGCCAAAAGCTTTCCTATCAGCATGCTTGTTTCTTCCTTTCCGGCCGACGGCCTCTATGATCATGTTGCACTTTGTGAAGACGAGCATATTCTACCACACATTGCCGCCCGGCGCAATGGCGGATGCAGTACGGAATGCGTTGGTTTGGAGACCCTTTGTTTTATCACGGACGGAAGGAGCCCGAGCGGAAGAGCGCGCCCACCGCGATCCGGTAGTCCGGCATGGTTTTCGCTTTCAGAACCGCTTTCACTTCCCTCTTTGCCTCCGGGAACAGCTCCTGCATAAAGGTCCACAGCGTCTTCATCCGCTCCACCGTGAAAACCGGACTCAACCCGCTCGCCAGCCAGGTCTCGGTCAGTTCGTCGTGGAAGGCTGTCAGTTCCTCCAGGCGCAGCTGCTCTCCGGTCTGAAGGTACCGGAACAGCGCGGGGTTTGCGACAGCCGCGCGGCCGATCATCACACTGTCGACCTGAGGCGCCGCCGATCCGAGCCATGCAAGATCCTCCGCGCTCCGGACATCCCCGTTATATACCACGGGGAACGGGCATCCGCGCACGGCGGCCGCAAAGCCGGTCCTGTCCGGCTCTCCCCGGTAATAGTCTTCCCGGCATCTGGCGTGGACGATCAGCCTGGAGACGGGATATTTGCGGTAAACCTCAAGGATGGCGGGGAATTCTTCTGTAGAACGCACGCCCATTCGCGTCTTGATGCTGACCCGGTACCCGATGCGCCCGGCGTGACTGTAGATCCCGTCGAGGACCGCGTCCAGCGAAGCGAGATCAAGAAGCATCCCGGCGCCCTTGTGCTTGGAGAATACCGTCCCCGAGGGGCAGCCGG
This sequence comes from Oscillospiraceae bacterium, assembly GCA_017458065.1. Classification (GTDB taxonomy): domain Bacteria; phylum Bacillota; class Clostridia; order Oscillospirales; family Oscillospiraceae; genus Limivicinus. Next base: position 14,273 of record JAFTGD010000002.1, read on the forward strand.
CATTCAGGTTGATTTCTCTGAAGCCAAGCTCACACAGCTTCTCCGCCGTTGCGCAGAAAGCATCTGCCCGGTTCACCAGCAGCTGCGGAACCACTGTGAGCGTACCGCAGTCAGCGGTCAGCTCCCGCAGGTACTTCGGTCGGAAGCTGCCGTTGCTGTCCGGCGCGATAAAGGGGGTATAGTACTCCACCGCCCCCGGAAACATTCTGTGATGGATCGCCCGGTACCCGGCGAGGGTAACGCCCTCCATCGGCGCAAAAAGGAATTCTTTCATATTTTCTTATCTCTCTGCCGTTTTATCATTTTGATTGAACTCCCGGATTTCAGTGCTGTCTTTTGCAAAATATGGTCACTTTTTTAGAAAACATAAGACAAAACTGCCAAAAACCTGGAATAAATACAGATCTCTGGCAGTAAATAAAGAGTTGATATGCTTAAAACCAGCGAATCGCAAGGTTTAGTCGTAAAATAAGCAAAATAAAGGGTCATGTTTTATAACTGTTGGGCGGTTGTTTGCCGTCCCACAGGTACAGCTATCTCAGAACCCGTTGATGGACGCGTATGGATTCAGTGTGACCGCGGAATCATAGCCTGGCATCACATCGAACCCCTGTCCTGCTTCTGCTGTGGGCCCTGTCCCCGGATCCATATTTGCAGCCACCCCAAAGAGATCGGTGCCGTTCGGGTCCGTGGAGGTCAGCTCCGGTTCGGCTTCTTCCACTACCGCATAGATGGTGCTGCGCTGGTAACGCTCATAAATACGATTCCAGTAGAACGCATAGGGATATGCCGCTTCATAGAAGTTCCAGAACATGTCCTCCGGCACGTTGCTAAATAAGTTTAGCTCCAGCGGAGCTCTACTTAATGAAACCGCAATGATCTGCAGCTCCGGGAAGTAGGCAACCTGTTCAATACCACTGTCCGGTAGCGGGAACGGTATCAGCTGCGACCAGATCTCTTCCTCATTGATCTCATAGACCTGCTTCCACACAGAATAGAACTCCGGGTAAACACGCTCTGCGGGTTCTTCGGCGGGCTCTGTCGCCGCAAGGCCGAATACATCATTGACGCCTGTTCCGAGCGTCGCATCCTCCTGCTCTGTTACGCCCAGCCGTTCTGTCAGATCCCGATAGCAGTCTTCACATAACTGGAGCACCCCCTGGCTCAGTTCAATCTGTTTTGCCTGCGGGGAAATCATCAGCTTTCCGCAGATATCACAGTTCACCAGTCCATTCTGATCGGAAACCGCAGCTGTCGGAGTGAATGCCTGAGACTGTTCAGCGGTCATGTAGGGCGTTGGCGTCGGCGACTGGAAAGGAGTGGGGGCCAAGGTCGCCATCGGTGTCGGCGTCGGTTCGGGGGGCGGCTCCGGAGTGACTGTCTCCACAACCTCAGCAGGCTTCTTTCCCGGAAGCAGCTGACGGATATCATCCCTGCCGTCCCTCAGCAGGAAAAACCAGATGCCCCCTGCCGCGAGTGCCGCGACCAGAAGAAAAATCAGCAGCACTGATAGGATCCGGCTTCTCGGTTTCGGTTCCGGATAGGTGAATATGTCGTGCTCCTCATCGTTTTTGGCCATCCGCGGCCGGTTCGCATGCGGCTTTTCATCGACCACGTAGAAGTCCATATATTTCCGTGCAGTAGCGAGGCTGATATCCCGGCTTCCCTCTTCAAAGTCGACGGTAAGCAGATCCCCGGTCAGGGATCTGACATAGCCTTCTCCATAGACTCTGTGCTGGATTGTCTTCCCCACGAGCGCGGATCTCTCCGCGCTGTTCTCCTTGCGGTCGGTAGAAGGACCGGCCTCCCTCCGATGTGCCGCCGGATTCTTCGGCTTTGAATCTTCAGACTGTTCTTCTGTCGCGTCCTCTTCCGAAGAACGCTCAGCTCCATGGTAAGACGGGCCTTCCCCGGGGCCCCTCTCCGCATCACCCTGTCCATAATTGAGGCAAACTTCTCTGCAGAAATTGATCACCTCATCGATCTCAGTCTCCGGAATCGCATCCGCATAGGAAGCACGAATATTCTCTTTGCTGCGGCTGCTGATCGATTGGAAAATCGTAACTCTCTCTGCGATCTCCACATAGAGCTCCATGATTCTCCGGCACGAAACTTTTTCCCCGATCATACTCTGGATCCCATGGACCAGATATTCCGCCTGGTCGTAGCCTCCCGGGAGATAGTCCTTGCGTTGATTGGGCTTAACCCGCATCAACGCTTCCTGAATCTCTTCGGAATCCGAAAGCACTTCCAGCCTGTCATCTGGAGGAGCAGTCATCTTTCCCATCCCTTTCTTCTCAGCTTTCACTTTGGTTGATATATATGCTCCATCATACCAAGAAGGATGATTTTTTTCAAGTGTGAACGTATTATTCTTCAAATCTTCTGCTGATGAACTGTGCAAGTGCCTTCTCGATGTTTCTGGCATAGTATTGCTCCTAACCTATGCTCCTTATGGCAAACATGTGCAATTACAGTAGTTATGTTTTAGAAAAAGGAAGCCAGCAGGGCATGCAGCAGGGTATCCAGCAGGGCGCTGAGCAAACTGCCGTTGCCAATATTAAAACCCTGATGGAAACCATGAACTGGAATCCTCTTCAGGCAATGGATGCCCTCAGAGTTCCTGAAGAAGATCAGCAGAAGTACATCCAACTCCTGAAGCAGTAAAGCCGGGCCCGAACACCCCCAACCGACTACACAGGCTGCATCACCGGAACACGGTGGTTCAGCCTGTGTCTTTTTCATTCCGAAAGTACAGCCATGGCTATCTCTTTTGCCCTGTCGCCTATCAGCACCTCATCTTTGTAAAAATCTGTCTAAATCTATTTTCATCTTGAATTCTTCACAATTCCCGTGTAGAATAATGTTTGAAAAGAACGGAGGTGCTCCCGATTGGTTGACAGCGATTTCGTCAGCATGGATAATCATCTTGGAACAACTTTGGAGAA
>JAFTGD010000034.1 GCA_017458065.1 Oscillospiraceae bacterium
CAAATGCGCATAGTTGTCCTTTGCAGTTTCTCCAGATACTGCCTCGACAGCCTTCTGGTAATATTCCTGATACCGCGCATCCTCCGGCAAAATCTCTTCAGCCTTCAGTTCGGCATCATTCGGGATTCCTGCATCTTCGCCGTAAGTCACAGTGATTTCCCAGGTGTCGCCCTTCGCGTCAATCACGGTCTTTATGATCTGTGCGTCCGTCACTTTGATCGTGAACACTTCCCCGGTCTTCATGGTGACGGTCAGCGGTTCCTCACTCTCGAACGGAAGCATACTGATCAAAGCCCAGTCTCCGCTCTCCACGGTCTGCGCATTAATCTCTTCAATCTGCTCTTCTGTCAGCTCCGCTGAGTACTCACACTCCAGCCCGTTGGCTTCTTTAATCTCGCCAACCGTGCTGTCAGTTTCAACCTTCCCAACCCAAACCAAATCAGGATTCGAAAACTCAACGCTCTCCACATCCGCGACGAATTTCCTCGTCTCCTCAGAAACCGTCACATCACTCAGCGTGAGCGCATCTTCGTCCGTTACTTCCGCAGAATTAACGTCATTTTCCCCACTGTTCGTTCCCTCAATTATACCAAGGACTTCTATGAGGTCTGTGAAACTCACAAATCCGCCTCCGGGAAGGCTGAAATCGTACATTTTGCCGTTCACCAAGTACGAGAAGTCCACAGTATAGCTCAGCACAAATTCGGAGAAAGAGGGCGTGACGAAGCTGACAGAACGCACAAGCTCTGTCCCGTCTGCCAATTCTGTGCTGTCGGTATTCAGTTCCAGTTCTTCCGCTTTGCCGTCACGGATATGATAGAGGCGGAAGTCTCTGCCGACTGTGCCTTCCGGCAGCTGCAGCGTGACCTGGAAGCCGTCGCCGTATTCGTCGATGTTGACATCGTTGAGCCCGATATCAAAGACCTGATAAGCGGTTTCTGCAACAGAGTCTGCAGCTGTCTCCTCAACGGCCTGGACCGCGGCGATGGCGTCGCTGCTCTCTTCCTCCGTCAGCACTTCGGAATAGGCGGATGCATCCTCCGGGAGGTACCAATCATTCACGGTGCTGATCACAGCATTGTCTGTGCTGGCTTCCGTGATTCCGTGGGCAGCCACCTGCACCGTGAACACCGCGCCATCCTGCATGGTGACGGCCAGCTGTTCCTGGACGGCGGTGTCCTTCAGCGGGCGCAGAGCCCAGTCGCCGACCAACTTTGTCACTTCAACAGCTGCCTCATCGCTGCAGCGTACATTTTCTACCTTTGCGGCAAAGTCAGCCGCAGCGGTGACATCTTCCACCACTCCCAGTTCATGGATAACCTGAGAGAGCAGGATCACCTCCGCACCGGGCATGGATGCTGTATAGACTTTTCCGTCTACTTCATACTCAAAGTCTATGACCACATAGGCGATGGCATAGATGGAGAAGCTGTCCGCATCAAAGACGACATCGCCGCTTTCCGCCGCAGAGTCCGTCGCCTGATCAATGACTTCCGTATTCTCTTCCCTGTCGATATGAATGACCCTTGTGGACTCGCTGGCATGCTGGCTTCTCACCGGCGTCATAGTCACACGGATCGGGACCAGCGGCTCGATCTCCTCGTTCTCGGTGTTGTAGAACTTGATATCCACAGCCTGGACTTCCAGCACTTCGCCGTTTACGGCGTCTGAGACCAGACCCTTCAGGTTGTTCCCGTTGACCGGAGAAACATACATCCAGACGCCCTCGGGGAATGCGCCCTCGGGTGCCTCTACAAAGACCTTGATGCCGCCGGCTTCGCCGTTCAGCTCTGTAGCGGGCATGGGGATACCGGACCCGGTCTCTTCTTCGACCGCGTCAGTCTCTTCTTCCAGGTCTTTATCCTGCGTATTCTCTTTGTCTTCCGATTCTTCTGTATCCTCAGTGATCAGCTCCGGAGTCTCGACGGCTTCCTCTGTCGGGACATAGTTCGGGTTCTGCGGCAGGATGCCGTAGCCCGCGATCTCGTCGTCGCTCAGATAGTAGCCGAAAGTTTCCACCTCGTCGCCGCGGTCACCCTCAACGGTGTTGATGGTGCCGTTCTGCTCGTCCACATAATAGACGATGCCCATATGGTCGATGCCCTCTTCCTCGTCCGTGTCGAAGAAGATCAGGTCGCCGGGAGCGGGGACATCGTCCGGGCCGGCGAAAAGCCCGCCGTTCTTGAAGCTCTGGGCCAGCAGCGCAGGATCATAGTTGTAAGGGACGTTCTCGGTCGGGATCCCGGCATAGTACAGGCAGAAGGACACAAAGGCCGCGTCCCACTTCATATAAGGCGCGTTGTACCAGGCGCCGTAACGGGTCCAGCCGTTTTTGACCCATGCGGTGCCTTCGTCGTTCAGATAGGTCTCAAAGTTGCGGCTGCTCTCGCCCTTGCCCTGCTGGGTGGCGGCCACGGTGATGAGGTCCTCGGCCCAATTGCCGGTGAGCTCAAGATTGTCAAAATCGCGCTCCCAGGTCTCGGCTGTCTCGACGTCCGCTGTCGGATCGCTGACGGGCATCTCTGGGATGACAGGGCTCTCTTCGGGCTCGGCAGTCTCCTTCGGCTGCTCGTTCTTCTTTTCTACTTCTTCTTTGGTCAGCTCTATGGTCTTGATGCAGTTGGCATCGTGGACATGAACCGGCAGTTCTTCCTTGCCGCAGGTGAGCTCCCGTGTGATCTCGTAGCAGGCATCCGTGTGGGTATGGGCGCCTTCGCCCTCCGCCATGCCGCAGGTCAGTTCACGACGGGTCTCAGAGCAGGCGTCGCTGTGGGTATGGGCTCCCTCTCCTGCTTCATGACCACAGGTGAGAACTTTGTTCCACTGGTAGCAGCTGTCGTCATGGACATGGTCCTCATCCGTGTTCTCACAGATGAGTTCTCCGCGCTCCATGGTATAGCACGCGTCAGTATGCTGATGGCCGGGATTCTCTTCCAGGCCGCACACATTGACCGTATACTCCGTATAACACGCGTCACTGTGCTGATGGCCGGCGCTCTCCTCCATGCCGCAGGTCAGCGTCCGCGTCTCGGTATAGCAGGCGTCGGAATGGGTGTGCGCTTCCCGCTCCGGAAGGGTGCAGACCAGCTTCCCTTCTTCATCATAGCAGTCGGCATTATGGGTGTGTGCCACCTGCTCCGCGTTCTCTGCAGCATAAGGGCAGTCCAGCACCTTTCTGGTATAGGTCTGGGCCACGGCCGTCTTATGCAGCGTTGCGAAGGTCCCCAGGGAAACGATCATCGACAGACACAGCACCAGGGCGATCCACCTGGTCTGAGCCTTGTGATTCCGCATGATCCGCTTCAGAAGAGATTCACTCATTGTTACTTTTCCTGCCTTTTTTCTTTATTCAAAAACTATTTGTTTCCGGATTGAAAACGCTATTTTTCCTATTCTTAACCAATGTTAAATTATACCACAAAACCGCCTTTTCAGCAAGGATTGAGCACGTATTTTTCAGAATTTTTTCTGCATGTTTTCACTGCATTTCAGTGCGCATATTGATCATACCAGAACAGGAATCAACAAAAGAGTCAATAATCCGTATTTTTTGCGCAGAATACCCCGGCCGCTTTTTCGTCGGCCGGGGTGTCAAGCTTCTGTTCTGTTTTGTCGTATCGGGTCAGTCCGCCAGATCCACGTCCCGCGCGATAAAGACTTTGTAGTCCGGGGCGATTGCCTCGACCTCCTTCTGCAGCGCGGCAAGCGCTTCATGCGCGTCTACGTCAAAGCTCACCACCACGTCAAAGCGCAGCTCTTTTGTCTCCGGGTTTGCATGGAAGCCGTGGAGCTGCAGGGCCCAGTCGTGGGCCAGCACCGCTTCCTGCACGGCGTTGCGGATAGCGGCGACCTCGTCGTCGCTGGTGTTGTAGGAATAGACCCCGACGCCCGTTAGGATGACCCCCGTCTCGGTATAGACCTTTGTCTGCACCCGGCGGGTCAGGCGGTCCACCTCTTCGACGGTCATGGTGTCCGGAAGCTCCAGATGGACCGAGGCGTAATTCCGGTCCGGGCCGTAGTTATCCAGGAAGAGGTCATAGGCGCCGCGCACCTCCGGCTCCTGCACAAGGACATGGCGGATCTTTTTGGTGAGCTCCGGATCCGCCCTGTGGCCGATGATGTCGTCCAGCGTCTCCATCATCATCTCGACACCGGACTTGATGATAAAACCGGAGATCACCACGCCGACCCAGGCCTCGAGGGAGAGCCCCGTCAGCAGAAAGATCAGCGCCGAAGCCAGCACCGAGGCGGAGAGGATGGCGTCAAAGCGGGCGTCCTCCCCGGAGGCGACGAGCGCGCCGGAGTTGGCCTTCTGGCCCTGGGCCTTGACGTAGCGCCCAAGCAGCAGCTTCACGATCACCGCCGAGGCGATGATGATGAGCGCGACGGTGGAGTAGTCCGGTGTCTCGGGGTGGATGATCTCTTTGACCGACTCCACCAGCGAGGTAATACCGGCATAGAGCACGATAGCCGCGACGATCATGGCGCTGAGGTATTCCGTGCGGCCGTGGCCCAGCGGATGCTTTTTATCCGGCTGGCGGTTGGCAAGCTTGGTGCCGATGATGGTAATGACGGAGGAGAGCGCGTCAGAGAGGTTGTTCACCGCGTCCAGCGTCACGGCAATGGAGTTTGAGAGCAGGCCGACCGCGGCCTTGAAGGCGGCGAGAAAAAGATTCGCCACGATGCCGACGATACTGGTCCGGACAATCCGTTTATTCCGATCCATCATTTCTTCCATGAGAGATCACCTCTGGTTTCAACTTGTTATTGTGTGTTCCCATATACTACCACCACGGAGAAATTGCCGCAAGAGAAAAAACGCTTGCATTCTGTCTTTTTCTGCGTTATTCTATTTTTAAACCAACCATTTTCATAGGAAGTGACATACCATGAGCAAATTAACTCTCGAACGCGCCAAGGAGCTTCTCCCCAAGCACACCACCGAAGACCATCTTTTTGTCCACGCCGCCTGTGTCAGCGCGGCCATGGGCGCGATGGCGGATTATTTCGGCGAGGACAAGGACCACTGGGAAGCCATCGGCTGGCTCCACGACGTGGACTATGAGCAGTATCCCTCCACGGAGGAGCACTGCCATCATGTGCGGGAATTTCTGGAACCGGAAGGCGTCGACGAAGAGGATATCCGCAGCATCATCTCCCACGGCTACGGCATCACCACCGACGAGGCTGAGCCGGTAAGCAACCTGGAGAAGAGCCTCTTCACCGTGGATGAGCTCACCGGCATCGTGCACGCCTACGCGCTGATGCGCCCGGAGGGTATGGACGGCATGTCCGTCAAGAGCTTCAAGAAGAAGTACAAATCCCTGGGTTTTGCCGCCAAGTGCAACCGCGAGGTCATTGAGCGCGGCTTCCAGATGCTGGGCCTCGATCCCGCGGTCGTCATGCAGTGCTGCATCGACGGCATGACCGCTCACAAAGCCGAAATCGGCTTCTGATCTTCGCGCTTCTGCGGTATCATGAACCTTCTGTCTCCGGCCCTTCGCCGGGGACAGAATTTTTTATGCTCATGATATTGACATCCCGCCTTATTTTCTGTAAATTTGTTTCATCCGCGCGCACGCGCAAAACACGACGGATCACGGCAGGGGAGGCGGGAAACGGATGGATGAATATCTGCGGCATCAACGCATCTGGCGTTCGCTCTGGCCCTTCACAACTGCTCTGCTCCGGCTGAAGTTCAACATCACGCATGAGGACCTCCACGTCGACGGCCCGGTCCTTCTGGTGCCGAATCATGTCAGCGCGTGGGATCCTCTGCTGGTTTCGGCCAGCCTGCGGGAGAAGCAGGTCTACTTTGTGGCCAGCGAGCACATCTTCCGTCTCGGCCCGGTCTCCAGGGTGATCAACTATCTTGTTGCGCCGATCCCTCGGCGCAAGGCCTCCTCCGGCGCCGACACCGTCAAGGCCTGCCTGCGCCATCTGCGGGCGGGGCACTCGGTCTGTCTGTTTGCCGAGGGGGAACAGTCCTGGGCCGGCCGCAATATCCCGATCTTTTCCGCCACGGGCAAGCTGGCCAGAAGCTCCGGCGCGACGCTGGTCACCTACCGGCTGGAGGGCGCTTATCTGAGCTTGCCCCGCTGGGGGAAGAACATCCGCCGCGGCCGGGTCTACGGGCACCCGGTCGGGATCTATCCGCCCGACGTGCTGAAGGCCATGTCCCCGGACGAGATCAACGCCGCCATCAACCGCGACATCGCCGAGGACGCCTGGGAGCGCCAGCGTCTTGATCCGGTCGCCTACCGCGGCAAGAACCGCGCCGAGGGGCTGGAGCGGGCACTCTGGCTCTGCCCCCGCTGCTGCCGGATCGGGACGCTCCGGTCCGGAAGGAACCGCATCTTTTGTTCCTGCGGGCTGGATCTGGAATATACCAAGACCGGCTTCTTCCAGCCGCCGGAGCCCTTCGCCGACCTCGCCGAGTGGGACGACTGGCAGTGCCGCAAGCTCAGGAGCCGGGAATTCCCGTACCGGGAGCAGGACGGGCTTCTCTTCTCCGACGAGAATCTCTCTCTGTCCAGGCTCTCCTCCGGCCATCAGGAGCAGCTCCTCGCCGAGGGCAGTCTTCTCCAGTACGAGGACCGTCTGGAGTGCGCGGGCTACCGCTTTCCCCTCGTGAAGATTGCCAACATGGCCATGATCCTCACCGACCGGCTTCTGTTTTCCGCGGACGAGACGTATTATGAGATCCGCTCCTCCCATGGAGCCAATCTGCGCAAATATCTGGAAATCTGGAAGGAGCAACACTGAATGGATTACTCTGCTGCAAACCACGCCCTCTGGAACATCATCGTACAGATGGGTTTCCTCGCCTGCGCGATTCTGCTGGCCAATTTCCTCCGGCAGAAGGTCCGCTTCATCCGCAGGAGCATGATGCCCGTCGCCGTTCTCGGCGGCTTTCTCCTGCTGTTTGCCAAGTACCTCGGCATCGCCAGGATCGATCAGGACCTGATGGAGATGCTGGTCTACCACGGCATCGCGCTGGGCTTTATTGCGATGAGCCTCCGCGTCCCGATGGAAAAGGCTGAGAAAAGCGACCTCACCGGGCTCAAGTCCGGTGCGGTCATCGTCTCGACCTATCTGGTGCAGGGCGTGACCGGTCTGCTGATCACCCTGCTGCTGAGCTACACGCTGATGCCCAATATGTTCCAGGCGGCCGGCCTCCTGCTGCCCATGGGCTACGGCCAGGGCCCCGGCCAGGCAAACAACATCGGCTCCAGCTACGAGTCGCTGGGCTTTGCCGGCGGGCGCAGCTTCGGCCTCGCCATCGCCGCGGCGGGCTATCTGGTGGCCTGCGTCGTCGGCGTCGTGATCCTGAACATTCTGTCGAAGAAAGGCAAGGTCGGCCGGACCCGCTCCGCCGCCGAGCAGCAGCCGGGCACCGACTTCTTCCAGAGCAAGGATGAGATCCCCGTGTCTGACTCGATCGACAAGCTCTCGATCCAGCTGGCGATGGTGCTGATCGTCTATCTGCTGACCTACCTCGCCGCCCACGGGCTGACCTCGGGCATCTCGGCGATCTCAGAAGGGCTTGGCAACACGCTGAACACCCTGATCTGGGGCTTCAACTTCATCATCGGCTCGGCCCTCGCGATCCTTGTCCGCGTCCTGCTGGAGCGCGGCAAAAAGAGCGGCCTCATCGTCCGCCAGTACCAGAACAACTATCTGCTGAACCGGCTCTCCGGCTTCTTCTTCGACATCATGATCGTGGCGGGCATCGCCTCCATCAATCTGGAGGACATCCGCGGCCTCTGGCTCCCCTTTGTGCTGATGACCGTTCTCGGCGCCATTGTCACCTGGGTCCACCTGACCGTTGTCTGCAAGGCCGCGTATAAGGACTATTACTACGAGGGGCTCATCTCGATGTACGGCATGCTCACCGGCACCATCAGCTCAGGCGTGCTGCTTCTGCGTGAGATCGACCCCGACCTCGCGACCCCCGCGGCCAACAACCTGGTCGTCGGTTCCAGCTTCGGCATCATCCTCGGCGCGCCGGTCCTGGTGCTGGTAAGCCTTGCGCCGCGCTCCACGCTCTTCTGCTGGATCGTGGCCGCCATTGCCGCGCTGTACGGGGCGCTGCTCTGCCTGCTGATTATGAAAGCCCACCGCCGCAAAAAATAACATTAAGGAGATCCCATGATTCTTTCCGACAACATCCAGCGTGCCCCCGACGGCAGCCTCTGCTTTGCAGGGCAGTCGGTCCCGGAGCTCGCCGCCCGCTACGGCACGCCCCTCTACCTGATGGACGAGGAGCGCATCCGCCACAACTGCCGCATGTACGCTGACACCTTCCGCGAATGCTTCGGGCAAAACGCCCTTCCCCTCTATGCCGGGAAGGCCGCTTCCTTCCGGGCGATCTACCGGATCGCCCGGGAAGAGGGCATGGGCGTCGACGCCGTGTCCCCCGGTGAGATCCACACCGCCCTGTCTGCCGGTTTTCCGGCGGAAAAGATCTTTTTCCACGGCGACGGCAAGACCGACGCCGACATCCGATACGGCGTGGAGCAGGGCGTCGGCTACTTCATTGTGGATAACCCCGACGAGCTGAAGCAGCTGGCCGAGGAGGCCGAGCGCCAGGGCGTCGTGCAGAAGGTTCTTCTTCGCGTGACCCCGGGCATCGACCCACACACCTACAAGGCCATCAACACCGGCACCGTCGACGTCAAGTTCGGCGTCCCGATGGAGACCGGCCAGGCCTACGCCTTTGTCCAGGACGCGCTGTGCCTCCCCTCTCTCTCGGTATGCGGGCTGCACTGCCACGTGGGCTCCGAGGTCTTTGACGAGACGGTCTTTGAGGACACGATCGACGTAATGACCGCCTTCATGGCGGAACTCTACAGGGGCTTCGGCTATGTGACGGAGATGCTGAATGTCGGCGGCGGCTACGGCGTACGCTATCTCGATACCGATAAGCACATCGACATCCCCGCCCGCATCCGCAGCGTCGCCGACCGGCTGAAGCAGCGCACGGAGGAGCTGGGTCTGAAGCTGCCCTTCTTCCTGATGGAGCCGGGCCGCAGCATCGTGGCCGACGCCGGCATGACGGTCTACACTGTCTCGAGCGTCAAGCGGATCCCGGGCTATAAGTACTACGTCGTCATCGACGGCGGCATGACCGACAACCCCCGCTACCCGCTTTACCAGGCTCCCTACACCGTCCTGCACGCCGACCGCGAGGCCCAGTTCTACGCGGTCTACGACCTCGCCGGGCGCTGCTGCGAGTCCGGGGACATCATCCAGCCCGCTATCAAGCTCCCCATCGACACACGCCGCGGCGACCACATCGCCGTCTGCACCACCGGCGCCTACAACTACTCCATGGCGTCCAACTACAACCGTCTGGGCCGTCCGCCGGTCGTGATGCTCTCCGAAGGCGACAGCTATCTCGCCGTCCGCCGCGAGACCCTGGACGACATCGTCGCTCTGGACACATAAAAAAACTGTCTTGGTTCACACGCCAAAACAGAAACGGTTTATGATTGACTTTTTAAGGAAAGCTGTTATAATGAGGGCACAAGGGGCTTATACCTCCTCTCCGGCGGTCAGCCCTGTCTAGTTAAAGTCTACACATTTTATGCAGATCCGTCACCGGCCAGGGTGGCGGTTCTGCTTTTTTACTGCTACTGTAATGGTAAACCCAAATACATGAAAAGTAACGGTAATTGGCATTTCAGCAAGCCCTCGATTCTGATGAAGTAGCTGGCCGCCTCGCCCCTTGCAGCAGCAGTCTAACACAATGACCATTCTGTGTCAAACATCAATCCCCCTCGTAACAGCACTTTTTGCAATGTTTTTGGCATTTATTGCCATTGTCTTTGCAATTCGAATCTGATAGAATCTGCACATCAAAAGGAAAAGAGGCCTGATTCTCCGTCACGCCGGCTGCGGGAAGCCGCAGACCGGAGCGGGAGAACAGGATTGTTCGGAAATGACGACACGGATTCAAAACGGAACGGTAATCGACCCCGCCTCCGGGACACACGAGGTCCGGGATCTCTGGATACAGGACGGCCGGATTGCCGCTCCCGCCGAGCGCGCGGACAAGACCATCGACGCCGCGGGGCAGGTCGTATGCCCCGGTTTTATCGACATCCACATGCATGAGGACCCCGTGGACGCGGAAGGGCGCCTCGAGTCCTATGATGAGAGCTCCGTCTTCGCCTGCATGCTCCACATGGGCGTGACCACCGCCGTCGCGGGCAACTGCGGCGAGAACAAGTACCACCCGGCGGACTATCTGGATCTGGTCGACCGGGACGGCGCGCCGGTGAATGTGGCGATGCTGGCGGGGCACGGCTTCTTCCGTCACGAGGCGGGCTGCCGCGACCGCTACGCCGCCGCCACCGCCGCCCAGCGCGACCGCATGGCGGGCGAGATCCGGGAGTCCCTGCAGCGCGGCTGCATCGGCGTCTCCTTCGGCCTCCGCTATGAGCCGGGCATGGACGCGCGGGAGCTCACAGAGGCCGCCGCGGGCGTCCGCGGTACGGGAAAGCTCGTCGCCGCCCATGTGCGGGACGACGCGGCGCAGATCTTCTCCGCCGCGAGGGAGTTCCTCGACGCGGGGCTGCAGCTGGAGGTTCCCCTGCAGGTCTCCCACATCGGCAGCATGGCGGGCTTCGGTCAGATGGCGGAATTCCTGGCGCTGATCGATGAGTACCGGAAAAACAGCCCGAATATCTTCTGCGACTGCTATCCCTATGACGCCTTCTCCACCGGGCTCGGTTCGGCCACCTATGACGAAGGCTGGCTGGAGCGCTATCACTGCGACTACAGCGTGTTGGAGCTCTGCCTGCCCGAGTACGAAGGACAGCGCTGCACGGAGGAGCTCTTCCGGCGCATTCGCCGGGAGCAGCCGGACACGATGACCGTCTGCCATGTGATGCGCCAGGAGGAGGTCGATCTCGCCTACCGGCATGAGGCCGTCATGGTGGCAAGCGACGCCACCCTGGACCATGGCCGGGGCCATCCCCGTGCCTGCGGCACCTTCCCCCGCGTGCTCTCCCGCTATGTGCGCAGCGGGGTACTGACTCTGGATGACGCCATCCGGCGGATGACCGTTCTGCCGGCGGCTCAGCTCGGCCTTGGGAACAAGGGCCGGCTCTCCGAGGGCGCAGACGCCGATGTGGTGATCTTCGACCCGGAGCAAATCTGTGACCGTGCCACCTTTACGGATCCCCTGACCCCGCCCGCGGGGATCGGTCGGGTCCTTATCGGTGGAAAGCCCGTCCTCCGGGACGGAGAGATTCTGGACCGCCGTGCCGGGAAAGCGGTACGCGGATAACCCAACACTCAAAGGAGGAAAAATCATGAAGAAAGTACTCACCGTCGTGCTGGCTGTTGCGCTCTGTCTGACCGCATTCACCGCCTTTTCCCCCGCGGCCAAAGCGGAGCCCCGCGTGCTGAACATCGCGCTGGACGGGCAGCCGGAACACCTGGATGTCGCCATGAGCAGCATGGACATCGCATCCGAGGTCGTTTTCGGACCGGTCTATGAAAAACTTGTCGCCTTCAACGGCGAGAACCAGGTCATCCCTGAGCTTGCGGAGTCCTGGGAGCTCAGCGAAGGCAACACCGTCTACACCTACCACCTGCGCCAGGGCGTCCTCTTCCACAACGGCGAGACCATGACCGCCGATGACGTCGTCGCCTCCATGAACCGCTGGATCGACGCCGCCGACAACGCAAACTCCCTCGTAGGCGGCGCGCACTTCACCGCCGTGGACGAGAACACCGTCGAGATCCGCATGGAGACCGGCACCCTCTATCTCAACGAGATGATCGCCGGACTCGGCCAGCAGGCCGTCATCATGCCCGCCTCCGTCATCGCGGCCGTCGGCGAGGGCGAGCTGGTGCAGGAATACATCGGCACCGGTCCCTATGTCTATAACGAGTGGAAGGCCGACCAGTATATCCGCCTGGTTCCCTTTGCGGATTACCAGCCCTACGGCGCCGAGGGCGACTACTCCGGCTGGGGCGGCTACAAGACCGCCTGGTATGACGAAGTCTATTTCTACTTCCCCGGCGACAACGCCACCGTCGTCTCCGGCATCCAGACCGGCGAGTTCGACATCGCTGACCGCCTGAACGGCGACGATTATGACGTCTTTGCCGACGATGAAGACTTCACCATCTTCTCCGACGAGGCCGAGATGCCCATGCTGATCTTCAACAAGGCCGAAGGCGTCGCCTCCAACGCGCTGGTGCGCCAGGCGGTTCAGGCCGTCATCAACTGCGACGACCTCCTCTACGCCTCCTACGGCAACCCTGACCTCTACAAGCTCTATTCTTCCTACATGTTCGAGAGCTCCGCCAACTGGTACACCGAGGCCGGCAGCGACAGGTACAACCAGAACGATCCGGAAGCGGCCGCCGCCCTCTTTGAGGAAGCGGGCTGGACCGACAGCGACGTCTTCCGCATCCTGGTCCGCACCGACGTCTCCGACTTCTATGCGCAGGCACAGGTCATCCAGGAAGAGCTGCGCGGCATCGGCGTCAACTGCGACCTGGTCGCCTATGACGCTTCCTCCTACAGCGATGTGCGCAACAACCATCCGGAATCCTGGGACGCCTTCATCACCAGCTTCGGACCGAAGGTCCTGCCGAACATGAACCTCTTCCTCTCCGCCTCCTGGGCCGGCTGGTGCGCCGACGAGCGTATCCAGTCTGACCTCGCGGCCATCGCCTCCGGCACCGAGCTGGAAGCCGCCCGTCAGACCTGGGACGAACTTCAGGCCTACATGTATGAGGAGTTTGTCCCCGTGGTGAAGTTCGGCTCCACCCAGCTCAGCGGCGTCTGCAGCAGCGATATCGCCGGCGCCTTCATCAAAGAGCGTCTGGTCTGGGTTGACGCCCACCCCGTGAACGGTTGAGCCTAAGCCCTCTCTTCTGCAATCCCGCCCCAAACGGGGCGGGATTGCGTCTTGATGCGGCTTCGGTTTTATGATATAGTGAGTTATTATTCTGCGTATTCTGCGAAAGGAGACGCTTTTCATGCACAAGTACATCCTCAAGCGGCTCCTGTCGCTGATTCCGGTCCTGTTCGTGGTTTCCCTTGCGATCTTTCTGCTGATCCATCTGGTCCCCGGCGACCCCGCCGCCGCGATCCTCGGCGAGCAGGCCACGCAGGACCAGATCGACGCGCTGCGTGAGACCCTCGGGCTCAACGAGCCGCTGATCCTCCAGTATCTGCACTGGCTCGGCGGTCTGTTCCGCGGCGACTGGGGCACCAGCCTCTTCATGGACGGCACCATGCTGGAAATCATCGGCTCGCACATGATCCCCACCCTGCAGCAGACGCTGGTGGCGGTCAGCTTTGCGGCGCTGATCGGCGTTCCCCTCGGGATGCTCGCCGCCATCCGGCGCGGCGGTCTTACCGACCGGCTGGTCTCCGGCTTCTCCACCATCGGCGTCTCGATGCCAAGCTTTCTCATGGGACTCGGCCTCGTGCTGCTGTTCTCGGTGAAGCTCCGCTGGCTGCCGTCCTCCGGGTATAAGGAGATCTCCTCCGTCGGCTTTGGCAAGCACTTCCGCTACATGCTGCTGCCGGGCATCGCGCTCGGCTTTATCGAGATGGGCCTCATCATCCGCATGACGCGCTCCGCCATGCTGGAGATCCTGGACGCCGACTATATGCGCATGGCCAAGGCCAAGGGTGTCTCCCGCACCAGGATGTTCATGAAGCACGCGCTGAAGAATGCCCTCGTCGGTATCCTGACGGTGGTGGGGCTGTCCTTCATCTCGTGCCTGGGCGGCGCCGCCGTGACGGAGGCCATCTTCAACCTGCCCGGTATCGGCAAGCTCACCCTCAACGCGGTCATGCGCCGCGACTATGAGGTGGTGCAGGCGGTGGTGCTGATGGTATCGCTGCTGAACGTGCTCTGCACGCTGGTGCTGGACCTGCTCTATGCGCTGGTCGACCCGCGTGTGCGGCTGAACTGAGAGGTGACGGCTATGACAGATCTCTCTTCCGTCCGGCGCGAGCTCCGCAGGGAGCAGCGCAGCCTCCGTGTCCACCGCTTCTTCCGGAACCGGCAGGCGGTTCTCGGCGCATGCATCGTACTGCTGATGCTGGTGGTGGCGGTCTTCGCCCCGCTGCTGGCCCCGGCCGACCCCCTGGCGCAGACGGTCTCCAACCGCTTCGCCAAACCCGGTACCGCCGGATACCTTCTCGGCGCGGACAAACTGGGCCGTGACCTTCTCAGCCGCATCATCTACGGCGCGCGCGTTTCCATGACCGTCGGCCTCAGCGTGGGACTCAGCTCGATGCTCATCGGGATGACCGTAGGGCTGTACGCCTGCTATTACAGAGTGCTCGACAGCATCCTGATGCGGATCTGCGACGGACTGAGCGCGATCCCTTCGACGCTGCTGGCCATCGCGCTGATGGCGGTTCTGGGTCCCAGCACCTTCAATGTGATCCTCGCCCTCAGCATCGTGTACATCCCACGCATGGCCCGTATCTCCCGCTCCGCCGCCCTCGTGGTGAAGGAGCAGACCTATATCGAGGCGCTCCGCTCGCAGGGAGCCTCGGCCACCCGCATCATCTGGCGGCACATCGCGCCGAATATTCTCTCGGCGGTCGTTGTGCAGGCTTCCTACAACTTTGCAAACTCCATCATCACCGAGGCCGCGCTGAGCTTTCTCGGCGTAGGGGTTCCCGCCCCGCAGCCCAGCTGGGGGAACATCCTCTCCGAGGGGCGCGAGGTCATCACCAAGGCCTGGTGGATGGTCGTCTATCCGGGTCTCGCGACGGCGATTGCCGTCATGGGCACCAACATCTTCGGCGACGGGCTCCGGGACATCCTGGACCCGCATACCAACTGAGGATCGCGCAACGGCAGTCCAGCCGTCTTTTTCCGCCTCGGGCGGGAAAAGAACCCTGTGTGATCCATTCCCGACGAGGACATCTCAATGGCAGAAAACATTCTCGAAGTCAATCATCTCACGACCCGCTTCCGCACCGAGCGCGGAACGGCGGTCGCCGTGCAGGGCGTCTCCTTCCACGTTGCCCGGGGCGAGATCCTCGGTCTCGTGGGCGAGTCCGGCTGCGGCAAGTCCGTCACCAGCCAGTCCATCATGCGGCTTTATGACGAAAAGCGGCTTGCCAGCTACGAGGGCGAAGTTCTCTTTGAGGGCCGCAACCTCCTGACACTTCCGGAGAAGCAGATGCAGGCTGTGCGCGGCGGCGAGATCGCCATGGTCTTTCAGGACAGCCTCAGCTCCCTGAACCCGGTTTTCACCTGCGGGGATCAGATCATGGAGTCGATGCTGATCCATCAGAAGCTCCCCCGCCGCGAGGCGAAGGAGAAGGCCATCGAGATGCTGCGTCTGGTCGGGATTCCCGATCCCGAAAAACGCTTTTCCCAGTACCCACACGAGCTCTCCGGCGGACAGAGACAGCGCGTGATGATCGCCTGCGCCCTCAGCTGCCGGCCGAAGCTTCTCATCGCGGATGAGCCCACCACCGCGCTGGATGTGACGATCCAGGCCCAGATCATGGAACTGATCGTCGACCTCAACCGCGAGCTCAACATGGGCGTCATCCTGATCACCCACGACCTCTCCGTCGTCGCCGAGACCTGCAGCCGCGTGGCGGTCATGTACCTCGGCCAGATCGTCGAGGAGGCGGATGTCCTGAGCCTCTTTGAACACCCCATGCACCCCTATACCCGGGGCCTGCTGAAGAGCATCCCCACTGTCGAGGACGGAAAGCGTGAAGAGCTCTATATCATCGAGGGGACCGTCCCTCTGCTGAGCCAGATCCCGCAGGGCTGCCGGTTCCGTCCTCGCTGCCCCTATGCCACCGAGG
Source organism: Oscillospiraceae bacterium (assembly GCA_017458065.1). Lineage (GTDB taxonomy): Bacteria > Bacillota > Clostridia > Oscillospirales > Oscillospiraceae > Limivicinus. The sequence goes on from JAFTGD010000034.1 coordinate 15,824, forward strand.
CCTGCGGCCGGGAGATGCCGCCGCTGGAGACGCTGCCCTCCGGGCAGAAGGTGCGCTGCTTCCGGGCCTCTGAGCTCGCATCCGGGAGGTGAGCCGATGGAACAGAACATGATTCTCTCAGCCCGGCATGTCCGCACCTGGTTCCCGGTGCGGGGCATCGCGGGTCAGACCGTCGGCAATGTCAAGGCCGTGGACGACGTGTCGCTCTCTCTCTTCCGGGGTGAGACCTACGGTCTCGTCGGCGAGACGGGCTGCGGCAAGTCCACCCTCGGCAGGACCCTGATCCGTCTGCTGGACCCGACCGACGGCCAGATCCTGCTGGACGGTACCGACATCACCAAGCTCTCCGCCCGGCAGCTGCTGCCGCTCCGCGCCAGGATGCAGATGGTCTTCCAGGACCCCTACAGCTCGCTGGACGGCAGGATGCACGTCGGGGAGATCCTGATGGAGACCCTCGCCATCCAGAAGCGGGGCAGCAGGAAGGACAATATGGAGCTGGTGCTCCGCATGTTGGAGCAGGTCGGCCTTCTGCCGGAGCACTTCTACCGCTATCCGCACGAGCTCTCCGGCGGCCAGCGCCAGCGCGTCGGCCTCGCCAGGGCGCTGCTGCCCGAACCGGAGCTCATCATCTGTGACGAGCCGGTCTCGGCACTGGATGTCTCGGTCCGCTCCCAGATCATCCGGCTGCTGCTGGATCTGCAGGAGCAGCGGAACCTGAGCTATCTCTTCATCTCCCACGATATGTCCGTGGTGCGCTATATGGCCGACCGCGTCGGCGTCATGTACCTCGGCCGTCTGGTGGAGGAGGCCGCGACGGACGAGCTGTTCCGCCATCCCCTGCACCCCTACACCCGGGTCCTGCTCAGCGCGGTGCCGACGCCCGATCCCCGGACGCACCGGGAGCGCATCGTCCTCGAGGGCGAGCTCCCCTCCCCTCTGTCTCCGCCCCCCGGCTGTCCCTTCCACACCCGCTGTCCCAGGGCAACGGAGCAGTGCCGGCAGGCCTTCCCCGAGACGAAAAAAGCAGCCGACGGTCACCTTGTCGCCTGCCATCTGGTATAGCACGGTCCGAACAGGGACCGCAAAACTCCCCCGCCCGGATGGGCGGGGGAGTAAGCATTTGTGGAGTATTGTGTCTGTCCGGAACCCGGCTCAGGCCTTGGCGGCCTCCATGCCGGCGACCAGCGCGGCCTTGTTGCCCTCGAGGAAGCGCATCTTGCGCTCGCCGAGCTCGATCTTGATGGCGTCGACCATCTTGTCCATCGAGACGGCGTCCTCGTCCGCGCCCATCATGGCGCCCAGGATGGCGACGTTGGCGCCCTTCGGGTTCTTGACCTGGTCGGCAATGCCCGCCGCGTCGCAGTATACCACGCGGACATCATCGCGCTGTACCTTGCGGTCAATGATGGAGGAGTTGACAACGATCAGTCCGCCGGGCTTGACCGTGTGCTCGAACTTGTCCAGCGAGGGCAGGTTCATCGCGATCAGGACATCACAGTGGTCCACGATCGGAGAGCCGACCGGCTCGTCCGAGACGACGACCGAGCAGTTGGCGGTACCGCCGCGCATCTCCGGGCCATAGGAAGGCAGCCAGGAAACGTGCTTGCCGTCAAGCATATTGGCCATGGCGAGGAACTTGCCGATCAGCAGCATGCCCTGTCCGCCGAAGCCTGCGAAAACATACTGTTTCATCATGATTATTCAGCCCCCTTGTCTTTCTTCACGCCCAGAGGATAGTAGGGGATCATGTTCTCTTCCAGCCACTTCATGGCCTCGACCGGGCTCAGGCCCCAGTTCGTCGGGCAGGTGGACAGAACCTCGATCATGCAGAAGCCCTTGCCATCCAGCTGATACTGGAACGCTTTCTTGATTGCCTTTTTGGTCTTGAGGATGTTTGCATTGGTGTTCACCGCGCAGCGCTCAATGTAGTAGGAGCCGGGAACCTCGGAGAGCATCTCGGACATCTTGATGGGCGCGCCGCACCAGGCCTCGTCACGGCCGTATGGAGAGGTGGTGGTCTTCTGGCCGACCAGGGTGGTCGGGGCCATCTGACCGCCGGTCATACCGTAGATGGCGTTGTTGACAAAGATGGTGACGATCTTCTCGCCGCGGTGGGCGGCGTGGACGATCTCAGCCGTGCCGATGGAGGCCAGGTCGCCGTCGCCCTGATAAGTGAAGACCAGGGTGCCGGGGCGGGCGCGCTTGGCGCCGGTCGCCACAGCGGGGGCGCGGCCGTGGGCCGCCTCAAACATATCGCAGTTGAAGTAATCATAGGCAAAGACGGAGCAGCCGACGGGGGCGACGCCCATCACGTTACCGGCCTCAAGCTTGCCCTCCTGGACCAGCTCGTCGATGCTCTCGGCCACCAGGCGGTGGATAATGCCGTGGTTGCAGCCCGGGCAGTAATGGAACTGCTTATCGGTAAGAAGCTTGGTTCTCTCAAATACGACGGACATTTTTACTTACCCTCCTTCATCTCGAGGATCTTCTGCTTGATCTCTTTGGTGGTCGGGAACTGGCTGCCGTAGTGACCGAAGAAGTCGACAGGCTTCCGGCCTTCGATGGCGAGCTTGACATCCTCGAGCATCTGGCCTTCGTTGACCTCGACGTCCAGAACGGCCTTGACCTGCTCAGCGCAGCAGGTCTCTCTCAGCGCGTCATACGGGAACGGCCATACGGAGATGGGACGGAACAGGCCGACCTTGTGGCCCTCCTCGCGCATCTGGTCCACAACCGTCTTCACGATACGGGCGACGGTGCCGAAGGCGGTAACGACGATCTCGGCGTCCTCGGTCTTGTAGCACTCCCACATCTGCTCGTTCTTCTTAGCCTCGGCATAGACGGCCTGCAGCACGTCGTTGTGCTCGGAAAGGGACTCGGTGTCGATGAAGATGGAGTTGATGACGCCGCGCTTTGCGGGGTCGTCGCCCGGCTTCCAGCCGGTGCAGGCCCAGGGCTTCTTCTCCGGGTCTACTTTGTAATCCACCATCTCGGGCATCTCGACCGGCTCCATCATCTGGGCGATGATGCCGTCGGCGAGGAAGAGGACCGGCATGCGGTACTTTTCAGCCTTCTCGAAGGCAAACATCATGATATCGATGGCTTCCTGCACGGAAGAGGGAGCATAGGTCAGCAGGTGATAGTCGCCGTTGCCGCCGCCCTTGACGCCCTGGAAATAGTCGCCCTGGGAGGCCTGGATGTTGCCAAGGCCCGGGCCGCCGCGCATGACGTTCAGGATCACGCAGGGGAGCTGGGCGCCGGCGCAGTAGGAGATGCCTTCCTGCTTCAGGGAGACGCCGGGGCTGGAGGAAGAGGTGATGACGCGTGCGCCGGTTCCGGCAGCGCCGTACACCATGTTGATCGCCGCGACCTCGCTCTCGGCCTGGAGGAAGCAGCCTCCGACCTCGGGCATACGTGCGGACATATATTCAGGGATCTCAGTCTGCGGAGTGATGGGGTAGCCGAAGAAGAAACGTGCGCCCGCGCGAATGGCGGCCTCAGCGATTGCTTCGCTCCCCTTCATAAGAGTCAGTGCCATGTTCGTATCCTCCTTAGTCTCTGTCGATCCGGATTGCTACATCCGGGCAGGTACGCGCGCAGGACGCGCATCCGATGCAGTCCTCGGGTCTGACGACCTCTGCCGGATGATAGCCCTTCGCGTTGAGCTTGGTCTTGGAGAGCTCCAGCACGTTCTTGGGACATGCCCGCGCGCACAGTCCGCAGCCCTTGCAAACCAGCTCATTGATGGTTACTGTGACTTTTGCCATAAATTCTACCTCTTTTCTCTTTTTACTGATATCTTGGTAGTCCTATGTTGAAACCGCATTCCGCGGGGTCATACAAGTGATTAAAGATATTCCAGCTGCTGAGGCCGCTTCTCGGCCAGGCTGTTGATCCAGCTGTTCCAGTCGCGCCGCATATAGATGTCAATGGGCAGCGGCGTGCCGATGTATTTGGGGTCGTGTCCCTCCTCCGCAAGGAACTGCTCCAGCAGCTCCCTCCTGCCGGAGGTGTACTTCACCGGGACGCCGGTCCGCTCAGATACTTCCTTGATGATCTCGTAGCCGTCGTGCAGCTCCTGGACGGTCGTCACCTCGGCGAGGTTGGTGTTGTTGATCATGCCCGTAATCTTCAGGCGGGAATGGATCTGCATCTCCTCCTGCAGGTGCATGACCTTTTCCACAGTCCCGGCGAGAGGTCTGCGGATATTCACCACATTCAGGACCTCCAGCGCGCCCTCTTCCAGCTGCATAAAGTCCTCATGATAGCGCCCCAGCGCCGTGGAGCCTACGGCGTCGCCGCCCACGTCGAAGATGACCGTGTCCCAGTCCATCGCAAACGCGGACTGCACCTCGGCCGGGAGGGAAAGAGTCTCGATGCCGGAATTGGCAAAATTCGGCGAGACCAGACGGATCTCCTTCATTTCCACCTGCTTGCCGCGCTCGGTGAGGCGGAAGTAGGTGTTCACCATGTCCAAGTCCAGCAGCTCGGTGCGCTCGCCCCGCTCCGCCGCCGCAAAAGCAAAATTAAGCGCCAGCTCTGACTTCCCGCTGCCGTAGTTGCCAATCAGGACCATCATCTTTTTCATGCCGACGCCTCCAATGAACGCTATTCTCAATTTCAGTATTATTTTAACACTCTGCCGGTACAAGCGTCAATGAGCAAAATAGACAGAAAACCATTATTTTAAATTGCAAGTTGACGAGATTTTAAACCCTTTGCTTTAAAACCGATGCAAAACTTTTCAATTAACAGGATTTTTGCTTTTAATATGTGAAATATTTATCCTATCTGAATGATAGGAATTCTTTTCCCCGCTGTCTTCTCCCTCAGTCCGTACGAATGCTTTCACACATTTTTCCGCAAGTGCATATTCCTTTTTCCCCGGATCGGCGTTATACTGCTGTCAGCATGATTTGATAAGGAGCCTGCCCCATGAATGCTTTTCTGATCCTTGCCTATCTGTTCTTTATCGGGTCCCTGCTCGGCTGGGGGCTGGAGGTCCTGTTCCGCAAGTTCTTCTCCTCCTCCAACCCGGAGCACCGCTGGATCAATCCCGGCTTCTGCGTCGGCCCTTATATCCCGCTCTACGGCTGCGGTCTCTGCATCCTCTACATCCTCGCCACCGTCGGCGAGAAGTACGGTCTGGATACCACCCGGCAGGGGAAAGCCCTGCTCTTTCTCGGCATGGCCGTCAGCATGACGCTTATTGAATACATTGCCGGCATCCTGCTGCTGAAGGTCTTCCGCCTCCGGCTCTGGGACTACACCAGGCTCTGGGGCAATATCCAGGGCCTGATCTGCCCGCTGTTCTCTCTCTTCTGGGCGATCCTTGGCGCGGTCTATTACTTCTTTGTCCACCCGGCGATCCTCGATGCGCTGATGTGGCTGGCCAACAACCTCGCCTTCTCCTTTGTGATCGGCTTTTTCTTCGGCGTATTCACCATCGATGTTGCCTACTCCGGCAGTCTGGTTGCCCGGATGAAGGCTTATGCCGACGAGCACCAGGTCGTCGTCCGGGTTGAGGAACTGCGGCTCCATATCCGGCGGGCCCGGGAACTCGCCTCCATGCGGGTACACTTCTTTCTCCAGTTCCAGACCAAGCGCGATCTCTCCGAGCACCTGCGAGAAGCGCAGGAGGCCATCGAGAAAATCCGCCAGCGCAAAGCGAGCTGAAACAGCCCCATGAATCTAAAAGGACGGACCTGTGTGATTCCATCAGGCACACGGATTCGTCCTTCTTTTTGTCTCCTTTTCAGCTTCTGAAGGCTGTTCCGGAATATGAAAGCACAGTCCTTGTCATATTCCACAAATTAACCTTCTCTTTTTTGTAGTATTCTCCTAAAATGATCGCTCCCGCCCCAAGACGTTTGACAATCAATCCCGCTTGCTGGTAGAATACAGACGTGATTCCGGGTCTGCTTTTTTCCCTTCCGTCTGAGACGCTTTGGCGATGAGCATTCCGCTTTTTTGTTGTTATGCGGGATGCGGGCAACACGCCGCAGCGGCCGCTGCGCTGCCCGGGGGAGCCGCCCGCCCATGACCGGTTCGGTAATAACTGCATTGCAGTCATTATAAAATATTTTTATGGAGGAAACACTATGAAAAAGACTCTGGCACTCATTCTGACCCTCTGCATGGTGTTCTCTCTGGCAGCCATTGGCGGAACCTCCGCCTTTGCCGCCGGACAGACCATCTACGTTCTGGGTCCCACCCCCGACCACGGCTGGACCGCCCAGGCCGGTGCCTATGCTCAGGCCAAGTGCGATGAAATCACGGCCGAGGGCACCTACAAGGCTGTCTACATGCCCGCCTCTTCCGGTGAAGAGCAGGTCGACCAGTGCAACACCATTATCGCCAACGGCGACGCAGCGCTGGTTGTCATGATGGCGCTGGACGATTCCGCCCAGGCCGGTCAGGAAGCTCTGTACTTTGAAGAGATCCCCTTCATCTCCTTCGACCGCATCATTGAGGCCACCGAAGCCTATGCAGCGCTGAACGCCTCCGGTGATAACTGGCAGTGCGGCGCCGGCATCGCCTACTGGCTTCAGAAGAACGGCATGGAGCCGGGCGACACCGTCGTGGTGCTCTACGGCGACAACGGAACCGTCTGCTCCCGCCGTCAGGAAGGCTTTGAGCAGTTCCTCCGCGGCGAGGTGAAGTACTCCGACGCACAGACCGGCGAGTATGAGACCACCACCGTCTGGACCCAGGATCAGATAGACGAGATCTTCAACGGCTACACGGTCGTCTGCAACTGGTCCGCTGACGGCGCCTACAGCTACATCGAGCAGAAGTTTGATGAGATCGTTGCCGCTGCCAAGGCCAACACCGGAAAGCTCTTCATCTACTCCATGGACGATGAGATGACCTTCGGCGTCCTCAACTATCTGGAAGCCGGCGCTTCCGCTGAGACGCTTGCCGACCTCAAGGATATGGACGCCTACATCTCCGCCATCGGCGGCATGCAGGAACTCTATGATGTCATGGCGGGCACGGACGATCAGTCTGAGCTGGCCAAGGAGTATTTCGACGACATGATGTCCATGTACTTCAGCCCGAAGATGATGCAGGATATCATTGAGAAGGGCCTGACCTATCTCTCCGGCGACTGGGATTATGAAGTCGGCTCCGGCGAGTATCAGCCCACCTGGATTGTCGACGCCAACAACGTCAACGACTTCGAAGGCTTCCAGGGCCACTGATCCAAATTTACAGTTGAATCCGCGCGGATGCAGGGCAACCTGCATCCGCATTATACAAGCGCGTAAACCGCTCAAATAACAGGGAGTAAGCCATATGACGATCCTTGAAATGAAACACGTTTCCAAGGCCTTTGGCGGTTCTCAGGCCTTGTCAGATATCCAGTTTTCCGTTGAGGAGGGAGAAATCCACGCGCTCCTCGGAGAAAACGGCGCCGGAAAGTCAACGCTGATGAACATCCTCACCGGCGTCATTCCCGCCGACTCCGGTTCCATCCGCTTCCTTGGGAAGGATTATCCTTCCCCCACCATCCAGCAGATGGAGGCAGCAGGGATTGCCTTTGTCCACCAGGAACTGAATGTCATCAACGACCTGACGGTCGCTGACAACATCTTTTTGTGCCGCGAGCTGAAAGGTCCGCTGGGCCTGCTTCGGCAGAAGGAGCAGATTGCCCGTGCCAGACAGCTGTTTGAAGATCTTGGTGTCGAGATGGATCCCAGCACCATGGTCTCGGAACTGAAAACCAGCGAAAAACAGCTTCTGGAAATCTGCCGCGCCCTTTATGTGGACGCCAAGCTTCTGATCCTCGACGAGCCGACCACGGCCCTGTCCAACAACGAAATCGAGCATCTTTTCGGGATCCTCCGCAAATTGAAAACTCAGGGGAAATCGTTCATCTTCATCTCACACAAAATGCCCGAGATCTTTGCCATCGCGGACCGCTATACCGTGCTGAGAAACGGAGAATACGTTGCCTCAGGAAATATAAAGGACACCAACGCCCACGCCGTTACCTCTCTCATGGTAGGCAGCCAGTATGTCAATGAGGACGTTTACGTCCCCCGCGAACTCGGTGACACGATACTGGAACTCCGGCACTACAGCGGCCAGGGCTTCCATGACATTGATCTGAGCGTCCGCCGGGGCGAGATTGTCGCTTTCACCGGTCTCGCAGGCTGCGGCGCCAGCGAGCTGATGCAGACCATGTTCGGCGCGCTGCCCTCAGAAGGCGGCCACATGCTTGTCCATGGAAAGAGCCTGGGCGGCAGCATTGTCCAATTTATGAAACGAGGCGTCGCCATGCTGCCTTCCAACCGAAAGGAAAACTCCGTGGTGCCGGACATGACCATCATGGAGAATTTCTATCTGGCCGAACACGAGCTCTCGAAAGGGAAGCATCCCTTCATCAAGGTGAAGGAAGAAACCGGCCGCTATGAGGCGCAGAAAGAGTCCCTGCACATCAAGGCGGCCAGCAGCGCAGACAGCATCCTGGCCCTCTCGGGCGGCAACCAGCAGAAGGTCTTCCTGGCGCGCTGGCTGAACATCGGCGCGGATGTTCTTCTCTTTGACAATCCGACCCAGGGCGTGGACGTGGGGGCGAAGGAAGAAATCTACAAGCTGATTCTTGACTTCGCTCAAAACGGCAAAACCGTGATCATCAACACCCTTGAGATTCCCGAGATTCAAAAAGTCGCTGACCGCTGCGTGGTCTTCTATGAAGGCCGGATCGTGAAGATCTTTGAACACAGCGAAGTCAACGAACACGACGTCATGCTCTATTCCACCAACGCCATAGAGACGACACAGGAGGCAGCAGTATGAATAACGAGAAAAAAAGCTTTGGCGCGACATTAGGCCGGCTCTGGTCCCAGTACAGCTTTATTTTTGTGCTGGTCATCATCATGATCGGCTATGCCTTTACCATCCAGGCAAACGGCAACACCTTCAATTTTGGCCATATCGCGGCAATTCTGTCGAGCCAGAACACGGTCATTGTAGGTACCATTGCCCTTGGCATGGCCTTCGTCATCATCACCGGGCAGATCGACCTCTCTGTCGGCTCTTCTCTGGTGCTGTGTACCGGCGCGACCATTGTCGTTTTCAATGTGACCAATTCCATTCCCTTGATGATCCTCACAGCACTTGCCGTCGGCGCGCTCTGCGGCGCTGTCAACGGTCTTCTGGTCGGTCTGGGCAAAATGCCGCCCTTTGTTGTCACGCTTGGCACCATGCTGATTTACCGCTCTCTGACGCTCTCGGTGGTACGCAAGGTTGATCCCGCTATCAGCGGCTCCTCCTCCAGCCAGTTTGCCATGCTCAGCTCCAACAGCAACTACATGGCGCTGCGCAAGACCTTTGGCGCGGGGAAGCTCAGCATCGGCAGCTTTTCACTGCCCTATATCTTCTTTGTGTTTCTGTTTATGGCGATTCTGTTCATCGTGATCTCCAGAAACACCAAGTACGGCAAGAGCGTATATGCCGTCGGCTCCAATGAGAAAAGCGCGCGCCTCGCAGGCATCAACGTCACGTGGGTGAAGATCTCCGTCTTCATTCTGACAGGGCTCTGCGTCGGCGTGGCCAGCATTCTGCAGGCCTGCAAAATCAGCAACGTCACCCCCGCCTCCTCCGGTGTGAGCTATGAGATGTACGCCATCGCCTCGGTGGTTCTGGCGGGCGTCAACATGGCCGGCGGCAAAGGCAAGCTGCTCGGCGTCATTTTCGGCGCTCTGTCTTACACCACCATCAACTTTATCATTGTCTCGATCCCCGGCCTGAGCGTCGACATACAGGACACCTTCCAGGGCCTGGTCCTGATCATTGTCATCCTGATCCAGACGGTTGGTCCGGTGATCCGGGAGAACATCCAGCGCGCCCGGAAGCGCAAACAGTCCTCTGCCGCGTAAAAATCTTTTGCCTTATACACGGAGCACCCGCCTTTCGGCGGGTGCTCCGATTCGTTTTCTATACAGTTTTCAGCGCTTCCCCAGCTGCCAGAAAGCTACAGCCCCGGCGGCGGCCACATGTTTCCTGTCTCAAACAATCATAGCCGTCCTCTGTTTCAAACCTCACGGTGCGCCAGGTCCGATTCAACTTGATGGGATAAATACGGAAATCCGTCAAATCCACATCAACTTTTTTGCTTCATTTGCCAGCTCCAGACGAAAATCCGGATGTGCAATATTGATCAAAGCGTTCGCCCGCTCCCTGAGGTTTTTCCCCCGCAAATGAGCAATTCCGTATTCTGTCACGACATAGTCTGCATAATTTCGGGGTATTGTTATCACAGAACCGGCATCCAGTGTCGCCCGTATTTTAGAAAAGCCCTTCGCGGATTTGGAACTGAACGCCATGATGCCTCTGCCGCCCTTTGACCGTAATGCGCCATAGGCAAAGCACAGTGCTCCTCCTGACCCGGAAAATTGTCTGGTCCCGATAGCTTCAGAGGCGATTTGCCCCATCAGGTCCATTTCCACACAGGTATTGATAGATACGAAATTATCGTTCTTCGCTATTATGAACGGATCACATCCCCAGCTGCCGGGAGTAATGCGAAAGCTTTGATTGCTTTTCAAAGTTTCAAACAGGGCTGCGTCTCCTCTCGCAAAGGTGAAGATATGTTCACCCGGCAGGAAATTTTTCCTTTTCCCTGTGATAACGCCCTCTCGCACTAATTTGGCCATAGAGCTTGTAAGCATCTCCGTATGCATCCCGAGATCATTCAGGTCCATACAGAGCTCGGCAATCGCATTGGGCAGGCCTCCGATTCCGAACTGGACGCAGTCTCCATCATGAATCAGGCTGTGAACATTCCTCGCAACCTCTGCTTCTTCCGGAGAGGCGGTTTTGGATGGCATAACCATAATCGGCATATCTGTTTCAGTCAAAGCGGTCACATTGGAAATATGGATCTCTGTGCCGTTATTTACCCGTGGCAGGTTTGGGTTTACTTCCAGCAGCACCTTACCTTTGTTCTCCAGAACAGCCTTCAGGCAGTCTGATTCCCACATGTTACACAGGCCAATCTGGAAATTGCCGCTCTCATCCATGTCCGTTACTGCGGCAATGAACACCGTCGGATGATTTTCTCCAATCAGCCTGCCATTCATGCTCATATCCGCGGGGAAAAAGGATGAATTTCCCTTTGCCAGCCCATCCCTCATGTCCTTACCAAAGAAGAAGCCCTGCGTGAAAATATGACCTTCCATGCCGTCCATAGCCGGGAAAGGGTAATAATTGGCAAAATCTTTAAACACCTTCACATTATGAACACGCTGTGCAATGGTGTGAAACTGCGCGCCAAAAGAGAGTGGCGCGTTCCCGTCACCCGCAAAAACGACCACATCACCGGAGGAGATTTGAGACAGGCACTCCTCCAGTGTCGCTTTTTTGCGTTCGTATTCCATTCTGTAGTTCACTCTTGTTCCCCCTCGTCTACGCTGCTTTCATAGCAACCTGCTGTAACAGTCGTGTTCGTGTTTCTTAGTGATTCGGGTCAGCGTCTTTTTACCCCAAGGATCTCCCGCGCTTCTTCCGCCGTTGCAATGTCGCGCCCTGCTGTTTTACCCAATTCAACAGCCTGCCGGACGTAGCTTTCGTTGGTTGCCAGAACACCTTTCTTCAGCCAGATTCCATCTTCCAGCCCTACACGAATACCATTTGCTCCGCCGGCTAAGCCTGCCAACAGCATCGGCATATGCCATCTTCCGATGCCTGTAATCGACCAGGTTGATCCTTCCGGCATGCAGTCAAGCAGGAACGACACATTCTTCATTGTGCCTTCCATCCCGCCGGGAATTCCCATGATAAACTGGAAGTGGCAGGGAGCAGTCAGGATGCCATCCTTGACACACTGGCGCACATTGTTAAACATGGCCGTATCAAATATTTCGATTTCTGGCTTGGTCCCGGTCTCCTGACACACCTTTCCGAGTCGCTCCATCAGAGACGGGGGATTAAGATAAACAAACGCCTTTCCCCAGTTTATTGAGCCCGGATTATAAGAGCACATCTCCGGTTTAATCGTTTCGATATGTGCAGTACGCAACTCGTCGCTTCCTACACCCCCGGTAGAAAGATTCAGGATTGCATCCAGGCCTTCTCGTTCCAGTGCATCAACAACAGCACTGTGTGCTTCTGCAAAACGATGGGTTTCCATGGACGCATGACCTTCATCATCTCGTACATGGATGTGGATAATCGATGCACCTGCCTTGACGCAGGCTACAGCATCCCTGGCAATTTCTTCCGGAGTGTAGGGAACTGCCGGATTCATTTCTTTCGTCGTTCCGTTGCCGAGCAATGCGGCAGTAATAATGAGTTTTTGATTCATTTTAGTAACCTTCCTTCATTTCTTCCGTTCATATTTCTTTTTACGCATCCAACGCGGCAGTATACCCGTCCAGAACATCTTCCATAATGCGAGCTGTCTTAGCTGCATCACCGATCACATGCACATTCGAATGTTTCCCCTTCAGAGCCTGATAGATTTTCCCGCAGGACCTCACGCCTTTACACACGATTACTTTGTCACAGGGAAGTTCATAAACTTCTTCTGTATCAACATTCTGGAATATGACTCTGTCATCTCCGATTTTCAAGAGCTTCCGCCCTGAGATAAGTACTGTATTGTGGAGGTTGAGTGTCCGCATGATCTCTCCGATGATAACGTTGCTGCCTCCTCCCGAGGCGACTCGTTTTGACTCTCCGAGAATCGTAACCATATTGCCCTGCTCGCATAGGTATTCTGCTGTTTCCAAAGCGGTAAGACCGGTTCCAAGAAGCACAACGCTCTTGTTTTTCAAACTGCACCGGCCTCCCAGGATCTCTGGAGGTGTTGTCACCAGCTTGCTGTCAATTCCATCAACATCGGGTAAATAGGGTGCTGAACCGGTAGCGTCAATGATAAGATACGGTTTCAATTTCAGTATTTCATCAGGAGTGATTTCATAGTTCAGGCAGATATCGACGCCTGATTTTTCCAGCTGTGTTTTCTCGAAGTCGATGAACCATTGCATTTTATCCTTCTTGGGCGCCTGTGCAGCCAGCCATATCTGTCCGCCCAGGTGATCTTCCCGTTCATAGAGGGAGACACGGAAATTGCGCATGGCCAGTATTCTCGCACATTCCATTCCGGCAACTCCGGCTCCAACAACAATGCAGAGTTTCTCTCCCCCATCTCGGATAATCTGACGCTTTTCCAGTTCATGACCGCATTCAGGATTTACAGAGCAGACAATAGGCTTCTCAGCCTTAATATTGTCAATACAACGCAGACAGGAAATGCACCTGCGAATATCCTCGGGATGTCCTGCTGCAGCCTTTGCCGGCCATTCAGGATCAGCAAGGAAGCTTCGACCCATCCCTATGAAATCCATATACCCTTCATTGAGAAGCTGTTCTGCATAATCAGGATCGCGAATCACAGTTGTGGCAATCACAGGAATATTGACCATGGTTCGGATTGCCTTAGCGAGATGGCGCCGCCACCCTTGCTGATAGGTCACCGGCTCAAGAGAATGTGAACGCCCGTTTTCTGTTCCTCCTACAGTTACGCTTATGGCATCCACACGATGCATCTCCAATAGCTGGCACAGGCGGATCGATTTTTCCAGATGATAGCTCTCATCACCCATATAGTCCTCAGCTGACACCCGGACCGAAATCGGATACTCTCTCCCAACCGCAGCCCGTACTGCGTCCACAATCTCGAGAAGCAACCTGCACCTGTTTTCAAAGCTTCCCCCATACTCGTCATTACGTTTGTTGAAATAGGGACTTAGGAACTCATGCAGCAGATAGTGATGCGCCGCGTGAATCTCTATGCCGTCGAATCCCGCTCTCTTAGCCAGGTTTGCTGCATATACATAGTCCTGCACCAGCGCCTGTAATTCTTCTCTTTCAAACGCCCTCGCCTCCTGCCGCAGGAAACGGGATGTAATCCCACTGGGTCCCGGAAGCGGATTTCCCCCATTCGCCGCATTGGTGGAAATCACTCCCGGGTGCAGCAGCTGAGGAAAAATAGCGCAATCGTATTGATGGACTGCCTCGGTAAGTTTCTTCAGCATCGGAAGCTGTCCTTCGTCTGTTAAACAGATCTGACGCTGTGCTCGCCTTCCATGCTCATCATTTACGCAGGCCACCTCGGTGGTCAGTAATGCTGCGCCGCCTTTTGCTCTCTCGACATAGTAAGCGATAAACGCATCTGTAATCGTTCCGTCGGGATTTGCCAGGCCGCAGCCCATTGGTGTCATAACCAGCCGGTTCTTTATTTTCAACTGATTAATATATGCGGGGGAGAAAAGAGTTGGGTAAGACATGGTCGGCCTCCTCCAGACTATTCTCTGCTTCCATCTGCATACTATCTGTGCCGGCAGCAGAAGAAATACATTGCAAAGAAAAACTTTCTATTTTATAATAAGCGACATTAAACGATATTTTGCTGTAAGGAATAAGGCGTATGAATCATTCAGAAAAACGTAATACCAGCCAAAAAATTGTAGATTATCTGCTGGATCAGATACAGTCCGGTGTTCTCCGCAAAGGTTCGCGTCTGCCGACAGAGCATGATCTGGCAGAGCTTTTGGGTGTCAGCCGTATTCCTCTTCGCGAAGCGATCTGTGCACTTCGGACCGTTGGGCTTCTTGAAGCCCGGCAGGGCGGCGGCACATATGTGACAACGAACTGCGATCCTGCTATCTTAGGACGCATGCTGTATGACTATGCGTTGCTGGAAAATGTAGACCTGCACCAAATTGTTGACGTCCGCATTTTGCTTGAGCCCGAGGCTGCCAGGCAAGCCGCTCTGCAGGGTACCCAATTGCAGAAAGAAGCGATCATGAAACTTTCCGATGAGTACTCCCAGGTCGTTGAAAACTATTTGGCTGACCCTGAAAACCATTCCCGTATGGCAAGTTTGGATCGAGAATTCCACCAGGCAATCGCAAAGGCAAGCCACAATGAGTTTCTATGGATGCTTCTTGTTGTCTCAGGGACCTCTTTCAACGAACTGAACTCTAAAAGCTCCCGTTCTCTGGACGCATGGGGTGCAAGAACCAGAAAGCTGTTCTCTGAGCAGCATCGCGACATTGCACAGGCCATATTGGCAGGAGATGCATCACAGGCGAGGAAAATAATGGAAAAACATCTTCGCCTGATAAAAGGTTCCTTGACGACACATCCATAAGCCTTCTATCCTTTTCTTTCAACCGGCAGGATCTGATATTCAGTTCCTGCCGGTTCTGTATTGCTGGTAGATTCGCTGTTTTATTATTTCTTCGGCTCAAACTTTGCGGCTAGTTTCATGTAATTTGGCACTCTGGTTTTGTCGATGTTTACCGCGCCGCTTGGATGCCGGTAACGTCGCATCGCTTTGTCTCTCGGATACTGGTAAAGTCCGCCCAATTGCATAATACAGGGTGTGATTTCCGGAATCATCTCTTCAGCCAGCCGCTCGAACTGATTGACAAGCAAGTTCGGATCCCATGCAGTATGAGCAAGGTTCTCGTAGTGGTCCGGAATAATCACTTTGCATTGCAGCGCATCTGCAAGACGAACCACATCATACGGGCTCATCTTGTCTGTAGCTCCCGGACGGTTATAGCCCATATTGGTTGTGACAACATCGATGTCAAAAAACTCCGGAAAATAAGCATATCCGTCGTTATACCACGTGTCACCGGTGAACAGAATATTTCCTCCCGAGGTCTTGACCAGATATGACACGCAGCAGTCATCATAAGGAAGGAGTTCCTTTCCTCCTCCTGTACGTATTGCCGTATCGTCGTAGCACGGCAGAACTTGTACTGTGGCCCCTGGCACTTCAAACGTATCGCCGACCGTCACTTGATTGATACGCGGAGTCGGAACTTCAAATTCATCCAGTCGCTTGGCGACAGTTTTCGGTCCGTAGAAGGGGCAATCCGTGGTCTGACTTGCCGCCTTAACAGAATAAATATCGCAATGGTCCTGATGTACATGTGTGATCAGGCAAGCGTCCAGTTTCCCGAACTGCCAGGGGTCGATGATGACCGGGGGAAGATTCAGCCAGTTCAAGCTGTCCGCTCCACACTGGCGGCATACTCCGCAGGAACTGATCTCCGTATAGCCGGATCCTCCCGTGAACATATCAATCCAGAGGATACCACCCTCGTCTGTTTTCAAAATCCAGGAAGCTCCCTGAATCCACCACATGGCAACTTGACCTTTCGGGACTTCATAGCTCATGATCTGATGGTTCAAATAACTGCCCCATCCAGGGAAGCACTCATGGAGCCATTTTTCGCGATCCAGGTCGTGGTTGGTGTTCTGATACGTTCCGGAAACAAGGCCGCGGCCATCTGTCATCTGTACCATAGTGTTCATCTCCTTTTTAAGTTTTAATGTCCAGCTCTGTCAGGATTCGCAAATGTCTTATAACCTATAAGCGTATAGATTGCACCGACAGCGAAGAGTGCGAGCAGTACATACTGGATCGTGACGGCCAGCCCCTGGAAGTTCAGCCACCAGAGATAGATGGACAGAATCGTAGGGATAAGCGTAACTGCCCAGAGCGCGCCCTTTGACATATGCCACTTTGATTTTTCCCAGATTTCCGGGTAGAACTTCGGAAGGCTCAGCAGGCCAAAGTTGGGGATAATATTCACCAGGATCTGCAGATTTGTTGCGGCCTTGAGGACATTGGTATTGGCTGCGCTGATACCGTCCGCCGGAACGAAAACCAGAAGAGCAAGCGCCGCAAGCAGATATACCGCCTGAATACGATAAGGAACGCCATATTTGTTGGTGACGCCGAACCACTTGGGTGCCCAGCCATCACGGATGGCCGCCTGCACCGGCGTTGAGTACCATCCAAATGAACCATTGATGGTCGTAGCAATTGCAAGGCATGCTCCGCCGAAGATGAAGAACAGCTGCAGCGGCTTCATGTTTTCAAAAATTGCAGCGGCTGCGTTGACAACAGAATTTGCCGGTCCTCGGAACAACAAGGTTCCCGGTGTCGCAGCACCGTCCGGCATCGGGACCAAAGGAAGGGATCCCACTGTCGCAATAGAAATACCGGCAAACAGCAGACCGGCGCAGAGTGTGATGAGCAGACAGGCTTTGGGCAGGCTGCGTTCAGCGTCCTCGGCAATTCCTCCGAGTTCCAGCATCGCCATGCCGCCGCCCATACAGAAGACAAGGAGTGCCACCGCATTGAAGAAGCCTCCGACTCCGTGGGTAAGAAACGCTTCTTTATTGAACACAAACATCGTATCCATATGGACAAACCCGAACACAATAAACGTTGCAAACGCGAGGAAAAGCACAATATTCATGATCCTCTGAACTTTTGCGGCACTCTTTAATCCGAAATAGTTCGTGATGTAGAAAACAATGCCGATCAGAGCCGCAACCAACTTTGGATTGAGCGTTGTGAAGACAGACGTGAAAAAGATGGCAAACGCAGTAATATTCGCGAACATTGCAATTCTGCCGATAAAAAAGATCCAGAAATAAAAGCCTCCCATAGCCGGGCTGAATGCTTCCTTACTCAAGGAGTAAGACACACCCTGTCTCGGTACAATTGAGGCTGCGATAATAACGGGGAACATCATGAAAAAAATCGCGAACGCGCCTACGACATAGGCAAGGAAGGTACTGCCGCCGGTATACATCGCTGCTACACCGGTGAGTGAAAAGACTGCGGAGCCCAGCGTAAAGCCGAGGCCGATCGCAAACAATTCACGGAAGCTTAGTTTCTTGTTCATTGTCTCTGCTTCTCCTTTGTTGTTCAGAGCTATGCTCCGATTATTTGTATTATCAATTTGTAATACATAACATTTGTAAATGAAGAGGCCGAAAATGTCAATAGAGAAATGGAAATTCACCATAAATTCGTTAGAAGTACACAAAATCCAGCTATTATCTTTGTTAATTTTGCTACTAAAATATTTATTGTAATACAAATTAATTCGTGTTAATATGACATTGGTTTATTTATTTTATCGATTATTTGTAATATGTATTTAGAGAGGAGCTAATCTGCATGAATCCACGTTCTGCTGTTATTGTCGCGTATGGCCGAAGCGCCTGCTGTCGGGCAAGAAAAGGGCACCTCGCCGATACCCATCCCATCGAGTACTCTGCTCAGGTACTTCAGGGTGTCCTGGCTAAGGTGCCCCAACTTCCCCATGAGCGCATCGACGACGTCATTCTCGGTTGTGCGATGCCCGTCAATCAGATGGATTTTAATGCCGCACGCAGTGTCGCCCGGCGGGCGGGCCTGCCAAACAGCGTTCCGGGCCAGACCATCAACCGTTTCTGTTCTTCCTCCCTTCAGGCAATCGGAACCGCGGCAAACGCGATTCTCGCCGGGCAGATGGATTGTGTGATCGCCGGGGGCACGGAAGCAATGAGTATGTGCTTCCATCAGCCGCAGGAAGAATATAAGGACAAGCTGCTGGATGAACAGGATATCGGCATCTACATGTCTATGGGCGAGACTGCAGAGCGGATCGCAGAACGCTATCACATCTCTCGAAGGGAGATGGAAGAGATGGCCGTTGAATCTCACCGCCGCGCGCACGAAGCTCAGGTGAACGGCAAACTGGCTCCCAGTATTATTCCTGTTACCAACGTACATGGAGAAAAGATCACCGAAGACGAAGGAATCCGTCCGGGGACCAATATGGAAACCCTGGCAGGCCTCAAACCCTGCTTTAGGGAAAACGGTCTCGTTACAGCCGCTACTTCTTCTCAAACGACGGACGCTTCTGCTTTTGCCATAGTGATGGCTTCCGACCCGGCAGAAGAACTGGGGATCCGGCCTCTTGCCCGCTTTATCAGCTTTGCTGTCGCCGGCTGTGAGGCACAGGTCATGGGGCTTGGCCCCATCTATGCTGTGCCGAAGGCGATGGCGCGCGCGGGGCTGACCGTTGACGACATGGACGTGATCGAGCTCAACGAAGCCTTCGCCTCCCAGGCCATCGCCTGTATGCGTGAACTGAAGCTTCCCCCGGAAAAGGTCAATCCCTATGGCGGCGCGATGGCGCTTGGCCATCCGATGGGCGCAACCGGCGTTTTTCTTACCGGAAAGGCGCTGGACTACCTGCAGGATACCGGCGGCCGATATGCGCTGGTCACCATGTGCATTGGCGGTGGAATGGGCGCCGCTGGAATTTTTGAGTATCTCGGATCATAAGGAGGAACAGAGATGAATTCGAAAAAGGTAGTCATTGCAGGTGCGGGAACGATGGGCGCCTCGCTGGCTCAGGTCTATGCGCTGGCCGGCTGGGATACCATTCTGTATAACCGCAGCGAGTCCGGTCTGCAGCGGGCGCAAAGTCTGATTGAGTTGAACCAGCGCACTTTGGTGGACGAGGGGATCGTGAGTGCGGAAGAATCAGGCGCCATGTATACTCGTATCCAGATGTCGACCGATAAGGGAAACTTTACAGACGCAGCCCTCGTCGTGGAGAACATCGTAGAGAACCTGGATGCCAAGCGCGCTTTCTGGGCGGAGATTTCCCCCACGGTTCCTGCCGAAGCGCTGCTCGCCACCAACACCAGCGGCCTGCATATCACTGAGATTGCCGAGGCCGTAACCCTGCCGGAACGCTTTATGGGCCAGCACTGGCTGAATCCGCCCCATCTTCTGCCTCTGTGCGAAATCATCGCCGGGGAGAAAACCAGCGAGGAAGCCATCCGGAAAATGCGCAAGTTGGTCACAGGACTGAACAAGCAGCCGGTTGTCGTCAAGGACATCAACGGTTTTATCATTAACCGTATTCAATTTGCCGTGCTGCGTGAGGCACTGTACATCGTCGACAGCGGCGCTGCCACCTTTGAGGACGTGGACACTGTGCTTAAGGCAGGCATGGGACTGCGCTATGCAGCACTTGGCCCCTTCGGTGTGGCGGACTTCGGCGGTCTGGATACCTTCGAGCATATCAACAGCTACCTCAATGCCGATCTCTGCGACGCCAAAGAGGGCAGCGCAAGACTGAAAGCAATGGTGGAAGCTGGCAAACTGGGGGTGAAGTCCGGGGAAGGCTTCTATGACTACTCCGGCGAAAAGGCGCAGAAGGCCATCCGGGATCGAGATCGCCTGTACATTGAGCTCGCGAAAGTTCTGTATTTTAGAAAGTGAGGATTCCCTATGAGAAGTGATTTGATGAAAACCGGCGTCGACCGGATTCCGCACCGCTCTCTCTTCCGTGCACTCGGCCTGACGGACGAGGAACTGGAACGGCCCATCATTGGTGTTGTCAGCGCCAAAAATGAGATTATCCCGGGGCACATGCACCTGGACAAGATTGCCGATGCAGTCAAGGCCGGTATCCGTATGGCCGGCGGTACACCTGTTGAGTTCCCCGCGATCGGGGTCTGCGACGGGATCGCCATGAACCACGAAGGTATGTTCTATTCTCTGCCGAGTCGGGAGCATATTGCTGATTCCGTGGAAATCATGGCCACAGCCCATCCTTTCGACGGTCTTGTTCTGATCCCCAACTGCGATAAAATCGTTCCGGGTATGCTGATGGCCGCTTTGCGGCTGAATATCCCTGCCATCTTCTGCAGCGGCGGCCCGATGATGCCGGGCCATGCCAACGGCAGACAAGTAGCGCTAACGGATGCTTTCGAGGCGCCGGGTGCTGTCCGGACCGGGAAAATGACTGCCGAGCAGGCGCAGGATATTGTAGAGCACGCCTGCCCAGGCTGCGGCTCCTGCGCCGGAATGTTTACGGCGAATTCCATGAACTGTATGACGGAGATCCTTGGCATGGCCCTGCCCGGCAACGGCACCATCCCCGCGGTTGAGAGTCAGCGCATTCTGCTGGCAAAGCACACCGGCATGAAGATCATGGATCTGGTGCGCGACGATGTACGCCCGCGTGATATTGTTACGGAGAAGGC
Source organism: Oscillospiraceae bacterium (assembly GCA_017458065.1). GTDB lineage: Bacteria > Bacillota > Clostridia > Oscillospirales > Oscillospiraceae > Limivicinus. The sequence goes on from JAFTGD010000034.1 coordinate 36,701, forward strand.
TATTCGCAACGGTCTTGCTGCCGATATGGCACTGGGCTGCTCCACCAACACGATGCTGCATCTGCCTGCCATTGCGCATGAAGCAGGGATCCCCTTTGACCTCAACGGTGTGAACGCAGTAAGCGACCGGGTTCCCCATCTGGTCAAGCTCAACCCCGCCGGCGTTCACTGTCTGGTTGATTTGAACAACGCCGGAGGCCTGAGCGCTGTGATGAAGCGCTTGGACAGTCTCGGCCTTATTGACCCCTCCGCCCGTACAGTGGACGGCACCTGGGCAGAGCGCATTCAAAAGGCAGTGATTTTCGACGTGAGTGTGATCCGGGATCGGGAACACGCTTATTCTCAAACCGGCGGTCTGGCGATTCTGTATGGGAATCTCGCACCGGACGGTGCTGTGGTCAAAAAGGGCGCTGTACTGCCGGAGATGATGGTGCACACAGGCCCGGCCAGGTGCTTCGACAGCGAAGAAGACTGTTGTGAGGGCCTCTACAGCGGTAAGGTTGTGCCGGGCGACGTGGTAGTAATCCGCTTCGAGGGGCCGAAAGGCGGTCCCGGCATGCGGGAGATGCTCTCCCCCACGGCGGCGCTCGCCGGTATGGGGCTTGACTCCACCTGTGCGCTGGTGACAGACGGACGCTTCTCCGGCGTAAGCCGCGGAGCCTCCATCGGTCATGTCTCTCCAGAGGCTGCAGCCGGAGGTTTGATGGCTTATGTGAAGGATGGCGATCTGATCGCCATCGACATCCCCGGGCACAGTATTCAGCTTCTGGTGGATGAAGATGAGATTGCCCGGCGTAAGGAGGCCCATTCGCCCCAACCCCCAAAACAAGTGGCGGGATATCTCAAGCGCTATCGTGCCATGGTCAGTTCTGCAAACCTTGGAGCGATCCTTAGAACAGATTGAAAAACGAATCCCTGCCAGAATTGACAGGGATTCGTTTTATTCAGATGATTTTATTTTCTGTTAATTCGATAAAATACTCCAAGTTGAAGTGGTGATAGAGGAAGATCTGTAAAAACGGGACCAACACGGTTCTTGTCTGCGTTAGCGTTTCCCCAGCTGCCAGAAAGCTACAGCCCCGGCGGCGGCCACGTTCAGCGAGTCCACCCCGTGGGCCATGGGGATCTTCACCGTATAGTCGCAGTCGGCGATGGTCCGGTCCGCAAGGCCGTCGCCCTCCGTCCCGAGGATCACCGCAAGCCTCTCCTCCGCCATGAGATCGGGATCGTCAATGCTGACGGATTCGTCCCGCAGGGCCATCGCGGCAGTCTTGAAGCCATAACCCCGGATCAGTTCCATTCCCTTCTCCGGCCAGTCGGTCAGCTCCTCGCCGATCCAGGCCCAGGGGATCTGGAACACCGTCCCCATACTGACACGGATACAGCGCCGGTACAGCGGGTCCGTAGACGCCGGCGTCAGCAGGATCGCGTCCATCCCCATGGCCGCGGCCGAGCGGAAAATGGCCCCCAGGTTCGTGGGGTTCATCACGTCCTCCAGCACCACGACCCGGCTGCTGTTCTGCAGCAGGTCCTCCGCTTGCGGAAGCGGCGGGCGCTTCATCGCGCAGAGGACGCCCCGTGTCAGCGGGAAACCCGTTAACTGTTTGAGGCATTCTTCCTCCGCCACATAGACCGGCACATCCGGACAGCGGGCGAGGATCTCCTGCCCCTTCTCCCGGCCGTCCAGCATCTTGGGCAGCATCAGGAGGGATTCCGGCTCGCAGCCCCCCTCCAGCGCGCGTTCGATCACATGGGGGCTCTCGGCGATGAAGAGCGAGTTCTCGATGCCGTGGTGACTGCGCAGCTGGGTCTCGGTCAGGCGGGCATAGATATCCAGTTCCGGCGCGTGAAAATCTGTGATTTCAATGAATGAATGGCTCATCTCGCGCTCCCTTCTCTTTCTGCCCGCTCATTTTATTGCTTTTTTCCTGTTTGTCAATGGTTTTCTTGCCGGTGGAATCAATGGAGGCTCGGAATTGGTGAATTTCCATGTCATACTGATATGGGCGTTCCGTTCTCCTGTTCAGAGAACCCGCTCATAACAGTACACAGTACGGGCCTCGCCGATGTCTTCATAGAAGATTTCCACCGTGTCGATAAATCGGAAGCCCAGTTTTGCATACATCTTCTGTGCAACCGTGTTCTCATCCAGCGTATCGAGCCGTATCGCTTTCTGTCCCCTCTTTCCGGCTTCGGCAATGCAATACTCCACCATCGCGGTTCCGTATCCACGACGTGAAACCTCAGGGCTGACCCGCAGCGCATGCATAACAGCTATCTGTTCCGGCGGCGCCGAGATCTGCCAGCGAAGCTTCCCGTAAGACGGATCCTGCTCCTGATTCATAATAATGGCAGAGACGATCGTACCGCCCTCCGTCCCGATGAAGAGATCCGAGTCCCGGATGGCCTTCCGCACCATCGCCTCAGACGGGTAGCCGCCCTTGTTCCCGTCATGCAGAAAGGGCATCTCTCCCAGCACTGCACACATCATGTTATAGAATGCCATGACCTCAGGGAAATCGTCTTGAACAGCGAAACGAATTGTCATATGGTCTCCACACCCTTAAGCGAGATTGTTTGATATCATACAAAAAACGGTCCCTGTGGATAAGTGCTTTATGATGTGCTTTCCATCGCCAGGATTGTCTGATAATATCTCTCGTTCACCGGAAGGGAAAGGCCGTGCTTCTTTGCAAGCCGGAGCATGGTTCCGGAAAACAGCTCTACCTCGGTCTTTCTTCCTGCCAGCGCGTCCTGTCGCATGGATGGAATACCGCGAGGATTCAAGCTCCGGAGAATGCTCAGGTCCTTTTCCAGATCCTCCTGGGAAAGCGTAACGCCCTCGGCCGCAGCAACGAGAATGACCTCTTCCATCGCCGCCCGCATATCGTCCAGAGCAGGACCGGGCGATGTGGCCCCCTCATAGTCCGTCTTGTAGATCATGCAGGTCTGGTTGACACCGACATTGATCATGAATTTGTTCCACATGGCATGGCGGATGTTTTGGTGGACCTCGTACCATATTTCTGCCCGGTCAAGAAAAGAGGTCAGCCTTTGCAGATGTTCCTCCTGCCCGGGTATCGCCGATCCGATCTGCCAGCCGCCCATGTGGTCATAGACCAGCGATGTTCCGTCGCGGACAGCATCCATGCCGATTGCCACGCAATCCAGAATCTGTCGCCTGGGATAGACCTCTGCGAGTATCTCCTCACTGCTGATTCCATTCATAAGCGAAATGATCGTCGTGTTATCAGATACCGCAGGACGGATCAATGCTCTGGCATCGAAAAGCCCGCTGAACTTCGTCGAGATCATGATGAGATCAGCGGGCGCGGACAAATCATCCGGAGAGGCAAGACGGAACGAAACCTCGTTGCCATTGATGGTATAACGGTCATGCAGATGCCGCTCTTTCCGCTGCTTATCCATCAGGTAGCAGAGGTGATCCGCCCCCAGTTTGTTTTGAATCTGCTGGCCGAACAAGAGGCCGAGGGCTCCCATCCCGACAATAACCACGTTCTCAATTTTGTCCATCTGATCGTGCCCTCATATTATCTGTGGTATGATGATTTCTCCGTCGCCGCAATGCCATGGACAGCCGCAGAAAGGATTTTGACACCGGCGTCCAACACTGCCTGTTCTACTTGAAACGTCATAATTACGATCTCCCCGAAGAATATATTTGCCTATTTGCACATTAAACAGACTAAAACCGAAGGTAGATAGGATAATAGCACAAGTGGATCGTGATTTCAAGAGTGAGCGGAATGAAACGATACCGGAATGAAAAAATAGATACCCGCAACGGCACCGCTTGTTCTGCCGCTTGCAAATGCTTGCAATATTCCCTCTCTTGTGTTATATTGACCAATGAAGGAGCGTGATCATAATGGCGAACACAACTGCCGTCTATGCCCGTATCGATACGAACTTGAAAGATACCGCTGAGGGTATTCTTGCTCAGCTGGGGATCTCACCTTCTGCCGCAATCCAGATGCTTTATAGCCAGATCATTTTGGAACGCGGTATGCCCTTTGAATCTAAACTTCCTGTAAGAAAACCCGTTGCTGTCGGTTCGCTTACCAGAGAGCAGTTGGACGCAGAGCTTCAGAAAGGCTTTGATTCCGCTAAGAACGGTGTATATTCTGACGAGGATGTCGATCAGATTCTTGCCAGGGAATTTGGCATATGAGCAGAAAATACACAATAAACTACTCTCCTGATGCCCTGGACGACTTGAAGGACATCTATTCTTACATTGCATTTCATCTCCTGGAGAAGGACACCGCCAGAAAGCTGGTCGCTAAGATTCGGAAAGAAATCAAAACCCTTGCCAGCATGCCTGAAAGGTACGTCCTTGTCGATTGGGAGCCCTGGCACTCTGCCGGTGTTCGCACTCTCCTTGTGGCGAACTACATTGCTTATTACCGGGTAGATAACGAATTGAATGCGGTTCTGATCGGTCGCATCCTATACGCCGGTCGGGATACAGAAGAAATAGTTCAAGGGGCTTCCTTTTGAGACGGCCCCTTGTAACACGAGCAAAGGACCGCCCGGAGGCGGTCCTTTGCTCGTGTCATCCATTCAGAGCTCTGTGTAGATCATTCCATTTTTCCCGCGGTCTGACCGGAAAAGGGTCGCGTGATCGGCATTCATCTGAACCGGTGGAATCGTCACGCCTGGGATCTTCCCCGTCGCCCTGCGAATCAGCGTGATATGCGGTGAGAACCTTTTCCTGTCAAACGGAATATCGGCCTCTGGCAGAGCCCTCCGCAACCGCTTCACATAGCTTTCCAGCGCGTTGTTCTTTTCAATTCCCGCCCAGAGGAGATCGCCAAAGCTGCCAAAGCCGGACAAGCGGATTTCAGTGGACTGGAAGGGAACTGAGGAGAGAACGTCCAGAACATCGTCCGGCTCAGGATATTCCCCGATGAAGGCCAGTGTAATGTGGAAATTCTCTTCCGGGGAGTAATTCCCCCGGACACCGCGGCGGGAAAGATAATCCTGCGTCTGTTTGAGCGCAGCTTTCATCTCTGCGGAAAGCGGGATCGCTATAAAGAGTCTCATAACGTATCGTCTTCACTGCTCCTTGTGGTATGGCTGTTTGTATTGATTTGAACACACTGCCGTTCTTCCTCTATTCATTTACGGGGTCCCCTGCCGGCGATGGGTCGGCCGGCAGGACCCGCTCACGGAAGCCGAGATGCAGGGCGTCGGTCGGGCAGGCCGAGACGCAGATCCCGCAGCGGATGCACTCGGCGCTGTTGGGCCTGCGGACCGGATCCGCCTGCATGGGGCAGGCCCGGGTACAGCCGCCGCAGTGCACACAGCGCTGCTCGTCATGCTGCATCCGGAGAAGGCTCACGCGGTTCAGCATCCCATAGATGGCCCCCAGCGGGCAGAGGTACTTGCAGAAGGGGCGGAAGACCAGCACACTCCCGATCACGACGGCCAGCAACACCAGCATCTTCCACCCGAACAGCAGCCCGAGGGCGAAGTTCGTCTTCGCCCCGTGCAGCAGGACCAGAGGAATCCCACCCTCCAGGGTCCCCGCCGGACAGAGGAATTTGCAGAAAGTCGGCGTCCAGGCTGTCAGCATCGGCAGTATGATAACCAGCAACAGCAGCACCAGGTATTTTCCCCACCGGAGCGGCCGGTCCAGCCGGAAGTGCTCCGGTTTTTTCTTTGGGAAGGGGATTTTGTGCAGCAGCTCCTGCACGAAGCCGAAGGGACACAGAAAACCGCACACTGCCCTCCCGAGCAGCGCGCCGAAGAACAGCAGAAAGCCCATCACGTAATAGGGGAAGCGGATCGGCCGGGACGAGAGGAAGTTCTGCAGCGCGCCGATGGGACAGGCGCCCACCGCGCCCGGGCAAGAATAGCAGTTCAGCCCGGGGACGCATACGTTTTTTCCGGCTCCCTGATAGATCTTCCCGGTTGCAAAGCCCTTGAAATTGGCGTTCTGAATCAGCAGGGCGCAGAACTGGATCCAGCTGCGCGCCTTTTTAACCAACGCCGATGCACTCCAGGCAAATCTGCGCCGCCTTGCGCAGCACCTGCTGGTTCTGCCCCAGCCAGAGGCCGAGGCCGATCAGCCCTGCAGAGGCTGCGAGCAGCAGGCCGGGGATGCCTCTTCTCATTTCAGCAGCTCCTGGATGACCGTTTCCCACTGGGCATAGCTCCGGCTGCCGCCGTACAGCTCCCCGACCAGATGGCCCTCGCCGTCCACAAAGATGGTCACCGGGATGTAGCCAGTGTTCATCACTTTGTCGATGCTCTCGGTGAGCCGCAGCGTGGGATAAGTGACGCCGAGCTCTTCCATCTTCAGGATGTTGTCCTTTTCATACTCTTCCATCGAGATCCCCAGGATCCGGAAGCCGTCCTCCTCGTATTTCTCATAGAGTTTCTGCAGGTCCGGCATCTCGCCGACGCACGGCGGGCACCAGTAGGCCCAGAGGTTCAGCATGGTGAGCTTTGCCTCCGCAAAGCAGAGATCGGTCCACTCGTTCCCTTCCGTGTCCACGGTGGTGAAGACGATATCCGGGCTCCAGTCCTCCGGAACCGCCGCCTCTTCGCTCTCCGGCGTTTCGGTTTCCGGGGCTTCAGGGGTGCTTTCCGGGATTTCGGTTTCCTGTACCTCCGCTGAGGGAGCTGGGGTTACGGCTGACGCGGCCGCCTGTTGTCCGCAGCCGGCGAGCGCCAGGCAGCTGAGCAGCAGGGCCAGTACGCAGCATATGATCGTCTTTTTCATTTGGTTCCTTCTTTCATGCGGTGTTTTTTCTTCCTATTGATCAAGTATGAAGGAGAACTTCTCTTTTGTCAAGAGTATTGCAACCGTCGAACACTCTCTTCTGCGCCGCGGCTGTGTCCGTGTTGTGCCGCACAGCCATTCTGTCATCTTGACGATAATTCTGAATCCCGCCTGAAGACAGAAATGCCGTTTCGGACACTTTGTCCGCCGGTGTCAGGACAGGGCACATTCCTGCGTTTGTTAAAACCTTGCTAAACGTGTAAAAACAACCCAATTTTTGTGCAAAAGTGCCAGTTCGTGCAGTTCTATTTGATTCTGAATTGACTTTCTTATGAAATTTTTATATAATATATGGGTGCAAAACTGTGGTTTTCATAGCAGTACATCATCATACTTTTTACAGGAGGGAGTAACATCTATGAAGAAAGCAGCAAAGAAGCTCTTGTTCCTCGCTTGCTTCGGCGGCTTTGCTTATCTGCTCGGTAAGCTGGCTCAGAAGGATGAAGTCCAGGAGAAGCTGTTTGAAGTCCTCGGCGAAGACACCTACCTCGCCATCCTCGACAAGGTCCGTCTCGGCGGCGACCTGCTCATGTGGCCGATCGACTACGTCAGAGCTTTGCTTCCGTGATCGGTACGGAAAGTCTATTTTGAAAAGGAGTTAATCTATGAATCCGAAATATGAGCCTCTATTTACTCCGTTCAAAATCGGAGAGGTAGAAATCCCCAACCGCATCGTGCAATGTTCCATGGGCGGCACGACCCTGTTCGGCTGGCTGGAGCCTTCCCACTTTGACCTGGAAGGCGCGGACTTCCTGCTCAAACGTGCGAAGGACGGCGTCGGCCTGGTCCTCCCCGGCATGCAGGTCATCCGTGACACCATGGGCCGCAAGTGGCTCGATTCCAACCGTCAGATGTACCGTGTGCTCAAGCCCTATATGGACGAGTATCACAAGACCGGCGGTAAGCTCTTCATTCAGCTGGCAGGCGGCTTCGGCCGTTCCATGGCCGTTACCCCCTGGATGGCCGCCCTCGGCAGAAACGACCTGCTGAACAAGATCGCCAGCCCCATCGTCGACGTGCAGTATGCCTGTGCCTCCGCCTCCGCCACTCCGAACCGCTGGGCCGACAACCTGACCTCCCGTCCCTTCACCGTGGAAGAGATCCAGGAGATGGTCTGGCACTTCGGCGCCACCGCCAAGAAGCTGCGCGAAGCCGGTGTCGACGGCGTTGAGATCCACGCTGTACACGAAGGCTACAACCTCGACCAGTTCGCCATTGCGAACATGAACTTCCGTACCGACCAGTACGGCGGCTCTCTGGAGAACCGTCTGCGCTTCGCCACTGAGATCGTCCAGTCGATCCACGAGCAGGCCGGCGACGACTTCCCCGTCTCCCTCCGTTATTCTGTCCGCTCCTGCACCAAGGGTTGGCGCAAGGGTGCCATGCCCGGCGAAGAGTTTGAAGAGTTCGGCCGTGACCTGGCTGAGTCCGAGAAGGCCGTCAAGATCCTGCAGGATGCCGGCTATGCCTTCCTCAACTGCGACAACGGCACCTACGACGCCTGGTACTGGGCACATCCGCCACAGTACATGCCGGATAACTGCAACCTCGCAGACGTTGAGCACATCCGTCAGTTCATCGACATCCCGGTCGCCTGCGCCGGCCGTATGGATCCGGTCAAGGCCGCGGAAGAGATTGCCGCCGGCCGTCTGGACGCCGTCGCCATCGCCCGCCAGAACCTGGTTGATGAGCACTGGGTCACCAAGATCAAAGAGGGCCGCGAAGACGAGATCCGTCCCTGCATCCGCTGCCACAACGGCTGCTTCAACTTCTCCAAGGCTGCCGGCACCGAGAACATGCAGTCCCTGGGCGACTCCCTGCACCTCGGCCGCTGCGCTCTGAACCCGCCCACCATGCAGCACAACCGCTATAAGATCGTCCCGACCAAGAAGCCCAAGAAGGTCGCCATCATCGGCGGCGGCGTCGGCGGTATGGAGTGCGCGCTGGTCCTGAAGAAGCGCGGCCACAACCCGGTCATCTTCGAGAAGGAAGATCAGCTCGGTGGTCTGTTCCTGACGGCTTCCGCGATGACCTTCAAAGAGAACGACAAGGATCTGCTCCGCTGGTACCGGGACGAGATCAAGCGTTACAACATCGACGTCCGCTTCAACACCGAGGTCAACGACCTTGGCACCATCAAGCGCGGCTTTGACGAGATCATCGTCTGCACCGGTTCCGTTCCCAGAGCCATGCCTCAGATCAAAGGCTTTGACAAGACCATGAGCTTCCGCGAGCTGCTCCGCGAGAAGAAGGAATGCGGCGACACGGTCGTCTTCCTCGGTGGCGGTCAGTCCTCCTGCGAGGCGGCCTACGACCTCGTCCTCGCCGGCAAGCACCCGGTCATCGTCGAGTACGGCAACGACCTGGTCGCGGCTCAGGCTACCTGCCTTGCCAACACCTCGTTCCTGCGTGACGCCATGGAGTATCACAAGGTTCCGACCTATCTGCACAGCACCATCACCGAGATCGGCGACGGCTACTGCATGATCAAGACTCCGGACGGTGAATTCAAGCAGGAGTGCGACACCGTTGTCAACGGCATCGGCTTTGTCCCGGCTCCGGTCGGCGACAAAGGCGCACATGTGCACCGCGTCGGCGACTGCGTTGCCATCGGCAACCTGCGCACCGTTATCTGGCGCGCATGGGATGTTTGCATGCGCATCTAAAATTTGTTTGTGTCCCTCCCCCGCTGGGGGAGGGATACGTTTTTGTTCGCATGGGACGTCTGCATGTGTATCTAAAGTTTGTTTGTGTCCCTCCCCCGTTGGGGAGGGATACGGTTTTTTGTTCGCATGGGATGTCTGCATGCGTATCTAAAGTTTGTTCGTGTCCCTCCCCCGCTAGGGGAGGGATACAGTTTTCTGTTCGCATGGGATGTCTGTATGCGCCTTGATTTTCCCCATAATAGTTTAACCCTCTCCTTTCGGAGAGGGTTTTTTCATTTCGAAAGCAGTTCGTCCATCTTTGCCGCGGCAAAGCGGATCAGGTCGTCGCAGGGGATCTTCGCCGCTTTCAGGTCCTCGCAGCGCACCGCGCCGAACTTCTCACGGAAGGCGGCGATCAGCTCCCGGTCGACGCCGTTGATCAACGGGCGGTTCTCAGCGCCGTACTTCATCCCCGCTGCCATCACCGCGCCGGAGATCGCCCCGCACAGCTCCCTGCAGCCGGCTCCGCCGCCAAAGCCCGTGGCAACCGCCGCGGCGGTCTTTTCATCCAACCCGGAGTGCTTTTGGAGGGTCATCAGGACCGACTGCGCGCAGTTATATCCCCTGTCATGCAGGGCAGAGGCTTTTTCTTCGGTTGTCATGGGTCGTCCTCCCGTATGGTTGTGAATTTTCTGTCCGGCCTGCGCCTCCGCAGCCCGGCAGAACCGCCTGTTATTTATGAATTATAACATATAGAAGCCATGTTTGTCATTGAGAACTTTTCTATTCTGTCAATGGATTTTTCCCCTTTTTTTTGCTATGATTACAGTTACTTCTTTCCTTCGCTATCAAGGCAAAGAAAGGAGCAGACAGAAAGAAAAGGAGATATTATTATGCAGCTGAAACTTTCCGACAGAATTATGAAGCCCGACTTCCAGGGCGAATTCACCGCCTCCATTCTGGCCGCGGCAGCCTCTCCTGACATTATCTCCTTCGCCGGCGGCCTGCCGAACCCCGTTTCTTTCCCCATTCCGGAGATGGAAGCTGCCACGAAGAAGGTTCTCGAAGAGAATGGCGTCACCGCCCTGCAGTACAGCTCCACCCAGGGCTGGCCCGCCCTGCGCAAGTGGATCGCCAAACGCTATGAGACCATGGGCGTCAGCGATGTGAGCCCCGACGATATCATCGTCACCAACGGCTCCCAGCAGGCCCTCGCCATGATCGGCGCCGCCATGATCAACCCCGGCGACGAGATCATCGTCGAAGATCCCACTTACCTGGTCGCGCTGCAGTCCTTCCATGTGTTTGATCCCTCCGTCCTGACCGTCACCATGAATCCCGACGGCATCGACTGCGGTGAGCTGGCTGAGACGATCAAGAATCATCCCGAAGCCAAGTTTGCCTATCTGATCCCGAACTTCCAGAACCCGACCGGCCTGAGCTATTCTCAGGAAGTCCATGACAAGGTCGTTGAGATCTTCAAAAACAGCAACGTGCTCCTTCTCGAGGACAACCCCTACCGCGAGATCCGCTTCGCCGGCACCGCCACCGACAGCTTCGGCAAGGAGCTGGGCGAGCAGTGCTGCATGCTGGGCACCTTCTCCAAGATCATCACCCCGGGCATGCGCATCGGCTGGATCTGTGTCCGCAACAAGGAACTGAAGGCAAAGCTTCTCAACTACAAGTCCACCGCCGACCTGCACACCAACATCTTCAGCCAGATGGTCCTGGCCCAGTACCTGGCCGACAACGATGTGGACGAGCACATCGCGAAGATCAAGGAACTCTACAAGGCCAAGTCCGACTTCATGGTCGCCTGCCTCAACAAGTACCTGCCCGAGGGCTGCGAGCTCACCCCCACTGAGGGCGGCATGTTCCTGTGGGTCACTCTGCCGAACAACCTTTCCGCGCTGCAGCTCTACTACAAAGCGCTGGAGAAGGGCGTCGCCATCTGCCCGGGCGATCCGTTCTATGAATATAAGCGCAATGTCTCAAGCTTCCGCGTCAACTACTCCAACTCCACCGACGAGGCCATCGAAAAGGGCGTCAAGATCCTCGGTGAGGCCTGCGCCGAAATGATGCAGGCGTAAGCTGCAAAATTCAACCTGATCCAGACCTGGCAAAGGCCGGGAAGTATCGAATCCGTTCGGTACTCCCCGGCCTTTTTGGTTTTTGAAATTCAGCCGCTCTCCGCGCTGCTCAGCTCTTCAATGCGGTCTTGTTTTGATACATCCGGTTGTCCGCACGCTCGAAGACCTGCGAGACCGTGGTGTCGCTCCCGGCGTCGTAGTCCGACATGCCGACGGCAATCACGACCTTCCCTGTCGCCATGTTCTCCCGGACCTGATCCTTCATCTGCTGCAGCAGGGCATGGCGGTTGTCATAGTCTCCGCCCTGCGGCACTACCACGAACTCGTCCCCTCCGATGCGGAACACGGGGCTGTGGGACCAGGTATGGCAGATGAGCTCGGAGGCGCTGCGGATATACGCGTCCCCCTCGATGTGGCCCAGGCCGTCGTTAATAGCCTTCAGACCGTTGACATCGCAGACGACAATGGAGAAGGGCCTGACGCTGCCCGCTTCGATCTGCTCCTGCAGGGCGTCCTCCGTCTCGGTGTAGGCGGCTTTGTTTTTGACGCCGGTCAGTCCGTCCCGATAGGCCTTCACGCTGGCCACATGCAGCTTTTCCTGGACCTCGCGCTCCCTCCGCACCTCCTGGTCGATGTTCATGACGCCGATGATCAGGTGCTTATTGTCATTGGCCCAGATGACCGACATCCTCGCGTACATGATCCCGTCGCCAACGAGCAGACGGTAGGTGTGGGTGATCATGTGCTTGCCCTGCAGCATCTGCATCATGGTTGGCTTATGCAGCAGACGCAGGACCTCGTCCCGGTCCTCGGGATAGATCACGCGCTTGATGTTGTCGATCGACTCGCGGAAGAAGTCCTCACCGGACGGCCGCACCTGCAGGCTCTTGTAGACATCCGTAGAGGAGAACTCGGTATAGTGATCCGTGAGCATATCCACATAATAGATCGTGTCGTACTGGTTGGCGAGGCTCTCCGCGATCTGCGAGAAGACCGCGTTCTCGGCGACCATCCTCTTGATCGCGTTTTCCCGCTGGATCTCGCTGTCGATGTTCATCACGGTCATGATCAGGTGCTTCCGGTCGTTGGCCCAGAAGACCGACATGCGGGTGTAGCTGCTGCCCTCCGCCAGCAGAAGCTGATAGGTAAGGGTGAAGCTGCCGTTCTCTTCCAGCTTCCGGAGCATGGTCTTCTTGTCCAGCGCCTCGAACACGCGCTCCCGGTCCGACGGGTGAACGATCATGCCGACGTTGCGTTGGGAGGTCCCGAAAAAGTCGCTCCCGACCGGGCTGATGTTGAATTCCTTATACTCTCTTGCAGCGGTGAACTCGATATACTCGTCGGTCTCGGTATCGATGTAGTAAATCATCCCGTACTGGTTGGCCAGGCTCTCCGCGATATGGGAGAAGATAAGGCTCCGCTCCGAGATGGTCCTGAGCTCTTCCTGATGCCGGACCGTCTCGTCCACGTTCTGCACCCCCAGGACCATGTAGTCGCCCTCCTCGGAGGTGTCGTGGAGGATGCGCATGGCATGGAAGACGGGCTGCCCGTCGATCATCAGGCGGTAGATCAGCGAAAAGCCCCCGTTCTCCCGGAGCCGGGAGAGCAGATTCTCTCTGCTGAGCGCTCTGGACACCATATCCCAGTCGTCGTCGCAGACGACAGCCCGGATGTCCCGCTGGCAGTCGGCGAAAAAGTCGGTCCCAGAGGACTGCAGCTCCAGCTTCTGATAACCCCGGTTGGTGCTGTAGCTCTCATAGTGATCGTTTTTCAGGTCAATAAAATATACGCTGGTATAATCGATCAGCAGGGCCATGGCGACCCTTGCAATGGTACTGTTCATCTGCTGCCTGCATCCTCCTGCGTGACTTTTTCGATGATCTCATCTGCGGTCATAAGGTGCGCCTCTTGCCCGGGAAACCCGGCAGATTACGACGCGATCATACAATGTTATAGATTGCCCGTTAGATCCTCGCCTCCGGCGAGGATCTAACGCATGTTCCGGTCAAGCACTTTGTTTGTCAGCCTATCTTATCACGAACCCTCTGCCTGAGCAACAAAAAAACAGGCTGAAAACCGGAGATTTTGGCATTTTCGCTCTGTACGCCGATCTTCGGTGGACGAAAGTTGTATAAACGGTTGTAGAACAACAAATTGGATTGCGGGCGATTATCGTTCGTCCATAAAAAGTAACAACTCGACTAAAAATATAAAATTCACTCTGTTTGACGCCTTGACAGCGCAAGTTTCATCAAATATAATAGTTTCACCGAATCGGTGAAATGGGTGATTTTAATGAAACACACTTTATCTAAAAAGCAATATGTGCAGTTGGCTATTGACCAATTCTGTAGGGTGATAAACCAGGTCCCCTTCATTTCTGACACAGAAATCCAGACGAATGATCATCAAAGCTCGTCAAAGAGCCCTGACTTTTCGGTTTATACACATATCCAACAGCGCGGAGAGACTATCAAATTCAATATTGAAGTCAAATCCAGCGGAGAAAAGCGATTTGCTCGGGCTTTTGCTGATCTTGTTGCAATGCAAAACGCAAAGTCAAATTGGGTTTTTATGGCTCCCTACATTTCAGCCGAGACAGGAGAATTCCTTAAAGCGCAGAACCTGAACTTTATGGATTTGTCTGGAAACTGCTACATCTCTGCATGGTATCTTTTTATTTCGGTTTCGGGACAGCCAAATCAATATATCGAAAGAAGAGATAAGAAAGCGTATTTTTCAAAGTCTTCATCCGGTGCGTCTTCGGTAATACGTACAATGCTAAGCACGCCAACAAAATGGTGGCAGGTAAAGGAGTTAGCCGAAAAATCTGGGAAAGCGATGGGGACAGTATCTAATGTAAAATCCTATCTGCTTGAACATGACTGGCTTGAAGAAAACAACGGAAAATTCAGAGCCTCCCATATTAAAGATCTCTTACAGGCATGGGCGAAGGATTATCATTTAAAAGACTCCCTGTCGTACCAATTTTACTCGCTTGATCCTATCCCAGAGATAGAAAAAATGGTGGCGCAGTGGAGCAATTCACATGAAGGCGCCGCGCAGCTCAGTTCTATTTCTGCCGGCGCTCGATATGCACCGGTAGTACGGTATACAAAAGCCCACCTCTATGTTCAGCCGCAGTATCTTGCTGAGATTCGGCGAGATTTGAACCTGCAGGAAGTGGAATCCGGCGGAAATGTCATGATTACGATCCCGCATGACCAGACGCCCTATATAGATACACGCATCATAAACGGCGATCCTATTGTATCCCCGGTCCAAGCGATACTGGATTTGCTTGGAGAATCAAGTCGAGGTGAAGAGGCTGCTGAAGCAATCATATATAAAGAATTTGGAGATCAGTAACGATGATTAGAGATGAAGATCTAAAGCACGCAATAGACTACTCAGAAGGCCAAAAGCAGGCTGCCTACGCGGTTCTCGGTGAAATCGTCAACATCTTGAATGAATTCGAGGAAGATATTCGAATCATCGGAGGCTAGGTACCGTCTCTCGTTTTCCCGGACGGCGAGCACATTGGATCGATAGACGTCGATGTGCTTCTGAATCAGGAGAAAATCAAGAAAGCCGAAAGCTATCTTACAATCAAGCGGATACTGTTGAAGAACGGATATCAGAAACACCCCGAAAAGTTCTTTACCTTTGTAAAAACCGTAATTGTCGATGGTGTCAGATATGATGTTGATGTCGATTTCCTGTCTGGTAAATATGGTGGCGATGGCGGAAATGTCAGCAAGCATGTTGATGGTATCAAAACACTTCCCGCGACTGGCGGTAATTTTGCGTTTGAATTTCCGGCCTATGACGTTACCATTCAGTACACCAGACCTGACGGAGCATTGGACACTGGCCATGTTAAGGTGATTTCTGTTGTCCCGTATCTCGTAATGAAAGCGGCTGCACTTGGCCGGGGAAAGCCAAAAGATGCCTATGATATTTACTATACGGTTGACCATTTTGAGGGTGGTGTAAGGGCCTTGGCCGAAGAGTTCAAGCCGTATAAAGATAAGGCCTTGGTAAAAGAGATGACACAAAAGCTCAATGAGAAATTTGCGTCCTATCGGCATGCCGGCCCCGTGGACATTGTGTCTTTCCTTTCTATTGACGATGAGGAAGAAAGAGCGCAAATCCAGCAGGACGCTTTTCAGAAGATCCATTACTTAGTGGGACAACTCCTATAGAATCTTAATTCGTTTGCCCGTCACGCTTTTTTGCGCTATAATGATGTAAAATATGATATTTTACAACTGTTCGTCATGGAGCGTGATAAAATATGGTGCGTAAAACAACAAAAGAGATCCTTGCCGAATCTTTTATCGAACTTGCGGCACAGAAGTCAATCAACAGAATCTCAATTCTTGACATCGTTGAAAACTGTTCTTTGACAAAACCGACTTTTTACAGATATTTCAAGGATAAATATGATCTGATCACATGGATCTATATCCGGGAAGCGCAAAAGAATCTGAGCAAGATCGGGAAAAACGGCTATCTGTGGAAAGATACCTTGCTGGACGGTCTGCACTACTACGAGGAAAACCGCAAATTCATGTTGAATGCCCTGAAGCACACAAGCGGCAGAGATTCTTTTATCCAGCAGATTAACAGGGTTGATGTGGAATTGATTACCTCGGAAATTCAAAAAAAGCTGGACGCTGACAGAATCCCTGCGGATCTCAACGCAATGATCCGGATTTACTGTTATGGGACCGGACAGTATCTGTGCGATTGGCTCATGGACAGCAAACCCGCTTCCTGTGAAAGCGTGGCAACAGTCATGGAAGCCTGTATTCCGGAGCAGCTGAGACCGTTTTTGTGTGAGTGAGCATCTTCAAAGATAAAACCACGGCTTCAAAAGAGGTCAGTATAGAATCAGAGTCAGGAATGTTCCTGACTCTGATTCTATACGGCGGCTTTCGTTTATGAAGCCGCCTCTTTTTCTTTGTCCTTTATCTTGTCTCGACCAGGGCTTTTCCCATTGCAAATGCTTTTTTCATTTCCTGCGGGAAGACGGTTTCATGCCGTTTCTGCTTGGCCTCGCCGTCAAAATACCAGGGCCAGTCCGTCTTGCTGTAGTCCTTGAGCTGCAGCGTGTCACCGCTGATAAGAAGCTGCGTGGGGCCGACAAAGCGGCTCAGCGTCTGCTGGTAGCTTCGCATAAGGCCGGTAAAATAGGTATCGGGCGCGTTGCTGGTCATAATGAGCAGAACCGGAACAGGATTTGAGTTGCAGCATGGGACGTCGGCATTGTAAGTCAGATTCTGGAACACCAGGCGCTCATACAGTGCGCGGAAGGAAGCGCTCAGCTCCCCCAAGTAATTGGGAGAACCGATGATCAGACCGTCTGATTCCCGGATGGCGTCCAGCACCGGCGTCAGTCCGTCGCGGCAGATGCAATGCCCCTTGTTCTTTTCACGCTTGCAGCCAAAGCAGGAAATGCAGCCGGTATACTTCTCCAGCCGGACCAGATCAAACTTCTCAACGACCGCCCCGGCGGCTTCGGCGCCCCTGGCGGCCTCGGTTACAAGGGTGTCGGTATTCCAGCCCTTGCGGGGGCTGGCGTTGACGGCGACGATTCTTTTTTCCATAGATGGATCCTCCTTATTCGTTCGCTCCGATAATATCTTGCAGCGTCACATGTTCATTGCGAAAGCGAACGCTGTTTGCCTCCCGGCTCAGGTGGATCGCATTTCGGGGACAGTTGTGCAGGCAGGCATAGCAGACCTCGCAGTGATCGGAGAAAAGAACTCCGTTTTCTGTGACGGTAATGTTATTCGCCGGGCAGACCCGGACGCAGATCCCACAGCGGATGCAGGCGTTGTTGACGATGTAATGCTGCGCGGTGTCTTTCTTCAGAATGCTCTTTGCCAGTCGGTTGCTGAACATCGCCATCTGAAGTTTCGTCTTTGCTGTGATCACGGCCGGTCTTTGCCGTCCCGCCGCGATCTCGGCACACAGTCTTTCCAGCTGTCCATCCACATTCTTTTCGGGCAAAGTTCGGATCTGATCGGCCATATCGAAGATCGGCAGATAATTGTCTACCATATGCACGGCGTTCACATAGTTGAGCGTCAAGCCTGCCTCCCGCGCTGCCAGTTCCGCATGCGCGAAGGCCGCGCCGCAGCTCATACCGAAGGTGTAGACGAAGAAGAAATACTCCGTTTTGATTTTAGCCTTGGTCATGAACTCTCTGACCATCATGGGCATTTCTCCGGCATACACGGGACAGGCGATGCCCACCGCATCGTCTTCGATCTCGATCGTCTCCTGCCGCATGAGCTTAGGGATTGACAGCAGAGTTCCTCCAATACGCCGGGCTACATCCAGGCAGTTGCCTGACGCTGTAAAAAAGCAAACGGTCATATTGTGATCCTCCGTTATCTTTTAAAGTACTGTCCTATCCCCTTATTCCAATGCTCCCAGCATCTGTTCGGCGTTTTCCTTCGGCTTGACGCCGCCGAAGGCCTTTACAACGATCCCGTTTTCATCGATTAGATAGGTGGAACGGATCAGGCTTTTGGTCGGCTTTCCGTCCTTGCTGGGTTTCAGAACGTCGTAGGCCGTAATAACCTCTAATTCCTCATCCGCCAGCAGCGGGAAGGGCAGTCCGTGCTTCTCTTCAAACTGCTTATGGGACGCCACACTGTCCTTGCTCACTCCAAGCACCGCCGCGCCCTTTTCCTGAATCTGCGGATAGCGGTCGCGGAAATTGCAGGCCTGGCTGGTGCAGCCGCCGGTCATGTCCTTCGGGTAAAAATACAGGATGACCTTTTTGCCCCTGTAATCCGACAGGCTGTGCTTTTTCCCGTTCTGATCCGGCAGGGTGAATTCCGGGGCTTGAACTCCGATTTCCAGCATCTTAAATGCCTCCTTCCATTCTTACATCCATTCCTGCAAGCGCACGCTTCAGCAAGTCCCGCAGCAGGAGCAGCTCATCCTCTGAAAGCGGGATGCAGCCCTGCATCTGCCCAGGGACGTGTGTTGCCTTTTCCTTCAGCTTTTCTCCTTCCTCTGTGAGAGAAAGGAAGAGCTTTCGCTCGTTGTTATCCGGTCTGGTTCGATGAATATATCCCACTTTATCCAGGCGCTTCAGGAGCGGCGCGAGGGTCCCGGAATTCAGATGGATCTTTCTTCCCAATTCCCCCTCGGTCATCCCGCCGTGCTCCCAAAGGACCATCATGACCAGATACTGTGTATAGGTCAGATTCAGCGCTTCCAGAGGCTCTCTGTATTGCCGCACGACTTCTTTGGCGCAGGCATAGAGGGGAAAGCAGAGCTGATCCTCCAGCCGTGGGCACGCCCCGTGTGTCTGTGTTCCATTCATACTGAGATACCGTCTCCTTTTGAAAAGAGACTGGCGCGCGTCATGCAGCGTCAGCCTCCGTAAAAAAGATCTTCTTGGTCTGCTCCTTAATTAGCCCATCTGTTCAATCAAATAATTCTCGTATCCGATCCTTCCGATGATGCCCATATGCTTTGCCACCCAGGCACGATGCTCGGATTCACATTCGACAAAGCTTTCCACGAGTTTTCTGGTTATGGAATCATCCGTAAGAGAGGCTGCGACCTTTTCGAGCTCTTCCACACCCTTGAA
The DNA here is from genome assembly GCA_017458065.1 of Oscillospiraceae bacterium. Taxonomy (GTDB): domain Bacteria; phylum Bacillota; class Clostridia; order Oscillospirales; family Oscillospiraceae; genus Limivicinus. Next base: position 55,865 of record JAFTGD010000034.1, read on the forward strand.
TTCCTTAAAACCGTCGTCCCAGTCCTTCAGGAGATCTTTGATCTCGCAGAAAATCGGCTGCTCCACACATCCGAACACAGGCTGACCGCCAAGGGCCAGGACCCTTTCCGTGCATTTTTTGGCTTCGTCCAGTTCCTCTTCCCCTTCCTCTTTGCAGAGATCTGCAAACTTCCCAAAGCCCTGCGCACGGAACGTCGCCTCGTGAATGAAGTCCGCCTGAGAGCTGGAATACCAGGAAGCTGCGTAATCGTTGAGCATCTTGATCTTTTCTTCGAGTGTCATGAGTATACCCCCTGATCGTTTTGTAGTTGCACGCTTTCTTGTCGTGCGCAACTACATCATAATAGATCAGGACCAGCATGTCGAGTTACAACTTCAGGCTTTCGTATCATGCCTTTACCTTTTCGCGAAAGAGTAAAGATTGATTCGCGCAGGAACGTTTTTCGCTGTTCCGGGGTCCGTTCTTCTACTGCTTCGGATTACGCTTTGTTGAACTTCTCTTTCCTCTGTTTGCAGCGGGGGCACTTCCAGTCGTCGGGGAGCTCTTCAAAGGCCACGCCGTCATGCTCTGCAGGATCATACACATAGCCGCAGATGGAACAGACATACTTGCCGGTGGCCTCCTGCTTCGAGAAATCTACTTCTGCAAATACGGTCGGGACCGGATTGTCCAGATCCATCACGCGCCTGGCCTCCAGGTTCTCATAGCCCTGAGGCGTATGGGTACCCATATAGACTGTGGGGTGATTGCGGACGAATTCCCGCACCCGATCCATGGTCTCGCGATCCGCCGCCAGGTCGTCAAACACGACTGACAGCTTGTTCTCATAAAGCGCTTCGTCCACATAGGTGATATCCCCGTGGATCATATAAAACAGACCGTCGTTCTCCACAATCACAATGCTGTTGCCGTTGGTGTGTCCTTTCGCCTTGATGAGCGTGATCCCTTCCCGGATCTTCTGGCAGGCCGGGAAATTATAGTAAGCGCCGTCTGTGAATTTCACGGGTACAAGGTTGGGAATGCCCTGCAGCTCCGGTGCGCTCATCTCGTCCTCGTTCACAAAAATCTGCGCATTGGGAAAAGATCTGAGCTCGCCTGAGTGATCGCTGTGCTTATGGGTGAGCAGGATCTTGGTCACCTGTTCCGGCTTGTAGCCGAGGGCTGCAAAGGCTTCCATGTAGCTGCAGATATCCTTGCCGGTGTACAGGATACTCGTCTCATCCGGCACTTCCTCCGGCGTTCCGGCCGGCAGGCCTGTATCCACCAGGATCACCTCGTCCCCGGTGTCGATCAGATAGTTCTGCAGGCTGCCGCGATAACGGATCTGGGGATCGAATTTCTCCGGTCCTTCCTCTCCGCCGAACACAAAGGGCTGTGTGTAGAATCCGCCTGTTCTGAACTTGACTGCTTTAATATCCATGATGTTTCTCCTTTCGTAAGGCTTCGGACATTTGCCCGGCCTTTTCCTCCTATGCAAACTCCATTCCGGAAAGCGCACTTCAGCAAGTCCCGCAGCAGGCACAGTTCATCCGCGCCGAAAGCGGGTGCAGCCCTGCATCTGCCGCGGAACACAATTTGAAAAGAGGCTGGCGCCGTCATGCAGCGTCAGCCTTTGTTCTTACAGCCAGCTCTTTAAAAAGCGACGGTTTCCGGTGCTTCGGTAAAGGAACTGAAGGTAGCGGTGGCGTTCTTGAAATACAGCATCTGCATATTGTCGTCATCCGCACTGTAGGCTCCTTTGAGGCTCGGCATCTTTTCAAGCATGGCGACTTTGACGTCATGGTTGTCGTCGTCGACAAGCTCGCCCGTGATGCGAACCCACTTGCCGTCCTTGAACGCGCAGACCTCCACCTTGGGATTGGCCGCAATCTGACGAGAAACCGGTTTGACCTTCCCTGTCTGGATATACAGCTTCCCGTCATACAGGAGAGAAGTGCCGAAGGCTCTCACTCTCGGCTGGTCACCTTCTACTGTAGCCAGATAGTAGACGTGTGCCTCATCCAAAAACTGATAAACTTTCTCGATTCCGCTCATGGTTGTACCTCCTTTTTATTCGCTGATCTGTTCGATCAGATCGTTTTCATTGCCGCGCTCTTTCGACAGCACCCCTGATCGTTTGGTAGTCGCACGCTTTCTTGTCGTGCACAACTATATAATAGTAGATCAGGACCAGCATGTCGAGTTACAGCTTTGGGCGAGTGTATCATGACTTTACTTTTTGATGAAATCGTAAAGTTTTTCGCCGTTACTTTTCCCCTTCGATCTCCAGGATCTTCCGGAACTGGGTCTCGTAGAGCTCCCGGTAGGTGCCGCCGAGGGCCAGCAGCTCCTCGTGGCTGCCCTGCTCGGCGATGGTCCCGTCCTTCACAACCAAAATCTTGTCCGCCTTCAGGATGGTGGAGAGCCGGTGGGCGATGACGATGCTGGTGCGCCCTTCCATCAGGGCCTCCAGCGCCTCCTGGATGGCATTTTCGGTGATCGAGTCGAGGGCGGAGGTCGCCTCGTCCAAGATCAGGATCCGCGGGTCCTTCAGGATGACGCGTGCGATGCTGAGGCGCTGCTTCTCGCCGCCGGAGAGCTTCAGGCCGCGGTTTCCGACCAGGGTCTCATAGCCTTCCGGCTGGGCGGCAATAAAGTCGTTAAGGTTTGCGATGTAGCAGGCGGCGTCCAGCTCCTCCTGGGTCGCATCCTCTTTGGCGTAGAGCAGGTTCTCGCGGATGGTGCCGTTGAAGAGATAGCTGTCCTGCGTCACCACGCCGATCTGGGCGCGCAGGTAGGAAAGGTCAAAATCCCGCACATCCACGCCGGCGATCGTGACCTTGCCGCCCAGCACGTCATAGAGCCGCGGGATCAGGTTCACGACCGTGGACTTGCCCGAGCCGCTGGGCCCCACGATGGCGTACATCTTCCCGGCCGGAACCGTGAAGTCGATATCCGTCAGAAGGGGTTTTTCCGGGTCATAGGAGAAGGCCACATGCTCGTAGACGATGTCCCCGTCCGTGACATCCGGCGTTTTCCCGTTCTCGGGGGACTGGATGGGGTTTTCCATGTCAAAGTAATCGAAGATTCTTGTAAACAGCGCAAGGGATCTGGTGAAGTCCACATGGATGTTCAGCAGCGATTCCACCGGACGGTAGAGGCGGTTCACCAGCGACACGGTCGCCGTGATGGTACCGACGGTGAGGCCGGGGTCGGACCTTGCGATGATAAAGTAGCCGCCGGCAAAGTAGATCAGCAGCGGGCCGAGCTGGGTGAATAGCCCCATCACCACGCGGAACCAGCGGCCGCTCTGCTGCTCCTTCAGGCTCAGGCGGGTGACATCCTCGTTCACCGCCACAAAGCGCTCGTACTCCCGCTTCTCCCGGGTGAACAGCTTCACCAGCAGCGAGCCGGAGACCGAGAGCGTCTCGTTGATGAGCTGGTTCATCTCATCCTGCTTGGCCTGGCTGTCGGTCAGCAGCTGATAGCGCTTTTTGCCGACGCTCTTGGTCGGGAGAATAAGCAGCGGCAGCACCACAATCCCCACCAGCGCCAGCTGCCAGCTCATGGTGAAGAGGGCAACCAGCGTCGTCACCACAGTGGCGATGTTGGAGACGATGCTGGAGAGCGTCCCGGAGATGACGGAGCTCACGCCGCTGATGTCGGTGTTCATGCGGGTAATGATGTCGCCCTGCTTCTCAGACGTGAAGAAGGCGTGCGGCATGTGCTGGAGATGGTCATACATCTGGTTCTTCATGTCGAAGATGATCCGCTGGGAGATCCAGGAATTGATGTAGCTCTCCAGGACGGAGATCACCTGCGACGCACTCAGCGTCACAAAGGCCAGGATCAGCAGCCGGATCAGCAGGGCCATGTTCTTCCCTACCAGCGCCTCATCCACGATGCGCCCTGTGATGACGCTGGGCAGCAGGCCGAGGACCGCCGAAACCAGGATCGTCACAAACACCAGCAGAAACTGGGGCCAGTATGGGACCAGATAGGACAGGATCCTCCTGATCAGAGCGCTGTTTACTTTCGGCATGTTCTTTTTTTCTTCCTCGGTCAGGAACCCGCGCGGGCCCATGCTGCGTCCGGGAGGCGCCATATGATCACAGCCTTTCTCTGCGTTCGGGCCGGGAGATTTTCTCCCGGTCCGAACGCTGTGTAAAAAACATACCAATTGTATGGTTTTTACGCGCTTCCGTCAAGGAATAAAGCGTGAACTTTCCTGTTTTCTTCCCTATTTTTGTTGTATTTAACGATTGACGCATGGTGTCAGATTCGCTATACTTATTTCGTTGTGCCGTAATCATCCCTTCTGGTACGCATTGATTCCCTTTTTGGAGGTTTTTATATTATGTTAGGACAGATTTCACGTGACGAAATTCGCAGCGCAATCGCCGACAAGCTCTGCGCGCACTTCGGCGTCTCCCCGAACAGCGCCACAGCGGAGCAGGTCTTTCAGGCTTCCGCCATTGTCATCCGTGAGTTGATGAGCCGCTTCCTCGCCATTGAGGACCCCCACCGCGTGGAGAAGGAAGTCCACTATTTGTCGATGGAGTTTCTGATGGGCCGCAGCCTGATGAAGAACGCCTACAACCTGGGCGTCGGCGAGGCTCTGACCGGCGCGCTGGAGGATATGGGCTTCAACGCCTCGGATATCTTTGAGGAAGAGCCGGACGCCGGTCTCGGCAACGGCGGTCTCGGCCGTCTGGCCGCCTGTTACATGGACAGCATGGCCTCCCTCGGCTATGAGGGCACCGGCTATTCCATCTGCTACGAGCTGGGCATCTTCAAGCAGCAGTTCCGTGACGGCAAGCAGACCGAGGTCGCCGACAACTGGCGCACCGCGGCCGAGAGCTGGCTGATCCCCCGCTATGAGGACCAGGTCGAGGTTCGCTTCGGCGGGCAGATTTCCCCGCACTGGGACAACCAGGGCCATTACTTTGCCGAGCACACCGGTTACACCTCCGTCATCGCGGTTCCCCGCGACATGCTGATTGCCGGCTACGGCGAGAACACCGTCAATACCCTGCGGCTTTGGGACGCCAAGAGCCCCAACTTCCTGGATATGTACCTCTTCTCCGAGGGCGAATATGTCAAGAGCATGGAGCAGCGCACCATGGCCGAGGTCATCACCAAGGTGCTCTACCCCGCCGACGACCACATTGAGGGCAAGACCCTCCGTCTGAAGCAGCAGTACTTCTTCGTCTCCGCGAGCGCGCAGGACATCGTCCGCAAGCACATCAAGAAGTGGGGCGATATCCAGAGCTTTTCCAGACACCACGCCATCCAGATCAACGACACCCACCCCACCATGATTATCCCTGAGCTCATGCGCATCTTCATGGACGAGTACGGTCTCGGCTGGGACGCCGCCTGGGAGCTGGTACGCAAGAGCGTCGCCTACACCAACCACACCGTCATGTCCGAGGCGCTGGAGAAGTGGCCGCAGGATCTGATCCAGCAGCTGCTGCCCCGTATCTGGGAGATCATGTGCGAGATCAACCGCCGCTGGTGCGACTATCTGGTCCAGTCCTTCGGCTGGGACGAGCGTGTCGGCCGCAACCTGATCATCCGCGACGGCCAGGTCCACATGGCCAACCTCTGCCTCGCCACCTGCCGCATGGTCAACGGCGTCTCCCGCCTGCACGGCGAGATCCTCCGCAACGACCTGTTCCGGGATATCTGCAGTCTCCGCCCGGACCGCTTCACCTATGTCACCAACGGCATCGACCACCGCCGCTGGCTCGCTCAGATCAACCCCGAGCTTCACAAGCTGATTGTCGAACTGCTGGGTGACGACGACTATCTGATGAATCCCGACGCGCTTTCCGGACTGCGCGCTTTCGAGCTGGACAATGAGGTCCTCACGCGCATCAACGCCATCAAGCGCGACAACCGCGAGCGCTTCACCCAGTTCCTCAAGCGCAACGGCAGCGACGTAGTCCTGAATCCGGACGCTCTGATGGACGTCCAGATCAAGCGTCTGCACGAGTACAAGCGCCAGCTGCTCTGCGCCATGAGCATCGCCAGCCTCCAGATGCAGCTGCATGACAATCCGAACCGCGACTTTGCTCCGCGGAGCTTCGTCTTCGGCGCCAAGTCTGCGGCCGGCTACAAGACCGCCAAGCGCATCATCGAGCTGCTGCTCTCCATGCAGCAGGACATCAACAACGACCCCGTCTGCAAGGACCGCCTGCAGATCTGCTTTGTGGAGAACTACCGTGTGTCGGCCGCCGAGGCCATTGTCCCCGCCGCCGATATCTCCGAGCAGATTTCTACCGCCGGCAAGGAGGCCTCCGGTACCGGCTGTATGAAGCTGATGATGAACGGCGCCGTGACCATCGGCACGTTGGACGGCGCCAACGTCGAGATGTATGAGCGCCTCGGCGACGCGAACATGTTCCTCTTCGGTCTGCACACCGACGAGATCGAGTCCTGGCGCCGCAATGGCTACGACCCGGCCGGCATTGCCAACAACGACCCGGAGATCAACCGTGTGATGCAGCGCTTCAGCCAGGGTTTCTCCGACGGCAAGAGCTATTCTGACCTCGTGTCCGGCCTGCTCTACGGCGGCGACCCCTACATGCTGATTGCCGACTACCGCTCCTATGTCGAGTGCCGCGACAGGCTCTATGCCCGCCTCGCCGACGACAAAGAGCGTGCCCGTCTCGCACTGGTGAACACCGCGGAGAGCGGCTTCTTCGCCGCCGACCGCGCCATCAAAGAGTACGCCGAAAAGATCTGGAAGCTGTAAGCTTTTCCAAAATGAAAAACGCAGCGCCCTGAGAAATCAGGGCGCTGACTGTTTTATATCCCGTCTTGCCACCCGCTCCCATTTGAAGTATAATCTCGTGTACATGAACCAAAACAGGAGTGAACCAATCTGCAAAACATCGCTGAAAATATCTATTCTTTTTCCATCCAACTTCCGGATAATCCTCTAAAATGGCTCAACTGCTATGTCATAAAAGGCCTGCCCGGTGAGCGGAATCTTCTGATCGATACCGGCTTTCGGCGTCCGGAGTGCCTGTCTGACCTGCTGGCCGGGATGGAGGCGCTCTCACTGGCGCCGGAAGAGACGGATGTCTTCCTGACCCATCTCCATTCTGACCACACCGGTAATGCAAAAGAACTGCAGGATCTCGGCTGCCGCCTTCTGATGGGGGAAAAGGACATGAACTACCTTCATAGGATGGATCCTTCGATCCGCAATTCCCGCATGCTTCGGGAGGGTATGCCGCAGGAGATTCTTACCGAAGTGATCAGCAACAACCCGGGAAGGCGCTATGCCCCCGTCCCCTTTGACGCGGAAACCGTACAGGACGGCGACCGTCTCAGCTATGGCGGATACCATCTGACCTGCCTTTCGACTCCCGGTCACACACCCGGTCACTTCTGCCTGTACGACCGGGAGCGGGAGCTTATCTTCCTGGGCGATCACGTCCTCTTTGATATTACGCCGAACATCAGCTTCTGGGATGGCATGGAGGATGCGCTGGGAACCTATCTGGAGAGTCTGAAGAGCATGATGGATCTTCCGGTCAAATATGCGCTTCCCGGTCACCGGCATATGGGCGGCATCTCCATGCGGGATCGCATCATTGAGCTTCTTGCCCACCATGACGCCCGCCTCGACGAAGCTGAGAGGATTGTCTGCGAGCACCCCGGGATCAACGCATACGACCTGGCGGGAATGATGACCTGGCGGATCCGTTCCAGGAACTGGGCGGAGTTCCCTCCCGGTCAGAAATGGTTCGCTGTCTGTGAAGCTTTGGCCCACTTGGATCATCTGGTTCTGACCGGGCGGATAACACGTGCGGATCATGGCGATATCCGATATTATAAATAAGGGCAGGTCCTTCGGGGCCTGCCGTTTTCATTCCATCACACAACGTTCATTATTCTGTTTCTTGCTTCAACGACTTTTCCATGTTCTTATCCTTTCGTAAATACTGTCCGGGAACTTTCCCTCCGTCTATTTTTTCAGGCTCTTTTCTTGCGCTGCTCTTGTTCCTGTGGTACTATCATTTCATCTTTCAGTCCTGGAGGCTATCATCATGCTCATCCAATATGAACCTTCCCTCTTCCGTTCCGCTGCCTATGACGGCGCTCAAGAGATCGGTGAATGCTGCTATTCCGTATCCGGCAATATCTGGACCATCTATCACACGGAGGTTGATCCGGCATATGGCGGTCAGGGGATCGCAAGGAAACTGGTACTTGCCGTGAAAGAGGCCGCAGATGAGGCCGGTGCGGATGTTACATCCACATGCAGCTACGCATATAAGGTACTGGGAAGATAAGCGCGAGTTAAGAGGAGTCACACCGCCTCAAAGCAGTATGATGTTTTCTATACCCGTTCGGGGATAATGTCTTCTCGAATTCAATTATTATACCTGATCAGATATAATTTCCGAAAATCATCTTGACTATTAACCCCGGACGGGACCGCTTTTCATGCCCCATTCGATCTTAATTCACGACATGGATCGGCCGTTCTTCTGCCGCGATATGTCGCACGTTTTCCAGAACAGACGAAGCTCCGAAGGATTTTTATCCTCCGGAGCTTCGCTTTGATATTTTTATTTTCTCAGGCGATTTCCTTGGCCAGCTTCATGCCGGCATCCAGGCAGCGGAGGTTGCCCTCCACAAACTGGGGCTTGACATTCGCCTTCAGGGCCGCAGGCCAGTCGACATTGGTGATGCCGAGGAACTGGATCAGCGCGCCCAGCAGCACGACGTTCATGCCGCGGGGGTTGCCGTTTTCTTTGGCGACCTTTGCCGCGTCCAGCGCAAGGGTCGGGCCCTTGCTCTTGAGCTCGTCAATGATCCCGTCGGGATATTCCTTTTCCCCGCTCAGGACCGGAAGAGACGGCATCTGATAGTCGTTTACGACGATCTTTCCGCCGGGCTTCAGGCCGTCGAGATAACGGAGCGCTTCCATCGTCTCAAAGGAGACCAGTACGTCGGCCTCACCCTTGCCGATGATGGGAGAATAGACCTTGCTGCCGTAGCGGACCTGCGTGGAGACAGAGCCGCCGCGCTGGCTCATGCCGTGGACCTCGCTCATCTTGACGTCATATCCGGCCGCAATCAGACCGGTGGTGAGGATCTTGCTTGCGAGGATGGTTCCCTGCCCGCCGACGCCGACGAGAAGGACACTTCTGGTTTCGGTCTTTTTCATTTTCTCGCTCCTTTCGTGATCGCCTGCTTCGGGCAGACCTGGGCGCAGACCGTGCAGCCTACGCACTGCATCCTGTCGATGGAGACCTTGCGCTCGTACTTGTCAAAGCTCAGGGCCGGGCAGCCGGTGGTGAGGCATCTCTTGCAGCCGATGCACTTGTCGTGGTTGACGCTGCACTGGGCCGGGACCTGGCGGAACTCGCGGCGGTCCTCGGTGGAGAGCTTCTTCAGCACGCAGGGCCAGCGGGTGACCAGGACGACCGGTCCTTCGCGGACTTCCTGATAGGCCCAGTCAAGGGCGGCTTTCATCTCGTCAAGCTTGAGGGGATTGACCGTGCGGATGCGGGTGACGCCGAGGGCGCGGACGATGGTCTCGATGTCCATGATGGTGGCCGGCTCGCCCTTCAGGTTGTAGCCGGTGCCGGGGTTCTCCTGGTGGCCGGTCATACCGGTGATGCGGTTGTCCAGGATGCAGCAGATGACGTGGGAGTCGTTATAGATGACCTCTTCCAGAGCGTTGATGCCGGTGTGGAAGAAGGTGGAGTCGCCCATGCAGGCAACCAGCGTCTTCTCCTGTCCGCTGACCTTGAAGGCCTTGTCCATGCCGTGGGCCAGAGAGAAGGCGGAGCCCATGCAGATGGCCATGTCTTTGGCGTTCAGAGGCTCGCTGCCGCCGAGAGCGTAGCAGCCGATGTCGCCCACCATGACGGTGTCTTTGCGCTTGGAACATTCATAGAAGAAGCCGCGGTGCGGGCAGCCGGCGCAGAGTGCGGGGGGACGGTCCACAACCAGATTCTCGTTGTACTCGATGCTCTCGACCTTCTCGCCCAGCAGCGCCTCGCGGATGATGTTGGGGTTGAGCTCGCCCACCAGGGGGATCTTGTCCTTGCCGATGCAGTCGATGCCGGCAGCGCGGATCTGCTCTTCCATGTAGGGATCCAGCTCTTCGATGACGTACATGGTCTCCACATTGCTGCGGAACTCGCGGATCAGATCCAGCGGCATGGGGTTGGTCATGCCGACCTTCAGGTAAGAAGCGTTGTCGCCGAAGACTTCCTTTGCATACTCATAGGAGACGCCGTTTGCCACGATGCCGACCTTCTTGCTGCCGTTGTACTCGGCATAGTTATAATCGCAGTCGTTGGAGAAGGCCTGAAGTCTGCGGTCGCGGTCCAGCATCTTAACGCGCAGCTGGCGGGAGATGGCGGGGACCGGGTCGTTCTTCATGCGGTTCTTGACATAGGGGATGGCGTCAAACTCTTTGCGCTCGCCCAGCTCGACAAGGGACTTGGAGTGACAGACGCGGGTGGTCATGCGGAACATGACGGGGGTGTCAAAGCGCTCGGAGATGTCGAAGGCCGCACGGAACATGTCCTTGGCTTCCTGTGAGTCGGAGGGCTCCAGCATGGGGACCTTCATGAAGCGGGCATAGTTGCGGTTGTCCTGCTCGTTCTGGGAGGAGTGCATGCCCGGGTCGTCGGCGGAGACAAAGACCATGCCGCCGTTGACGCCCATATACGCGAAGGTAAAGATGGGGTCGGCCGCAACATTCAGGCCGACGTGCTTCATGGCTGCCATGGAGCGTACGCCGCCCATGGACGCGCCGATGGCCGCTTCCATGGCGACCTTCTCATTGGGCGCCCATTCCGCGGTGATTTCCTTGTAATTGCCTACATTTTCCAGGATCTCGGTGCTGGGGGTGCCGGGGTAAGCGGAGGCAAAACAGACGCCTGCCTCATACGCGCCTCTGGCAACGGCTTCGTCGCCGGTCATGAGAATTTTGCTCATGGGGTATTCCACCTTTCCAATCCGGGCTCTTGTGTCAGATACCCTTTGTTTCCTTTATTATATAAGAAGTCCGCATGAATGGGAAATACTTATCCATGATCATTTTATAAGCTTTGATTATAACCAATTTCATCAGGTCTTTTTCTCTCAATATAGCCCTTATTTCGAGGTGTTTGATAAATGCTCCCTGAATGATCGGAAAGATACTTGCCTTTTCTCTCTCGGTATTCTATAATCTGTTTATAATCGGTACTTATTTTCAGGGTGATGCAGCATGACAATCACGCAGATTCTCTATGCACTCGCTGTCGCAGAGCACAAGAATTTTTCCCGCGCGGCGGAGAGCCAGTTTGTCTCGCAGCCGGCGCTCTCCCAGCAGATCCGTCTGCTGGAAAAGGAGCTGGGCTATCCCCTTTTTATTCGCAGTACCCATGCGGTTCAGCTCACCGACGCAGGCAGAAGCTTCTGCCTCAAAGCCCGCAGTCTTGAAACCGCCTGGCTGCAGTTCATCGACGGGATCTCCGCTCTCCCGCGGGAGGTCCGGCGTCTGCGGATCGGCATGGGCTCACGCGTTTACTCCAACCATCTTTTTGAACCGGTCGTGCAGTTTTATGACGCGCATCCGGAACTGGAGGTCACCTTTGTCACCGAGGCGGGGCACGACTTTCTCGCCGGTCTGAGAGACGGAGAATTGGACCTGGCGCTGGACCGTATGCCGCCGATCCCCCTTCTGACCACGGCCGAAGACCTTGTGGCCGAACCTCTGATTTTTGAGCGTCAGTGTGTCCTCACATCGAGATCCGACCCGAAAGCGGCACAGCAAGAACTGCGCATCGAGGATCTCAGGGGCTGCACGGTGATGACCGGTCTGGAAAACTCGATGGAAGACCGGGTTCTGCGTTACGACCTGCGCAACACCGGCATGGTGTTTAACCGGATTTACCGATCGGACAGCATTGAGACCAACATGAGCCTCATCCGGGCCGGAAAAGGCATCCTGATCGGGCCGGAATCCTTTGCGGATTATTACGGCGTTGCCGCTGTCCCGCTGAATCCAAAGCGCATTGCCTCTCTGGACTTTATCTGTCTGCAGCGGAATGCCCTGCGCCCCGCCGTTGCCGAGCTGCGCACCTTCCTCCGGGAGCTTTGCCATCCGGCGTCACTGCCTGATGCCGGAGAATCAGGTTCTCTTCATTCTTGACGATATAAAGAAATTATAGTATAATTTTGTTATCTCATATAGGAGGAACCCATCATGCCCAACATTCGCTCCAGCGCCGATTTGCGCAATAACTACAATGACATTTCCACTTTCTGTCATCAGTATTCAGAACCGGTTTTCATCACCAAGAACGGCAAGGGCGATCTTGCCGTGATGAGTATTGAGACTTATGAACAGCTGATGGGAAGATTTGACCTGTACGGTCTTCTCCAGGAAGGACTCAACGATGTAAAAGAAGGAAAAAGTCGTCCTTTCTCTGAAGCAATGGCCGAAATCCGCGCCAAAAGGCAAAAATGAGCTACGACATCCATATTACAAGGACCGCAGAAGAAGATCTCTCCGAAGCGGTTTCTTATATTGACAATGTTTTACTCAATCCCGAGGCATCGGATGCTCTTCTCAACGCGCTCGACATCCAGGCTGCCGATCTCGCGGATTCACCTGAAAAGTATATGCTGGTTGATGATCCTGTTCTTCATTCATGGGGCGTTCGTTTTACGCTGGTTAAAAACTATCTCGCTTTCTACGTGATTGAAGAAGAATCGAAAACCGTCCATATCATTCGGTTTTTATATGGAAAACGTGACTGGATCACCATTCTCAGGCACGGTTTTTCACTTGATTGAGTTCTTTATCGAAGAATCGAACTTTGACCCTTAACCACAGGCGCACAAGCCGAACCGGGGAGACTCCGCAGCAAGCGGTTTCTCCCCGGTTCTTTATCGTGAATCCTGTTATTCAAAGTCTCCCACTTTGCGCTTGAAGTTCTGGCGGATATAGTCCGCGAGCACCCTGACGCAGGGGTTGGGATTGTTCCTGTTCCACAGGAAGGCCAGCTCCACAGTGCTCTCGTCCGCAAGCGGGACAAAGCATAGCCTTTTGCACGCGAGAGCCTGGTAGTTCTCGGAGAGGACGGTGATATAGCGCCCTGTCGCGACAAGCGCCAGCAGATGTGCGACGCTGTCCGCCTCTTCTTCAATCATCGGGTCAAAGCCGGCAGCATGTGCTTTGTTCTTCACCTGGTCATACCCACGCGCGGCAAGCTTCCGGGATATCACCATAAACCGTTCCTCTTTCAGTTCTCCAAAAGAGATTTCCTCCCGGTCGGCCATCGGATGACTGGGAGGCAAAACGGCACAGTCCCTGTATTTTTTCAAAACCACGCGCTCAATATCCCTGCTGGCCGAACGGCCGGTACACACGCCGCAGTCAATCAGCCCTTCGTTGAGATCATGGATCATATGCTCGGTATCACTGCTTGAGATCTTCAGCAGAATCTCAGGTTTTTTTGCCTGAAAGCCGCTGATGATGTCATACACCACGCCATTCACAAAGTGCTGGTGGGCGGAGAAATGCACGGTACCTACGCTTCCGTCTCTGGCATAGCGGGCCTGTTCGACCGTCGTGCCGTAGGCCTCGAGTACAGCTCCGCTCTGTTCGTAGAAGCGCTTCCCGGCGGCGGTCAACGAGACGGAACGCCTGTTCCGGTCAAACAGCTGGAATCCCAGCTCCTCCTCCATCTGCTGGATGGTGCGGGTCAGAGACGACTGGGTCAGGTACATCCGGTTCGCGGCGTTGGTATAGCTCAGGGTCTCCGCAAGGACACGGAAGACCTCGATATCTTCGATGCGCATGGCAGCCTCCTGTATAATACGGGTTTTGCCGGGTTTTGTCATAGTTTACGACAAAACCCGGCTGTTTTCAAGGACTATTGTTTTGGAGTGTGCGGATTGCTTTATACTCGGATCAGAGCGCCGAGGGGCTCAGGACGTTGGCAACCGGTCCATAGATGAGCCAGGCCACCACAAACAGCAGCACAAGAGAGAGCACAGAGATGATGAGCAGCTGTACGAAGATCTTGTTCTCGCCTTCCTTTGTGAGGCCGACGCCCTTGTCGCCGGCGATGGCCGCGATAATCAGCGCGCCGCCCGTGGACATCGGGGAGATGCCGCTGGCTGCACCGGCTGCTGCAACTGCGGACATCAGGGCCGCAGGGTTCACGCCGCCGATCTGCTTTGCGATGTCGATGCTCATGGGCATCATGGTCGGGTAAACCACACCGAGGGCGGAGCTCACAAGGCTCAGGAGGCCCGCGGAGAGGCTCATCAGCGGTGTAGCAGTGCTGCTGTTCATAATCTTGCTAAGGCCGTCGCTCATAAGCGAGATGCCTCCGGCCTTGTTGACAACTTCAAGCAGAGCTCCGACGCCCAAAACCATGACGATGGTGTTCCAGGGGATGGCCTTGATGCACTGGCTGTCGTCCGCCACATGGAAGACCAGAAGGACCGCCGCGACAGCGAGAGCGGAGAGGCCGATGTTGACATTGCAGAAGATGATGAGCACCAGCATTACAACAATGCTCAGCAGGGCGACGATCTGCTTGCCGCTGAACTTCTCAGTCTGCTTTACTTCGGCATCGGGTGCAGCCTTGACCTTGTAGCCTTTGAAGACCACATAGATGATGAGCGCGAGAATCATGTTGTAGATAACCGCGTTGACCCAGATAGCCGGGGTGACGTTGCCTGCATATCCGGCCTCATTCACAGCATTGAGGATAATGGAGGACTCCGGAGTGATGGGAGAGAAGCGGCCTGAGGTCATGCCGGAGATGCCGATAAGCGCCAGCATCAGAGGGTTATAGCCGACTTCTACCGCGATTGCGACGGCAAGGGGCGGGATGATGGCCAAAGCAGGCACACCGCCGGGTCCGACTGCAACAATGGTAAAGCCCGCGAGGAACATCAGGATGGGAATGAGCCAGATGCGCTTGCCTGCCAGGGCGATGATCTTACGGGCCAGCAGGTCCAGCGCGCCGGTGCTGGTGATAATGGCAAACAGCAGGGTAATGCCGACCAGGGTGGTGAACAGGGAGGAACTGACAGCGCCGATCAAGGTCTTATCGTTCATGCCAAAGAGGCGGACTGCGATCACGCCGATCGCGAGAGCCAGAACGCCGATGTTGTTCTTACGGAAGAACGCCAGGGCGATGACCGCGATAAAGAGAATCAGAGAGACAACGTCCATGTGCTGCATGTTTTTACGTCCTTTCTTTTATTCGTGTTTGCAGGCAGCCCCCTGAGAGCTGACAATGCTTGCCTGGATTTCTTCCGCCATCTCGGCGGCCGTCTCATTGAGTTTGCTCAGGTCATATCCGGTCCCGATGCCCATCTGTTCACACATGTAGACCAGATCTTCGGTGGCGATGTTGCCCTTGGCCCCTGGGGCGAAGGGGCAGCCGCCCATGCCGGCGAGGGAGGCGTCCATCATGGTGATGCCCTCTTCCATCGCCACATAGCAGTTGGCGAGGCCCATGCCGTAGGTGTCGTGCATGTGCAGGGAGACGCTGTTGAGATCCGTGTACTCGCGGATGGCGCGGACGATGCGGCGGGTGTTCTCCGGGGTGCTGATGCCGGCGGTATCGGCGATGCCGAACTCTGCGACGCCGACGCTCTTGGCCTCGTCGATGAGCCACTTGATCCTGTCCAGAGGCACATCGTCGCCGAAGGGCGAACCGAAGACACAGGGCATGGCCAGAATGATGTGCAAGCCGTCCGCCTCCGCCGCCAGCGCCTTAAAGGCGTCCAGGGACTCCTGGATCGTGCGGCGGGAATTGCGGAGGTTGTGCTCCTCGGAAGCGGAGAGGACAAACTCCACATGGGTGAAGCCGGCTTCTCTGGCATTGTCCACACCCTTCTTGTTCAGGGTCAGGGCAAAGGCGGTCACATCGTTTTCCTTCAGGTAGTCCTGCACGCCCTGAAAGACCTCT
The DNA here is from genome assembly GCA_017458065.1 of Oscillospiraceae bacterium. Taxonomy (GTDB): domain Bacteria; phylum Bacillota; class Clostridia; order Oscillospirales; family Oscillospiraceae; genus Limivicinus. The sequence continues at coordinate 71,810 of JAFTGD010000034.1, forward strand.
TTGGCGTCGCCCATCTGGGGGACATACTTGGGGTTGACGAAGGAGGTGATTTCCATCTTCCGAGCGCCGCACTCAACCATCTTCTTGATGTATTTGATCTTGGTCTCGGTGGAGATGGGAACCGGGTGGTTCTGCCATCCGTCACGGGGTCCGACTTCGGAGATCAGTACTTTTTTCGGTAGTGCCATTGTTCTCTCCTCCTGCTTCTCTCAGTTGATTGCGCCCATCTCGCGGTAGGCGGCAAGCTGCTCTGCGCTGAAGCCCAGTGCGCTGAAGACGGCGTCGTTGTCCTCGCCCAGCATCGGGGGACCCTTGACATACTGGCAGGGATACTCGTTCATCTTGATGGGGTTGCCGAGCACGGTGAGCTCACCCTCGTGACCGTCGTTGGGACGGGGCACCTTCACCAGCATCTCGCGGACTTCGGTGATGTTCTTGTCGTTGCAGACGTCTTCGCAGTCGTTGATCTTGGCGGCCGGGATACCCCAGCTGTCGATGGCCGCGACGCACTCCGCAGCGGTCTTGTCGGCGCCCCACTCGTTGATGATCTCTTTGAGCTCCGCCCAGTTCTTGTTGCGGCTCGGCGTATCGCAGAAACGTGGATCCTCGGCCAGCTCCGGACGGCCGATACCGGCGGAGAACTTGATGAAGTGGGCGTCGGTGCCGCTGGCGATGACGTAGTAGTCGTCCTTGGCCTTGTAGGAGTCATAGGGGGCGGAGGTGATGTAGCGGTTGCCGGTCTTCTCGACCTTCTTGCCGGAGTAGAGGTAGCTCATGATCTTGTTCTCCATGCCGGAGACGATGGAATCCACCAGCGCGACGTCGACCTGCTGGCCCTTGCCGGTTTCACGACGCTTGTAGAGGGAGGCGAGAATGCCGATGCAGGCGTTCATACCGGCCATCAGGTCGCCGATTGCCATGCCGGCGCGGGTGGGCTCGCTTCCGGGCCAGCCGGTGATAGACATCGAGCCGCCCTGAGCCTGTGCGATCAGGTCGTAGCCGGGCTTGTAGGAGTTGGGGCCGTACTGGCCGAAGCCTGAGACCGAGGCGTAGATGAGGCCGGGGTTGAGCTTCTTGCACTCCTCATAGCTGAAGCCGAGCTTCGCCATGACGCCGGGACGCATGTTCTCCATCAGGACGTCGGCGGACTTGATGAGCTCGGCAAAGAGCTGCTTGCCTTCGTCGGTCTTAAGATCCAGGGCGACGCCCTTCTTGTTGCGGTTCAGGTTGCCGAAATACATCGAGAATCCGCCGACCTTCTCCTTCGGCTGCGCATTGCGGACGAAGTCGCCCTTCTGGCGCAGGTTTTCAACCTTGATGACCTCGGCGCCCATGTCGGCGAGGTACTGGCAGCAGTAGGGGCCTGCCAGAAACTGGGTGAAGTCCAAAACGCGGATTCCGGATAAAAGCTGCTCTGCCATGATTTTTGCTCCTCCTTCAAATGTGTGTCTGGATTGTTTTGATTGCTCTGACTGGTTCAGATTCACTTCTGAATTTCTGGCCTTATCATAACAGACGGAGACCAACGGAATCAAACCGCATTTCGGCACACTGTCATGTGCGAAAGCTTTGACAATCTTTTTTCTTCCGCTTTTTTATCCCTCCTGCAGAAGCCTTTTTCTCCCCTCTCGGGATTGCTTTTGTGCGTTTGTACCAAAAAACGCCCTCTACATTTGCCATTTTCGACAAAATGCCTTTTTCAGTTTCTGCAACAGTCTTTTGCAATTTTTGCATGCTTCGTCTGCTTGACTTTCTTTCATAATGCGATTATCGTTTTTATGATATCGGCTTACGTAAAGATTTGCCCGCTGCACGGTCTCTCGCTGACGGAGGCAGCGGCATGTCTTTCCGTCCGCGGATCAGGCTGAAAGGTGTTGACACGATGACGGAAAAACAGGACAGAAGAATCATCCTGACGCTGATGCTGGCCGGCTTTATCGGCAGTCTGAGTCAGAATATGCTGAGCTCGGCGCTGCCGGCGATCATGCAGACTTTTGACGTCAGCGCCGCCATCGGACAGTGGCTGACCACCAGCTATATTCTGGTCATGGGCATCATCACCGCTGTGAGCGCCTTTCTGTTTTACCGTTTTCACACCCGGCTGCTAGTCCAGGTCTCGCTGGGGCTTTTCTCCCTCGGCTGTATCCTCGCCCTCCTGGCGCAGTCCTTCCCCATGCTGCTGGCTGCGCGTATTCTTCAGGCCGTCGGGGCCGGTCCTCTGATCCCGCTCCTGCAGATCGTCGTGCTGCACCTCTATCCCCCGGAGCGGCAGGGCTTTGCTCTTGGCCTCACAGGGATCATTGTGGGCTTTGCGCCGGCGGTGGGGCCGACGCTCTCCGGTCTGCTGGTGGACGCCTTCGGCTGGCGCAGTATTTTTGTTTTTCTGCTGGTCATCTCCGGGGTTGTCCTGCTGCTGGGCCAACTCAGCCTGCGCAGCATCGGCGAGCGGGTTCTGCAGCCGCTGGATCTGTTCTCCATTGTGCTCTACACGGTCGGGTTTTCCGCGGTCATGCTGGGTGTGACCTTTTTGCGCTCGGGTTCCTTCCTGCAGGCTGACGTGCTGCTGAGCTTTGCGGTCGGTATCGGCGCGCTCTGGCTCTTTGTCCGGCGGCAGAACCGTCTGGAGACGCCCTTCCTTCGGCTCCGGCTGCTCGCACAGTACAGGACGCTGGTCTACGGCTGTATCCTGCTGGGCGCCGCCTATGTGCTCAACATGGCGGGGACCATCCTGGTCCCGCTCTTCAACCAGACGCTGTGCGGCTACAGCGCAACTGCCTCGGGTCTGCTCCTGCTCCCCGGGTCTCTGGTGATCGCGGTTTTCAGCCCCATCAGCGGAAAGCTGACGGACCGCTTCGGCGCAAAGCGCGTCTGTATCGGCGGCATGCTGGCCAACGCCGTCGGAAACCTGATGTTCTTTTTTGCCGGGACTGACGCGGGCGCCGCGCTCATCCTGCTTTCCTATGCCTTCCGCGGCCTTGGCATGGCGATGGTCATGACGCCCAGCACCTCCCTGGCTGTGCAGGAGATCCGGCTTTCCGAAAAGCCGCATGCCATGGCGATCCTCAATTCCTTCCGGCAGATGAGCGGCTCGCTGTTTTCCACCGTCCTGGTGATCCTTGCAACCGTAGCTTCTCTCCCCTCGAGCGCGATCAATCTGTTCGGGATGCACGCAGCTTTCCTCGCCATGGCCGGGCTCTCGGTTCTTGGCATTGTGATCTCCATCCTGATGTAAACCCGCCCTTCCCTGCAGCAGCGCAACAGGTCTGCCGGAAAAGGCCGCGCCTGTCAATCTTCAAAATCCGCAGCAAAGCAGAGCTGTGAAGCACCGGAGATTTCTCTCCCATGTTTCACAGCTCTGCTGTCTATTTGGGTCATATCATACAATCCATATTGCAACATCAGCAAGCTCTGATATTTATAGTGGTCAGCACTGGCAGCTTGTGCTATACTGATACAGAAAGATTCACCCGCTGTGCTGCGCTTGCTGCGGCAGGATTAAAACGGAAGGAGCAATGACGATGATGGATTACACGGAAGTGCTGGAAAACGCCAGAAAGACGATCCTCAACTGCAAGGTCTGTCCCGAATGCAACGGACTGGCCTGCGGGAACACCCTCCCCGGCCCCGGTTCCAAGGCTCCGGGCAACGGAGCCCATGACAACTGGAAGGGCTGGAAAGCCATCAAACTCAACATGGACACCTTTGCACCGGATATCCCGGTGAACACGGAAAGCGTTCTGTTCGGCCGGACCTGCAGCCTCCCCCTGCTGACCGGGCCCATCGGCTCCTTGACACAGTACAGCAGGGAAGACGTCACAGTCGCGTTCAACGACGGCGTCATACAGGCGGCTTTTGAGACCGGGATCATTGACTGCTTCGGCGACGGGCTCGCGCCGGCCGTGCTCAGCGGCGCCCGGGATTCCGCCGACAAGTACCCCGGCTGTGCCGTCCCGGTCCTCAATCCTCTGCCCAATGAGGAGATCCGGAAGAAGATTGAGCTTTTGGAGGACAGCGCAACTCTCGCGCTCTCCGTCGTCGTGGACAGCGCCGGGCTGAGCCACTGGAAGTCCAAAGGCTTCGGACCCGGTTCGAAGACCGTGGAGGACCTGAAGTACCTGAAGTCCTTTACCAAAAAGCCTTTTATCATCAAAGGCATCATGACGCCAAAGGCAGCGGAACAGGCGGTTGAAGCCGGGGCCGACGCCATCATCGTCTCCAACCACGGCGGACGCGCGCTGCCCGAGACGCCCGCAACGGCCGAAGTGCTCCCTGAGATTGTCCGGGCTGTCAAGGGCCAGACGACCATCATCGTAGACGGCGGGATCCGCCACGGATCGGACATGGTAAAGGCGCTCGCCATCGGCGCGGACGCGGTGCTCATCTGCCGCCCCTTTGCCGTCGCATGGTTCGGCGGCGGGGCTGAGGGCGTGAAGACCTATGTTGAAAAGCTGCGCGGCGAGTTCATCGACGCTATGTATATGGTCGGCGCCCGCAGCCTGAGCGACCTCAACCCGGACATGGTCCGCCTGCCTCGTCTGTCATGACGGAGCAGATCATCGTCTGTGCGTTTCTGGCCGCATACGCTGTTCTTGTGGATCTGACCGCGGCGACGCTCCGCAGTCAGGGTGACATCTACCAGACCGGTCCCATGACGGTCTGGGGCGCAATCATAAGCGCGGTCGCCGTCGTACAGATCCTGCTGGTGTTCCGCGCCCGGATCAGGAAAGAAGCCGGACGGCTGAAAAGCCGTGTCCGGAAAAAATAAAAACTGACATAAAAAGATGCGGCCAAATCCGAGGTTTTTCACCGGGATTTGGCCGCTTTCTTCTGCATGATTGCCTATGGCTCTTCCGCCGGGACAAGCGTCACGGCAGTTCCTTCCAGCACAGGGCGGAGCACAGCTTCCATGCTCTCATTCGCATAGACGGTCTTCAGCGCTGGCAGCTTTGCCAGACCGGACCAGTCAAGGTTCTCGCCCGTGCGCTCCAGCCGCAGGGTGGTGAGGCCTGTAAAGTCCCCCAGGTTTTCGGTGGAGTTGAGCTTGCAGTCAATCAGAGACAGACTCACAATGTCGTATTCGTTGTCAAAGGCCTTGAAGAAGCTGCCCCGCAGATCACAGTCATAAAACGTCACGTCCGTCAGGCTGCTCAACCGCATCGGGACCCGCAGCTGGTTGATGCCGCAGTTGGAGACCGCGATCTCGGCCAGACGGGTCAGGGGCTTGAGCGCGGAAAAATCGGTGATGTTGGCGCCCAGCAGGCTGATGCGCCGCAGCTGCAGACAGTACTGCAGGTCGCCCAGATCCCGCAGCGGGCATCCGTCCGTGCAGATTTCCCGCAGGTTTGGGAGATTGGCAACACCTTTGAGGCTGGTCACTTTACAGCCGGAGAGATCCAGGTATTCGATGCCGCAGAGCGGCAGGCTTTCCAGTGAGCGCAGCGGCTGCGCTGTCAGGCTGAGCTTATCCAGGTCGGTAAAATACCGGAGGTCGTTCAGGCTCTCGATCCCACCTTCGGTCCCGGAAGCCTCTTCCGGTTCTGAGAACGAATACCGGTCACCGCTGATGAAGAGCTCGGTCAGGCCTGCCAGATCGCCGACATGCAGCTCGCCCTCCTCAATGCTGGCATATTCCCTCGCCGCCTGCTCCAGGATCGGGTTCTCCAGCTGCACGACGGTGTCGTCGGGCAGCGCTTCCGGCATCGTCTGCTGCCGTTTGATGAAGAGCCGCTGTGCAAGCCCTGTGGAGTAGGCGATGATCCCCAGCGTCACACAGGCGACCAGCGCCAGAAGCAGAATCGAAAGACGGACGATCCGGCGGACCTTCCGCTTTTTCTTCTTCCTGGCCTCTACGGTCAGGTCCACCGGGACCTTTTTGCGTTTTTGCGGCCGCTGCCTCCGCCGGTCCTTCCGCTCCCCGTCTGACTGCAGAAGCGGGTCCAGCTGCGGCGCGGCAAAGAGCTTATCGTAGAACACATCGTCATTCATGGTGTACTTCATCAGCGCGAAGAGATTGCCGACCTGCATCTCCATGCCCGGCGTCATCTGTGTCTCTTCCAGGAAAATGTTGACGATGGGAATGCGCTTGGAGAGCGCATAATGCATCTCCCTGCGGCAGTTGTCCGAGCGCATGTAGGCGTTGGAGAGGAAGGCGATCATCAGTCCGGCAGAAGCCAGATGCTTCGCGATGTACTCCGGCCATTCGCTTCCGACTTCGATGCCCTCGTCATACCAGATGCGGTATCCCTGATCGCTCAGCTCCTGAACGACTTCCATAACGGCCGGGGAATTGGCGTGGGCGTAGCTGATAAAAATATATGGCTGATCCCCTTCATAGGGCGTGAGGTAGCTCATGGTGTTTCATCCGCTCCTTTGTACGCCGCACAGTATACCACACGGGGCGGTGCCCGACAAGCGCATTTGCCTGACGGCGCCGAAAACCGGCGGCCCGTTTGAATGGCGGGAATCCGTTTTGGGCTTCCGTCAGTTTTGTTATCCTGTTGTTTTTGACTCTGTTGTTCGCCTCTGCCGGCAACCCACAACTGCGGCTGCATCACAAAAAATACAGCCGGGTCAGAAGGACCTGACCGGCCGGAGATTCGGGAAGCCGGTATGTCTGTTTCCCGGTCCCGTGACGAGCAACGGGAATGTCGGACTTTCAGTGGGCAGATAATAGGGAGAATCAAATGATAGATCCTCCGGCTTTTTCGGCAAAAACGACATTCAAATGTTGATTTTGCCGAAATTCAGCGTTATAATATACCTTGTCAAAAAACAGAGACAGGTTTGAGGTGCATGCAATGTATTATCACAGGCAGTTGGAGCGAAAAATCATTGAACTTACGGAGGAATATGCTTGCCTGACTTTATTCGGTGCCAGGCAGACAGGGAAGTCTACAATGATCAGGAATTTATTTCCTGAATATGAGTATGTTACTTTGGACAGCAGCAGAGAACGGATTCTGGCCACAGATGATCCTGAGCTTTTTCTCAGCGCACACGGTACGCCGCTCATTATTGATGAGATCCAGAAAGCGCCGGGACTTATGGAAAACATTAAGATTCGGATTGATGAGGCAAAGCTAAAACGGGTAAACGAGGACGTATCTCTGCCGATTATGTACATTCTTACGGGCTCCAATACCCATGAAATACGGGAAGGGGCCTCGGAATCGCTGGCCGGCAGAACTGCGCTGATTGAGGTCAGCTCGCTTTCTGAGTGTGAAAAGCTTGAAAAAAAAGGCTGTGCATTTATCCCGGACATCGAAGTGCTAAAACGGAAGCAGACCGGGCTGATCCCTAAGAACAGGTATGAGGTGTTTGATGAGATATTCCTAGGCGGCATGCCTGAGTATTGGACGCTCAGGCTGAACCGCGACACCTTTTTCGAAAGCTATATCGCAACGTATCTTGAGAAAGATGTCAGCAGGATGGTCAACGTCGGAAGACTTGATGACTTCAGAAAGTTTATGCGGGTAGTTGCCCTGCGAACCTCCCAGCAGCTTGATTACACAGAAATTGGAAACGCAGTTGGAATTGATGCAAGAACCGCAAAAAACTGGATATCCATACTGGAATCCTCCGGTATTGTCATGATCCTTCAACCCTATGCAAACAACCTGGCAAAGCGTATCATAAAAACGCCTAAAATCTATTTTATGGATACGGGCTTATGCGCCTTTCTCTGCGGCTGGACGGACGCCGGGATCCTGGAGGCATCCTCTATGGCCGGCGCGTTCTTTGAAACCTATGTTGTCAGCGAGATTGTAAAGAGCATACGCAATGACGGAAAACGGGTTGAAAACACTCTGTATTATTACCGGGATCGGGACCAGAAGGAAGTCGACCTCATTTTTGAAATAGACCAGACGCTCTATCCTGTTGAGATAAAAAAAGGTATCGGAAAAGATAAAGCAAACAAAAATTTCAGTATCTTGGAACAGTATAAGATGCCCATTGCGACAGGCTTGGTTATTGACACATCAGACAGACTTTACCCTTTGAGCAAGGATGCATACTATTGTCCCGTGGGAATGATCGGCATATAACGAAAACGGACTGACACGAAGCAGGATGATACCCCGCCCCACGCAACGAGACCGTGTGCTCGGTTTTTACGCCGTCACGGGAGCTGATCCACACGGCTTCGGATGCGTTCGATAAACCGTCTGCTTGCCATTGGGAGAGACGCCCTGTCCTTATAGCCGATGGCGACGCTGCGGTAGATCGGCGGATCGGTCGGGACACGGGCAATCCGATAATTTGTCCGGTACAGGATCAGGTCGGCAACGATTACTTGACACATACCCGCTATCTTGCGCTCGAGTTGCTCGTCTTGACATGATACCGATATATCGGTATATCAAAGTACGCCGGGCTTCCGGCGCTTTTTTAAGTTCTTTCGAATATGTGGATGCGGAACTGTGCTGTCACTGTGAGTTCTGTCAGCGCCTGCAGGCGCTCCGCCCCTTCCTTCGGGGTCTTCCAGGTGTAGGGCGTCATGTGATACAACGCCCGGATTGCCTCCGGCTCTCTCAGGGCGGCGAAGGTCTCGACCGGTATGATCTCCCTGAGACGAAAGCCCGGATATTCCTCCTGCTTTTCTTCGTTCTCATAGGGGCGGTCATAGAGGACCTCCTTGAGCTCCCACAGGTGTCTCGGGCCCGGGACGACATAGAGGAAGCGCCCGCCTGGCTTCAGCACCCGGCGGAATTCCTCCGCTGCCAGCGGCGAGAAGCAGTTGACCAGCAGGTCCAGCGAGGCGTCGGCCAGCGGCAAACGATAGACCGAGGCGACCGCGATCTCCACCGCGGGGCAGCGCTTTGCTGCGCGCCTGACCGCCGCCTTGGAGAGGTCGATCCCGGCTGCACGCCCGCCGCGGCGCTGGACCGCTTCACAGAGCGCGGCCGTATAATAGCCCTCGCCGCAGCCGACATCCAGGAGCGCGGGCTTCTCTGCGGCGGTTTCCGTAAGCTGACAGAGGCGCTCGCGCAGCGGCTCATACCAGCCCCCGTCCAGAAACCGGGTCCGCGCCGCCACCATCTGACGGTCGTCCCCGGGCGAGGCGGAATGGCGGAAGTTTGCCGGCAGAAGATTGACATAGCCCTCTCTGGCAAGGTCATAGCTGTGTCCCCTTCCGCAGCGGCAGTTCCGCTCTTCTCTGTACAGGCGCTCCCCGCAGACCGGGCAGCAAAACAGGCTCTCCATGGCTTCCTCCGTATGTGTGATCATCCGCGATTCCGCCTCAGACTATACCACATTTTCCCGCTCGCTTCAACGGCCGGCAGAGGAGCTCTCCAAATCTTCAGGCACAGCAAAGAGGGCTGCCGAAGCAGCCCTCTTTGAACCATGGTAAAAATCGGATGGCAGATCAGATGAGTTTCTTCTCCTTCAGATCGGCAATCTTGGCTTCGTCGTAGCCGAGGATGGTCTTGAGGATGTTTTCGGTGTCCTGACCCATGGACGGAGCGCCGCGCCAGACCTTGCCCGGGGTGACGCTCATCTTCGGCGCGATACCGAAAGCTTCGATCTCGGTGCCGGTGGTCTGATCCTCGTACTTGATCCAGTCGCCGCGGGAGCGGAAGTGCTCGTTCTCATAGGCGCTCTTGGCAGTGTTGACGGTCGCGCACGGGACGCGGGCGCCTTCCATGATGCTCTCGATCTCCTGGGCGGTGTGGGAAGCGGCCCAGTCGATGACGGCCTGGTTCAGTTCCTGGCCCTTCGGGGAAGCGACGGCAGCGGGGCCGGCGGAGCAATCCTTGAAGTTGAAGTACTCGACATCAAGACCCATGGCCGGGATGCAGCGGTTGTAGACGCCGGGGCCGAACGCGCCGATGGCAACCAGGAAGCCGTCCTTGGACTTGAAGAGGTTGTAGGGCTGGAAGTTGGGCTGATAGTTGCCGGTGCGCTCGGTGTTCTTGCCGGTCATGGTGTAGGTGGTGTAGACGCCGCACATATACTGTGCCATGGCCTCAAACTGGGCGACATCAACGACCTGGCCCTTGCCGGTCTTCTGCGCATAGGTGTAGCCGGCGAGCGCGGCAAACAGGCAGGCAAACGCGGAGACATAGTCATTGGTGTAGGGCTTTGCAATGGACGGATCCTTATCCGCATCGCCCTGCAGGTACAGCCAGCCGGAGAAGGCCTGGCCGATCATGTCGTAAGAGGCGCGGTTGCAGGTAGAGGGGATACCGCCGAACTCTTTGTGGCCCATGCCGGAAACGTGGACGATGACCAGCTTCGGGTTGACCTTCAGCAGCTCTTCATCATAGATGCCCAGCTTGTCCAGCCATACCATGTTCTCCATGAAGATGTCGGCTTCCTTGATGAGGCCGTAGAAGATCTCCTTGACCTCTTCATGCTTGAGGTTCAGCTCGAGGGCCATGGCCAGCTTGTTGCGGGCGTTCTGTGCCCATGCGGTGGAGACTTTCTTGTCGCCGACGGTGGCCATCGGGGCCAGGCCGCGGAGCGTGTCGCCGACGCCGGGACGCTCGATCTGGATGACCTCAGCGCCGAAGTCTGCCAGCATGGTGGCGGCAAAAGGCATGGCCACGAGGGAGCCGGAGCAGACAACGCGCATACCGGCAAAGGGACCAAACTCGGGAACAATGAATTTACGATCGCTCATGATTCTTCTCCTTTTTTATAAATAAATTGTATTGAATACGGGAATCGATTCGCTCAGGCCTTGCGGTTCTTGATTTCTTCCACCAGGGCCGGGATCACGCTCTTGTAATCCCCGATGACGCCGTAATGGGAGATGTCGAAGATCGGGGCGCCCTTGGTGTGGTTGACGGAGATCACGCAGCCGGCATTCTGCATACCGACCTGATACTGCACGGAACCGGAGATCGCCACGTTGAAGATGAACTTGGGCTTGACGGTGGTGCCGCTCTGGCCGATCTGCTTCTCATGCGGCAGCCAGCCGTTGTCCACCAGCGGACGGGAGGCAGCAAGCTTGCCGTCCAGGAGAGAGGCCAGTTCCTTCAGAGGGGCGAGGTCCGCCTCTTCCTTGATGCCCCGGCCGCCGGCTACGATCACAGCGGCCCCTTCGATGGCATCGCCGGTATCCTGCTTGGGCGCTGTCTCCAGAACCTCATAGTCAGGGTCTGCTTTGACATCGACGGTCTCGGTGATCAGTTTGCCGGTGGCGCCCGTCCGGGGTTCAATGGGTTCAAACATCATCGGCCGTACAGTGGCCATCTGGGGACGGGCCTCCAGGATGACGATGTGCGCCAGGATGCTTCCGCCATAGGCGGGCGTCGTCTGATAGAACACCTCATCCCTGTCGAAGCCCAGGTCGATCGCATCGGCGGTCAGGCCGGTCTTCAGCGTCACCATCAGGCGCGGTGCGAGATCGCGGCCGAGGGAGGTGGCGGCATAGAGGATGATGGACGGTTTGTACTTTTCCGCCAGCTGGGTCAGCGCTGCCTCATAGGGTCTGGCGCTGTAAGAGGCGAGGGCTTTGTCCTCGGCGAGGATCACCTGGTCGGCGCCGTAGGCAAAGAGCGTCTCCGCCAGGCTGCCGACACAGTCGCCCAGCAGGACTGCGGTCAGTTCTTCCCCGGTATGCGCCTTCAGCTCCAGCGCCTTTGCGAGGATCTCCAGCACGGCGGGGTTGAGAACGCCGTTCTGCTGCTCGGCAAACACCCATATTCCCTTATAATCTTCTTTTGCCATATCAGATGTTCGCCTCCTCTTAAATCAGGTGCTCTTCATGCAGCATATCTGCAAGCTGAGCGGCAATTTCTTCGGCGGAGCCGGAGAAGTACTTGGTATTGGCGTTGCGCTTGGGCGGCTCCAGAACCTCCTTGGTGGACGAAGGAGAACCGGGGATGCCGGTCTGGGTCTTGTCCGCAGCGAGGTCCTCCGCGTTCCAGACGAAGCGGGGCTTCTTCAGCGCTTTCATGATGTTGATGGGCTTGGGATAGCGCGGCGTGTTGATCTCCGCCGTGACGGTGACCAGCGCCGGAAGCTTTGCCCGGACCTTCTGCGTGCTGTCCTCGAGGACGCGGTCGCAGTACACATAGCCGTCCTTTACATCGATGGAAGAGGCCAGCGTGATCTGCGGGATGCCGAGCTGGGCCGCCGTCGCGGGGCCGGTCTGCGCGGTATCGCCGTCCACGGCGTGCCTGCCGAAGAGCAGCAGGTCAAAATCGCCGATCTTCTTTGCCGCCATCGCAAGCGTATAGGAGGTCGCAAGCGTATCCGCGCCGCCGAAGGCGCGGTCGGAGAGCAGATATGCCTCGTCGCAGCCGAGCGCCAGAGCCTTCTTCAGCACATCCTCCGCCTGCGGGGGACCCATGCTGATGGCGCAGACCTGAGCGCCGTATTTTTCCTTCAGCTGAATGGCGGCTTCCACGGCATTGGCGTCCAGAGGATTGAGCTTGCTGGCGACGCCCTCGCGCATGATGTTGCCGGTCTTCGGATCCAGCTTGACATCATCCGTGTCCGGGACCTGTTTGACAAATACCAGAATCTTCATAGAAGGAAGAGTCTCCTTTGCTTTGATGAATTGGGGAACGCTTATCTGCCGATCACGGCTCCGCTGATGACCATGCGGAGAATCTCGCTGGTGCCTTCGCCGATCTCCAGAAGTTTCGCATCGCGATAGAAGCGCTCGACGTCAAACTCGCGGCTGTAGCCGTTGCCGCCGTGAACCTGAATGCAGTCGTCGCAGACTTCGCAGGCCCAGCGGGAGGAGAGGAGCTTCAGCTCGGCGGCCTCGACGGAAATGCGCTTGCCCTCGTCCTTCATCTGGCAGGTATCCCAGATCATCAGATCGGTGGCGCGGATCTTTGCCGCCATATCGGCAAACTTGAAGCCGACTGCCTGATACTTGTAGATGGGCTTGCCGAAGGTGGTGCGCTCTTTGGCATACTTGACCGCCTTGTCCATGGCATGCTGCATCAGACCGGAAGCAATAGCGCCGATGGATACGCGGGCGCCGTCCAGAGCCTGCATGGCGATCATAAAGCCTCTGCCTTCTGCGCCGACGCGGTCCTCTGCCGGGATCTTGATGTTGTCAAAGCTGAGCTCGCAGGTACCGGTGCCGCGCATGCCCATCTTCTTCTCAAACTTGCCGACCGTGAGGCCTTCGGCATCCTTGGGAACGACGAACACGGAAATGCCCTTGTTGCCGGCTTCCGGATCTGTCTTGGCCATGATCAGATAATAGTCCGCCACACCGGAGTTGGTGATCCAGGCCTTGCCGCCGTTGAGAATATAGCTGCCGTCCGCCTGTTTCTCGGCAACGGACTTGATGGCTGCCGCGTCGGAGCCCGCGTTGGACTCGGTCAGACCGAATGCAAAAACCTTGCCTTCGGCAACCAGGGGCAGATACTTGGCCTTCTGCTCGTCGGTGCCATGGTGGAGGATCATGTCGGCTGCCAGCCAGTGGGCGTCGAGGAACAGAGCGACAGAAGCGCTGCCCTTGGCGATCTCGTTGATGACAATCTCACTGGTCACGGTGTCGCCGCCGCCACCGCCGTACTCTTCGGGCAGATGGATCGCCATCAGGCCTGCGTCGACCAGCTTCGGGATCAGGTCAAAATCAAAACCGTTTTCATCCATGTCTCTGTCGCGGGGTTCCACTTCGTTTGCGGTGAACTCCTTCACCATATCGCGGATCATCAGTTGCTCTTCGGTAAACTTGAACATTGTTTTCCCTCCATTTTATTTTTTTAGTACAGTTTGAAAAATATCTTGCATTTTGCTTCCAATCTGTTATAATACAGTTAAGATTTCAATTGCACGATATTCCTCAAATCTGCCTTTTTATAGTTAAATCATAAACAAGATTAAGACAGAAGTCAACAGAATTCCTTTTGTCTTCCCCATTTTCAGAGCTTTCCACAAATCTGCTGTTTCATTTTTGCAAAAGAATCCGTTTCTTGTAATACACTTTTGCCTGAATTTGACGCATTGTTTATTAATTGTTTAGCACTGTATTATTTTTTGAGGGGGCGAACGCCATTTCCATAAAGAACGACCTGGTCCTGGACTATATTGAGAATCTGCCGGATGGAACACGTGTTTCGGTACGCGAGCTCTCCGCGCAGCTGCATGTCAGCGAAGGCACCGCATATAAAGCGGTAAAGGAAGCCGAGCAGCGGGGGCTGGTTCTGGTGAAGCCAAAGGCCGGGACCGTCCGTGTCAGCAGCGAACAGTCGACCTTCGAGAACGCGGTCTCCGCTTCTGAAGTGATTCGCCTGCTGGGTCTGGCTGTCTACGCCGGAAAGGATCAGATGAACCGGCAGATCCGCAAGCTTATCATCTGTGACGGGACGGAACAGAGTCTCAGCCGCCAGCTGGCAGGGCAAAACCCCGAAGCGTGTCTCTGCCTCTGCGGGGACCGCCCTGAGATGCAGACCGCGGTTCTGGAACAGGGTGCAAACCTCTTGCTCACTTCCGGGGCGAAAGCCAACTGGATTCAAGTCAACCTGGCGGAGCGCAGCAATCTGCTGATCCTCGCCTCAGCACAGAGCACCTATTCGCTTGTGCGGCTTTTTGACGCGGAGTTTGCAGACCGGTCGGATTATTCCGACAGCGGACAGGTGGCCGCCTGGATGCAGACGCCGGATTACCTCTACTATAATGACATTCTGGCTGACTGGCAGCGTCTCTACACCGACAGCAGCCTCGCCAAGGAATACCCCGTCGTGGACGACGACCTTGGCTTATACGGCGGATTGGACCTCTGGCAGGCCGGCGGCGCGATCCCCTCTCAAAAAATACGATCCGTAATGGCAGACCGGTCTCAACTGGTCAGGGTTTCCGGGCATGACAGTCTGACCGATGTTGCAAAGCGGTTTATCACGGAGAACGAATCGCTCGCGGCGGTGATGGATGGCGACACCGTCCAGGGAATCATCACCTCCAACGACCTGCTGCGGTATTATATGTATACCGAACCGAACAGTTATGAATACGCCGCGGACTCCTTCCTCTCCCGGGATCAGACGGTATCCGACACGGATTCTGCCGTTTATCATGTGCGTATTCCAAACACCGAGCTGAAGAACATCGGCCACATCGAGATGGACCTGCTTTTATCCGCCGCAGGAAGTCTTCTGCAGCAGGCAGGCTGCGGCAGCTTTAAACTGGAAAGCGGGACCTTCTTCGCCCCAAAGCATATCGTCTCTTCCGAAGGCCTGATTCTGACCTGCCATCTGCAGCGGAGCAGCCGGGCAAGTTATGTTGTAGAAGCGGAGATTAACGACGACACCGCGTCCTATGCCAAGGTGGTTCTGATCGCCTCGGCACTCGACGGAGAGGAGAATTTATAATGTATCAAATAACAGAAGAACAGAGGATGCTGCGGAAAAAACTGCGGGAATTCGTTGACCGTGAAGTTCTGCCTATGGCTCAAAGCTATGAACAGAGCCGCGCTTTCCCCCGCGCGCTGTTCTCCCAGCTGGGCGATCTGGGCTATCTGGATATGAATTACTTCAACCGGCGCCCGGACGCCCGCTATGAAGGCATTGACAGCGCAATCATCCTGGAGGAGCTGGCAAGGGGTCTGCCATCCATGGCATTGAGCATGAGTCCTCACGTGCAGTGTATGAATCTTATCGCGCTGGAAGGGACGGAGAGTCTGCGCAGCCGTGTTGTCCCCGCCGCTTTGCGGGGAGAGCACGTCCTCGCCTTTGCCATCACAGAGGCCAGCGGCGGGTCGGACGCGCTGGGAATCGATACCACAGCGGCTTTTGACGGGGACGGCTGGATTCTCAACGGCGAGAAGTGCTGGATCACCAGCGCAGGCTCTGCGGACGGATATGTTGTCAGCGCCAAAAGCGCGACCTCAGGGCGCTATCGGGATGTGAGCCTCTTCTATGTCGATGCCAATACTCCCGGACTGGACGCCAGCTTCCGGGCGGAACTGATCGGGATGCGCAATTCCCCCACCGGGTCGGTCCGGATGAGAAACTGCAAGGTCCCGATCGACTGCCTCATCGGGCATGAAAACAGCGCCTACGGCCAGATGAAGGTGCTGCTGAACGAAGGCCGCTTTGACATGGCCGCGCTCGCCGTCGGCATCGCGCAGGGCGCTTTGGAGAACACCGTCCGCCACACCAGCAGAAGCGGCCACTTCGGCAGAACGCTTGCCACCTATCAGGGCGTCTCTTTTCAGGTCGCACGGATGTATGAGAAGATCTTTGTCGCACGGAACTCGCTCTACACAGTGGCCGAGATGTTCCGCGATCAGCAGCGGGCGACGATGGAGGTCGCCGCGCTGAAGCTCTTCGCTTCCGAGATGTGTGTGGAGGTCTGCCGCACCGCCGTCCAGCTTCACGGCGCCAAGGGGCTCAGTCAGTATACGGATGCCGACCGGTACTTCCGGGATGCGCAGATGCTGACCATCGGCGAAGGCAGCAGCGAGGTCTGCCAGATCGTGATCTCCGGCAAACTCTATCATACGGATCTCGAGAACTATTGATCCTTGATCCGCTTTCTTGATTGTCAACCTCATTAAAATCATTTCGGTTGACAATCGGCTCTCAAAATGCTATACTCCCCCTGTGTCCGGCGGAAAGTCCGGCACAGAGGGAGTATGGTTTTTTATGAACAAACAGTTCCGTGTGGTTGATCTGGCCTATATGGCCGTCTGCGCAGCGCTCATCGCCGTCTGCGCCTGGATCACGGTCCCCGCCGCAGTGCCTTTCACGCTTCAGACCTTCGCGGTGTTCTGCGTGCTGGGTCTGCTGGGCGGCAAGAGAGGTACGGTCGCCATCCTGGTGTATATTCTCCTCGGCGCCGTCGGGCTGCCGGTATTCTCCGGCTTTAACGGCGGGATCGGCGCGCTGCTGGGGACAACCGGCGGCTACATCATCGGCTTTATCTTCATCGGCCTGATCTACTGGGCGGCGGAGAAGCTCTTCGGCACAAAGCTTGCCGTGCGCATCGCCGCCATGGTGATAGGCCTTCTCGTGTGCTATGTCTTTGGGACCGCGTGGTTCATGCTGGTCTATGCCCGCAGAAGCGGCGCCATCGCTCTGGGGACCGCTCTCGGCTGGTGCGTGCTGCCCTTCATCGTCCCGGACCTGGTAAAGATGGCCCTGGCCGTCCTTCTGTCCGACCGGCTCCGGAAGTTTCTGCATTGATTTTTCCACTGATTTTTCCTGTTGATCTCCCCTGCTGTATGCAGGGGGGATTTTTTATAGGGCGCCATGAGAATCGCTCTTCAAAAAACGGTGCTCCCGTGGTATACTGTCTGTATCAAAATAACAGGAGGTACTCAATATGAAATTCTTCAAATGTCCCGATTGCGGCACGATCCTGATCCCCGATCGCTCCGATGATTTTGAGCCGAAAAAGCTGGTGGAGCTGATCCCCAACACCACCGATGCCGCCGGCGAAAAGCATGTCCCCGTGATCACCGTGGATGGCAGCAAGGTTACGGTAGCGGTCGGCGCTGTCGCGCACCCCATGCTGGAGGCCCACTACATCACCTTCATCGTTCTGGAGACCACCCAGGGCTACCAGAAGAAGGATCTGAAGCCCGGTGAGAAACCGGAAGCAGTCTTCGCGCTGGCGGAGGGCGAGGCGGTTGTCGCAGCCTATGAGTACTGCAACCTCCACGGTCTCTGGAAAGCGGAAGCCTGAGCCGCAGCCCTGAGCCGACTGCCCTTATGAGCAAGGACAAGTTCAGCCTCGCGGTCTGTCAGCTGCGCACCGAGGTCGTCTATGAGGAGACCATGGCCAAGGCCGAGGCCATGATCCGGGACGCCGCCACTGCCGGCGCACAGGTCGTCGTCCTGCCGGAGATGTTCTCCTGCCCTTATAACAAGAAGTATTTCCGCGTCTTCGCCGAGCGCGGCCATGAGGAAACCTGCCGCCGCCTGGCCGCATGGGCCAGAGACAACCGCGTTCTGCTGATCGGCGGTTCCGTGCCGGAGACGGAGGGAGAGCTGCTGTACAACACCAGCTTTGTCTTTGACGCCGACGGGCGGCAGCTTGCCCGGCACCGCAAAGTGCATCTCTTCGACGTCGACCTGCCCGGCATGCGTTTTCACGAGTCCCACACCTTCACGCCCGGCTCCGAGATCACGGTCTTTGACACGGCCTTCGGGCGCTTTGGCGTGGCCGTGTGCTTTGATGTGCGCTTTCCGGAGCTCTTCCGGGCCATGGCGCGCCGCGGCGCAGAGGTCATCTGCCTGCCGGCCCAGTTCAACATGACCACGGGACCAGCACACTGGGAGTCCACGCTGCGCACGCGCGCAGTCGACAACGAGGTCTTTTTTGTCGCGGCATCCGCCGCGCGGTACGAGGGCTTCTCCTACGAGTGCTGGGGACATTCCATGATCCTCGACCCTTACGGCACGGCGCTGGCCGCCGCGGACGAAAAGGAGCAGACTCTTCTGGCTGAAATCGACCTCGCCCGGATCGCCGAGGTCCGCGCACAGCTGCCCACCTTCCTGCATCTGCGGGAAGAACTCTATTCCGTCGCCAACTGAAAGGAATCACGCGATTATGAATCTGAACCCGAAAAACCTGCTGAAAGCCAAGAGCGCCTGGGGCGCCTTCCGCTCCAATCATCCGAACGTCCTCCCCTTCCTGAAGGACGTGCTGCAGAAGGGCATCAAAGAGGATGTCCAGGTTGAAGTCCTGGTCCACTATCCCGACGGTACGGACAAGAACCTCGGTCTGCGCCTCAAGCAGAGCGACGTGGACTTCTTTGACGTCCTGCAGAACACCCTGCTGTGACCGTATTCACTCAGAAGAACCTCAGACTGTTTTTAACCGGAAATGCCCGGCGGAGAGAAGCGTCTCCCTGCCGGGCATTTCTGTGCTTTTTTCTTTATGGTTTCCGTCCGATCTCCTCGATGAAGTCCGCGGCTCCCTTCGGGCCGGAGCATGCGAGGAAGTCCTCGCGCATGGCCGCGGCGGCCTGTCTGACCGCCCGGTCCGCAAGCAGGGCCGTCACGGCCTCGCGGATTGCGTCAGGGCTGTCGGCTTCCGCCCTGGTCAGGATTCTTCCCGCTCCCATCTCGGTCACGCGGCGCGCGACCGCCTGCTGCTCGCCGGAGAGCGGGAACAGCAGCTCGGGCACGCCCATGTACAGGCCCTCGGAGGCGCTGTTCATCCCACAGTGGGTGATAAACAGATCGGTCTCCGCCAGGACCTGCATCTGGTCCACATAGGCCTCCACCCGCACGTTCTGCGGAAGGGGCTCCAGCTGCTCCGCGTCAAAGGCCTTGCCGCAGGAGATCAGCACCTCTACCTGCTCGTTCTGCAGGGCCCGGATGCAATTGCGGTAAAACTCGGGATGAGAATTGATCACCGTCCCGAGAGAGATGTAGATCTTCGGCCGGGCGTTCTCTTCCCGGCGGGGCTCCACGGCTTTCACCGAGGGCCCGACAAAGCGGTAATGCGTTTTGTCGAAGGTTTCGGCGCAGGGCTGAAAGCGCTCGGAGGTATAGACGATGGTATCGGTGTCGTTCTTGTTCTGGACAATGTCCAGCGCGCTCTTCACTTGGTAGCCCAGGGGGCGCAGCTTCCGCATCGAGGCGTTCAGCAGGGGCAGCCCCAGGATCATATCCGCCATCTCGGCGGCGCTGTACTTCATATACTTGCTGGAATACTGGTTGAAGGCAAAAGTCGTCGTGGAGCAGACCATGGGGAGATGGTGCTTTTGCGCCGTCAGCTTGCCCCAGAAGCAGGCGGAATCTGACACCAGCAGGTCCGGCCGAAACGAACGGACATCCTCCGTCAGCATCCCGTCCATCCGGCCGGTGGTCTCAAAGGACTGGATCGACATCTCCGTCGTGGAGACTTTGCGGAGCTTTTTTTCACTTCTGGCGCTCAGCGGCGGAAGAAAGCGGTCGCAGGGGGCAAACACCGCGCCCGTGTCTTCTATTTTACCACGGAATTCCTCAAAGGAATAATAACGGATTTCATGACCGCGGCGGACCAGCTCCCGTACCACCTCGACGGTCGGGTTGGTGTGTCCGTACGCCGGGATGCAAAACCACATGATTCTCATTCTGTCTTCCCCTCCTGCATCTGGTTTGCCACTTCAAGAAAGAATTTGGCGTCCACCAGCGCCAGACCCCGCTGTTCATCGCCCAACACCATCAGGCTGTCGCCCGGTCGGATGCCGAAAATGCGCCTGGCCTTGACCGGGATCACGATCTGGCCCTTCTCCCCGACGGTAACCGTACCGAACACATATTTCCCCTTCATCGGCTCCGGTACCGCCTGCAGATCGGTGTGGAGCAGGTCGTCCAGGCTGATCTCAAAGAGCTCGGCGATCTGGTCACAGTGCAGCACATCAGGGATGCTCTCCCCGTTCTCCCACTTGGCCAGGGTCTGGCGGCTGACTTTGATTTTCTCCGCCAGCGCCTCCTGCGAGAGGTTCGCCTTCCTGCGCAAAAACATCAGGTTCTTACTGATCATACTTTTCCCACCTTTCCTACTTGCTGCATTATACCAGCGCACCGGGCAGAGTGCCAGCAAGCTCCTTTAACAAAAATGCCGCGATCCGGTAAAAGATCGTGGCATTTTTCAATTACATATCTTGTTTTGCCTTCGCTCAGACGGTTTCCTCCGGCTTTCCGTTCTCCGCGCGCCACTGGGCGTAGGCGTTGAGTTCCGGCTCGTCGATCAGGAAAGCGGCGGCAAACACCGCGAGATCGTCGGCATATCCCACAACCGGGATATCGTCCGGGATGAGATCCTTGCCTTTCAGGAGATAGATGATGGCGGCCACAAGGGATGCGATCACTTTGGGGGAGACCGCGGTATACTCTCTTGTGATGTAGCTGCGGATCATGGAGATCATCAGCGGCACTCTGGAGAGGGCTTCCCCGGCGACCGGGATTTCCTTGATTTTTGCTTCAAACTGCCGGAGCAGTTCCTCCAGCTTGCCCGGGTCCCTGATCAGCTGTTCCGCCTGTTCGGTAAACGCCTGAAGCGCTTCTTTTGCTTTTTCAAGATCCATACTGCACAATCCTTTCTAACGTCTTTTATTGCTCTGGTATGATCTATTATACCAAAAAAGGCCGCTGTATCCAAGAGCCTTTTGAAAACACGCTGTGAACAATGCCGGCACTCCGGACGGAATGCCGACAAGTTGCGTCTTTATTCAGTGCAGGGCCGGCTTCACCGCCCGCACAAGGAAGAGCGGCGTCGAGGAGAAGTTGAGCTTTTCCTCCTCGGACCAGACCTGCTCCCAGATGCGCTCGTCTGCCGAAGCCTGCAGCCCCAGCCGTCCCAGTTGCTCCAGATCCCAGGCCGGACGCCGGACATTGGAGAGCGGCATCTGCCGCGCGATCTCTTCCATGGTGTCAAAATTCTCTCCGATGTTCTCGTCTTTGACGCCCATCCGGGCGGTGTTCTCGCGGTCCCGTTCATAGGCAGCCTGCGCCTGGTCGTCATAGAGATACGCATACCAGTTGGCGTCAAAGTTGACCATCAGGCCTCCCGGCTTCAGGACCCGCGTCCACTCCGCATAGGCCTGTTCCGGGTGAGGCAGATTCCAGGTCAGGTTGCGGCTGACGACCGCGTCGAAGCTGCCGTCCGGGAAGACCAGTTCTTCCGCGTTCATCTCCAGAAAGCGGATCTTGTCCGCCAGCGGTCCGGCGTTCTTCCGTGCCTCGTCCAGCATGGCGGGCGTCAGATCGACCGCCATTACCTCATAGCCAAGCTCGCACAGGAGAATGGCAAAGAAGCCCGGCCCGGTTCCTACTTCGAGGACGCGGAGCTTCTCCCCCGCATCGGCAGGAAGGGCCTTTTGGATTTCGTTCTGTAGAACACTTTTCCACTTCTGCCGCTGCCCGGTGGCAAGCTCGATCTGATTCACTTCCGAATACCCAGGGGCCCTCCCGGTCCAGTACGTTCTGTTTTCGTGTAATAGCCCTTTATGTTCTGCCATATGTCACGGTTTCGCTTTCCCGACGGCCCTGAACATCTGATCGTTTGAGATCTCGGTCGTCAATATTTTATCGACAGTACTCTTATTGGAATATCATAATCCCTTCGGCGGGAGCGCACAAGCCCCCTGGAGATCAAATTTTCCTGATTTCATAAAATGAAAGCCCGCCGAAAGACCAAAACGGCGGGCCTTCAAGGAGAGGTGTTGGCTGCAGGTTTGTCTCCTGAGGGGAAGAAGACAATCGGATTGAGGGGAATCCGTGCAGCCTCAAAGCATCTGATCTGTGCACAGGATAACAGATTGTTTTCCCGGGCACAAGCCCCCCGGGGGGATAAAATTTTTCTACGCAGCAGCTTTGCGCGTGATCCCCCAGGTTTTTCAGCCGAAATACGCAAAAAACTGCCGGGAATCCGGCTTTCCCGCCCCTTGCGCCGGGACAAAATCGCGCGTATAATGGGCAAAACAACAGTCTGTGAGGCAACGTATGGAAACTTTGATCGAACTCTATGACGAGCGGCCGCTGGAGAACGTCCTCGGGGTCGAGATGTTTCATCCCCGGCGAGTGGTCTATATCTGTCCCGACACCGTCTCCTCCGACCAGGTGCTGCAGCGGAAAATGCGCGCGTATTTCCGTCACCGCGGTGAGAAGGTCGAGCTGGTGTTCCTCCGCACCAGCGTGTATGATACCGAGGCGATCCTGCGTGTCCTGCGCAAGGCGGTGAGCCAGTATCCCGACTGCGCCCTGGATATCACCGGCGGGACGGATGCGGTGCTGTTTGCAGCAGGACTTGTCAGCGCCGAGACCGCGATCCCGGTCTTCACCTACAGCCGCAAGCAAAACCGCTTCTACAGCATCCGGAACGCCGATTTCGCCTCCAACATTCTATGCGACGTGACCTACAGCGTTGAGGACTGCTTCCTGATGGCAGGCGGCTCGATGCGGCAGGGGCGCGTGGACAACAGCATCCTCGCCCGCTATCTGGACGACATTGATCCCTTCTTTCAGCTCTATCTGCGAAACCGCCGTCCGTGGACCAACATCGTGACCTATATCCAGCGCGTCTCTCCGGCGGATGCAAACGGGGTCTTCTCTCTGGAGGTCTCGGGCGCCTATACGGTGAAGGGCGAGCGCGCTTCCCGTATCTCCGCCCCGGAGCAGGCCCTGCGGGATCTGGAAGAAATCGGCTTTCTGTCGGAGCTCCGGATCGATCCGGAGCAGTCGGTGTCCTTCCGCTTTCGGGATGCCCAGATCCGGGCCTGGCTCCGTGATGTCGGCAGCGTTCTGGAGCTGTATGTCTACAAGGCCTGTCTGGACTCCGGTCTTTTCCACGACGTGATCACCAGCGCCGTCGTCGACTGGGAAGCCAGCGGCAAGCAGAACGCCGTGACCAATGAGCTGGATGTCATGTGTACCCGCGGCGTCACGCCGGTCTTCATCAGCTGCAAGACCTGTGACGTCAAGACCGAGGCGCTCAACGAGCTTGCCATCCTGCGCGACCGCTTCGGCGGCAAGATTGCCAAAGCCGCCATCGTCACCGCCGAAAAGGGCGGCGCCGCCATGCGCAACCGCGCTTCCGAGCTCGGCATCGACGTCATCGACCTGAACGATCTCATCCATGACCGGACCGCCATGCGCCTGCGCAACCTGATGCGGAGTGTGAAGTAATCCGTTTTCAAACCCTGCAGAGGAATTGAAAAACAGTGTGGAGCAGTGATCAAAATGCGCTCCACACTGTTTTTTTGGTCTTGGGGTCTGTTCTGTTCTTCCTTTTTTACTTCAGAGGCAAAACCGGCTTCTGCATTGCGGTGTTCAGCAGGATGGCCAGACCGGAATACAGCAGATACACGCCGAGGATCACGAGCCCGATGGAACCGATCAGACCGAAGAGCTGGCCGAAGCCCGCGTTCATGGCCGCGAGAGCCAGGAAACCGACAGCGCCGCACCAGACGCCTGTGGCCGCCATTTTGCTCTGAAAGTGCGCCAGCCAGCCTGCAAAAAGAAGAATCACGCCGGCGGCCAGATAGACCCACTTGTCGATGGCATAACTGCTCATGAGAAGCTCAGGGGACGCAGCGCTTCCGGCGTTGAGCATGGTGAGAGCAATGATGCCGCGTACAAAGTTCTGACCCATGAGCACACCGCTCAAGATAGAATTGAGCGTGGCGTCTACAAACTCGCCGTTCTTGAACATGAAAACGATGCAGATCAAGAGCACGGGGAACGCAGCCAGCAGCCAGGGCAGAGCATAAATGATCGCATCGGAGGAGGCCTTCCCGAACATGATGGGGATCTGCGCAAAAATGAGAAGCGCAATGATCATATTGCAGGCCGGAATAGAGGAGGCAATCGGTTTGTTTTCCATAAGGCTCTCCTTTACTGCAGCTTGTAAGCCGCTTCGAAAGCCGGATGCAGCGCCTGAGGTACTCGCTGACCGGCCTTGTCCGCCTCGCCGAGCACGATCACATTGGGCAGATCGGCCAGCTCTTCCTTCAGCGCGTTGACTGAACGCACGCCGAGGCTCATGACCACCGCGTCGCAGGGCAGCTCGATCTGATAACCGGCGGTATCCTCGATCAGCACGCTGTCCTTGCGGATCTCCGCCAGCTTGTGACCGGGCATCGGGCGGACGCCGGACTGAGCGGTGAGCGCTTCCTCGTCCATCAGCAGCAGCTGGAACGCACCGAAACCGACGGCGGGCATCATGTCGATGTTGGTGACCTCGTTGCCGTGCTCCTGCAGGAACTCGGCCGTCTCCATGCCGGTGAGCCCGGCGCCTGCCACGACCACCTTTTTCCCACTGAGCTTCACCTGCTCGCGCAGGATCTGCGGAACGGTGTACACGTTATCCCCGTCGATGCCCTTGATGCTGCGGGGCATGATCGGTGCAGAACCGGTGCAGAGGAAGACGGTATAAGGATTCATGGCGCGGATCTCATCGGCGGTAACCTCGGTGTTCAGGCGAATATCCACGTTCAGATCCTTGAGCTGCTTTTCCGCCCAGTGCTTGAAGTTTGCCATCTTGCCGCGCTTGGGGGGCAGAGAGGCCAGGTACATCTGACCGCCCAGCTGGTCGCCCTTCTCGAAGAGCGTCACGTCGAACTCGCGCTGGGCCAGGATCAGAGCCGCTTCCATGCCGGCGGGGCCTCCGCCGACCACAACAGCCTTGCGGCCCGCGCCGTCCTTCTTCGGCTCGCCGTACAGTGTCTCCTGACCCATGTAAGGGTTAATGGAGCAGAAGGCATGGCTCTCGCCGGTGCAGAGGGTGTTGCCTGCGGTCTCGAAGCAGTACATGCAGCCGGTGCACTTGCGGATATCGTCACAGCGGCCTTCCAGCGCCTTGACGCCCCACTCGGGATCGGCCAGCCAGGAGCGGCCCATGGAGATGAAATCGATCTTGCCCTCGGCGATCGTCTGATCACAGAACTCCGGATCGCGGAACACGGAGGTCGCCGCCACGGGGATGGAGACATGCTTTTTGATCTCGGCGGCCAGGGGCAGCTTCCAGCCCTGCTGGTAGGAGGTGGGCTCCACGATGGTGTTGCCTGTGAAGTGGGTGCCGGAGGAGACGTTGATGAGGTTGACGCCCGCCTTCTCACAGGCTGCTGCGATCTGGGAGGATTCCTCAACGGTAGTTCCCTTGCGGATGCCCACAACATCCAGGAATTCGCTGCTGCTCAAGCGGACGGAGATGGGATAATCCGGACCGCAGGCATCACGGATGGCGGCGATGATCTCCAGCAGGAAGCGCATGCGGTTCTCCAGACTCCCGCCGTACTCGTCGGTACGGAAATTGTCGTTGGCGCTGAGGAACTGATGGATCAGATAGCCGTGTCCGGCGTGGATTTCCACACCGTCCATACCGGCCTTCTGTGCGCGGACGGCGCCGGCCGCGAAGTCCTTCACCAGAGAATGGATCTCGTCAACCGTCAGGGCGCGGGTGGGCTCCGGCGCGATCCGGCTGGGGCCCGCGACAGAGGACACCAGCATGTCCGTGTTGGGGTTGATGACCAGATGGGCCTCACGGCCGGGGTGATGGAGCTGGGCAAAAATCTTTGTGCCGTACTGATGGATGGTGTCGGCGAGCTTTTTAAAGCTGGGGATCATGTCGTCATTGGACAGAGAGAGCTGATCGTACTCGCAGACGCCATGGACGTCGTTGACGCGGGTGACTTCCGTAATGATAAGGCCCGCCCCGCCGGCTGCCCGCTGACGGTAGAACTCGATGAACTCATCGGAGGCGATACCGCTGTGATCGCCCACGCCTACGCCCATGGCCGTCATGACCAGACGGTTTTTGATTTCCAGATTGCCGATACGGCCTTTTGCACCAATATGTTCAAATGCCATTTTTTAACCCTCCTGAATCAGACTCATGTTGTCATAGCGGGTGACCAGCAGCTTCTCAATGTTCCCGGCGGCGGGAATGACCTCCGCCAGCTGCAGATCTTTGATCTCAATGTCGTTTTCGCTGAACGCGCCGCCCATGTTCTCAAAGACCGGGAAGTGGCCCCAGGCGTCGTTTTCGGAGGACTGGAGGCGCACCGTGACCTCGCCCTGCTCCCAAGTGCGGTAGGTGTACTCGGCAATGTTCGTGTAGAGATTGATCTGCCGGAACACGTCGTAGCCGCTGCCGTCCGGGGCGATCACGGGCTGGGCGTAGAAGCTCATACCGCCGGACCTTCCGCCGGGTTCATTGCCCTGGTAGCACATACCTGCCATGGGATTGTTGTACTGGCCCAGCTTGATGGACACGTCCAGCAGCGTCACGCCATAGCGGCTGACCGTGGCGCGGGCGCGATCGCCGTCGCGCTCAATGCGGATGCAGTCGTCGCTCTCGCAGATTTTCTTGGGCAGACCGAAGCGCTCCCGGCCGCCCACGGTAGCGTCCACCGCTCCCGGGCCGCTGAGCAGGAAGGCCACGGGGAACAGACCGATCTGGCCGTTGTAGTTAGCGTAGACGCCGATCATCGCTTCCTTATAGGGCGCGCAGAAGGCGGGCTTGTTGATCTCGACCACATAGCCGGAGACCAGCGGGAAAGCCGGCTCCAGCGGTTCGGGCAGCACCTGGGCGATCGCGGCCAGGTCGCTGCGGAAGGTGAAGTAAAGGCCCTTCTCATCCCCCATCAGGGAGACGGGATTCAGGACGGCCTTTTCCGGCGGGAGAAGAATTTTTGCTTTTTCCATCATCATGTTCCTTTCTGCTGTTGCGTTCATTCTGGCTTGTCGTTGCAATCTGTAACGGATTGTGCTATTATTTTAGCAAATCCAAGCCATTCATCAAGACGGTGTAACGTATCAGATGGACGGATTTTGTAACGGCGATCTATCAGGGGGGATTTTTCATGGATAAACGCGTGGAAGAGAATACCCGCGTCAAAAAAGCGATTACCAGAGCCTTCTTTGCCCTGCTGGAGAACAAATCCTTTGAGGAGATCGCCGTCACAGAGATCACAAACAAAGCCAAGGTCTCCCGCATGGCCTATTACCGCAATTTCAATTCCAAGCTGGAGATCCTGGAATACTTCCTTGCGCAGATCTTTGAAATCATGGCCAAAGAGCTGGGCGAGGAGATAGAGTTCTGGACGCTGGAATATGGGCGCGTCTATTACCGCGTCATGAAAGAGCATCGCGATTCCATTCTCCTTCTGGACAGGCTGGGTTTCTCCGGCCTGATCCTGAACGCCTTCAACGCCACCAACGAGGAGATCGCCGGGGACATGCCGCGAAGCTCCATTGAGCGCTACAGGCTCTACTACGCGGCCGGCGCGTCGTATAATGCCATGATCTACTGGCTCAAAGGCGGCTGCAAAGAGAGCGCCGATGAAATGTCGCGTCACTTCCTGGAGTTTATCGGGATCAAAGAATAGACAGGACGCATCAAAAGACGCAGGTCACACGGCCTGCGTTTTTTTGATACGTTTTTAGTTTTCGCTGGCTCTGGCGGCCAGGTCTTTCTGTATGGTGGGATAGATCTTGTCCAGGTTACAGGCGGCCATGATCACGGTGCCGATGATGATGAGGATCATGGGGACCCAGGTGTACAGGGCCTTGATGGCGAAGAGGGCAGAAGCGCTCTGCACAGCGGCGTCACCCGCGTAGCCGCCCAGCTCCAGGCCCCAGCCGACAACGGCGCTGCCGATACCGGTACCGACCTTCATGCCGAAGGAGGCGGCGGAGTAGGTCATGCCCTCGATGCGCTTGCCGAACTTCCAGTCGCCGTAGTCAATGACGTCGGCGATCATGGCGAAGAGGCCCGCGGAGTGGGGAACGCGGCCAATGCCGACCAGCGCAAGACCGACGATCAGCATGGCAAAGCTGGTCGGGAAAGCAAGGATCACGATGTAACCGATGATCTGCATCACGAAGCCGACCATCAGGCAGACCCATTTGCCAAACTTCGCCGCGATCTTGGGGAAGAAAGGCAGCAGGATGATGGAGGGCAGGAAGCCCATGGTGTTTACAGTGCCGTAGGCGCCCATGTTGCCGAGGATGTCACGGACATAGTAGATGACGATGCCGTTGGTGAGGTTCAGTGCGGCGTAGTTGATGATGAAAAGCAGCGCAACATAGATGAAGTACTTGTTCTTGAAGAGAAGCTTGAGGGCTTGCCCGGCGGGGACGTCGTCTTTCTTCTGCTCGGCATCGCCGGTGGTGCGCTCTTTGGTGAAGAAGAAGGTGACCAGGATCAGGATAGTGCCGATGATGCCGTAGAGGATGGACATGCCGCGATAGCCGATCTTTTCGATCATGCTTGGGGCGGTGTAGATGATGACCAGCACAGCCAGCCATGTGCAGAAGAAACGGACAGAGCTCAGTGTAGTGCAGTCTTGCTGATCGGGTGCCATGTAGCTCATCAGCGTACCGTAGGAGAGGTTACAGGCGGTGTAGATCACGACGGCCAATAAAACGTAGGTAACAGAGGCGTAGGCGATCTTGCCGCCGCCGGAAAGCGTACCGGGGACATTGAACAGCAGGATCAGACCGAGGCCCATGAAGGGAGCCATCAGGCCGACCCAGGGGCGGGCTTTGCCCCAGCGGGTGTGAGTGTGGTCAACGATGTTGCCCATGATCAGATCAGAGACGCCGTCCAGCAGACGGGTCAGCAGCATGATGGTGCCGACGACGCCCGCAGCAATGCCGACGCTGTCCGTGTAGTACACAGTCAGGAACATGCCGACGGTGGTCCAGATGAAGTTGCAGCCGGCGTCGCCGAGGCCGTAGGCTATTTTTTCGCGAAATGGTACTTTTTCCAGAGTAACGCTGTTTTCGTTCATGATGATCCTCCTTTTTTTATTCTCTTTCAAAAGAGCTTGCGCTCTGCTTCCGACTTGCTTGCGAAGGGCCCTGCGATGCAGGCATTTTCCCGATGTTCACCGAAGTAATCCTCGTCAAAGCGGATATCGCTGCCATCCGGGTTTTCAAAGCGCTGCTCCGGTTCGAAGGCCATGCCAAGAGCCTCCGTGTCTATCACGGGGAACGCCTTTGCCGCGAGAACTTCATAGAGATTCGTCTCAAGATACCAGCCGTCTTCGCACTCTTTTACCGCAATCGTTATCTCATGGGCGGTATCCTCTAAAAAATTGCCTTCCTTCTCCCATGGCTTTGCGCCGTTGAAGAAAACGTTTCCGCCGGTCCAGACCGGGAGATGGATATAATACCGATCACTCGGCTCGGAGCCCATGCCGCAGTAGCCTTCAAACTCTTTATCCCATTCCTCAAAGGTCTGGTAGCCGTTGTAGCGGTGGGTACCGACCTTGTAATTCCCGTCGTCCCAGCCGCTGCCGTCGCCGCCCATGGCGTCCATAACGGGTTTCAGTGCCGGACGGATCTGCTGTTGAACGAAGATATTATTGTAAAAGCGGGCGTCACCGTGCAGGAAGGTCATGAAGCCTGCCACCTCGGTCCGGTGCGGCAGATGATAGGGGGTATAGCGGGGCGAATCCATGGTCTTGGCACCGTTGTTGGTGCCGATGCCGATATCCACCAGACTTCCTGCCACAAGGTTATGTACCACGGCCACGCCCTGACAGGCCAGCTTCAGCGCCCGCTCGGAGAGCAGAATGTTGTTGTCGATGAGCGTCGGCCCGTGGGAGACCTCCACGAACACGTCCTCGCCCACGCCGGAGAACAGGGAGGGATCAAGCACTTCCGGGACCTCTGTCAGTTGGGGAGCGGTGTTGTCGTGGAAGAAGTTCCGTGTCACGCGGGTGCCCTGGGCCTGCCAGTCCAGCCAGATGCCGCGGGTGCAGTGATGGATGTGGTTGCGGCGGATGATTACGTCGATGGCCGCGTGCATCTTGATGCCGCCGATCTCAGCTCCCGCCATATTCTGTTTGTTGTTGATGTGGTGGATGTGGCAGTCCTCGATAACGGAGAACACGCCGCCCAGATGGCCCACGATGCCGGTCTGCCCGCAGTCGTGGATGTTGCAGCGCCGCACAATATGGGAGCCGATGGTCTCCTTGCTCCAGCCCTCCGCCTGCGCCTGGCAGATACACTCGCGCTCCGTCTGGGTGCCGTCCTTATACTTCCAATGCAGCCACTTGTTGTCGTTGCCCTTCTGCCGGTACTTGCCCAGGGAGATGCCGCTGCACTTGGACTCATAGACCTCACAGTCCTCGATGATCCAGCCCTTGGACCAGTGGGGCGCGATCATGCCCTCCTGATAGGCGGTGGGCGGCGCCCACTGGGTCGCAGCCTTGCAGACCGTGAAGCCGGAGAGCGTGATATAGCCGACACCCTCTTTCTCCGGCGCAAAGCATGCGGACCGCAGGGTGAACTCCACATTTTCACTGTTGGGGTCCTTGTCGTGGAAGTTTGCGTAAAACACAGTCTCGCGTGCTGCCTCGTCCTGCTCGGTGTACCAGACCCAGGTGGAAAACGCCGGGTCCCAGGACACCGGGGAGGCTGCGGGATGCTTCACCGCGTCCAGGCTCGTCACCTCGTAAAGGGACTTGCCGTTTAGGAAGACGTCGCCGGTATGCGCAACGAAGAAAGCGATGAACCAGTCGCCGGAGACACGGGTGGCGTAGGGATTCCTCTCCTTGAATACTTCGTTGGACACGC
Source organism: Oscillospiraceae bacterium (assembly GCA_017458065.1). GTDB lineage: Bacteria > Bacillota > Clostridia > Oscillospirales > Oscillospiraceae > Limivicinus. The sequence continues at coordinate 102,748 of JAFTGD010000034.1, forward strand.
GGACGGACCACACGCCCTGGCCCTCGTCCTTCCAGCCGGTGAGGGTCTCGGCCCCGGTGATGACCGCGCCAAGCGGCTCAACCGAGCGATAGACGATCCGCTGTTCAGGAGTACCCGCGTTTTTGGGGTTTACGTTCTCCCGGTAAACGCCGGGGGAAACCAGCACCTCGTCGCCCGGGGCCGCGATGTCGGCCGCCGCCTGGATGCTGACAAAGGGCCGCTCCTTAGAGCCGTCGCCGCCAGGTTTTGCATGCGAATCTACATACAGAATCATACTTCGTCCTCCCTGTTCGTTTCTCGTTTGATCTTCTGTTATTATTGTAGCAAAACCATCCATTCAGACAAGGCCGTGTAACGTATCAAAGCCTTCTCTTTTGTAACGGATCGGCGTAAAAAGAGAACAGACGCATGACCCAAACAGGATTATGCGTCTGTTCTTTCAAATCGTCTCGATCATGCCCTACGTGCCGTCAGCTGACATAACGGAAAAGGATTCCTTTATTCCTGCGCAGCCAGCAGGCCTGCATAACGGCCAAATGTCGCGCTTCGTCCGGCAGCACAGCCGGCCAGCAGGTTGGGATAGCTCCCATGGAAATAGCTGCCCGAGTTGTCGCCGCAGACATAGAGCCCTTCAATTTGTGTTCCGTCTTCCCGAATGGCATGCATCGTTTCGTTGATCCGGATACCGTCCATCGTGCAGATCAGATAGCCGCCGGCCTGTCGGATCCCATAGTATGGCGCCGTGTCCAGTGTAGACAGACGGTAACTCTCTTTGCCGAAATCTTCGTCAACACCCTTGGCGGCCAGATCATTATACCGCTTCACGGTGGCAAGGAAAGCCTCGGCCGGGAGACCCAGTTTTTCAGCCAATTCTTCCAGCGTATCGGCGCTGACAATATACCCCCGCTCCATCAAATCATAGTTCATATAATCGATGTATTCCAGCGGGAATACAGGATCCGCTCCGTTCACATGGGGATAGAGACGGCTGCAGCCATGCGTGGCAAAGCGCTCAACGTCGGAAGCGTAGGTGCTGTCCCAGATCATGCAGTAAGTGTGATCCGGCTGCTGGGAAGCCGCGTGGAGGGCGTAATCATAGGGCATGTATTCATTCATAAAACGCTCGCCCTTGAGATTCACTTTCAGGAACGGCTGACTGCCCATCCAGAACAGCTGCCCATCCTCAACAACGCCTGTTTCGTTGGGTTTGATGCCGCCCCGCTCAAAGATCATGGCGCTGTGTGTGCTGTCCATGGAGGCGCCTGCCCACAGGCAGGCCTTGATGCCGTCCCCTTTATCGCCGGGCTTCGAATAGTTGATGCAGCACTGCTCTAAGCTCCAGGGCTGGAGCGCTCTCATCATTGTCTCGTTTCCGGAGTAACCGCCTGCACAGAGAATAACGCCTTTACTGGCATTGATCCGGATATAATCACCGGCGGCATTTTTCGCGATAACACCTGTGACGCGCTCCCCGGTTTTAAGCAGCTTGACCATCGGCGTCTCATAAAGAACTTCAAGGCCAAGTCCAATGGCATAGTCTAACAGCACATCCATTGTGAGCTGCTCATAGTAGGCCTCGCCGTACTGGATGGAATGGCCTACATCATAGGTGGGATAATTGTCCTCTGGATTGTGCTCGTCCACTTCATGGCGAAAGCCGCGAAGAAGCTCTGCATTGGCAAAGCGTTCCGTCAGCCAGTCCATCGTTTCGCCGCTCCGATCTGCCCAGACGCTGACCAGAGAACGCTTCGCATATCCTTGGCTCCAATCACAGATATAACGGATCACTTCATCGCGGTCGGGGTTGTCATCGTTCTCAATCTGCTGTTTGGAATTGACCGCAGCCAGAGTGTCCCGCATGCCGGACGCCAGGTCATGGGTCATCTTCTCGATCAAAAGGGTTTTCGCTCCGTTCTCCACAGCGCTGCAGGCTGCGAAGGTTCCAGCATGGCCTGCGCCGATTACAAGTACCTCAGTGTCGATCTCCTCGACGATCTCACTTTCGGCAATTTCCGGCTCTTCGCCCAGCCAATCCTCTGCGGCAATCGGTTCGTCGCCCGCACGCAACAGCGCAACATCGATGCCTTTTGCCTGCGCCAGCGCTTCTTCGGCGGCCCGCTTTACCGCGCCGGAGGTCACGGACGCGCCGGTTACGCCGTCAATATTCTGTGACTGAGCGGCCAGAATCTGCTCCGCCAGCGTGTCGGCGGCAGCCGCTCCGATCTCGGCAGTCTCGCCGGAAGCGTCAACAACGCAGGAGAGAATACTGGTTTCATCCACCGTAATCGTCACGGTCACATCGCTGTTCAACCCGGTTGCTTTTCCCGTGTAAGTACCCGGGGTGAAGACAGAGCCGCCTTCGGCGGAAGCCTTGATGGGCGTGCCAATACCAACAAACGCAAGACCTGCCGCCGCAGCGGCAGCACTTTTCAGGAACTCGCGCCGGGATAGTGTTTCTTTTGCCATAAGATCATTCCTTTCTGGTTGTATAAAAAATAGAAATATCGATTATAAAATTAACATATTTACTTTTATTGGAAAAGGAGATATTATTATCTCATCCTGCAAGTTCAGCTTGCGTTTTGGATGTGAAACTTATGGAACTTCATCATATTCGGTACTTCTGTGTCCTGGCAAGAGAGCTCAACTATTCA
>JAFTGD010000035.1 GCA_017458065.1 Oscillospiraceae bacterium
TATGTTATTCCTTTTCAACATCGTCGCATTCGCCGATGAGGCGCCGAGACAGGCGGATCTGTCTGAGCGCACCAGCTGGGAGAAAAATGCCCAGACGGATGAAAAATACGCCCCACGAGTCAAGGTCATGGAGAACGGCGTAAAGGTCCAGAAAACACCGTTTAACAACACGGCGCTTGACACACAGGCCGGTGATGTGCAGAGCAAGACCATCCGCTCATGGAACAACTATTTCCTCAATGCGGACAACCGCGGATGCACGGCATGTCACAGCATCGAAGATGCCCTTGAGATGATGGAAACCTATCACGGCATCATCTATATGGGTTATAACACAGAGCAGGGCCTGCAGAACTGCTTTGGCTGCCACAGCTTCTATGACAACTACATGCGCGATGCGATCCATACCGTTCATCAGCGCAACAGCACCTTCCAGGCGATGGGCGGTACCTGCGAATCCTGCCACTATATTGCCAGACATGAAGACGGCACGATCGAGTATCAGCGCTGGGACTATGTCAAGTACGACGTCCTTCGCGGTATTTCCGACGTTGCCTCCGACGGCGTGAACGCTTCCTTCACATGGAACCAGACGGAAGTGACTCCGCACGAGAACATGTTCTTCAAGAGCATCAAAGCCAACCCTGAGACCTGGATCAACGATGACAGCAAAGCGGATCAGAGCGTGTTTGACAACTGGACCGTCACCTTCAGCGGCGACATTGACAACGGCGGCACCTACACGCTGCCTGAGCTGATCGAAACCTATGGTACGGAAACCCGCCTCATGAAGGCGCACTGCGTGGTGAACGGCCCCGGCCAGGGCATGATCTACCAGGCGGAGATCACCGGTATTCCTCTGAAGGCGATCGTGGAAGACCTCGGTCTGCATGAGGACGTCATCATGGTTGACCCGATCGGTGCAGACGGCTACTGCTACACCATCGGACTGGAACAGATGCTGAATGAGGATGCGATGCTGGTTGTCGGCATGAACGGCGATACGATCTATGCCGATCAGGGATGGCCGGTTGCATTCTGGTGCAATGAAATGAGCTCCGGCAACTTCACCAAGCAGGTAACGGAAGTCTGCTTCAAGAATACCGGCGCGTCCTGGGACTTCTACGGCGACTTTGTCGATGCCACGACCGGCGAACAGTTTGATAAACCCAATGTCGGCGTGCTGAACGCGTACGAGGGGCAGATCTTTGATCTCGGTCAGCCGGTCCATCTGGAAGGCTATGCCGATGCATGGAACGAGCCCATTGTGAAGCTGGAGTTCTCTTTTGACCATGGCCAGACCTGGCAGGAATACGACCTGGAGAACGCCAATACCACCCAGTGGGTATACTGGAATCTTGATATCAACGATCTTGCGGCAGGCTCTTATCTTGTGAAGATTCGCGCTACCAGCCAGGTGGCTGACGGCTCTCTCCGCACCAATGAAGCGCCGCTGCAGATGACAAATTATATGTTCAACGTCCAGTAAGACGTGAAGCGAAACCCTGCACCCTGCCTTTTGATAGACAGGGTGCGGAGGTTTACGGCGAGCAGAGTGTACCATTTACCTGAGAAATCCGGGAGCAACCATGAAAACTGTCTATAACTTTATACGATCCATGCGCTTCGGCCTGCTCCTGATGGCTTTGATCGGCGCGCTCTGCGTGATAGCAACCACTACCGGAAGAGACGATATCTACTCCAGCTGGTACTTTATTCTGCTGTTTGTGATTCTCGGTCTGAACCTGACGCTTTGCTCTGTCGTCCGTGTGATGAAGTTGGGCGGACTGAAGAGCGCATTGATGAAAAAGGCTGCAAACAGCGAAGCGGTGATTGCCCCGGATGATCCTGAGCAGTGGCTGAAGGCGCACCGCTTCAGAAGCACCGAAAGCGGATACATCAAGCACGGGATCGGGTTTTACGGCTCGTTTCTGACGCATGTATCCATCCTGCTGATGATGATCTCGGCCGCATGCATCTTTGCGCTGGCAGAGAAAGAAGATCTGCCTCTCTGCGTCGGTGACACGGCTGAACTCTCAGACGGGACCCTGCTTACGGTTGAGGCATTCAGCACGGAAGATGAAAACGGCGTTCTGGAGTATACAAGCGAGCTCTCTGCACAGCTGACGGACGGAAGCGAAGCCGGAGGGATCGTTCAGGTGAATCACCCGATTCACCTCGGTAAGTTTAAGATTTACCAGCAGAACTATGCCTATGCCGCTGTCCTGGGGATCAGAACAGACCTTGGTGCGGAAGAGGAAGCCCTGAAGCTGGATGAACCGGCTTTCCTTTCGCTGGACGGCGAAAACGGCATCTGGTACTCCCAGATGTTCGGCAATGTCGTGGAAGAAAACGGTGAGATCCGTGTCTCGCATGACACGGAGATCGTAAACCCGGCCTATGAAGTCAGCGTCATTGAAAACGGCTCGGAACAGCCGGGACTGATTTATCCGGGTACCACGCTCGAGGTGGCAGGAGTATATTATTCCTTCTATCCGCCGGAAGCATACCCGGGGCTCATGGTCAAGACACAGCCGGAAGGCGCGTTATGTGTGCTGTATCTGTCGTTTGTTCTGCTGACCCTTGGACTTTATCTGTGTTTCTTCCAGGTTCCTGAGGCAGCCCAGATCAAAGCAGACGGGATTGCGCTTGCCGGGCGCAAAGATATCTCCCAGCAGATTGACCATTACCGCGCAGAACTGAATTCATAAGACAACATAGAATAACTCACTATATTATTCTTTAACCGGAAAAGGAGAGAAGCATGAAAAAGAACACGAAAAAAGTGATGGCGGGTGCACTGAGCATGGCGGCAATGATGGCTCAGCCGGCAACAGCAATCGCGGCGGAAGCACCGAGTACAGTCGCCGTACTTGATTCCAGAGCAGAAGAGAGCTTCGATACAATCCAGAATGTTCAAGGTGAATTTCGTTTTAACCAGGATGTAACGACCCCTGCAGATGATATTTTTAACCTGTTCGGAACTGTGGCAACGGCAGCCTGCGCAAAACCTGGCTTTGCGATGGATCAGGTAACACAGGAAGACTACTATGTCAATATAAAGGGCACCATCAGAAAGGCCTATTCTCTGACCCTTGATGAGATCAAGGCCAAAACAAGCAGCCAGCAGCTCTTAAAGTGCAGCTGTGCCGGCGGCAAGGCCCTGGCCACTGCTCAGGTGACCGGTGTGCCGGTTTCCAGTATTCTCGAGATGGCGGATCTTGAGGACGGTACCAACACCATCACGTTCAAGAGCGCGGATGGTTATGGGATTCCGCTGCCTCTCCAGTATGTAACGGAAAAAGACGCCATGCTGGTATACAAGATCGGCGAGACCGAGCTCAACGGCGAAAACGGAGGCTTCCTCCAGGTCTGGATGCCGGATACCGTTGCCAAGTACTTTACCAGACAGGTGACCGAGATTGAGCTTGGCAAATCGGAAACGCTGCCGGATGTTGCACAGCCGGAAAGCACTTACCAGGTGAGCATCCTCAACCGTTTCAGCGACAGCTTCAAAGTCGGTGATCAGATCAGCTTTGAAGGATATGCGGACGACTTCAACACGGCGATTTCGGCCGTGGAGTTCTCGCTTGACGGCGGTGAGACCTGGACAAGCTATCAGACAAAAGACGCCACCTCGCGGCTGTGGGTGTATTGGAACTTTGACTATGTTGCGGAAAAAGCAGGCACCTATCGTCTGGATGTCCGTGCAAGAGCTGCTGACGGTACGGTAAGCCCGCTGGCTTCCAGCGTTGTGTTCACGGTGGAAGATGCGGCAGGCGTAGGAGAAGCAATCTGATCCAGGCGCAGATCGGTACCTGATTCAGCATTATAGGAGCGCAGTCAGAAAGCAAACAAAAAAGCTTGCATGACTGCGCTCTCAGTCAGTTTGGCAGCTTTCTTATCAAGCGTACAGAAGGACAGGATAAAGATGATACCGCTGCGTGACCGCCGTACAGTGAACAGAATACGCCAGCTGCAGCAGACGCTTTCCTGCCTGACGGACGACGAACTGCGCATACAGGCTCAGGAACTGCGTAACCTGCCCATGCAGGACAGGAAGGAAAAACTGTTTGCACTGACAGCAATCGCAATCAATAGAAGCCTGGGCTTTGAACCTTTCGACGAGCAGCTTTACGGAGCGCTTGCGATCTCAGAAGGATATACGGCCCAGATGCAGACCGGACAGGGGAAGACGGTTACCGCGGTTTTTCCTGCGATGCTGTATGCCTGCGACGGGGCAGCATGGATTTCAACGGCAAATCCGTATCTCGCCAGTCGCGACTGCGAATGGATGCGCCCGGTCTATCAACGCCTGGGTTTTACGGTCGGTGTAACGGAAGCGAAAATGTCCCATCAGGAGAAAATGACGGCGTATCGCTGTGACATCCTCTATGGGGCCAACAGCGAGTTCGGCTTTGACTATCTGCGAGACCAGCTGCTGTTGGACGCCGATACACAGCTGCAGAATCAGCCTTTTTTTATGCTTGTCGATGAGGCGGACAGTATTCTGCTGGATGAAGCTGTGACGCCGATGATCCTGTCGTCTTCGGGTGAAGCGCCGGATCATAACATGCTTGCGGCGGACCGTTTCGTCTCCTGGCTGAAATCCGCGGAAATCCAGAAGCTTGAAAGCGGAGAAGACTATTCGGAGCTCGACAGCAAGGTCGACTATGTTGTGCTGAAACGGGAAAAGACAGCGGTGCTGACCGCGCTCGGGCAAAAGCATGCCGAACAGTTTTTCCGGATCCCGGATCTGACGCAGGATCAGCGCCTCTATCATCTGATCTTTCAGGCGCTGCAGGCGCACGGCGTGCTGCACCGCGATGTGGACTATATTGTAAAGGACGGCAGCCTTCATATCGTGGATCCCCATACCGGACGTATCATGGAAGGCAGACGCTACTGCAATGGGCTGTGGCAGGCCCTGGAGGTCAAAGAAAGGCTGGACGTCGTTCAGGAGAGTCGAACGGTTGCGTCGATCTCTTATCAGCAGTATTATCGGCGGTTTCCGCACCTTGCCGGCATGACCGGTACTGCCTGGGAGGGACGGCAGGAGCTGCTCAAAGTGTATCATATGCCGGTCCGGGTGATCCCTCCCCATCAGGAGAACCGCCGGGTGGATTTGCCCGATCACTATGAGTCGAACGCCGAAGAACAGATCAGGGCGATGGTGCGGGAGACGTTGAGCGCAACGGAACACGGACAGCCCTGTCTGCTGGTGACACGGACTGTGGAGGACAGCGAACGCCTCTCGGCCGAGCTGACAGCGTATGGCATCACCCATGAAGTGCTGAATGCCAGGGATGACGAGCGGGAGGCAGAGATCATCGCCAAAGCCGGCCAGGCCGGAAAAGTCACAGTCTCGACGGCCATGGCCGGACGCGGCACCGATATCGTGCTCGATGATGTGGCGAGAAAGGCCGGAGGCCTCTATGTAATGGGCTTTGGCCATCAGAATACACGCCGGGGAGACCGGCAGCTTGCAGGGCGCAGCGGACGGCAGGGGGATCCGGGGAAATCCAGAATATTCATCTCTTCCGACGATGATCTGATTCGGCGCTACTGCCCCGAACGGCCGGAAGGGAAAAAAGCCTGTGTCCGCGCTGTGAAAAAAGCACAGGAGAACTGTGAGAGTATCGCGGAAGCACAGAGGGAGACAACATTAAAACTGGATGAAGTGATCGGGCGGTTCCGGGATGCAGTCTATGCGGAAAGAAACGAAATCCTGCGCGGGAAACTGCCTCAGGGCTTTGAAAACGATCCGCCGGCTGCTGCAAAAGCCGTTCTGCTGGCCGGGATCGACGAAGCCTGGTCGGCGTTCCTTGCGGATACAGAGTCCGCCAAGGATCGCGTCGAGCTGGTATCACTTGCAGGTAAAAATTATGAGATCGAATATATACGGGACATTGCCAATATGTATCATGAGATGGAACGCGGCGTTCTGTCAACGGCGCACGACAGGATGGAAACCCTGAGAGAAGGTAAGCAGAATGTGGGAAATGTATGATGCGCTTCTGGATGGGATCGACACAGATGACAGGATTCAGTTTGTCTGTGCGGGGGAGAGCTGGGTTCTGCTGAAGGCAGAAAACGGAACAATGGGCGTTGCAGCCGTACAGGAGGGGCGAAACGGTGCTCCGCTGTGCTCGGAGAGCTTCGCCGGTATGCCCTTGCCTGAAGCGGCAGCGCTGGTAAAGAGCTGGGACTTTGAAAAAGCTTCCCTCGGCCTGGCCGCGATCAATTCCATATACAACTGTAATGAGCGCTTTCCGGATTGCGGAGAAGCCGACGCATTTCTGAGATATCGGGACAGGGCAAAAGGGAAAAAAGTAGGCGTTGTAGGCAGATTTCCCTATCTTGAGAAGCGGCTGAACCCGATCTGTCAGCTGTATGTGCTGGAGAGGAATCCCGGCGCGGAAGATTATCCGGACTCTGCCTGCGAGTACCTGCTCCCGGAGATGGACCTGGTGTTCATTACCGGATGTACCGTCAGCAACAAGACCCTGCCAAGATTGCTGCAGTTGTCTCAGAACGCGTTTACCGTTTTAACGGGTCCCTCCACGCCCATGTCGGAGCGGATGTTTGAGTTCGGTGTCGATTCGCTGTGCGGATTTTGCGTTACGGATGAGGAAAACGCACAATTGGCAGCGCAGAACCGGCAGGGCATCGTTACCTGCGGCAGAATGGTGTGCTGGGAAAAAAGCACTGTGACAGGAAAAATCGGATAAACAGCTTTCTATTTTCCGTGAATCGGGGTATAATCAAAAAAACGGTCTCTCCCGTCGGGTGGCCGTTGAAGGAGCCTTTATGCTGGAACCGACTGTTCTATATCTCATACGGCATGCGGAACCGGACTTTGGACCTGAGGGAAGAATCTGTCTCGGAGATCAAATTGATCTGCCGCTCAGCGAGGCGGGCCGAATACAGGCAGCGCAGCTTGGAGAGCGGATGAGCGACATCCACCTGGATGCAATCTACGTCAGTCCGCTGCTTCGGGCAAGACAGACGGCAGATGCTTTCCTGCAGGATTGCCCGAGGATTACGGCTGCGGCGCTGACGGAGGTTGGGAGCGGAGAATGGGAAGGACTGCGTTTTTCGGACATCTACCTCCGCTATCCGGAGTATTTTGACCTCACAGGAAGCGACGGGGGAAAAACCCCGCCCGGCGGAGAGAGCGATGAAGAGGCGCTTAACCGAGGAATGTCGCTACTGGATGAGCTGAAGGAGCATGCGGGAAAAACTTATCTGCTTGTGACGCATTCCGGTATAGGGAGAATCCTGCTTTGTCACATGCTGGGCTTCCCGATGCATCGAAAAAGAACGATACCGATGAAATATGCCAGCTGCACGGAAGTAATCCGGGAGGACGGAACCTGGAAGGTGAAGCTCTCTGAAGAACTGATCGGCAGTTGTTGATCATAGTATGGTGCGAACGTGTTTTTTAAGCGGGCAGCAGAGGCAATGAGCGAGATCTGCAAAGCCGGAAAGGCCAGGCGGTCCGCCCGTGGAATCTGCTGCATAACAGGTGAATTCAAAGCATAAACTGGAAGGGGATCTTTATGGATATACTGTTTTTTGGAAGTTTGGTCGTGTATTTTATCGCGATGGGGATCCAGTTTGCGGCACTCGCGTTTAAAAAGGAAGCAATTGTCAAGGCTGCCTGGATTGCTTTTCTTGTTGCATTTGCGGGGCACACGGTTTATCTGGTCTGGCGCGGCATTACGGCCGGACGTCTGCCTCTGAGCAATCAGTTTGAGTTTGCGACTGCCTTTGCCTGGGGCGTGGCGCTGATGCTGCTGATTCTGCGCAGCCGCATGAAAGCCGACTGGCTCAATGTCGTGGCCATGCCGATGGTCTTCCTGATTCTGTCCTATGCTGCCCTGCAGCCGAGAGAAATCTCCGATCTGATGCCGGCGCTGCGAAGCGGATGGTTTGCGTTCCATATCAGTTCGGCAGTCATTTCCTATTCCGCCTTTGTGATTGCCGGATGTGCCGGACTGCGCTATATCCTGCTCAGCAAAAAGGGGCAGAGCGGAAATGAGACAAAGCTCAGACAGATGGACTGGATGGGCTACCGGCTGGTGGCGCTGGGTGTGCTGATGCTGACCATCACGATCCTGACAGGCGCTTTCTGGGCCGAGCAGGCCTGGGGCGCTTTCTGGACCTGGGATCCGAAAGAGGTATGGGCGCTGATCACGTGGATCATCTATATCGTCTACCTGCATCTCCGTCTTCGCAGCAAGAAACAGGGGATCGGAATGGCGTGGTACCTTGTGATCTCGGTTCCGGTGGTGCTGTTCACCTTTGCCGGTGTCAATACGCTGATGTCCGGACTGCATTCATACGGCTGAGAAAAAGGCAATATTCCTTCCCGAGCGCTTTTCCGCTGCGTCTTCCCGGCAGTCAGATCCGGAGGAGATCGGCAATGCGCATGAATACGCTGTGAAAAAACGGAACTTCCGCCGTGTTGGTGAAAGCTCCGTTTTTTCTTGTATTCATACTAGTTCCCCATTAAAAGTAGAAGAATTCTACTTTTAATAGCGCGTTAGCGCGTCGGGAACTGCATGAGACGACTTCTGCGCTTTTCACGCAGAAGGGCGATGCGTCAAGCAGCGCCTTTTCAATAAAAAGTGTCTGCTTTTTATTGAAAAACAGTATCAGATATCGCACTCTATTATTTGGAATAATTGTGCGTTATTTGCGGCATCAGGACGCGCACTCAGCTGGGAGGGTTCCGGCGCATACTGTGTCTTCGGCTCTGTCTCCTGCTGCGGCGCGGTCTTCCCGTGAGCGTGGCTGCCGATCCAGAACGCAAATGAGATAAGAAGAGTTGCAACGATGATCAAACACACCAGGATCACGCCGGCTTTCCCTGTGAACTTCCCCCGAAGTGCCGCTCTCCGCCGCCTGGCCGCGGCGCGGCGGCGTTTACGCGCTTCGGAACGGCTTTTCGCTCTCCGGACCTGGTCCCGGACGCCGGTTTTGGCCGAAGACGCCGCTCCGGCATAGAAGGCTCGGGCATCCTTCAGGCTGTCGCTGTCACAGTCGGCGATCACCTCTTTCACCACCTGTTTCAGCTGCTTTCCGGTGTCCGTCAAATCCTCCATGACGGTCTGAGGTCCGTCCTCTTCGCCCAGCGCTTCCGCGGCACGGACGCTTGCCCTCAGGCCTTGCCCGGTCTTCTTTGCGGCATTGGTATAGAAGTCCCTGGCGTTCCTGAGAACGTCATTGTCGCAGTCCTCGCTGACCTCCTGAGCGACCTTCAGGACTTTTTCACCGGCGCCGGCCAGATCGTCTTTCCAGGACTTCAGGTTCTCGACGGTGTCGTCGCCGAGAACTTCCGCTGCTTTGTCTTTCGCTGTGTTCAGTGCTTTTCTGGCAGAATCGTATATGCCCATTGCCATACTCCATGCTCTTGTCTGTTCTGCAGGGTCGGTCTTTCTGTCAGGATCGCCCCTCAGAACCGGTTTCAGACGTTTTCTTTCTGTATATTATACAGAATCCGGCCTGCAATTGCAATTCCTTCCGGTTTTTTGCTCTTCTGCTTCAATTGTTCATTGTATTCTGCCGATCATCATGATAATATGACAGAAAGCGATCACACAGAGGGAAGGGAAGCGAATGGAACGGAAAAGCTATCGTAAAAAACAGCGTATGTCGGAATACGGCACAAAAACCCTGGAGCTGGTGTTCGGCCTCTTTCTATTTTCCATCGGGTCATATCTCACAGTCCAGGCCAACATCGGTCTGTCGCCGTGGTGGGCGTTCGACATCGGCCTCTCGAATCTGACCGGAGTCGATTACGGAATTGTCCATAACGCCGTCGCCATCGCGATCATCCTCATCGATATTCTCGCCGGGGAAAAAATCGGCTGGGGTACCGTGGGGGACGCGCTTCTGATCGGTGCGTTTGTCTCGCTGTTCAACCGTTTTGAGCTGGTTCCGCAGATGGCGGGGCTCGTCTCCGGAATCGTCTGCATGATCGCGGGGCTGTTTGTTGTTGCGATCGGTTCGTTCTTCTACATGGACGCGGCCTACGGCTGCGGCCCGAGGGATGCGCTGATGGTCGCCCTCTGCCGCAAGCTCCCCAAACTGCCGGTCGGCGTCGTTCGGATCCTGCTGGAGGGAAGCGCCCTCCTGATCGGCTGGATCCTGGGCGCGAAGGTCGGCATCGGGACGGTCATTTCCGTCTTCGGGATCGGCGCTGCGCTGGAAGTCGTCTTCCGTCTTGTCAGGTTTGACCCGACCCGGGTACAGAATGAAAACCTCTTCGACACCTGCCGGAATATCCGGACGCTCTTTCTCGCCGGAAAGAAAAAATGATATAACCGAATAATACCGAAAGCAGGATGGCCTCATCAGCTGTCCTGCTTTCGGTATTTTTTGGTTGCGTGATGGAAAAATATCAGAATATGATCTGCAGTGTAATCACTTAGGGACATTTTTGGGACACCTTCTGTGCTATTATGTAAACACCAAAGAAAAACAGGGGCCTATCCCCGAAAACGGGGAATGCTTGATGAGGAGGGCGCGAAAATGAATGTGTTAGCTGCTGCGGCAATTCTGTTTTATGTTCTCCATGCGGGGAACAGCAGGACCGGGCCTGACGAGCTGGAATGGACCGACAGCCTGGAAGAACTGGATGCGATGATTGATGACTGAAGGAGGAGAGAGAATGGGACTCAAAGCACAGGCCGAAAGAATCGGCTTTCAGGTGGTCGGCGAGCTCACGAGATGCATGGATCTGGAGCCGACGCATCTGTACCGGTGCTTCCTGGATGAAGCACAGAATCAGTTTATTCTGAGAAGAGGGATCCTGACGATTGTGTCCGCGGACGGAAGAGTGTTCTGAGGCGGCACAACCGGCAGAACAGGCAGAGGGGCTGCGACTTGACGTACCCTCTGCCTGTTGTGAAAGGACAGGATTTCTGTTATACTTGACAGCGACAAGCGAGAATGCGAAGGGGAGAGCCATGACAGCACGCCAGTTTGAAAAAAGAGTGACGGAAGTACTCGGCCAGTACGGCAAGTACAACATCACCGGCTGCAAGGTGTGGAGAGAAAACAACCAGATCTATCTCACCGTAAAGCTCGGCCCGGATCTGTTCCGCGATCAGCCCTGGGCGGTATCCGGGGTGTTCGATAAAACGGGAAAGCTGATCAGAAGCAGCTATGGCTCGCGGAGGGACTACATGTTTACCCGGATCCTGATGAGGCGCATCGAAGAAGCCTGCGGCGTGGGCAGAGAAGAGAAACAAACGAAATAGAGCACACCCTCAATCGGGCCGGCCTGAATCAAACAGGCCGGTCTCGCTTTCGACGGAAAGAAGATCGGACAGGGGAATCCTCAGGCCGTCAATCAGGATGCTCTCCGTAATGCTGAAGTCCACACCATAGCAGATGCCGCTCGCTTTTTTGCAGCGGCCGCGGCAGCCGTAGGCATCGTGGCTCACATCGGAACATGGGACATAGTATTCGACGCTTATGGCAACACGGTTCTGTTTTGCGAGTCTGAGGTTCTTCGTCGCGTTCTGCAGAATGAGGAGGCGGCGGTTGAGCTCGGCTTTTGCTTCCTCGTTCAGCTCCCGCTTCTCGATGTATTCGGTCTTCTTGCTGTTCACAGCGTCCGAAAAACCCTTCAGCGCGTCAAACGGAGCAAAGATCTTGGCCCTGCGTCCGGGCTCCATCACCGGATGCCTGCACCAGAAGTCGTCATACTTCCGATGGACAGGCCGTCCCGCGTAAAAGAGATCTCTGTGCGGGAAATCGGCAGGCATGGGCATATATCCGATCATTTTCTTTCTCCTTTCGCTGCATCCTGTTCAGGCCCTGTGGCCGCCGATCTGCAGATTGCGCTCCAGCGCCGTGGCGCCATCCAGCAGGCTGATTCCCTTAAAGACGGCATTCGGCCCGTGCCTGCCGCGCACATGCAGCATGGCGGCCTTAAGCCTGGTCTCCTGTTCCAGCATGTCGTAATCGGTGAAAAGATCCAGCTGGTAAGCACCGCTGCTGCTCCGGACATTGTTTGCCGAGATGCCGAGCCTGCGGTAAAGCAGGCGGTGATCGGTTTTCCGGTCGAACTGCTCGAGCAGCGGAGGCGCGATCAGCTGGCGGCTGTTTGTGGCCTGACGGATCCGCGCGGTACCATTGGAGTGCGCGGGGTGGATGCGCCCATAGAAGTCGAGACTGAGCTCTCCGTCATAAGCCGGGACCTTTTCCAGGCTTCTGTAATCGTAGACGACCCACCAGGTCAGGTTGTCCGTGATCAGGTTTTTCCGGAACAGATCGGCGCAGGTGAGGTCGATCATCTCGGCGAAGACGACGCGGGCTTCTTCATACAGGTAGGGCCGCGGAAGCACCTGCCCGTTGGACAGACTGTGGAAATCGGTACGGTAGCCCTTGATATCCTGCATGGTGACCGACTCAAGCCCCCAGGCGTGGTCGATCAGGATCTCCCCGTCGATGCCGAATTCTTTGTAGAAGTATTCCTCGTCCCAGAGACTGCGCCGGGCAATGTCCGCCATGGTCTCCATCTGCGCGCGGGCAAGACGGCGGACCTTTCCGGGGCCGATCTGCCAGAAATCGGACAGGGGCCGGTGATCCCAGAGCAGGTACTTGTAGCTGTCTTCATTCAGCTCCGCAATGCGGACACCGTCCCTGTCGGCGGGCTGCTTTTTGGCAACGATGTCCATGGCGATCTTGGCAAGATAGAGGTTGGTGCCGAGCCCGACCGTCGCGGTGATGCCGGTCTTCCGCAGCACGTCCCGGATCATGGTCATGGCCATCACGTGCGCAGGGTGAACATGCTGAAGGGAGGCTTCCTTCTCGTACAGGCGCAGATAGGGTGTACAGTCGATGAAGCACTCGTCAATGCTGTAGACGTGGATGTCTTCCTGTGAGACATAGTGCAGGTAGATCTCATAGATCTTTGCCGAGACCCGCTCGTACTCGGCCATATGCGGGACGGCAGTGATGTACGGGATCTTTCGCCGGTACCTGGCTTCGTACAGGCGGATGGCCTGCTTGGCTTCAAACAGCCTGGGCCGAGGCGGGACGCCAATCGCCTTCAGCGAAGGGGAGACCGCGAGGCAGATGGTCTGGTCCGATCTGCTCTCATCCGCGACCAGCAGGTTTGTGCGCAGCGGATCAAGACCGCGCAGGACACATTCCACGGACGCATAGAAGCTCTTCAGGTCGATGCAGATATAGGCGCGCTCTGACTCCGGCATCCGATCACCTCCTGCAGGATTTTGATGTTTACATAATAGCCGAAATCCTGTCCCAAAAATGCCCCTCGGTCCGGCGCGGAGAAAAACTGTGCCGAAGCCTTAGACGGAGATGCGGAAACCTTCTGCAGGGAGAGCGCAACCCGGTCTTTCTTTTTCTCCCCGGATCGTGTATAATAAACAAAATTCGGTCTGTGATGCTGTTTGCCCGTGAAATGAAGAAAGGGAGAAAAACAGCTTTGTACCGGAAGACCGAGGTGCGTGCAACTTGAAGAAAATGAAACGGAAAAAGAAACAGATCATCTGGGCGCTGGTGATCCTGGCGCTGCTGGTCCTTCTGTTTTTTGCCTGGAGACTGTTCTATCTCAGCAGCAGGATCAGCTATGACGTCGCGGACGAGGAGATCCCTGTAATCGATCCCGCCTATGCGGCAGGTCAGGGGATCATTTTCCCCACGATAGAGCCGGTGCAGGATTCAGGGATTGTCAATATCCTCTTCCTCGGGACGGATTTTCAGCTGAGCGCGGAAGAGCGGGGACGGGCTGATTCCAACATGCTCTGCTCGCTCAACACCCGCACGGGAGACATCAGGCTGATCTCCTTTGAGCGCGGAATCGGCGTGCCGGTTCCGGGGCGCGGCAGCGATCTGCTGACCCATGCGTATCACTACGGCGGTCCCGCTCTGTCCCAGAGCATCATCTCGCAGATGTTCAGCGTGGATGTAAAAGGCTATGTTCAGGTGGATTTTGAGATCTTTGCCAATGTCATCTCCGTGCTCGGCGGTGTGGATGTTGAGCTGACCGAGACCGAGGCAAAGGCGCTGAACGGTGCGATCCCGACACAGGTATGGGCCTGGACGGAGGTCTACGAAGGCTGGAACCATCTGGGCGGGCACGACACGCTGGCCTACTGCCGCCTGCGTTCCATCGACAGCGACTGGAACCGGCAGCGCCGGCAGAGGACCGTTCTGGAGCAGATCCAGAAAAAATGCCGTAGTATGACGCCCGGCAAGCTGCTGAGTCTGGCGGAAGAGATCATGCCCATGATCCACACCAACCTCAGCAGGGAAGAGGTCACAAAGCTGATCCTGAAGCTGCCGGTTTTGCTGAGGGGCGAGGTCACGCAGCTGCAGGTCCCGGATAAAAACGGACATGAGGGCAGCATACGATGTATACCGGACTACGAGGCAAAGAAGATTGCGAATTTCCTGTACGACGCGGGATATGAGCTGAACAGTCCGTACTGAACGCAGTGAAAAGGAGAGAAGAATTTTGGGACAGATCATACGCGCCGTCGCGGCTGATGACATGATCAAAATGGCCGTGATCACAGCGCAGGACATGGTAGAGAAGGCAAGAGAGATCCACTCGCTGAGTCCTACGGCCTGCGCCGCGCTCGGCAGAACGATGCTGGGCGCCTCCCTGCTCGGCAACGCCATGAAGGGCGAGCAGAACAGTCTGACCATCCGCATCAACGGCGGCGGTCCGGTGGGGAACCTGGTGGCGGTTTCCGACAGCGGGGGCAACGTCCGGGCCTATGCGAATGTGCCGCAGGCGGACCTCCCCAGCAGATCCGACGGGAAGCTGGATGTCGGCGGTCTGGTCGGCAGAGACGGGACCCTGACGGTCAGCAGAGACCTCGGCATGAAGGAACCTTATATCGGCAGCGTCGCGCTTGTTTCCGGCGAGATTGCGGAGGACCTCACCGCGTACCTGGTGGAGAGCGAGCAGGTACCCTCTGCCTGCGGGCTTGGCGTTCTGGTCGGGACGGACAAGAGCATTCTTGCGGCGGGCGGATTCCTGGTCCAGCTGCTGCCGGGCGCTTCGGACGAGCTGATCAGCCGGATCGAAGAGAACATCTTCCTGATGGACCAGCTGACGACGATCCTACACGAGGACGGAGCGGAAGCGGTCCTGCGTCAGGTCCTGCGCGGACTGGAACCGCAGATCCTCTCAACGGAGGAAGTGGAATACCGCTGCACCTGCAGCAGGGCGCGCATCGGAAGCGCCCTGAAGAGCACCGGCGCCGACACGCTCAGGGAACTCGCCGCCGAGGGAAAGGAGACGGAGGTTACCTGCCAGTTCTGCGGAAAGGATTATCTCTTCCTTCCCGGGGAGCTGCTGGCGATGGCGGAACAGGACGAATGTGAGGCTCAGTGATGCATCCGATCGCGCACTTCAAAACAATCACCGAGCATCGGCATCTGGTATGCCGGTACTGCTTCCGGATCGGACTGGTCAGACAGGGGCTTTTGCATGACCTGAGCAAGTACAGTCCGGAGGAGTTCTGGCGCGGGGCAAAATACTATCAGGGCTACCGCAGCCCGAACGATGCCGAGCGCATGGAGACGGGGATGTCTCTGGCCTGGCTGCATCATAAGGGAAGAAACAAACATCATTTTGAATACTGGATCGACTGGCAGCTGGATCCAAACGGCGGCGTCTATTATGCCGGCAACAAAATGCCGCTGCGCTATGTGGCGGAGATGTTTTGCGACCGTATCGCGGCGAGCCGGGTCTATCTGAAAGAGAATTACACCGATGCCAAGCCCTATGAGTACTTCATGAGGGGCCTGCCGGATCTGATGATGCACCCGGACACCATCGAGGAATTGAAAAAAATGCTCCTCATCCTGAAGGACGAGGGGGAAGAGACAGCCTTCCGTTATGTCCGGGAGCGGCTGAAAAAGAGCAAGGAAGAAAACAGTTATTAATTCAAGCCGGTGCGGCCATGTGCCGGAGAAGACACGAAAGGAGCCTATCGGAATGAAGAAGAGATTGCTCAGTGCGCTGACGGTCCTGCTTTTGGCAGTGGCTTTGATCGGTGCGGACTCCTATCAGGTGATTCCCGCAGCGCCTGTTACGGATTTTGTCCCGAACCAGGTGGACCTCTATATGCCCTCCAACCCGACAACCGGCTATTCCTGGTCCTGTATCATCGAGGACCCGGATATCATCGCCGTCCGGGATCAGTTTTTTGAGGACAGTCACGAGCTTGGTTTTACCGGGGCGGGCGGGACGCATTGGTTCCATCTGTCCGGTGTGAGGCCGGGTACCACTAGCGTCGCGTTCCGGTATGCGCGTCCGTGGGAAAGCGATCAGGCCGAAGAACAGACCGTCTACAGACTGACTGTGGACGAACAGCTGAATGTCATGATCTGGGGAGTCGAGGTCAGCTGACATCAGGCATGAAAAAACCGCCTTGCCGAAGCAGGGCGGTTTTCAAAAACAAAGAAGAATCAGTCGGTCACGTAGGGCAGAAGGGCGACCTGACGGGCGCGCTTGATGGCCTCGGTGAGCTGACGCTGATGCATGGCGCAGGTACCGGTGGTACGACGGGGAAGAATCTTGCTGCGCTCAGAAAGGAAACGGCGAAGCTTCGCGGTATCCTTATAGTCGATATAGGTGGCCTTGTCCACGCAGAACTGGCAAACCTTTCTGCGACGGCGGGTCTTCGGGTTGTTCTTATCAAAAGGCACTGTAGAGAAACCTCCTTTTCAATGTAGTCACATCAGAACGGGAGCTCGCCGTCGTCTTCCAGTTCCTCATAGGGGCTGGGGTTGACCTGGGGAGCAGGGGTGTTCTGTTTCGCGGAGTCATATCCGCCATAGTTGTTGCTCTGGCTGCCGTAGCTGTTCTGGGAATAGCTGTTGTCAGAGTCGCGCTTGCTGTCACCGAAATAGACATTGTCTGCCTGGATCTCCCAGTTGGTACGGTTGTTGCCCTCGCGGTCCTGCCACTTGCGGGACTGAAGACGCCCGGAAACAACAATCATACGGCCCTTCTGGAAATACTTGCTGACAAACTCGCCGGTCTGGCGCCACGCAACGCAGTCCACAAAATCGGTCTGACGTTCGGCACCGTCGCGTCCGCCAAAATCGCGGTCAACCGCAACCGTGAAGGATGCGACCGGAACCTGGGACTGGGTGTAACGAAGCTCGGGATCCTTGACCAGACGACCCATGATGACGATGTGGTTTAACATGCTGGTCCTCCTTACTCCGGACGGCAGGTGATGAGCCGGCGAAGAATCCCATCGGTGATGCCGAGAATACGATCGAGCTCGGCGGGGAATTCGGGGCCGCTTGTGAACTTCATCAGCACGTAGGTACCTTCAGAGATGTAGTTGATCTCATAAGCGAGCTTGCGCTTGCCCATTTCCTCCAACTCATCAAGAGTACCATTTGCTTCCACAAGTGCCTTGAACTTTTCAACAACCGCTGCGGTCTCCTCCTCGGAGAAGTTGGGGTTGATGACGTACATTACTTCGTACTTGTCGCTTGCTTTTGCCATGGTTGCACCTCCTTATGGTCTGTTGGCCCCCGCTCACGGCGGGAGCAAGGAATATGCCCGTTCGCACAGGCCATATTATTATATCTGTAATTTTGGGAAAGTCAAGAAAAAAATAAGAAAAACGGGATGTTTTTTCCTTGCAGGGGGTTCTGTTTCGTGATATCATTAGAAAAAAGATTTTCAGGAGGGTTGTGAGGATGCGCATCATGGCCATTGACCTCGGGGATGCCCGCACGGGGCTCGCGGTCTGTGATCCGCTGGGCCTGCTCTGCGGCGAGGCCTGGACGGTAAAAGAATGGAACACGGAGCGCCTCGCAGACCGGATCTGTGAGGAGGCGCAGGCAAGAGGCGTCGAGACCCTTGTTCTTGGGCTCCCCAGGAACATGGACGGCACCGAAGGACCGCGGGCGGAAAAGAGCCGCGCTTTCTCCGAACTGCTTGCAGAACGGACGGAGATTCCCGTCGTCCTGTGGGACGAGCGGCGCAGCAGCGTGGAAGCGCATCAGATCCTGCACTTTAACGGCAAGCGGGAGAAAAAGCACCGCGAGTCCGTCGACGCGGTGGCTGCCAGCCTGATCCTCGAGAGCTATCTCGGTTCCCGGAACCGATCATAAAAAGACAGAAGGAAGCGGACACATTTTTTCGATTTCAAAAGGAGGTCAACCATGCAAAATATCGGTACAATGACAATCGGGACAATGGCGCTATCAACCATTCTCAGTGCGATCCTCACCTTTTTGGCCTGTCTGGTGGTGTTGAAGCTGCTGATGAAGGTCCTGGATAAGCTTATGGACCGTGCAACGAGACTCGACGGCACGCTGAAGGGCTTCATCCGGTCAGCGGTCAGGATCCTGCTGTGGATTCTGCTTGCGATCATCGTCGCCGGAGCGCTGGGCATCCCGACGTCCTCTATGGTGGCGTTGATCAGTATCGCAGGCCTGGCTCTTTCCCTTTCCGTGCAGAGTATTCTGTCCAATCTCTTTTCCGGCCTGACGCTGCTGGTGACAAAGCCCTTCAAGGCCGGCGACTATGTCGAAGCCGCCGGGAAGGCCGGCATTGTCAAGACGGTCGGCCTGTTTTATACACAGCTCGACTCGCTGGACAACGTGGCGATCAATATCCCCAACAGCGATATCACCGGCACCACCATCAACAACTACAGCAGCGAACCGAAACGCCGTGTGGATATGAAGTTCAGCGCCTCCTATGACGCGAGCACGGAGGATGTCAAGGCCGCCATCATGGAAGCGATCTCCATGGATGCGAGGATCCTTCCGGATCCGGCGCCCTTCGTCCGCCTGATCGAATACAAGGACAGCGCGATCGACTATGTCGTGCGCGTATGGTGCAAGGGTACGGACTATTGGGACGTCTTCTTTGATCTGAATGAGAATGTCCGGGAATGCTTCAACCGGAAGGGCGTAGAGATGACCTACAACCATGTGAACGTACATATGATGGAGAAGTGAAAATGAAACAGAATCAGGCAAGAAAAATGACGAACAGAAGCGCGCGGATTACGGTTTTCCTCTCGGTCCTGCTGGTGATGATCCTGCTGGCCGGCGTAAGCCCGGCCGCCTTTGCGGCGGGTCCGCTCTTCCACGCAGTGCCGGACTATCAGCCTGCTCCGCAGACGTCCACCGTCCCTGTCGTAACGGTGGAGGCCCTCGGTGAGGCCAACAGTTATGAAGCCCTGATCCGGAAGTACGGCGGCTTTGCGGTTGAGACCACCTCTTCGCCGGATGCGGACGGAGAGAGTAGCTACAGCTTCTTCTACGGTACGGACAACTATAATTATTACGCCTATACGCCTGTGATGGGTGAGGACAGCACGCTTGCGAAGCTCATTACCAGTGCAGATGTCTACAGCCTGGATCAGAAGGCGGACGGCAGAACTGAGTATACCATCGCCTGGGACGCATCTCCTAACGCAGAAGAGAATACCTATGACCTGAAGGCCACCGCCATGGCGCTGGACAGAGAGGCGCTGCTTGACTATGAGATCGACATGGTCGTGGACAACGGAGACGGCACGCTCACGGTCGTTCTTGTTGAGAACGGGCCGGAGATCATTTCGGACGGAACCGGCACTGACGAGATGCCGTTCGAGCCGACATTTGAGGAGCCCTTTGTTTCCGAAGGTCCGGACGAGTTCTTCGGCTGGACGGAGGAGTCCTACGTCCCCTATGATTTTGAGGAGGATTGGGACGGCGCAGAGGACTGGGAAGCGGACGACGACGCTTGGCACGAGGGCGACGATCCTGCCTGTGAGACCCCGGTCGACTGGGACCCCGACGCCTATGCCAGGACGGACGA
>JAFTGD010000036.1 GCA_017458065.1 Oscillospiraceae bacterium
ACTTGTTTGCGCTGCCACAAGGCAAGAGCTTTTTCATAACGATCCATGCACGCCACCTCCCGATGATTGTGGAAGCATTATAACACAGATTCTGCTCGTTCGGGAGATTATAATAAAAATGTTTTCAAAGACTTCTGCAAAGGAACAAAACGCCCCGCCGAAAGGCGGGGCGTCGGTGCGTCTGAAATGGAGTTTTTCGGCTTCTTCAAAGCAGAAGTCAAAGCGCGGGGAAAGAGTTGCGGATCACTCCGTCAGAATCTGCGTGGCCAGGCCGGAGGGCGCAGCGTAATGGTCGCCGATCACGCCGTCGAGCACTTCAGCGACATAGTCCATGACCGCCTCATCCATGGGGATGCCGGTGTCAAAGCCGAAGCCTTCGCTGTATGCAGCTTTGCGGAGCCGATAGTGTTTCTTCAATAAACACTGGTAATCTTCCTTGCTTTGGACTATAATTCTTTCCGGTACTGTTTTTCATATCACAAAAACTGTACCAAAAAAGAAGAACGCTTCCAAGTTTTTTCTTGGTTGCGTTCTTCTTTTTTCGGGGACTTTTTTCACAGCCCCACCTGAGCGATCTTGCCGCAGCCTAAGATTCCGATTTTGATCATGTTATTTTTCTCCTGCTCAGCGCGTATTGTCATCCGCATTGATTTTCCACTCGTCATGCCAGCGAATGATCGGTTTTTCACCCTCCCATTCGATAGGAAGCCACACATACCGGGCGATGCTGGTATTCTCCATGTGGGTCATTGGCTTGCCGGAGAGCTTGCCTGCGGGCCGGACGCTGCGATCCGGGATAATCAGATCGGCGTGCCGGTCGCCGGACATAGCTTTCTCAACCATTGCCAGATACTTCAGCCCTATTTTCTGCTGCAGCGGCGTGGGTTTCCAGCGGTCGGCCATGGCTATATACTGTTCTGTTCCCGGTACTTTCAGCACACAGGTGAACTGACCGTAGAAGCTGGTTCCGTCCGTATCCCCGATGCAGGGATCGCCTAAGTCGGTATACTCTCCATGAAAATCGTCGAAGACGCAGACCCGGCTTGGATTGGGATAATAGCCGCTGGTACCGGAGGTGATAAGATACTTGCGGCCACCATGCTCAAAATAGGTGGGCGCTTCCCGTGAGAGAGGCGGATGCAGGTCAACGTAGTGCTCGGAGAACTCGACCGTCACCTCGGTATAGGTGTCGGAGAGCGTAGCGGTTACGATCTCAAAATGGGGGCGGTCGAAGATGAAATAGGCTTTTTTTGTCTCGTTGTCTATGGCAAGCGCAAAGTCCCCGGTATCCATATCCAGCGGCTTATAGATCTTATGGACAAACTCATAAGGGCCGAGGAAATCATCCGCCTGCATGACCGACATAAACTGGCTGGTCGTTCCACACATGATTTTCAGCCACGCCACATATTTTCCGGTCTTTTCACAGTAGAGGATATGTGGCCGGTCCATGCAGTAGGTGGGGTGCAGTGGGCTTTGCAGATCGTCCGGCTGGGGCGGGATGATGAGACCCTTGTCCTCCCAGTTATAAAGGTCTTTGGAGCTGTAGCAGCGCACGCCCCAGTGCCAGACCTTGTTTCGCGCTCCGCCCACGGTTTTTTCCTTGTTCTCGCCAAACCAATAATAGACGCCGTCCTTTTCGCTGTAGAACACAGAGAAGCCGTGGGCTTGAATGGGCTTCCCGCTGGTATCCAGCCACTCCTGGCCCGGACGGAAACCATTAACCATGATCCGTGTCCCTCCCTGTTTCGTACAGGATCGAGCGGACATTTTTGTAGCCGTCCTTCAGTGCCTCCAGCATAGAGCCACCGCTTTTATCCTGATCGATGACGACCGTTCCCGCAAAATGCGGAAGCGTATCCAGCAAGGAGAGAACTTCCCTCGTTTGGATCACCCCATCGCCCACCGGGGCAAAGGCCTCCGCGGGCATGTTTTTACGGGTATAGTTTCCGGTTTTATACGCGGGATAGAAATCCTTCAAGTGGATGGATAGGATCCTGTCCGCATAACGCTGGATGATCGATACTTCGTCACCGGCCAGCGCCGCCCAGCCAATATCCACCTGAAGCAGTACGTCCGGACTGGTCAAGACCAGGAAGGCTTCCATAGCCTCTACGGATTTTCCACGGAAGCGGATCCTTTTGAATTCATCATCGTGGTTGTGGTAAACGATCCGGCAGCCGTGGGGAACGACGGCGTCGGAGATTCTGCGCACAAGCTTTGCCCAGCGCCTGGCCAGCGCGAGACTGCCAAAGGGCGCACCAACAACAAAATACTCAATCCCGTACTGCTCATGGAGCATGAGAATCGTTTTCACAATCCGGTCCACCGGCATGGCGAACCAGCCGTACCCGACAGCAATATGTACGGAGGGGAATGTCATCCCCAGCGAGCGCATCTGCTCCCATCCGGTTTTCAGCGTCTCCAGCGTCCACACATTTTTTGTCATCTTTCCCTGCGTCTGCTCGAAACGGACAAGCGGCTCGATGCCCTGAAACCCGGCGTCGTGCAGCGCCCGGATGGTTCCTGTGAAATCTTCGGTAAGCTCCTTGCTCAGTCCATAGGTCTGTGTTGCAATCTTTGTCATAGGATTCACCTTCCGCTTTTGTAAAGATAGGTACCGGCGGAAACCGTATGGGTCTCTCCCGTTGGAAGAAGGATCTCCGCTGTGGTATTCGCCGGAATCTCGATTTCAAAGCTCACGCCGCTGTCGGTCTTCTCCCAGCGGCTTTTGACTTCGCCATAGAGGCTCTTGTAGCTGCCTTCTGCGTGGGTCAAGGTTCCACCGGGTTGAGGCGCGATCACGAAATGATTTTCCCAGGCCACCCGGATACCGGCCACAGTGTCAAACAGCCACTGGCAGACAGCCCCGGGGGAATAGTGGTTCTGGCTTAAGTTTCCCTCCCAGTTTTCCCAAACCGTGGTCGCTCCGTCAGCGATTTCCGCCAACCAACCGGGCTTTTCGGTATTGAACAGCATCTTATAGGCCGTCTCGGCCTCGCCCGCTTCCGTCAGCACGGGCAGCACAAAGGGCGTGGACAGGAATCCCGTCCCGACGCGGTAGTTGTAATTCTCCACCGCCTGCGTGAGCCGCTTCTGTGCCTTCCGCTTATTTTCGTCCTCCAGCACACCCAGCGCCAGAGGCCGCACCAGCTTGGCCTGCCGGTCGGTGTCCAGCGCGGCGAAGCGGAGATAAGCTATCTTCGCAGCCTTGGCCGTCTCGGTCAATTTTGCGGCATAAGTCTCTTCACCCAGCAGCTGCGCGATCTCCGCCATCGTCGTCATAGCGAGGGTAAGGTAAGCGGTGCACTCCTCCGGGTGCTTGGCCTTGGTTCCGTAGACCGTGTCCCGGAACTCCTCTGGCTCCAGCCACTCGCCCAGGTGTACGCCCTTTTCGTAGTGGCCGTCCTTTTCCAGCTTGGAGAAGAGATACTCCGCGTACTTCTTCATCATCGGCCAATAGCGGCGCAGGAGCTCTTTGTCGCCGAAGCGTTTGTAATAGCGGTACGGGATCAGATACACCGCGTCCGCCCAGCCCACGGAGGAGCCGGTGGCCTTGTACATCATCTCCACGCCGTTATAGGGCAGCACAGCGGGAATCAGACCGTTTTTGTACTGGCTGTCCTCCATATCCCGCAGCCACTTCGAGAAGAACGGGGCCGTGTTCATGAGATACGCGCCGGTATCAAAGAAAATCTGTGCGTCGCCCGTCCAACCCAAGCGCTCGCGGGTGGGGCAGTCGGTGGGCACGTCGAGGAAATTGCCCTTCATGCTCCAGCGGGTGTTTTCCAGCAGCTTGTTCACCCGCTCGTCGGAGCAGGTAAAGTCGCCTGTCTGCTCCAGATCGGAATAGACCGCAATTGCGGTAAAGGCGGTGGGGTCGATGTCCACGTTCCCCTCGATCTGCACATAGCGGAAGCCGAAGACGGCGAAGGAGGTTTTGTAGGCGTCCTCCTCACCGGAGCAGAAGAAGACGATCTCCTGCAAGGGCGTTCCCACGCTCTCGCCTTTCACCTGATTGCCCAGTAGCTTTTTGATCAGCGCCCGCTGGTTCCAGCCCTTAGCGGGTCTCCGCTCCTGGATGCCGCTCAGATCCACATGACCGTCCTTTTCCAGCACCTCGCCGCAGACAAGCTTCAGGCGCTGTCCCTTTTGTCCTTTCACGGTAAAGGCCAAAAAGCCCGCGATATTTTGCCCGAAGTCCAGCACCCTCGTGCCGTCCTTGGCTGTCAGTAGCTTCGGGGTAAAGCGCTCATGCTCGGTCACAGGAACATTGTCGGAAGAGAGCAGCGCCGCATTTTTGGGCGGGGCCACAACCTGCGCTTTCCCGTTGTAGCTCGGCTGCATGGCCGCGTTATAGACTTCGCCGTCCTTTAGGTCGGCAAAACGGATCGGGCCGTCATTCGACCAAGCCCACGTTTCGTCCGAGACAATCGTCTCGGTGCAGCCATCCGCGTAAGTGATCTCCAACTGCGCCAGGACACTGGTCTGATTGCCGTAGACATTCACGACGCCATAGGCCGCCGTGCTGCCGCGGAACCAGCCGTCGCCGAGCCGCAGCTCCACGGTGTTCTGTTCTTTCAACAGCGCGGTCACATCGTAGGTCTGAACCTGAATGCGCTTGCGGTAGTCCGTCACGCCGGGAGCCAGAACGAAATCTTCCAACCGCTTTCCGTTGACGGTCACGTCGTACACGCCCCGGGCCGTGGCATAGAGGCGCGCTTTCACGATCTCGCCCCTTGCGGCAAATTCTTTCTTAAAACAGTCCACCGGATATCGGCGGTTCTTTTCGATCTTATACTCTCCGCAGATCCACCTGGCCGTCCAGTCGGCGGCTTCGAGCAGGCTAAGCTCAAAGGTGCTTTCGCTTGTTTCACCGGGCTGATCGTTTTCATCCCAGAGCCGCACGCTCCAAAAAACAAGATCCCGGCTGTGCAGGGGCTGTCCGGCATAGCGGATATGGGTCATGGAATTAGACTGCACCTTGCCGCTGTCCCAGATGATGTCTTCCTCGCGCTTGCAGACGATCTGATACGCCGTCTGCCTAACGCCGCCCTCCGCGTTCCAGTAAAAGCGCGGCTGGGTGATTCCGAGGCCCAAGGGCTCCGTCAGATATTCGGTTTGTAAATGAATCGCTTTCATATCTTTTGTCTCACTTCACCGGAATCCTGACAGTCGAACTTTCTTTGCCGTCAGTTGCTATGATTGTAACAGTCCCGCTTCCCCCCGCTCTGACAACCGCAAGAGCCCGACCATAGTAGGTGGTGTATTCACCCGTGTCAAAGC
The DNA here is from genome assembly GCA_017458065.1 of Oscillospiraceae bacterium. Lineage (GTDB taxonomy): Bacteria > Bacillota > Clostridia > Oscillospirales > Oscillospiraceae > Limivicinus. Next base: position 5,287 of record JAFTGD010000036.1, read on the forward strand.
GCTCCTCTGTGCGGGGATTGGCGCTGCCGAAGCCCAACAGCTCGCCACCCTCGACAGTGACGCAGAGCTTGCGGTCGGCGTTGGATTCCACCACGCCGTTTGCGCCCTCGACCGTCACGGGGATATAGACCACTTCGCCGGGCTGGACACTGGTTTTTTCCGGTTTAACGGCCAGGTGCAGCGGTGCGTCCGCCGTGTTCAGGGCGCTGCGGCCAAGCTCCCGCCCGTCCGCGCCATAAGCCACCGCCTCCAGTCTGCCGGGGGCGTAATTCACCTTAAAGCTGGCCTTGCTGTTTTTCACCTTGGCGCTCGACAGCTTTCTGCCGTTCAAGAGCAGTTCCACTTTTGCCGCGTCGTAATAGACCTCGACCGTTGCCGTTTTTCCCTTACAGCCTGCCCAGCTCCAGCTGGGGATGGCATTGGTGCCGCGCCAGGCCGCCTTGATGGGCTTTTTCTCATGATTAACCGGCTGGACGCAGATCGCGGGCGCGTCCAATTTCCCCCAGACCGCACTGGCCCAGAACAGCTCTCCGTTGGGATCGCCCAGAATGTCGAAGGCCCCGGTGTCGCCCAGCAGCCAGGGATAGGGTTTGGAAAAGCCCTTGCCGTCCTCCGTGTAAGCCCACGCGCCGATCCCGGCCTCGCCTAAGTAATCCCAGGCCGTCCACATGAAGTCGCCCACCAGATAGGGATATTTCTTCACCATGGCCCAGTTTTGAGCAATGGTCTGGGGGAAGGTCTCACTGCCCACCACCACACGCTCGGGGTGCGCCTTTCCTTCCATCGGATAACGGCCGGAGGCGTAGTTGTAGCCGCAGATATCCAGTTGGGCCAGAGCGGGCGTTGTGGCTGCGTCCGCCTTCTTGGAGTTGGCGGATTTGTTCATCCCCGTGCCGATCAGGGAAGTGACCATGTTGAACACGGTGGAATTCATGCCCTGCAGCTTCTTGTCACTGCTCTCGTCCCGGCCCTCGCCGTTTTCGTCGTAGATGCCTTTGCCCTTGGCGGCATTGGAGATGATCATCAGGTTGAAGCCGCCGGTGACCGCCCGATTGGGATCGACCTGATGGAGGTAAGATACCATCTCGCGGATCGCCTCGACGCCTTCCGGCTTGGCGGGTTCGGAGACCTCGTTGCCGATAGAGTAGAGAATGACAGAGGGGTGATTGAAATCCCGGTTGACCATGGCGGCGAGATCTTCCATATGGTGCTCCCGCCAGTCCGTGGCATAGTCATACTTCGTCTTGTGGTTGTACCACATGTCCCAGGTTTCGTCCATCAGATAGACGCCCAAAGCATCGCAGGCCTCCAGCATGGCGCGGGAGCAGGGATTGTGAGAGGAACGAATGGCGTTGAAGCCCGCGTCCTTGAGTGTCTTCACGCGCCGCCACTCGCTCTCGTCATAGGTGGCCGCGCCGAGAATGCCGTTGTCGTGATGGAGGCACCCGCCGCGCAGCAGCGTTTCCTTGCCGTTGATGAACAGCCCCTTGGTCGACCATTCCACCTTGCGGATGCCAAATGGGATTTCTTCGCTGTCCGCGCCATTGGTGACCTTTGCCGTGTAGAGGTACGGCGTATTCTCACTCCAGAGTCTGGCGTCGGGGATCGTCAGCTCAAAATCCGTGCCCTCGCCGGACACGCCCGCGACTTCTACCTTTACAGCCTTGGGAGACTGGACGCGGATGACAGCCGGATCATAGGAGACGGTGCTGATCTTCACGCTCTCCGGCTCGATGCTGTCCTTGGGGCCCTCCCAGAGCCAGACCGGGCGGTAAATCCCCGCGCCGGAGTACCAGCGGGAGTCCGGGTGTTTCACGGCGCACTCCACGCGGATGGTGTTTTCTCCGTCGATCAGATACGCGTCGGCGTTCACAAAAAACGGGATATAGCCGTAGGCTGCGCCACCTGCTTCCTTGCCGTTGATATAAACCTTTGCGTTCTTATACACGCCCTCGAACTGGAACAGAACATGCTCCGCAGCCGGGCGCGGGAAGGTCTTTTCATAGACATATTCCCCATCGGGGAAGAACGCCCCCGCGCTGCCGCTTATCGCGTTGGGGTCGCGCTGCTCGTGCAGCATGGCGTCGTGAGGGAGCGTAATCGTCTGTCCTTTGTATGTCCAGTTATCGTTGAAAGAAATCTTTCTCATTGGGATCTCAGCCTCCGTTAAAAATCAAGTCAAACAGCTTGTCCGCAAACAGCCGGTGCATCTCCGGTGTGGGATGGTTCATGCCGTTACTAAGCAGTGCCGTGGTATCCACGCCATCGGCCTCCCTCTGCTTCCACTCGGCATACACGTCCGCCAGAGGCACGTCCAAGTCCTTTGCCACATCCCGCACTCCCTGTGCGTAGGCGTCCATTTTTCCGCCCTTTTGCAGGGATTCATAGTATTTATGGACAAACCACCAGAAGCCTTTGAAGCCCTTGACGCCGTGGGAGCAGAGCATGCCCGGCGTCATAAGTGCGACCTCAATCCCCTCGTCCCGCAACGCGCCGACGATCTGCCGCAGATTTTGCTTATACTCCTCCAGCGCCTGTGCGCCCTTGCGGGAGTCCGTCACGTCGTTTGTGCCGAACATGACGCAGCAAAAATCCGGCTTTTTGTCCAGCACATCGGTCTGGATGCGCTTTAGACCGTCGCCGGAGAAGTTACCGCCCACACCGGCATTGATCACCGTGATTTCCTTGCCATAGGTTTCCCGGATGCGGTCAGCAAGCAGCTTGTGGTACGCCAGCTCCGGTTTCCAGGCGGATTCCTTGAAGCCGTTTTGAAACTCGAATTCTCCATGGGTCACGCTGTCCCCGAAAAAGCACAGCGTTGGAATATCTCCGTTTAGGATCTTCTCTGCAATTTTCAGCATGTTGACCTCCTGTATGGGCGAATGGGGGCGGCGGCTATGCCGCCGCCCCCTCGGAGTGAAACGTGTGGTTTATTTCTTGTTCTTTTTCGCGGCCTTGGCCTCTGCCTTCGCTTTTTTCTCCGCGAGCTTTGCCTGATATTTGGCTTCTTCCTCCTCGAAGCTCAGGCCATTCTTCTCACATTTTGCCTTCAGTTCTTCGATCCGCTTTTCCTCCGCGATCCGATCCTGCTCGGCCTGCTCAAGCTCAGCCTTCTCCTCGGGAGAGAGATAGACCTCGCCCCGGGATTCACACTCTGCCTTACGGCGGGCGGTGAGTTCTTCATGGACCACCGGCAGCAAATCCTCCACCTTGAGGAAGATCATGATAACCGCCATGGCCACCAGTCCGATCAGGGGGATGCCGACATAGGCGAACGTAATAAAGCCCTGTGTGGAGGCATTTTGTACGTTATACACGCCCTCTGAGATCAGCCGGGGCGCCTCATAACCGGTGGTGGTCAGCCCCAGGTTGAAGATGCCTTGACCGATGCCCACCGATACGGTGTTGATGATGGTGAAAATGGAAGCTGTCAGACCGTCAGCACGCATTCCTTTTTCATACTCTATGTAATCCAGCGTATCTGCCATCAGGGCACTGTACACATAGCTGGGCAGCCAGCCAATGGCATAAATGAAGGAACCCGCCAGCATAAGCGGCATACTGCGTGCGCCGATCCAGCAGATCACCTCCGCCGCCGCGGCGATCAGGAAGCCGGTGATCATGACCTTGCGCTTGCCGAATTTTTTCACCAGAGGCCAGAGCAGGAACACGCCAAAACCAAGCGGCGCTTTTCCGACGGCAGACAAAATGGTCTGTGTGGTGCCGTCGTTGTAGGTGCCCAGAACCCAGTTACAGAAATACGGCAGAGAGATCGTCATCATATTGGACATGATCTGGAAGGCCAGCATAAAGAGGATCATCAGTACCCAGTATTTATCGCCGAAGCAGGCGGAGAGCTGCTCCTTCAAGGCGACCGTCTGGGTCTCGCCGGCGGACACGGCGGCTTCCGTCACACGCTCTTTTGTGAAAAAGTATTCCAGCACGGTAAAAGGCAGCGCAATGGCGGCAATGATAATCATGGCGATGAGCCACTTCTCATAGCTGTATCCCAGCACCGGCATAAGGACTGCCGGGAACACCAGCGAAACGACCACGCCGGGGAGCATGTTGACACCCATGTTCGTGAACAGGCTCAGCGCGTCCCGCTGCTTGACATTGCTGGTGGACAGCGGAACCATCAAGGTGTGGCTCATATTATAGATGGTGTAGGCGAAAGAGAAGAAGATGTTGTAGGTCAAGGCCACCAGTACGAACTGCAGCAGGCTGTGCTCCCGGGGCACCAGGAACAGAAGGATGGTGGTGACGGTCATCAGCGGCGCAGAGATAAAGATCCAGGGGCGGGCCTTGCCCTGCCGGGTACGGGTCTTTTCAATGATTGAAATGCTTAAACCCCCAGCTATGCTGGGGAGAACGGAATAAGCAGAAGCGTGAGGCCTGACGGTAAAGGCCTCCTATGGTATACTGGTTAAGGTGTCGAAAGCCATAATCAGAATAAATACCATAGGAGGCCATCCAAAATGGACAGTAAAAGTTTATCACATACCAAATGGGAATGCCAGTACCATATCGTATTTATCCCGAAATATCGACGGAAAGTGCTGTATGGGCAGGTAAGAAATGACGTCCGAGAGATTCTTCGGACACTGTGTGAGTACAAGAAGGTCGAGATTATCGAAGGTGCGGTTTGTGCAGACCACGTACACTTGTGTGTTAGCATCCCACCCAAGATGTCTGTGTCCTCGTTCATGGGATACTTGAAGGGCAAGTCTGCGTTGATGATCTACGATAGGCATCCAGAACTCGGGAACAAGTTCGAGCGCGATTTCTGGGCACGTGGATATTATGTGTCAACGATTGGAAATGTGAACGAAGAGACGATTCGAAACTATATCAAGAACCAGCAGGAAGAATCGTACAACGAAAGCAGGGCAATCAGGTAGCCTCATTTTGAGGTAGCCAGTACACGGCTTTCGACACCCCGCCTTTGGCGGGTGCAAGTACTCCGCCCCTTACAGGGGCAACATCAAACCACCACTTGAAGTGGTGGTCCTGACTTTGACCCATGACGATGTTGGTGATGGCGTCGATGAACTTGGACAGGATGGGGAACAGTGCCATAAACGCCGCTGCCCAGGCAAAGGAGTTGGTCAGATCCAGCACGTCCGTGTAAAACACGTTCAGATAGCTGATCAGTGTGATGTTCAGGATCGCCGCGCCCAAGGGGCCAAAGAAATAGCCCAGCCATCTCTCAGAGCCGCTGGTATTCGCGGACTTGATATAGGGGTCAAACTTGGGGGACGCAAATAGCTTTGATTTTTCCAGTACGGCCATGGTCATATCCTCCGTTTTTATTTTCGCTGCTGCCGAGTTAAAAATATCCTTGCATTTTTCCGTACTTTCATTATAATAGTTTCTGTACACCATGTTCAATAAGCAGATTATTTTCTTTTGATAGTTCATGAACATTTATGGGAAAAATGTTGATTATCTCAGAGCGGAGAGCAAAAATGAAAAATGAAGATACCCGTGTTCAATTTACGAAGAAAATTCTGAAGGATTCCCTCTTGAAGCTGTTAAGAGACAAGCCCATCGGCAAAGTCACAATCAAAGAGCTGTGCGACGCTGCCGGTCTAAACCGGGGAACCTTTTACCTCCACTATAACGAACCAAATGATTTGCTGCGGGAAATTGAGGAGGAATTTGTTCGGGAAAAGATGTGTTTCTTCGACCCCTATATGAAGAACGACAATCCCGATCAGCTGGCGCAGCTATTCGGTGCGATCATGCAAAACCGCGAGTTGAGTCTGATTCTTTTCGGTCGCAACGGCGCTCCGCAGTTTACGAACCGGATCAAAAACCTTATGCGAGAACGCATCCTTGAGGACTGGCAGCGTGAGTTTCCCAGCTATTCCCTTGCTGACCTGCAATTTGTATATGAGTTTTTTCTTTCCGGGCGCCATGAATCTGATTCTCAACTGGCTTTCGGGCAGCGACTCACTGCCCGTTTCGGAGTTCGCCCATCGGCTGGACTGTCTCGGGCACTACTGTCATCTTGCCATTCGAGAGTTCCGCCACGCGTAAATCAACCTATACACGTCAAATAGGAGCTGTAGCAAAATGAAAATTTTGCGCAGCTCCTTTTCTAATGACCGGCGAGCGAAAAAAGAAGCAGAATTCAGCATTATTGTGAAAACTGCAGTAACTACCACCAGAGCACACCTTAAAAAGCCTGCTCTAGAGAGATCAGATATTCTGTTTTGTTGCATCTAAGCGGAATCTTTTATGATCAGCTGCGTTCCTGTACGGTCATTCTGTATTTTGGAATGCAGTTTGTTGATATCGTAAGCCATGGCCAGCAACAGTATTTCCGTTGTCACCTTGTTATTTCCGCGGAGCAGAAACTGTCGGAATGTCTCGCTGTAATTCGCTTTTTCGGTGCCCTCTTCCGTGGACGAAGGGCTCCGTTGATTTTTCCCGGAGAGCTTCCAACAGGTCTTCCGCTTCTGTACAGAGTACAGCATGTTTTGCTGACAGTGCTGCCGTAACAGTTTCAAGCTTTTCGTTATTTCCTGGCTTCGTATTTCGTTGTGCTCTTCTTCCACAACACAAAGCTGTACTTATTGGCGTTTGCTTCGATTTTTGTCCCATCTACAAACAGGTGCTCATACTTGATTTCCCCGTAACTCGACAATTTCTCTACCAACTGGAAAAACAGTCCTTCCGCACACTGTGACAACCGGCGGCTTCTGAATCTCGCTATCTCGTGATAACTCGGCGCTGCTGCCCCATTCAATAACCAGATGAAGTTGATATCCCGTTGACACGATGCCTGAATTCGTCTGGAATCGAAATTGCAAATAGATTTTGCTCATTTGAGATTAATCTTAGTAAAACTGCAAAAATAAGCTAAATATCTACAAAGACGATTTTGCTCTTTGTTGGTCTTTGTTTGCACATTTTGAAAATACATACATTCTCATAGAGTTGGCTGGTTCTAGATAGTCTTAAAGCGACGCTGTCTTTAAGAAGGGATTCGATTATCTTTTCAAAACTGCGTTTATGAAGTGGAATTTGACTATTACTTTCAGCATGATGCACAATGGACGGCAAGAAAGCTGCAGTCAGAAAGCCTGCTGGAAAAGGCTGGAAGATGTAAAACAAAAGTGGAAGCAAAGTTAATGTATAACGGCAATTTTTTGCCGATATGCATATGTAATCGTATTCCTTGTTTTTGCTGAAAATCTCGGCTTCTGCAAAGGAACGAAACGCCCCGCCGAAAGGCGGGGCGTCGGTGCTTTTAAAATGGAGTTTTTCGGCTTCTTTAAAGTGGAAGCCGAAGCGCGGGGACCGAGCGGATCACTCTGCCAGAATCTGAGTGGCCAGGCCGGAGGGCGCGGCATAATGGTCGCCGATCACGCCGTCGAGCACTTCAGCGACATAGTCCATGACCGCCTCATCCATGGGGATGCCGGTGTCAAAGCCGAAGCCTTCACTGTAGGCGCGCTGGAAGACGTTGTAGGTGTCGCCGCCGGCAGCGCAGAAGTTGTTGGTGACGACCGCGTAGGTTGCGGCCTCGTCAAAGGGCTCGCCGTTGATGGCGGTGATGGTCACGCGCTGGATGGAGGCGGGGGCGTAATAGCTGCTCTCCTTGCCGTCAATGGTGTAGATATCGCCCTGGTCATATTCCTTGGTGGTGTCCAGCGTCCATTCGATGCCGGAGGTCTGCGGGAAGCCGCCGACGGCCTCGGGCGTGCAGTAGGTGGAAGCTTCGAGCGCTTCCAGCAGCTCGGTGCCCGTGACATAGATGACGGCAACGGTGTTGCCGAAGGGCAGAACGGTGTTGATGTCGTTTTTGGTGACATCGCCGGTCGCGATAGGTGCACGGATGCCGCCGCCGTTGGTGATGCCGACCACGGGCGCCTCATAATAGGCGTCCAGACCGCCGGCAGAGACCACGCTCCAGACCATGGCGTCGGTGATCAGTTCGCCCATGTTGGTCTCTTCGGTGCGGTTACCGGGGGCCTTTTCGCCGTTGAGGTCGACCTCGGAGACCGCAAAGACAGCGCCGTACTCTTCATCGACAGCCGCCATGATCTCGTCCGCGGCCGCCTGGACCTCGGCGTCCTTCTCAAGGCCTGCCGTGGCGATCAGGAAGTTGTCGGAGATCGTCTTGGTCTCATCGTCGATCACGAGGACGCCGACGTTTTCAAACTTGGTGCCGGTGGACTGGATCGGCTCGCCGTTCTCGCCGGCCGTCATAACGGTGTGGGAGTGGCCGTCAATCAGGAAGTCGATATCCGTGACGTTTTCATACAGGTCGATGGAGCGGTAGCCGTTCGCGGCGGATTCCGCATCCACGCCGAGGTGGACGATGCCGATGATGAGGTCGACTTCCTCTTCCTTGAGGGACTCGACGGCAAGCTGTGCGCTGGCATACAGATCGTCAAAGGTCGCGAAAGAGATCTCCTTGATCATGCCGGGGTTGACCTTGGTGGCGGTCTCCGGCGTTTCCATGCCGAAGAAGCCGATCCGCAGGTTAGTGGCGGGCTCTTCGCCCTCGACAGGCTCGGCGTCGGGATCGACGGTCTCAGCCTCGACGACAGCGGTCGCGGGGAGGATGGTATCGCCGGTCTCATCCAGATAGACGTCGGCGCAGATCACTTCAAAATCCGCATCCTGCAGATTTTCCATCAGCTGGGCATAGCCGAAGTCAAATTCGTGGTTGCCCAGGGTGACGATGTCGTAGCCGGCGGCGTTCATCATGGCGATCGCGCTGGCGCCTTTGGAACTGCTGACATAGGTGGTGCCCTGGCTGAAGTCGCCTGCGTCAACCAGGATGACATCGGTTGCGCCGGCAGCCAGGAACTCATTCTTCAGCTCCGTCATGTAAGCGTAACCGCCGAGCGCGCCGTGCACGTCGTTGGAGTGCAGGATAACGGTCTTGCCGGTAAAGTCGGTGCGGAAGACTTTGGCGTTGGCCGCGTAGTCATAATCCGCATACGAGGTGGCGCCGAGAGCCAGAATCATGACCAGAGCGAGGGCGAGCGCAAGAAGTTTCTTTGTTTTCTTCATAATCATTCCTCCATATTATTTTTTTGCGACCCTATTGTCTGTCGCAATGATCAGAAGCAAACTCATTTTACCACATATAGGAAATCAGGACAAGAAAAACCTGCGGCAAGAGAATCACTTGGTTAGGGACACACTATATGCCAAATTAAAGTATTCCGGAAATATTCTTGTTCATTTGTCGGCATTATGCTATACTGATCATTGAAAAGCTTGACTGACTTGGCTTTGACGGGAGGCGAATCATCTTGAAAGCAGAGCAAACTGCCACGGGAAAAACGGCTTATCTGACAAACGATAAGGATGTTATTTTTTTCTTGTTTGGAAACAGAACAATACGTTTCAAAGGGCCATATAGTCTGAATCTGATCACACAGGTACAGGAGTGGGATCATGGATATCTTGTTGTCGAAGCCTTCTATTCCCACAGTGAAAAACCGGTTGAAGATTATATTGATTTAGTTCCGATCCTGCAGGATTTATATATTGATCCCGATACATTCCTGAAACCAATTGAAAAGGTGGAGGTACGGTATGCCAGATAGTATTCTTCAGAATATTGCTGATCAGGCGGATATGATTGTTGCCGGCTATGCGTTCACTGCTACGGAAAACGATTTTGTAAATGGTCTCGGTATTCGGTTCACGGGTTTTACGGAGACAATCAATAAAACAAGGAGAATTTATCATGTCTGAAGCACTGAATATTATTCAAGATCCTACTCTTACATATCATCAGGAGTTGCTGGCTTTGGCTCGTCTGGGGGAGAGCACAGACAATTCTCTGCGCTATTCGGATGCCTATTATGAGGCTAAAAGAAAAGGCGCTCTCTGCGACTTAAATGAGGGAGTCATGCCGTATCGCCCTCGCTACATCTGCCCAGACTACGATCTGCTGTTTCAGAAGGGCTGCAAATTCCTGGAACTGGATCCGCCGAAAGATCTGCTCGAAGCGGTGAACGTGCTGGAGATTTTCTACTGTCATGTCCCGTCCATAACCAGTTTCCCGGTTTATCTGGGTGATCTTGACAGGCTGCTTGAGCCCTTTGTCGTCAGGGAAGACCGCGCTTATGCCAAAAAAGTGTTGGGCCTTTTCCTGCGCAACATTGACCGTGTGCAGACGGACTCTTTTGTACACGCGGATATCGGGCCGGAAGACAGCATCACCGCGCGGCTTCTGCTTGAGCTGACCGAGGAAATGCAGCTTGCTGTGCCGAATCTCACCCTGCGTTATGATCCGGAAACGACGAGCGACGACTTTGCCCTCGCCTGCGTCAAATGTATGCTTAAAACCGCTAAACCATCTTTTGCCAACCACCGCATGTTCGTCAAAGAATGGGGAGAGAGGTATGCCATCGCCTCCTGTTACAACGGCCTGTCCATCGGTGGCGGTGGATTTACCTTGCCTCGCCTGCGGCTGTACGAATGCGCCCTGGATGCAAAGAGCCCGGAAGACTTCCTCGAGCGCGAACTGCCGCGCCATATTGATTTACAGCTGGAATACATGGATAAGCGTGTGAAGTTCATCGTGGAGCAGTCGTCTTTCTTCAAGACAAATTTCCTGGTCACGGAGGGCTTTGTGAAGAGAGAGAATTTCACAGGCATGTTTGGCGTGGTAGGCCTGGCCGAGTGCTGCAATTACCTGCTGGGGATCACGGACAAAAAGAAGGGCTTCGGCATGAACGAGGAAGCCACAGCTCTTGGACTGCGCATCATGGACGCTATAGATGCACGTGTGAAGGCTCATGAAGCACCTTACTGTGAAGCCTATGGCCATCGTTATCGGTTGCATGCGCAGGTCGGCATTGATACAGACGGCATGGACGACTCTCCCGGTACGCGCATTCCCATTGGGGTGGAACCGACAATGCTGGAACAGCTTGAGGTCAATGAAAAATTTCACCCTTATTTCCCAACCGGTACCGGTGACATCTTCAAGTTCGAGGAGACATGGCTCAAGACTCCTGATGCGATTCTCGCCATTATCAAGGGCTCTCTGGAAAACGGCCTGCGTTACTTCTCCGGCTATCTTGAGAACAACGATGTAGTGCGCGTAACAGGCTACCTTGTAAAAAAGAGCGAGATCGAAAAACTGCGGGCCAAGAAACAGTCGCTCAACAACGTGACCGTTTTCGGTATGGGCGCACAGGACGGCGGACACGCCCTTGATCGGAGGGTTCAGCAGTATGGTGAAGGCACCGGTCAATAAGATCATTCCTTTTTCCAATGTAGACGGGCCAGGAAACCGTACTTCGATTTTTTTTCAAGGCTGTCCCTTCAACTGTCTGTTCTGCCACAATCCGGAGACCATTCATCTCTGCAGAAACTGCGGTGTCTGCGTGAAAAACTGCCCGGTAGGAGCTCTGAATATTGATGCGGATTACAAGGTAATCTGGAATCGGGAAAAATGTGTTCAATGTGACACCTGCATTAAGGTCTGTCCGCACGACGCCTCACCGAAAATCCAATGGATGACAGTAGAAGAAGTCATGAAAGAGGTTCGACGTGCATCACCTTATATTGCAGGGATCACCACTTCAGGCGGGGAATGCACCCTTCAAAACGAATTTCTGATTGAGCTGTTTTCCAACGTTCTGAAACTGGGCAAGACCTGTCTGATCGACTCCAACGGCTCTTTTGACTTTGAGGCGGACCCGCGTGTGCTGAAAGTTTCAGAAGGCGTGATGCTGGATGTCAAAGCAGTTGAGAAGGGCTGGAATGATGAACTGATCTCTTTTCCGAGGGACATCGTCCTGAAGAATCTTGATTATCTGCTGCAGATCGGAAAACTCTATGAGGTACGAACCCTGATCTTCCCAAACCGCGACCGGGAGAATGAAGAAACCGTCCGTTATGTGGCGGAACACATTCGTGACCGTTGCTTCTATAAAATTATACGTTATCGCCCTTATGGCGTACGGGAAAAGAACCGCAAACGAATAGGAGAATTCGAAACCGATTTAGATTATGCGGAGAGATTTGCCGCTCTCGCACGCGAAAAGGGTGCGACAAAAGCATATGTAGTATAACCAGAGTAGACAAAAACACCCGGAGGCTGAATATGCCTTCGGGTGTTTATTTGAGAAGCAGAAGATTCTGTTGGAAACAGAGAGCTTATTTTGCTTTGATGTAGGGTTTGCCGTTGGCGGCGGGAACACGGGATTTGCCGACAAAGAGCACCAGAACGATAACCGTGACCACATAAGGGATCATGGAAATCAGATGCATGTTCACGCCGGAGGAACCACCTAGCACGACCTTCAGACCGGAGCAGAAGCCGAAGAGCAGGCACCCGATCAGAGCGCCGTGGGGACGGAACTTGCCGAAAATGACCGCGGCGATGGCGATGAAACCTTGGCCGACAATCGAGATCGGCCGGAACTGGGTGGAGACGGTCATGGTGACACAGGCGCCTCCGAGACCGGCGAGGAAACCGGAAATGCAAACGCAGGCAAATCGCATCGCAATGACGTTGATACCCAGCGTCTCACAAGCCTGAGGATGCTCGCCGCAGGCACGCAGCCGCAGACCGAAACGGGTCTTGTAAAACACAAACCAGACAACAATCACCGCGAGGAAAACCAAGTAGGTGGAGGCATAATTTGCAACGACGTTGTCCATAAAGCGGCCGAACACAGTCGTGGTATCGAAGACACCGGAGAAAAGCTTGGGAATCTTCTGGCTGGCGGTCAGAGGGATGGTATCGGTGGAGTTGAAGAGGACTTTTGCAATCATAATGACAATGCCGGGTCCAAGCATGTTGATGGCGGTGCCGGCGATAGTCTGGTCCGCGCCGAGGTTCACCGTGGCGATCGCATGCAGCATGCCGAAAAAGGCTCCGGCAAGACCACCGCAAAGAAAGCCGATCCAGGGGTTGCCAGTAAAATAGGCGACCACGGTGCCGGTGAAAGCGCCGGCAGTCATCATGCCCTCAATACCGATGTTGACGACACCGGAGACCTCGGAGAAGCAGGAGCCGAGAGCGGCATACAGCAGCGGGGTAGAATAAATCAGAGTGGCATAAAGAATGATACCAAAACTGTTCCAGAAGTTTGTCATGTCCCTTGCACCTCCTTCTTATCTGCGGATACAGGCGGTTTCGGAGGCGCTTTCGGCGCTTTCTTCAGGAATTTCAGCCTCCGGAAGATGACGGAAATAGCAATGAAGAAAACGACGGTTCCAACGATGACATTAATCAGCTGTGTCGGAGCTCCGACCAGATTCAGCTTACTGCCGCCGTACATCAGCGCGCCGTAGAAGAGACCGGCAATGAAGACGCCGAAGGGATTGGAAACGCCGATCAGGGCAACGACAATGCCGGCAAACCCAAAGCCCTCTTGGGAGGAAAAGATCGAGATGCGGCTGCCCATACCCATCAGCTGAAGCGCACCGGCCAGTCCACCCAGGGCCCCGGAAATCGCAAGCGCGGTCAGAATGGAGCGATTGACATTAATGCCGCCGTATTCCGCAGCGAACTTGTTGTAGCCGACAGCTTTCAATTCATAGCCGAGGGTAGTCTTTTCAATGATGAACCACACCAGGAGCATCACAAGGATGGCTACAAGGATCCCCCAGTTAGCAGTCGGGCAGAGACCGACACTCTTGATGAAATCCTTGGAGAAGAGCATGCTGGCGTTGGAGGAAATATTTTTTGTCGCTTCGGCGGAACCTTCGCTTTTTATAGCCGGGATTCCTGCAATAAAGTTGGAGAGATAGAAGGCGATCCAGTTGAACATAATCATGGAGAGCACTTCATTGATTCCCCACTTTGTTTTCAGAAAACCAACGATAATCCCCCAGAGTGCACCGGCAGCCATCGCCGCGAGGAAGCAGAGCGGGATCAGGAGGGGCTTCGGAAGGGAACCGCACAGGATTCCAACAACGGCTGCCGCCATCGAACCAACAACAAACTGTCCTTCTGCGCCAATATTGAAGACGCCGGTTTTAAACGAAAAAGCGACGGACAACCCAGCCACAATATAGGGAACCGAGTACACAACAACATAAGAGAAGCCTTTCAGGCTGGTAACACTGTTGAGAAGACGTCCGTAAGCCGCTCCAACGGAAAGACCCATTACCGCAAGGAAAGCTGCGCCGACCAGGAAGCCGAGGATGATGGAGAGCAGGATATGGATAAATGTGCTCTCGGACACAAAATCCAAAAAGCCTTTTTTCTTTGTCATTGCGATTTCCCTCCTCCTGCCATCATCAGGCCCAGGGTGTTTTCATCTGCTTCCTTGCCGGGGATGGAGCTCACGATCTGCCCATCAAAGATGACATCAATGATATCGGAAAGACTCATGATCTCATCCAACTCAAAGGAGACCAGAAGAACAGCCTTGCCTTTATTACGCTGATCCACAATGTACTTGTGGACATATTCAATAGCGCCGACGTCCAGGCCGCGGGTCGGATTGACCGCGATCAGCAGGTCTTTGTCGTTCTGAACTTCACGGGCGATAATGACCTTCTGCTGGTTGCCGCCGGAGAGTGTACCGGCAGGGCGCTTTTCACTCTTTGGCGGACGAATGTCATAGTTTTCAATGGACTCAGTCGCATGTTGGAAAATCGGATCGCGCTGGAGAACGGATTTTTTGGAAAAGGGATCCTCTTCATAATTTTGGAGAATCAGATTGTCCTCGATCGAGAAATCTAGCACCAGACCGTGTTTCTGGCGGTCGGCGGGAATGCTGGATACGCCATGCTCAAAGCCGAAACGGGGCGGCTTGTTGAAAACATCCACGCCATTGACAAGCACCTGACCCGAAACGCCCTTACGCAGACCTGTGATGACTTCGACAAGCTCGGTCTGGCCGTTTCCGTCAATACCGGCAATACCGACGATCTCGCCGCGGCGAACCTGAAGATTCAGCCCCTTGACAATCTCAACATCGCGATAGTCCTTGCAGTGGAGATCCTTTACATCCAGAACAACCTCGCCAGGGGTCTGTTCCTGTTTGTCGACCTTGAAGCTGACTTTGCGGCCGACCATCATGCTGGCCAGATCGTTCTCATCCACGTCGTCCACATCGACCGTGCCGATGTATTTTCCGAGACGAATGATAGTGCAGAAGTCCGCGGATTCCTTGATCTCCTTCAGTTTGTGCGTGATAATGATGATGCTCTTGCCGTCTTTGACCAGGTTGTGCATGATGGCAATCAGTTCCACAATCTCCTGCGGCGTGAGAGAAGAAGTGGGCTCGTCAAGGATCAGAATATCCGCGCCGCGGTACAGCGCTTTGAGAATTTCAACTCGCTGCTGCATGCCGACGGAGATGTCTTCTATTTTCGCATCCGGATCGATGGACAGCCCATAACGCTCAGAAATCTCCACAACATTTTTTCGTGCTGTTGCCATATCCAGTTTAATGCCCTTCTGCGGCTCCGTGCCCAAGACGATGTTTTCCGTTACCGTAAATGGCTGGATAAGCATAAAGTGCTGATGGACCATGCCGATTCCAGCATCGATGGCATCGCGGGGATTGTTCATTTCAATTTTTTTCCCGTTTACCAGAATGTCGCCGGAAGTAGGCTTCAACAAGCCGTAAAGCTGGTTCATCAGGGTTGACTTGCCAGCGCCGTTTTCGCCGAGAATTGCGTGGATTTCACCCTTGTGGACTGTGAGATTGATTCCGTCATTGGCCACAAAATCGCCAAATTTCTTGACGATATTGCGCATTTCAATTACGGGGGTATTCATGTCCACATATTCTTTTGCCAAATCGACCGCCCCCTTTTCAATAAGAAGATAAATTATTCTATCATATTCACATTCATTTTTCCACAGGGAATTCACGGTTTTTTCACAAAGAAACACTGCCCGGATTACTCCGGGCAGTGCAGATGAAATCGTTATGTGCGTAAGAAAAAGGATTAGTCATCAAGGGTGAAAGCGGGGCAATCGTCAACGCTGGTGGGAACGACGACATCACCGGCGATAACGGCGGCCTTTGCATTCTCAACAAGCTCGAGAACGTCTGCGGGGATGTTGTCGCGGGTCGGGGCAAGGTCAACACCGCCGTTGGACAGGTCATACAGATGTACACCGGCGACAAATTCGTCAGCGGCAACCGCCTTGGAGATGTCCTGAGAAGCGACATCGACGCGCTTCATGGCAGAGGTGATGACATGCTCGGGAGCGAGAGAGGACTGGTCAGTGTCAACACCGATAGCCCAGATGCCTTCCTCGTCGCAGGCGTTGATCACACCGATGCCGGTGCCGCCGGCAGCCTGATAGATGACGTCCGCGCCCTTGGTGATCATGTCTTTTGCCGCGGTGGAGCCGCCGGCGATGTCACCGAAGTTGTTGGCGTTGTACTGCAGAACGGTGGCGTCCGGGCAGACTTCCTGAACACCGGTGATGAAGCCGATGCCGAAGAGGTTCATGGAATCAGAGACCATGCCCTGGACATAACCGACGGTCTTGGACTCGGTCACGGAACCGGCAACCAGACCGACAAGGTAGGAGGCCTGCTCCTGGGCGAACATCAGGCAGGCAACGTTCGGAAGGTCAGCGCAGGAAGAGTCATCAATGATGGCAAAGAGCTGGTCGGGGTTATCCTCGGCAGCCTCGCGGGTGGCATCGGCCAGCATGTAGCCGACGCAGATGATCAGATCATACTCTTCATCGATGAAGGTGTTGATGTTGGTCTGATAGTCGGCGTCTGTCTTGCTCTCCAGATAGGCAACCTCAAAGGTGTCATCTTCCGCGGCAAGGGCCTGCAGGCCTTCCCAGGAAGTCTGGTTGAAAGACTTGTCGTTCACGCCGCCGACGTCGGTGACCATACCGATTTTGACGGTGTCAGCGGCAAAGGCGCTCGGAACCGCAAACGCCAGAACCATGCAGAGAACCAGTGCGATAGAAAGGATCTTCTTCATTTGTTTTCCTCCGTTAATAGAATTGATTTGATTTCTCAGGGAGCTCCCTGAGACCGTTTGTTATTATACCATGTGCACGGGGGCATAATCAAGGGAAATCTTTACAAATTAACAACAGAATTTAACCGAGCTTTGCCATCTCGACGGCGGTGTCCAGGGCCACCTCCATCATCTGGGTAAAGGAGCTCTGCCGCTCTTCCGCGGGGAGGTTGTCCTCCGGACGGTAGATGTGGTCGGAGATGGTGCAGATGCAGAGCGCCCGCTTGCCCGCATAGGCTGCGTTGGCATAGAGACCGGCGGCCTCCATCTCCACAGCGAGCACGCCCATCCGCTTCCACTGGTCGTTTTTGGAGCAGCCCTCGGCGGCGTAGAAGGGGTCGGAGGAGAGAATGTTGCCGACGCGCATGTCGATGCCGCGGCGCTTCGCGACGGCGACGGCGGTGCTGAGCAGGGTGTAGTCCGCGATGGGGGCGAAGGTGGCGGTTTCACCGAGGCCGAAGCTCTTGACATAGTTGGAGTTGGTGCAGGCAGCCTGCCCGGCGACGAGGTCGCGCAGCTTCAGGTCGTCCTGCAGCGCGCCGGCCGAGCCGATGCGGATGATGTTGTCCACATCATAGAAGTTGAAGAGCTCCCAGCTGTAGATGCCGATGGACGGGATGCCCATGCCGGAGGCCATGACCGTCACGGGGACGCCCTTCCAGGTGCCGGTGTGGCCCTGTACGCCGCGGACGTTGTTGACCAGAACGGGGTCGGTGAGGAAGGTCTCGGCAATGAATTTGGCCCGGAGCGGGTCGCCGGGCATCAGGACGGTCTTTGCGATCTGTTCTTTCGCTGCGTTGATATGGGGGGTCGGGATGGACATGGGGATACCTCCTGTAAAGTGAATGGTAGAAGCAAACGGATCGTACGGAGAGACATATGGATGAACAAAAACAGTCTGCCCGTTCTCCCCGTCTCCGGCAGGGACAACGCCTGTTCCGGCAGAATATGCCGTGTCTCAATATTCATTATAACGGAAGCGATCAGACGCTGTCAACAAAAGCGCGGACAAAATGGAGCGAGGCGCCCAGCGGCGTGATGTGGTGGCGCAGCGTGCTCAGCTGAACAAAATCGGCGTTGCCCGTAAAGGGATTGCCCGCTTTGACATAGTCCTTGAGGATGGGGATATAGGGCTGCAGATATTCCGAGAACAGGCCGCCCAGGATCACATCGCAGTCCAGAACCATGTGGACGCTGTTGACCGCGATGGCAAGATGCCGCAGCATATCGTAGAGCAGCGCTTCGTAATCCGGGTTGTGCTGCTCGACGCCCCGGAAGAAGTCCTCCAGCGAGACGCCGAAGGTGTCCTCAATGCGCTTGGGAGAGCAGTATGGTTCCATGCAGCCGTTCTTTCCGCAGCTGCAGCGCAGTCCGCCGGGCTCAATGCAGATGTGGCCCAGCTCCCCGCTCTGGGCGTTGTCGCCCGCATAGGGGATGCCGCCGATGACGACGGCGCCGCCGATCCCGTATTCCAGGGAATAATACGCGAGGTTGGAGTAGCCGCCGCGTACAAAGCACTCGGCGTGTCCGCTGGCGGAGGCGTCGTTCTCCACAAAGACCGGATAGGGGATGCCCTGCGTCAGCAGCTCCAGCGGAACATCCTTCAGCCCGAGGGTCGGCGCGGCGTGGATCCGGGCGTGATCCTGGGTGATGAGGCCCGGGATCGTAATGCCGACGCCGAGCAGTTTGTTCCTGTCAACTTGAAAATCGTCAAGGAAGGATTCCAGACTCTCCTTCAGAGAGCTGTTCTCCTCGTGGACGCTGGAGACAAAGTCAAAGGGAATTGCGCGGTATGCGAGCTCTCGCAGGCGCAGATCCGTCAGCACAAAACGGAGCCTGCTCCCGCCGACGGCGATCCCGACGGCAAGCCTTGCATCGGGGATGATTTCAAGCCCCTGGGCTCTACGGCCGCCGGTGGAGCGCTCTTCCCCCGAATACTGGACAAGGCCTTCGCTCATGAGTTCATTCAGGTTCTGATACAGCGTCGGCATGCTGATGCCGCAGCGGGCGGCGAGCATCTGCTTGGAGCAGAAGTCCTGCGTCGAATATAAGGTCTGATAGATCTTGCTCCGTACGGAGGAGGGAGGACGGATCGAGGTATTCAGCATCGTGAGAACCTCCTTTTCTAATGCAGCTTACACATGTTGCGGGATGATACCTTCTATTTTAACATGCTTTTCCAAAGAGTCAATGGCTTTTGGAGGACTTACATAAGATAATTTTAGACAAGCATTTTACAAAAGCCTTTGAGAGCCTTGCAAAGTGCACAAAAAACGGGCATTATTTTTGGGAAAAATCACGAATTGATCCTCGGGTCCAAAAAACTCTTGACTCTTGGCACCCGTATTTGTAAAATCATCATATGGAAGTAGGGACTACTTCCCAGATCAAAAAAGAAGAAAAAACAAGGAGGATCCCCATGAAAAAGCTACTCTCAATTGTCCTCGTGGTCTGCATGGTTCTTGCGCTTGGCGCAGTTGCCGCGTACGCCGATGAAGGCGACCTCGTAGGCATCTCCATGCCGACCAAATCCCTTGAGCGCTGGAACCGCGACGGCTCTTACCTCAAGGAGCAGTTCGAAGCAGCCGGCTATCAGGTCGAGCTGACCTACTCCGACAACGACGCTGTTCAGCAGAACAACGACATTGCCAACATGATCGCTGACGGCGTTAAGGTTCTGATCATTGCCGCCATCGACTCCGACACCCTGAGCTCCGTCCTCGCGGACGCTGCCGAAGCCGGCATCACCGTGATCGCCTATGACCGTCTGATCAACAATGCCGACATCGCCTACTATGTCTCCTTTGATAACTACACGGTCGGCGTTCTGCAGGCCCAGTACGTGATCGACGCTCTCGACCTCGAGAACGCCGGTGACAAGACCTTCAACATCGAGTTCACCGCCGGTGACCCGGCCGACACCAACGCCGGCTACTTCTTCAACGGCGCGAAGGACACTCTGCAGAAGTATCTCGATGCCGGCACGCTGCTGGTTCCCTCCGGCAAGCTGACCTTCGAGCAGGTCGCCACTCCTCAGTGGAGCACCGACACCGCTCTGGAGAACTTCCAGAACACCCTCGCCTCCTTCTATGGCGACGGCACTGTCCTTGATGTTGCTCTTTGCTCCAACGACTCCACCGCAGCCGGCGTTGCCCAGGCCATCGTCTCCGACTATGCCGGTGAGAATCAGCCCATTGTCACCGGTCAGGACGGCGATATCGGCAACCTCCAGAACATTGTTGACGGCACCCAGACCATGACGGTCTATAAGAATGTCTCCGATGAAGCCGGTGTCACCCTGGTTCTGGTTGACGCCATCCTCAACGGCGAGACTCCGGGAGCCGAGCTCTGCGAGAAGTTTGACGCTGACGCTGCTTTCGATACCGAGACCTATGACAACGGCCTTGGCGTTGTTCCTTCCTACCTGCTGGTTCCTTATTCCATCGATAAGGACAACCTCGACCTGCTCGTCGAGACCGGCAACTATGAGTGGGATGCCGACGGCGTGTATCTGGTTTCCACGCTGGGATAATCTTCCCCATCTAACCGCATAAGAACCGAGGGGCGGGGTCACACCCCCGCCCCTGTTTCTTATATCCCTCATCCGTCGGATACGGAGAAAAACAGAGGAGGGTTTTCACTTTGGCTGATCATATCCTTGTGATGAAGAACATCACAAAAGAATTCCCCGGCGTCAAGGCCCTGGACAACGTGAATCTCGAGGTTGAGAGAGGCGAGATCCACGCTCTGGTCGGCGAAAACGGCGCGGGGAAATCCACATTGATGAACGTGCTTTCGGGCACATATCCTTATGGCAGCTATACCGGAGATATCATTTATAACGGTGAAGTCTGCCATTTCAACACGCTCAGAGACAGTGAAAAACTGGGCATCGTCATTATTCACCAGGAACTTGCTCTGATACCGGAGCTCTCCATCGGAGAAAACATGTTCCTTGGCAACGAGCGCAAAGGCCGGTTCGGCATCGACTGGGACCGCACCTATCATGAAGCGAGAACCCATATGGATCAGGTCGGCCTCAAAGAGAGCGAGCACACCATGATCAAGGACATCGGCACCGGCAAACAGCAGCTCGTCGAGATTGCCAAGGCGCTCTCAAAAAACGTGAAATTGCTTATCCTCGATGAGCCGACGTCTTCACTGAACGAGGAAGACTCCAGAATGCTGCTGGATCTTCTTCTGTCGTTTAAGAAGCAGGGCATGACCTCCATCATCATCTCGCACAAGCTCAATGAGATCGCCTATGTGGCGGACCGGATTACGGTTGTGCGAGACGGCTCGACGATTGAAACCATAGACAACCACGACCGTACAGTGGACGAAGACAGAATTATCCGCGGCATGGTCGGCCGCGAGCTCAGCGACCGCTTCCCTGCGCGTGAGCACAATGTCAGCAAGGAAATCGGTCTGGAAGTAAAAAACTGGACCGTTCACCACCCGGTCTACACCGAAAAGATTGTGGATGACAACGTCTCCTTCAAGGTCCACAAGGGCGAGATCGTCGGCTTCTCCGGCCTGCAGGGCGCGGGGCGGACAGAGCTTGCAATGTCCATCTTCGGCCACTCTTACGGTACCGGCATCAGCGGCCAGCTCTTCATCAACGGCAAGGAAGTAAAGCTCACCAACGAGCGCAAAGCCATTGAGGCGGGGCTTGCCTATGTCACGGAGGACCGCAAAGGCAACGGCCTGATCCTTCCGCAGACCATCGCCGTGAACAACACCATGGCCCGTCTGGACAAGGTGTGCAACAACGGCATCATAGATACCGTAAAGGAAAACCTGGTTGCGGAAGAGTACAGGGACAGACTCAAAACCAAGACGCCGTCCGTCCAGCAGGCGGCGGGGAACCTCTCCGGCGGCAACCAGCAGAAGGTGCTGCTGTCCAAATGGATGTTTGCCGACGCCGATGTTCTGATTCTCGACGAACCGACCCGCGGTATTGACGTCGGCGCCAAGTACGAGATTTACTGCATCATGAACGACCTGGTGGCGCAGGGCAAGTCCGTTATCATGATCTCGTCTGAAATGCCTGAGATCCTCGGTATGTGCGACCGCGTCTACGTTATGAACGAAGGCAAGATCGTCGCGGAGATGGATATCGCGGATGCTTCGCAGGAGAAGATCATGGCGGCAATCCTGAAGTCAGAAAAGAAGGAAGAGGAGAAACAAGTATGAACGTCAAATCCTTTGTGAAAAAGTATACCATGGTCATTGCGCTGGTGGCCGTCTTCATTCTGTTTGGCCTGCTGACGCACGGCCGTCTGCTCTATCCGCAGAACATGTCAAACCTCATGCTGCAGAACTCCTACGTTCTGGTTCTGGCCTGCGGTATGCTGCTGTGCATTCTGACCGGCGGCAACATTGACCTTTCCGTCGGTTCGACGGTCTGCCTGGTCGGCGCGCTGGCCGCTCAACTTATGGACAAGAGCGGCATGAACGCGATTCTGGTCATCTTTATCTGCCTGATGGTTGGCGCCGTGATCGGCGGCTGGCAGGGCTTCTGGATCGGCTATGTCCATATCCCGCCTTTTATCTGCACACTTTCGGGTATGTTTCTCTTCCGCGGTCTCGGCCGTGTCATTCTGAAGTCCAAGACCGTCCCTGTGAAGGATAAGACATTTCTGAACATCTTCGCTTCCTATGTGCAGATCCCCGGCCTGGACGACAACAAGATCAAATGGTCGGCTCTGATCATCGGCATTGTGATCGCGCTGATTATTCTGATTACGGTCTTCACAGGCCGCGCTAAGAGAGCAAGAAAAGGCTACGCAGTCGGCCCGCTCGGATCCGAGCTGCTGAAAAAAGTGATCATCGCCGCACTGGTTGTGTTCTATTCCTGGAAGCTTGCCAATTACAAGGGCATCCCCGTCATGCTGATCTGGGTGCTGGCAGTTGTGTTCATCTATGCGTTCATCACCAGCAAGACCGCCCTTGGCCGCTATTTCTACGCGGTTGGCGGCAATGAGAAAGCCACCAAGCTCTCCGGTATCGACACCCGCAAGGTGTACTTCCTCGCCTACCTGTCCATGTCCTTCCTCGCCGGTCTTTCCGGCCTGCTGATGGCGGCCCGCATTGCCTCCGTCAACGGCGACACGGGCAACGCCTTCGAGATGGACGCCATCGGCTCCTGCTTTATCGGCGGCGCCTCCGCCTATGGCGGCTCCGGCACGGTAGCCGGCATCTGCATCGGCGCTATCTTCCTCGGCGTGATCAACCAGGGCATGTCGATCATCGGTCTGGACAACAACTGGCAGTACATTGTCAAGGGCGCAGTGCTTCTGGTCGCTGTTATCTTCGACGTTGTCTCCAACCACAAGACCGGCAAGGCATAAGCAAGCGAAAACTGATTATCATGACAAAGTACCGGCGCGTTTATCTGCGCCGGTATTTTGTAAGAAAGGAACGTTTTTATGTATTACATCGGTGTTGATCTTGGAACCTCCGCCGTCAAGCTCCTTCTGATGGACGCGGACGGAAAGATCCTGAATGTCGTCTCCAGAGAGTATCCCCTGTTGTTCCCGCATCCCGGCTGGTCGGAGCAGCATCCTGAGGACTGGATCCGGGAGACCATGGCCGGCATCAAAGAACTCACCTCCGGCTGCGACCGCAGCCAGGTCGCCGGCATCGGCTGCGGGGGGCAGATGCACGGGCTTGTCGTGCTGGACGCAGAAGACCGGGTTATCCGTCCCGCCATCCTGTGGAACGACGGGCGCACGGAGGAAGAGACGGCCTGGCTGAACACGGAAATCGGGAAGAACCGCCTCTCCGAGCTCACGGCCAATATTGCCTTCGCCGGCTTTACGGCGCCGAAGCTCCTCTGGATGAAGAAGCAGGAACCGGAGAACTTTGCCCGGATCCGGAAGATCATGCTGCCCAAGGATTATATCAACTACTGCCTCACCGGCGTTCACGCCTGCGATTATTCCGACGCCTCCGGCATGCTGCTGCTGGATGTAAAAAACAAGTGCTGGTCGAAGGAAATGCTGGAGATCTGCGGCGTGCAGGAAAAGCAGATGCCGAAGCTCTTTGAGAGCTTTGACTGCATCGGTACCCTTCTGCCCGAGGCTGCGAAGGAGCTGGGTCTGCGGGAGGATGTCAAAGTCGTCGCCGGCGCAGGCGATAACGCCGCGGCGGCGGTGGGAACCGGCGTGGTCGGTGAGGGCGGCTGCAACATCAGCCTCGGCACCTCCGGGACCATCTTCATCTCCTCCGAACACTTTGGCGTGGATCCCAACAACGCGCTGCACTCCTTTGCCCACGCCGACGGCGGCTATCATCTGATGGGCTGCATGCTTTCCGCCGCCTCCTGCAACAAGTGGTTCTGTGAGGATATCCTGAAGACCGCGGACTATGCCGCCGAACAGAAGGACATCACGGAGGAAAAACTTGGCTGCAACCGGGTGTTCTTCCTGCCGTATCTGATGGGAGAGCGCTCCCCCATCAACGATGTCAACGCCCGCGGGACCTTTACCGGCCTCAGCATGGATTCCTCCCGCTCGGATATGATGCAGGCTGTGCTGGAGGGCGTGGCCTTCGCCATCCGCGATTCACTGGAAGTGGCCCGTTCCCTGGGGCTGGATATCCGGAAGAGCCGTATTTGCGGCGGCGGAGCAAAGAGCCCGCTCTGGAGAACGATCATGGCCAACGTCTGCAGCCTCGAGCTGGAGCAGATCGAGTCCGAAGAGGGCCCCGGCTACGGCGGCGCCATGCTGGCGGCGGTCGCCTGCGGCGAGTTTGCCTCCGTGCAGGATGCCGCGGATAAACTGGTCCGTGTCGTTGCGACGGTGAAGCCGGATCCGGCAATCACAGCCCGCTATGAGGCGCAGTACCAGAAGTTCCGTCGGATCTATCCCGCGATGAAAGCTATATTCCCGGGTTTGAACGCATGAGAGAAGATCAGAACTTTGAATACGACGTCCAGAAGCGTGCGAAAGCCGGTACCGCAGCGACTCTCCGGGCGGTGGTCAGCATCTATGTGGTCTATCTGGCATGGACGGTGCTGAAGGGCGTTCTGGACGGGAGCTCCCCCGTTCCTCTGTGGCTGGCCTGCCTTGTTGCAGTGGTTTTTACCGGGGCGGCCATCGCCTTTGGCGTCTTTACCTGGAAAACCTATCAGCGGGATAAGGAAGCTGCCCGCCTTCCGGCCGCAACGGAAACGGATGAGGAGACCGAGGAGACGGAGGAGACGGAGTCATGACCAGGCAGGAACTGAATGCGCTGTACGACGCATACCTTGAAAATGCCATCCGGGCGGAACAGGAGAGAAAGCCGCTGGAGGGACTGTTCGGTTTTGGCAGAAGAGCGTCTGATGATCCCTGCCATGAACGCTTCGCAGAGGATGTGGAGGCCTGGATGAAGGCCTTCCGGGAATCGGAACCGGACAGCGCGGCGGTGCGGGAGATTCTGTCCTGGGTCTACCGCGCGCCGAAGGAATATCCGGAGCCCCAGACTGCCTATTGGAACATGATGGCGGTACAGGGCTTCACGCAGGAACTGATCCCGATCTTGAACCGGGAAGATGCACAGGCACTGGAAGCCGAATTCAAAGCGACGTATGCGCGCTGGGAGCGCATGCCGGTCCAGAAGCAGATTTTGAAAGCGCTGCAGGCTTTGGCCGGGCAGTGATGCCGGTGATCCGGAGAGGAAAAGGTGAACGACCGATATGGCGGAGGAAATTTATACCGTTGTTGTTGCCGACGATGAACAGGAGCTGCGGGAAGCCGTATGCAATATGATCCACTGGGAGGAAATAGGCTTCCGCCTTGTCGGCAGCGCCGGCAACGGGCTGGACGCCTTACAGCTGGTCGAGCAGCTGCAGCCGGATCTGCTGCTGACCGATATTCAGATGCCGTTTATCACCGGAACAGAGCTGGCGAAGAGCGTCCGCGAGCTTCAGCCGCTGATCTCGATTGCTTTTCTCTCCGGCTATGACGATTTTGAATACGCGCAGCGCGCCATCGAAACCCGCGTGATCTCGTATCTGCTGAAACCGATCAGCGTTGCGGAACTGACCCTTGCCCTGCGCGAAATCCATGCAAAAATGGAACAGCATTTTCTGGAGCTGCGGCCTGTGGACGTCCATGTCAGCAGGCATCTGACCACGGCCTCGCTCCTGCTGGATCCCTATGCGGAATACTCGGGCGAAGAAGCGGAAGCACAGCTGCTGGAGAGCGGGATGGTTTTCACCAGCCCGTACGGCATTGCGGTGTTCTGCCTCGGCGTCCGGCAGGCGGAGCAGCGATCGGCGTACATGGTCGATCGTGTGCTCCGCAAGTATTTTAGCTGCTGCAGCTTTGCCTCCGGCGGCAGGATCCTGAGTCTGGTGATCTCGGAGGACGGTTTTGCCCATCTCGGCGCGGCCCTGGATGAACTCTACACCGTGTGCAGAAGGATGCTGGATGAAAACTGCGTTCTCGGCATCAGCCGCATTTATTCCAGCCTCGGCTTCTGTTCCGAAGCCTGCCGCGAGGCGGTGGAGACCCAGCAAAAAGCCATAGAGCCGGGCATTTTCCGCTATGAGGATCTGCTTGCGTCCGCAGACGCGGCCGTGTCCGGTTCCGCGGTCAATCCGGCACGGGACGGCGTTCGCGCTCTGTGTCAGCAGGCCATGAAGATCATCGCATCCGAATATCAGAATGACAGTCTGAGCCTGAGTTCCGTCAGTGAACAGCTGCATGTAAACCCCAATTACCTGAGCGCCAACATGAAGAAATACGCGGGAGACACCTTCATTAACCTCCTGATCCGCGAGCGGATGGAACACGCCCTTCAGATGCTGCAGCAGTCCGGCAGCGTCAAGATCGCCGACGTCGCCGCCGCCTGCGGCTATACGGATCAGCATTACTTCAGTTACTGCTTTAAAAAGTACCACGGGATCAGCCCGGTCAAAATGCGGCGCGCGGAGGACTCCGTATGAAAAAGAGTGGCGTGCGCATGAGCAGCCTTCTGCTACTTTCCATACTCACCATTGTCATTCTCGTCCTGGTCAGCGCGGTCCTTCTCTTTTCCCGCACCTATCAGCAGCAGCTGATCCTGACGGCGAGGACCAACAGCCTCCGTACCGTTACGCAGGTCAGCAGCACCGTGAACGAGTATCTCTCCGAGATCAGCACCGTCATGCAGACGCTGGAGGAGGAGCTGTCGGATGCGGAAGAACAGCGGTCGGATTTTTTTGATGTCTTTCTTCGGATCCGTCCGGATGTTGTCGCGGTGTCCACCTATGACGCGGCCGGCCGGCTCTCTCACTGCTACAGCAGTCTCGGCGAGCCGACGGGGGCACTGAGCGACAGCGTGAATCTCTCTCTGGATATGGAGCGGCTCCGCTCCGAGCCGGAGGGATATGTCTCGGCGCCGCATGTCGTCACGTTTTTTCCGGATGTCTATCCCTGGGTGATCACGACGGTTTCCCAGATCGAGCGCGGGACGGGCGAGCGCTGGATCGCCCTCGACATCAGCTGCAGCAACATCGCAAACTACATCAGTGACAGTGGCATCGGGCGGCGCGGATACTGCTATCTGATGGACACCGACGGCAATATCGTCTACCACCCGCAGCAGCAGCTGATTTATTCGGAACTGAAGAGCGAAGATACCGCGCTCACCGCCGCCCTGGAGGATGGGAGCCATGTGGAAGGGAATGTCATTTACGCCATCCGGACGCTGAGCAACGGGCAGTGGAGACTGGTGGGCGTCAGCTTCCTGCAGGAAGTCCTGACGGAGAGTCTGCGGCAGCTCGGCACCGTTCTCCTGCTGCTTGCCGGCCTGGTCCTGCTGGCGGCGCTGGTTGTGAGCGTCGTTCTGAGCGCGACGCTCTCCCATCCGCTCCGGGATCTGGAGAGCGCCATGGAAGCGTTTGAGGCGGACGCCGACGGCTTCCGTTATGCTCCGCCCCGGAGCGGGGTTCGGGAAGTCCGCCATCTCTCCGCCTCTTTTCATGAGCTTGTGCTCAAGGTCCAGCAGCTGATGAAAACCGTCAGAGACGAGGAGATCAATCTTCGCAAAACGGAGCTCCGGGCCCTGCAGGCGCAGATCAACCCCCACTTCCTCTATAACACGTTGGATTCCATCTCCTGGATGTGCGAGCAGGGGAAAAACGCCGAAGCCGTCGAGATGGTCAACGCCCTTGCGCGCCTGTTCCGCATCAGCATCAGCCGCGGACACGAGCTGATCCCGATCCGCAGCGAGCTGCAGCACGCGGAGAGCTATCTGGAGATCCAGGCACACCGCTACAAAAACCAGTTCACCTGGGCGATTGACGCCGAGGAGCCGTGCCTTGACTACCTCTGTCACAAGATCACGCTCCAGCCGATCATTGAAAACGCGATTTATCACGGCATCAACGGCCTTGTGGATGATGGGGAGATCCGGGTTTCGGTCCGGGAGGAAGGGAACGATATCCTGTTCACCGTGGAAGACAACGGCTCCGGCATGACCGATGAGCAGATCGCCGCCATCATGCAGAAGGAGCAGAGTGACCGCGCCGGAATCGGCATCAAGAACGTCAACGACCGCCTGCAGATCTACTTTGGGTCCGCCTACGGGATCCGGATCGAGAGCAGGCCGGATGAAGGGACCACGGTTTCTATCCGCATGCCGAAGGTGCAGAAAGAGGCAGAGTATGAGAAAAAATAAACTGCTGTTGCTTTTGCTGCTTACGATCCTGCTGTTGAGTGCATGCGCCGGGACAAGCGAGTCGTCGTCGCCGCAGTACAAGATCTATCTGATCTCAAAATCCACTTCCACCGAGTTCTGGCGGTCGGTTTTCGCCGGGGCAAACGCGGCCAAGGCGGAATACAACGTGGATCTGATTATCCGCGGTCCGGAGACGGAAGAGAACTACCTCGGACAGAACATGTACATCCAGGAGGCGGTGAACAACCACGCCGACGCGATCGTCTTTTCCGCCATCAGCTATATGGAAAACGCCCCTGCCATCGACGCTGCCGCAAAAGCGGGGCTTAAGATCATTGTCATCGACAGCGACGTCAACTCTTCCAATGTCAGCGCCCGCATCGGAACGGACAACATCCAGGCGGGCAGGATCACGGCCTCCGCCGCCCTTGCGTCGGAGGAAGAGCACATCTCGGTCGGGATCGTCAATTTTGCCCAGGTCAGCCGGAACGGTGAGGAGCGGGAGATCGGCCTTCGGGAGGAGCTGGAAAAGGATCCGCGCGTCGAACAGATCTACACGGTCAACACGGTCACCGATCATGATGCAGCCCGGGAAGGCGCCGTTTCGCTCCTGGAGGAATACCCCGAAATCAACGTTCTGATCGGGCTGAACGAGCCGCTCGGCGTCGGTGTGGCGGAAGCCTCGGAAGCGCTGGACCTCAGCGGCCGGGTTCGGGTGATCTCCTTTGACTCCAATATCCGCTGCATCGATCTGCTGCGGAGCGGCGACGTCTCCGCCCTGATTGTCCAGAACCCCTACGCAATGGGCTATCTCGGCGTGGAAACCGCCTGGAAGGTCCTGGAAGGCCAGAGCTTCCGTCCCGATCAGCTGATCGACACCGCCACTTCGATCATCACAAAAGAAAACATGTTCACCGTGGAAGGACAAAAAGCGCTGTTCTCCTTCGGCTGACAGCAGTGATTGTATATAGTGCACAAATTTAAATGATCTTTTTTGACACTTTCAACGAAGAAAATGAAAAATCCTAACTTTTTTCACTAAAATAATCCATTGATTTTCCTCCTCTATTTGATAAGATAATTACAACCGAGGGAATATCCCGGAATATGATTCATGGAGGAACGCAAAATGAAGAAAGTATTAGCACTCATCCTCGTCGTTGTCATGGTGCTTGCGCTGTCCGTCACTGCCTATGCAGAGCCGGCCCCCGACACCAAGGTTGCTGTGTTCTGGTATGCTTTCAGCGATGCCTATCTGTCCACCGTCCGCGCCGAGCTGGACGCCGACTTTGAGGCCGCCGGCATTGAGTATCAGGACTTCGACAGCAACAACAACCAGGGCACCCAGCTTGAGCAGGTCCAGACCGCTGTCACCAACGGCTTCACCGTCCTGGTCGTGAACCTGGTCACCTCCGGCTCCGCCGATGCTGCCCAGCAGATCATCGAGGCCGCAGGCGATGTCCCCGTGGTCTTCTTCAACCGCGCCATTGAAGGCGACGGCGAAGAGCACACCGTTCTCGACGCCTTCGAGAACATCTCCTTCATCGGTACCGACGCCCCCGAGGCCGGCCACATGCAGGGCAAGATGATCGGCGACTTCCTGGTCGAGAACTTTGACGCGGTCGACCTGAACGGCGACGGCAAAATCTCCTATGCCATGTTCATGGGCGACGCCGCCAACGTCGAGGCCATCTATCGTACCCAGTACGGTGTCGAAGATGCCGACGCCATCCTGGTTGAGAACGGCAAGCCCGAACTCGAGTACTTCGACGCATCCAACTCCCTCAAGTATCAGCTCGACCCGAACGGCGCCTGGTCTTCCGCTGCCGCGTTTGACTTCATGAGCGTCAACCTTGCCGGCTACAACGAAGGCAACGGCAACATGATCGAGCTCGTCATCGCCAACAACGACGATATGGCCATCGGCTCTATCTCCGCGCTGCAGGCTGCAGGCTACAACCTCGGCGACGGCGCCAGCACCAAGATCCCTGTCTTCGGTGTCGACGCGACCCAGGTTGCCAAGGACGCCATTGCTGACGACACCATGACCGGTACCGTCAAGCAGGACAACGTCGGTATGGCCAACGCCATCTGCGGCGTCGTCTACGCGGTTGCCGGCGGCGAAGCAGTTGCTGACGCCGTTGCCGCGGTTGCCGAGTCCGACGAGATCTTCTCCGTTGCAGAAGGCTTCGCCAACAAGCTCTTCGTCGCCTACGCTCCCTACACCGGCGCCGAAGCATAATCCCGTTTGAATCCTTTGGGGGCAGCTGTCAGAACGACAGCTGCCCCATTCTGAAGTTTTACAGCGAAAAGGGAGGTAAGCAGATATGGCAGAGGATATCCTCCTGCGAATGACGGATATCACCAAGACCTTTCCCGGCGTCAAGGCGCTGGACCACGTCTCTCTGGAAGTGGAGGCGGGGACGGTTCACGCGCTGATGGGCGAGAACGGCGCCGGAAAATCCACGCTCATGAAGTGCCTGTTCGGGATCTATGACAAGGACGACGGCCACATCTACCTGGAGGGAAAAGAAGTCAACTTCAAAAGCTCCAAGGAAGCGCTCTTAAACGGCGTCGCCATGGTGCATCAGGAACTGAACCAGGCGCTTAAGCGGTCCGTGATGGACAACATCTGGCTCGGCCGCTATCCCACCGTCGGCGGGGTCATGGTCGACGAAAAGAAAATGCTGAAGGACACCAGGGCGGTATTTGAAGAACTCGGCGTCAATGTGGATCCCAAGCGGATCATGAGCACGATGCCGGTTTCTCAGCGCCAGATGGTCGAGATCGCCAAGGCCGTATCCTATAACTCAAAAATCATCGTCTTTGATGAACCGACCTCCTCACTGACGGAGGAAGAGGTCGAGCATCTGTTCCGCATTATCAACATGCTCCGCGATCGCGGCGTGGGGATCATCTACATCTCCCACAAGATGGCGGAGATCAAACGGATTTCTGACTATATTACCGTTATGCGTGACGGTACTCATGTGGTGACCAAGCCTTCTTCCGAGCTGGAAGTAGCCGACATCATCCGATATATGGTCGGCCGTGAGCTGACCAACCAGTTCCCCCCGAAGACCAACAAGCCCGGCGAGGTCTCTCTTGAGGTGGAGAACCTGAGCGCCCAATACAGCCTTCTGCGGGATGTGAGCTTCCAGGCCCATGCGGGAGAAGTGCTGGGTCTTGCCGGCCTTGACGGCAGCGGCCGTACCGAGACACTGGAGAACATCTTCGGCAGCGCGACGCGAAAGAGCGGCACCATCAAATTAAACGGCAAGGTCTGCCGAAACCGCAACCCGAGGGAATCCATCAAAAACGGGTTCTCCCTGCTGACGGAGGAGCGGCGCGCAACCGGTATCTTCGCCATCGAGAACATCCGGGAGAACACGGTCATCTCCAGCCTCAAAAAGCACATGCGCTTCGGCCTGCTGTCGAACAAATCCATGAAGGCCGATACCCAGTGGTCCATCGACGCCATGCGTACGAAAACGCCCTCTCAGGAGACCAAGATCCGCAGCCTCTCCGGCGGCAACCAGCAGAAGGTCATCATCGGACGCTGGCTGCTGACGGACCCCGAGGTCCTGCTGCTGGATGAGCCGACGCGCGGCATTGACGTCGGCGCCAAGTATGAGATCTATCAGCTGATTCTGGATCTGGCCAACCGGGGCAAAACCGTGCTGATGGTCTCTTCCGAAATGCCCGAGCTGCTGGGCGTCTGCGACAGAATTCTGGTCATGTCCGGCGGCCGGCTGGCGGGCGAGGTTGACGCGAGGAACACCTCGCAGGAAGAGATCATGACCCTGGCTGCGAAATACGTCTGAGGAGGAAGGATCAATGAGCTATTTTTCCAATAAAAAGCAGGAGTACCAGGCGCTGGATGCGCGGGATCGCCGCCGCTTCTGGGTTGACGGACTGCTGAACAACGCGCTGTATATCCTGATGGCCATCTTCATCATCTTTACGGCCGTCAAGAACACCAACTTTGTAAAGCCCGGCTCCATTGTCAATATGATTACCCTGGCCGCGGTCTCGCTCCCCATGGCGCTGGGCATCGGCGGCTGCATCGTCCTGACCGGTACCGACCTCTCCGCAGGCCGTGTGTTCGGCCTTGCCGCGGGCATGTCGGCGGCCTTTCTGCAGAACCGCGCGGCGAGCAAGCTGATCTTCGAGCACCTGCCGGCGACCACCGGCGGCTGGATCCTCGTTGTGCTGCTGATGGTGATGGCGGCCGGCGCCGTGATTGGCATGGTGAACGGCTTCTTCGTCGCAAAGTTCAGCCTGCACCCCTTTATCGTCACGCTGGCGACCCAGCTGATCACCTACGGCGTCATCCTGATGTTCTTCCAGATCAACGGCAACGGCGGCGGCCCGATCAGCAACGTCGCGGCGGAATTCAAGAGCGCGGTCTCCGGGCCCTGCTTCCGCATTGAGAAGTGGAACGTCTCCATCCCCTGGTATGTGATTTTTGCGGTGATTCTGGTCGTCGTGATGTGGTTCATCTGGAATAAGACCCGCTTCGGCAAGAATATGTTCGCCGTGGGATCCAACATGGAGGCGGCAAAGGTCTCGGGCGTCAATGTGTTCATGACGACGGTTCTGGTACACACCCTCGCCGGCGCCCTTTACGGATTCGCCGGTTTTGTGGAGGCGGCGCGTCTCGGTTCCGTGACGGCGGCCACCGGTCTGAACAACGAATGCGACGCCATCGCGGCCTGTGTCATCGGCGGCGTCTCTTTCGTCGGCGGCACCGGCAACATCGGCGGGATTGTCCTCGGGGTGTTCGTGCTGCGCATCATCTTTGTCGCGCTGAACATGCTGGGCATCAACCCCAACCTCCAGTACATCATCAAGGGCGCCATCATTCTGGCCGCCTGCTCTCTGGATATGCGCAAGTACCTCGTGCGCAAGTAAAGCATGGATTTTATAGACCTGATCGCATCTGCCCATCCGTACCTGGACCTGTTCGACTACGACCATTACCCGGACTGTTTTGCGGAATTTGAGAAGAACCTGACCGAGTGGTTTGACCGCCGGGAGGGCGCCGCTGAGGAGTGCACGGCGGAGAATATTCTGGACCGGTTTGAACAGCGCTGGGCGCAGCTGCCGCGAAGAGCGCGCAAAGAGGCCGCCTTCCGGGACAAGCAGGTTTTGGC
Organism: Oscillospiraceae bacterium; assembly: GCA_017458065.1. GTDB lineage: Bacteria > Bacillota > Clostridia > Oscillospirales > Oscillospiraceae > Limivicinus. Next base: position 39,042 of record JAFTGD010000036.1, read on the forward strand.
GCTGTTTTTCTCCCCTGCCGCGGAGAGGCTTTCCGACGACAGAAAAGCCTTTGCCGCCGACTTCCGGGAACAGTGGAACGCCCGCTTTCCGAACAACACCTTTCTTTCGGGCCGCTTTGAAGAGATCCTCAAGGGTTTCGATGCCAATCTGCTTGGCCTCCCGCTGAGAAAATCAAAACAGAATCGCAGACAATAACAGAACCCGACACATAAAAAACGAGGCTGCCTCAAAAGTGAGACAGCCTCGTTTATATTTGGTTGATACAGTGCTGAGATTGTTCCTCTTATCCCAGTTTGTTGCCCATCATTCTTCTGGTACGCAGAGAGTCGATGTACATGGCGATGAAGATGATGACGCCGCGGACGAAAGGCGTGACAAAAATGGAGATGCCCGCGTTTGCCATGCCTGCCGCCAGGAACAGCAGGATCAGCGAGCCGATGACCGCGCCCGGGAAGATGGTGCCGCGGCCGCCCAGAAGGCTGATGCCGCCAAGGCAGGCGCCCGCAATGGCAAGGAACTCATAGCTGTTCAGACCGGTGGTCACGATTGCGCCTTCCACAACGATCCAGAAGAACGAGCCGGCGATGCCGCAGAGCAGGCCTTCCAGCAAAAGCGCCTGGGTCTTGACCCGGTCGGAATTGATACCGATTCGCTTCGCCACGTTCTCGTCGCAGCCTACCAGCAGCAGTCTGCGTCCAAAGGCGGTATACTTCAGCACCAGGTGCAGGATCACAATGAACACGATGAGCACGATGACCGTGAGCTGCAGTCCTCCCAGCGCGGCGATACGCGTCTGCCGGAGCGCCTTAACGTGGTCGCCGAGGGTGATGGTGTTGTCGTTTGTCAGGATACGCCCGTAAGCGCGCAGAACGAGCATCATGCCGAAGGTGACCAGCATGCCGTTCATTTTGAGCTTTACGATCAGCAGGGAGTTGACCCAGCCCAGGAACACGCCGATCACGATACCGACGAGAAGGGCTGCAGCGAACGGTACGCCATACCAGTGCATCAGCATACCGGAGGAGACGCCGGCTGCGTAGCCGATGGCGGCGCAGGACAGGTCAATGATTCCTACCAGGAGGCTGAAGGTTACGGCGCAGGTGATCAGGATCAGGGGCGTTCCGTTGTTGATGGTCGCATAAACGCTCCTCAACGTCAGGAAGTTGTTCCCGACGATCCCGAAGATGACCAAAATGGCGAGCAGCACAAGATAGGAAGACAAATTAAAAACGTCAAATTTCTTCTTATTCTGCATTTTTCTCCTCCTGACTGACGATGCCCTTCATCAGGTTCTCCTTCGAAAAGTCCGCTTTCTGTACTTCGCCGACCAGTCTGCCTTCATAAATCACGATGATTCTGTCGCACAGACTCATGATTTCTTCCAGCTCTGAAGATACAACCACAAAGGAGGTCCCTTTTTCCGCTTTCTCAATAATCAGTTCCTTGATCTCGTTCTTGGCGCCAACGTCAACGCCCTTGGTGGGTTCATCCATAAACAGGATCTCCGGATCCTTCAGGAACCACTTGGCGATGATGACTTTCTGCTGGTTGCCGCCGGAGAGCTTGGAGACTTTCATGTTTTCGTCAATGGCTTTGACGTCAACTTCCTTCATCAGCTTGCGGGCTTCCACGGCTTCTTTTCCGGGATTGAGAATGCCAAGGCCCTTGGTTGCAAACTCATCCAGCTTGGAGCTGGTGATGTTCCTGCCGATGGACATGTTCAGGAACAGGCCGTCATAATGTCTGCCCTCGGTCAGGTAGCCGATGTGCTTGTAGAATTCCTTCTGGGTGATCTCGCGGAGCTCTCCACCTTGCTTGAAGTACAGCTGTCCGTCGACCATCTTGTCGATGCCGAGGATGGTGTTGAAGAGCTCGCTTCTTCCGGAGCCGAGCAGACCCCAGACGCCGAGGATCTCGCCCTTGTGCAGCTCGAAGCTGAAGTCTCTCGGCAGCTTTTCACCGGAGATGTGCTCCGCTTTGAAAATCACATCGTCCAGCGTGTTGCCGCGGACATGAGTGCTGCCTTCGATCTGATAGCCCAGCATCATCTCGACCAGCTGCTCTTTGTTGATGTCGCTGATGTCCGCTTTCCCCACGACCTGGCCGTCTCGTAGCACGACAACATTGTCGCACAGCTCAAAAATCTCATCCAGGAAGTGGGAGATGTAGAAGATGATATAGCCCTGCTCTTTCAGCCTGTGGATAACGCTGAACAGCATGGCGACCTCGTGGTCGGAGAGGGAGGAGGTCGGCTCGTCGAAGAGGAGGATCCGACCGCCCTGGCTCAGCGCACGGGCGATCTGGATGATCTGCTTGTCGCCGACGGTGAGGGTGTATACCGGGGCCTCCACATCGATGTGGCTGTCAAGCGCTTCCAGGTGAACCTTCGCTTCCTTCTTCATGGCGGCGCGGTCCAGTGCGAAGGAGCCTTTTTTCCGCCACTTGTTCAGGTCTGCAGCCAGAATGTTCTCATAGACATTCATGGTGTCGAAGGCCTGTACCTCCTGCTGGATAAAGGCGACGCCAAGCTTCGTGGAAGCTTTGGGGTCTGCGATCACGACCTTCTCGCCGTTGATGATGATCTCGCCGCCCTCGTCCGGCTGGTGAATGCCGCCGAGGATGTTCATCAGGGTGGACTTACCTGCGCCGTTGACGCCGACAATGCCGCACACTTTGCCCGGCGTTGCGGAGAACGAAACATCCGACAGCGCTTTGACGCCGGGGAAGGTCTTGCTGATATGCTTCAGCTCCAAAGAAAGTTTGTTATCCATCGATTACGCTCCTTTCTTCAGGGCCTGCTGCTGCCGATAGGAAGAAATGCCCATTGCGCCGATGATGATGCCGCCCTTGATCAGCGTCGTATAGTAATCCGATACGGCAAGCAGATTCATCACGTTGTTCAGGCCGACGATCAGGAACGCGCCGAGAACGGCATCCCGGACGCGGCCGGTGCCGCCATTCGGAGAGACGCCGCCGATGACGGCCGCGCTGATGATGTCCAGGATCTGGGACTGGGGACCCATGTTCGCTCTTGCGGTTGCAATGGAAGCTGTGTTGATGACGCCCGCGATACCGGCGCACAGACCGCTGATCACATACGTGAGCATGGTGAGGTTCTCGCTGTCAATGCCGGAGACTCTTGCGGTTCTGGCATTGTTGCCGATGTAATAGAGCTTTCTGCCGAACTTTGTACCGGTCAGAATAAAGTCCAGAACAATCGTAACAAGCAGGAGAATGATGATGACCGTCGTCTTGTTGAAGAATGTGGAGAAAGACGGCGGCAGAATCGGCAAACCGCGCGTTCCGCTGAGGATCGTGGCAAGGCCCGTGCCGATCGTCATCATGGAAAGCGTAACCACCATCGGGACCATCTTCAGCTTTGCAATGGCAAAGCCGTTAATCAGGCCGAGAAGAGAGGCGGTCAGAATGATGACAAAGGTGCCGACGATCAGGTTGCCGCCCAGCGTGGTCATGTAATACACGCCGACGACGGCGGAGGCCGCCATGACGGCGGGGTTAGAAATGTCCATACCGCCGATGACCAGCACATAGGTTGCGCCGCAGGCCATCACGGCAATGGGGGCGATCTGCTGCAGAAGGTTGGTAAGATTCCGCGGGGTGGCGAAATTCGGAACTGTCAACGATAGTATGATAAACACGACGGCGATGACGCCGAGCATGATCAGTAGCGTTTTATTGTTGCTTGCGAAGCGTTTCAGTTTTGCTGACACGATCGTGTTCCCTCCATTCTTGGAAGCTGTCTAAGTCAAAGAAAAAAGAAAATCAGGATCGGGGGCGAGGCAGTTGGCCTCGCCCCCCAGGATAATGCTAAGTGTTGATTGTTCGAAGAGCGCCGGACGTATTAATAGTCTGCGTAGTCGTTGCCCCACAGAGGAATGGTGGCAAGGATCTCTTCGATGTTGTCGTTGGTGGACTGGGTTCCGAGAACCAGCTGCACCTGCTCAACTTCCTTGCCCTCGAGCAGGTCGAAAGCACCGGCGGCAGCATGAACTGCGAAGTTGTAGCAGCCCTGGTCAACGGCGGTGTCCATGTAGCCCTCACGCAGATGCTGGATGCCGAGAGGATACATATCGGAAGCGGAGAAGTACACGTGGCCTTCCTCGCCGCGCTTGTGCCACATACCGGCATCTTCCATAGCCTTCTGGATGCCGCTGTTCAGGAAGTCAGAAGAAGAATACATGCAGTTTGCATCGGGGTTGGCTGCGAGGACAGGAGCGAGGTTCTGGCCGCAGACGTCGGGCTCCCAGTGGCCGCACTCGACTTCGACAATGGGGATGCCCTCATAGCCGCCGTCCTTCAGAGCGCGCTGCAGACCGGCTTCTCTGTTGTGGGCGTTCTCGTCGGTCTTGTCACCGTAGCAGTCAATCAGTTTGACGGGCTCAACGCCGTCAGCCTTCATGATCTCCCACAGATCCATCATGCCGACATACGCCTGCTCTTCGGAAGCGAAGTTAACGGTCAGATCGGGGACCTGGTCGCCGGTCGCATCGTGGGAAACTTCACGGCAGTAGGAAACATAGATGATGCCTGCGTCGTGGACTTCCTTGACGGACTGCAGAATGGCCTGAGAGTCAAGGCAGGGGCAGAAGATGACTTCGCATCCGGCGGCAATCAGGTCACGGATGTCGTTGGCCTGCTTGGTGACGTCGTCAGCGGCGTTGGTGGTGATGAGCTCAACTTTGTAGCCGCGCTGCTCTGCTTCGTAGTCCAGTCTGTACTGCAGATAATCTGCCCAGGCGTGGAAAGCAGCAGCCTGAAGGCTCTGCATCGCAAGGCCCATCTTGACGGGCTTGAGTTCGGCTTCTGCGTCAGCAGCTTCTTCCGCCGGAGCGGCTTCTTCTGTCGCAGCTTCTTCCGCGGGTGCTTCCGCGATGTCCTGCTTGGGGGATCCAGCGCTGCCCTGCTGAGAGGTGCTCTGGTTGCTGCCACCGGCAGCTTGCTGCTGGCCGCATGCACAAAGTGCAAAGATCATAACCAGCGCGAGGATGATTGCTAGGGTCCTTTTCATGTTTTTCCTCCTTAGTTTCTTTTTTCTTTAAAGCCCTCCGTTTCCGGAAAGCGTTCAAAGCATGTTAAAATTAGTTCTTGTCTTCGTAAAGCTCGATGATGGCGTCGTCCCAAATGACGAATGCCAGGCGGATCTTCGGGTCGTTGTTGACGTGCGCCGGTCCGAAGATGACCTGCTGGGCCTGCTCCGCGTAGTACTCGATGTTGTCGACGCTGTAGGCCACATGGGGCTGCTTGGAAAGGATCTCGGGGAAGATGGTGCCTTCGTCAAACTTGAGGTACTCAATCTTGAAGTCGTAGGCGTCAACGCTCTCGTTGACCCAGAACTTGCCCCAGTCGTTGTAGACCATGTTGGGCTTCTTGTTCAGTACGGGAATGCCAACGTGCATGTATTCAGCGGACATTTCTCTTAAACCCCTTTCGTAATATCAAAGTAAAGTCTGTCAGTTGATGGCGTCGGTGAAGAACTCGAAGGCTTCCTTGCCGGTGAATCCTTCGTGGACGACCTTGCGGATGGCCTTGATCATCTCGACAGGATGCTCGCTCTGGAAGACGTTGCGGCCCATGTCGACGCCCTTTGCGCCGGCCTGGATGGCCTTGTACGCCATGTCGAGGGCTTCGTTCTCGGGCAGCTTCTTGCCGCCGGCAATGACGATGGGAACCGGGCAGGCAGCCACGACGTTTTCAAATCCCTCTTCGATGTAGTAGGTCTTCACAAAGGTCGCGCCCAACTCTGCCAGCATTCTGGTGGCCAGCATGAAGTACTTCTCGTTGCGCGCCATCTCTTTTCCGACTGCGGTAACGCCCAGAACGGGGATGCCGAACTTGGCGCCCTGGTCGGCCGCTCTGCAGAGCGCTTCGACGGAAGCCGCTTCGCCGCTGCCGCCGATGAAGCACTGGATGGCCAGCGCGGAGGCGTTCATGCGGATGGCGTCCTCAAAGTCCAGCGCCATGCCGGAGCCGGTGCTCAGATCCTCAAACAGAACGGAGGTGTCGTGGGTTGCACGGAGGCAGATCGCCTTGTTTGCCGTGGGCGGGATGCAGCTGCGGATGGCGCCTCTGGTGGCCATCAGCACGTCCGCGTACTCGCAAAGCGGCGCGATGGTGACATCCAGACGCTCAAGCCCTGCCGTGGCACCCATGAAGTAGCCATGGTCGAAGGCCAGCATGACGGTGTTCCCGGATTTGGGGTCGAAGATTCTCGACAGGCGGTTCTTCATGCCCCAGTCGGTATTGCCAAGGCCCTTCACAAAGAAGCCGGTGTCTGCCGCGGGAATATCCAGATGGTAATCTTTTGCAATTTTATTTCCGACTGCGTCAGCCATTTTTCAAATACTCCTTCTTACTCTTTGAAGAACACGGTTGCGTGAGCGGGCGTATTCCACAGCGCCTCGATCTCATCGTCCCACTTGGCCATATCCAGCTGGAAGCCGGCGGCTTCCTGAACAGTCAGGATCTCGCCAACCATGCAGCCGGCAATCTTCACGCCCATGTTCTCAAGATAGGCAACCGTCTCTTTGTAGAGGATGTACATCTCCATCAGGGTGGTTGCGCCGCTGCCGTTGATCATGACGAAAGCCTTGTCGCCGGCCTTCAGGCCCAGGTGCTCGACGATGGGCTTCGCAACAGTGGCGATGGTGTCCTTCGCGCTCATCATCGGGACGCGGACGCCGCCGCCTTCGCCGTGCTGGCCTGCACCGATCTCCATCATGTCGCTCTCGGCCAGATCACCAAAGGAAGCGCCGTTCTGCGGATGCGTTGCGCAGGCAACCTGAACCGCGATACCGGCCATGTTCCGGGCATAGCGCTCGCAGATGTCGGCAACCTCATCCAGGGTCTTTCCTGCAGCGCAGGCAGCACCGGCAATGTGGTACAGAGCGGCGGCGCCGCCCAGACCGCGGCGGTTCTCCTCGCCGTTGGGGTCAAAACGGATCTCTTCGTCGGTGACGACCTGGCGCACCTTCATACCGGCCTTCTTGGCCAGCTTCAGAGCCTGCTTGCCGGCGAGCTGGTCGCCTGCATAGTTCAGGGTCAGCAGCAGAACGCCGTGGCCCTTGTCCGCACGCTGCATGGCCTCAAAGACCAGCTGGCCGGAGGGAGCGGCAAAGATGTCGCCGACGGCGCAGACATCCAGCATGCCTCTGCCGGTGAAGCCCTGCACGGCGGGCTCATGGCCGGAGCCGCCATAGCTGACGACGGTGACGCGGTCCGCATTGGCAAGGTCCTTGCTGATGACGAGATGTCCGTCAACTTCGACGACATCGCCGTACACCAAACCCATGCCTTCCAGCAGTTCGTCGGTCAGGGTTGCGGGATCGTTCATAAACTTCTTCATTTTCATACTTTCCTGTCTCCTTTATATATTTTTTGTTTTGAAACAGTGCTCTTTCTTATTCTTTGGCGAGACCTTCGAAGAACTTTGCCATGGACATGGCGCCGGCGTCCGGGGTGCCGATGGTCTTGGCGCCGAAGGTCTTGGCACGGCCAAACTTGGAAACAAAGTTCTTGCTGTTTTCCGCACCCGCTTTTGCGGCTTCCGCCGCGACGGAGAAGAGCTCGCTCACGCTGTCGCCGGCATAGGCGGCGATGGCCTCACAGGCGGGGATCACGGTGTCCATCATGGTCTTGTCGCCGACCTTGGCGCCGGACATGTCGTCCAGAGCTTCAAACGCGGAGGCGAACATCGCCTTCACACCGTCAACGTCGATCTCTTCCGCTTCCGGAGCGCCTTCCTGCATGCCGTCCAGCCAGGAGTTCCACAGGGGAACTGCGCTGCCGCCGTTCAGGCTCAGCACGGCCATGGCCGCATCGTCCAGCATCTCCTTGATGTCGCCGGTGGACTCGGTAACCGCGTTCTTGACGGCGGCGGCAATCTTGTGCATGGTCAGACCGTGGTCGGCATCACCGAACTTGGAATCAATATCGGTCAGCTCCTGCTCCGCACCGATCACACTCTCACAGGCGTTGATGATTCTGCTTTTCAACTGGCTTATTTCCATTGTAGCTTCACCCCTCAACAAGATTCTAAAAATTAACATTTGTCAAAAAATGGCATTCGCAAAGAATTTTCGCTAAAAACCCTTCTGCGCCATTCTGGATTACGACATATTTTTGCACTCTTTTTTCAGGATGTCAAGAAAAAAGCCGTCCGCTGAAAAAAAACTGTCATTATTGCTAAAGTGTTCGGAAAGATTTTAGACAATAATGACAGTTGAAATTAGCAAATGTTAAAAACTGACTCTGGAAACCTTTTCAGCCAGACTGTACGGAAGGACAAGCTGGTTGATGACACCCGTTCGCAGCGCGCCGATGACGCACTGCGCCCTCACCTGGTTGGAGCAGACAGCTGTCACGTTGGTCTGCCGCAGCTGCTGGATGGAAGCCTGAAAGGTGGATTCGGACAGGGGGGAGATGATTCTGCCGTAGGAGTCAAAGTAGTGAGCCAGGACCCTGCCGACGGCCTTCTTCTCGGTGAGGGCGTTGCCGTAGAGGGACTTAACGCCCAGATCGGGATAGGAGGGGAAGTTGGAAACGGATACCAGCGCCTGCTCCATAAAGTCCCACTCCTCCATAATGGAGCGGTAGGCGTCCGACTGTTTCATGATCTCGTATTCCACCGTGGTCTCATACAGAGCCGGCGAATATAAAAAGGTAGGGTGTCTGCCCGTTTTCAGGGAGAAAATCCGGACCAGCTCGTTGGTGTGATATCCTCTTGTGACGGAGTTTACCCTTCCGACGAGCGGAAACAGCGCGCCTCGCGTGGCGATGGCGTTTTCCTGCGTCTCGGCAAAATCCGCCATCCTGCCGAGGATGGAGCCCCAGCCGACGCCTACATGCTTGCCGTCGTTTGCCTTGCTGAAGCAGAGGTGGAAGGCGGCCTCCGCCACCCGCAGGTTGGTCAGGTCGTCGTTCTTTCCGTCCGGCACGGTGATGACGGCGTCGATCCGGTAGGTGTTCCTCAGCTTTTCCGTCACGTACTCGGCGGTGACGCGGCTGTCGTTGATGGAGATGGTGACAATCCCGCGCTCCTTCGCCTCGTTCAGGATCAGGCTGACAAGGGGCCGCGAGATCCCGAGCTTCTTGGCGATCTCGTTCTGGCTGCAGTTATCCTCGTAATAGAGGCGCGAGACCTCTATCATTCTTTTGATTTTATCGTCTGCAGAAATCATGTTTCTCTCCCGGCGCGTACGGATCCTTTTCCTTATTAATACTACAAAAAAACAAAATTTGCAACCGAGCAGTTTCCGCATACCGCGGACGGCTTCCTGCGGAAAGCGATTGAAAGCCCGGTGCCGTTCTGTGGCATGATGAGGCGAAAACAAGAATCACGGCGGAGAAAACCGGCTGCGGGCGGAAACAGAAATTGAGAAAATCATCCGGTCAGAGCAGGATCTCGAAGAAGAAGCATGGAAAAGAACGGTCTCTTTTTGTGAATATTAAAACAGAAAGGGGGAGACGGTTGTAGAAATTCACAAAAGCTTCCAATTGAAAAAATGGGGCAATTCCTCAATAATGTGGTTGCTGGTTCCAAGAAACAAAGTTTTTAATGACAGGAGGAATTACCAGTGAAAATTGACGAATTTATTCTGGAAAACTGGCTGAACCCGGCGTGTGACAGCGAGAAGAACAAGGTCTATCTCGGTGGAAGCTGCGTGCTCCCCATGACGGTGGAGGAGCTGTTTGAACTGACCGGCGAAAGCATGGAGAACTTCTTTGAAGAAGTGAAGCACATGAACCTGGGCTATCCGCGCTTTGAGGGCACGCCTCGCACGCGCAGAGCGCTGGCAAAGCTCTATAAGAATGTGAAACCGGAAGAAATCATTCTTTGCCACGGCGGAACCGGCGCAAACGCAACCGTTTGCTATGCCCTTCTGGAGAGCACAGACAATGTCGTCTCCATCATGCCAAACTATCAGCAGTTCTATTCCATTCCGCGCTCGATCGGATGCGAGCTTCGTGAGGTTGACCTGAAGATTAAAGACGGGTACCGCCTGGATCTCTCAGAAGTCAGAGACAATGTCGACCAGAACACCAAAGCGATTCTCTTTACGAACCCGAATAACCCCACAGGAACAGTGCTTAAGCTGGAAGAGATGGAAGAGCTGGTTGAGATCGCCAGAAGTGTCGATGCCTGGATTATCTGCGACGAGATGTACCGTGGCCTTGACGAGGAATATATGCCGTCGTTCATGGACCTTTATGAAAAGGCAATTGTCACTGCGAGTTCCTCCAAGATTTATTCCATGGCCGGAACCCGTGTCGGATGGATCATCTGCCACGATGCGGAAACCCGGAAGAAGCTGTTTAACTGGCGCTCTTACGATTCGATCTGCGGCGGCGTATTCGACGAATGGATCTTTGCGATTGCACTGGAACATGTTGACAAGATTTTTGATCGCTCCCGCAAGATCGTAAACGCGAACAAAGCCGTAATCGATAAATGGCTGGAGAATCACCCCTATCTGCATCAGTATGCCGAGTCCCACGGAACCACCTATCTGGTTCATTATGATTTGGATGTTCCGGCGGAAAAGTTCTGTGATGACCTGCTGGATCAGAAGGGCGTCCTTGTATGCCATGGCGACTGCTTCAACATTCCTTACAGCTTCCGGATTACACTTTCCCATGCGCACAATCTGGAAGAAGGCCTGCGGCTGATCGACGAGTATATTAACGAGCTTGTCGCACAGGGCAAGGCGCAGAAGCACTGACCCCCGGAGCGCAGGAGCGCAAATAAAAACAATAAATGGCCCGGAGCAATGAGAAAAATGCTCCGGGCTTGATTATTTTCAACAGAAGAGATGCCGTTTCCACGGATCCCGGGGATCAGATGATACGGAAATCGCTGAGCATATAGATCCTGGATGCCAGGGAAAGCTGTTCATAGTCAGACGGGAGGCGATAGTTCAGCCCTGTGATATCCGCTATCTTTGACAGACGGAAGCGCAGCGTGTTTTCGTGCTGCCCTGTTTTCTCCGCGAGGATGTGCAGATTACCGTCAAAAAGGACATAACGCAGCAGCGTATAAAGGAGATTCCCCTGATTTTTCGCATCGAATTCGATGATCGGTTCAATAATCTTCTCGGTAAATTTCTGCATCGCCTCGTCGTCCCGCAAGGGAAGCAGCACCTGATAGATCCCGATGTCCTCGTAGCGCACGTAGGGGCGGTCTGAGGGGATGTCATATTGCAGAGAGAGCTTCCGGATAACCGACGCGTAAACCGCTTCATACAATGCGCTTCTGAGGTCTTCAGGGAGAAAGTGTACACGGCTGACGCCTATCCTGACGTCGTCATACTTTGAGAGCAGGCTCTGAAAAATGCGCAGGAAATCTGCGTGACCGGGGTCAAGGGCATCCTGCGTCAGGAGGAGAAAGTATCCGTTGCCGAAGCGGTACCGGACAAACACCATTTCTTTGGGGAACCATTCCGGTTTCAGCGAAATGTGCCGGCGTTCCTTGTCAAAACTGATATATGCTGCCACGTACTGACTGCGCATCAAGGTTAGAAGACGGTGCGCAATCTGCGCTCTTTCTGATGGGCTGTTCAGCCCGAAGAGAAGCTGGCTCAAATCCTTTTCTACCCGCTCGCTCTGCTCAGAGGCTTTGATAAAGTCGTTTGTGCAGATGATAAAGTCCTCGAAAAAAGTCTTTTTTCGGTCGGCAAGCAGAATCGGAAAACCTTTCGCATCGGCATACCGCAGGACGGAATCGTGAATGGGGAGCTGAAAAACATTTTTAATGACAAGTCCGCTGCACTCTTTCCCGATCAGGTATTTGACGACGTCATTCAGCATAAACGGGTTGTCCTTGGCAAACAGCAGGGACGAGATCACAAGCTGATTGGGAAGAAAGTTTGCATGTGCGTACTTCCCGTTTACATCACGGTCCAGCTCATAATCCAAAATCCCGCATCCTGTTACCTGGCGGGTCAGTCCGGATTTCCCGGCAAGAAGCTGAAAATCCCGATAATACTCATAATTGAGAAGATCTGCAACGCTCACAGCCATAAGGGTACCTCCGGAGAATCTGACCATTTCTCAGTGTTCTTACCTGTTATTTTACACGGGTACTGTACAAATTGCAAGGATTCATTGTAAAATTTGGCTCTTCTGCACTGATGGTGGGTAACATAGCCCCGAACATTGTGCAGAGAATATAGGTTATATTGGGGTTCTCGCTCTTGGGAGCCCCCTTCCCAAGAAGGTGGCCCCCGGCGCTTGGCCATCCCCGCTGCCAAGCGG
>JAFTGD010000083.1 GCA_017458065.1 Oscillospiraceae bacterium
AATAGACGCTATATAATAGACTCACAAAACGCTTGGAGGGCTATGTTGAAGAGCAATATTGAAGTCTATGGCGTGTTTAAAAAACGCCAAAAAGCCCAAGTGACGGGCCTTTTGCGCCACTCTGCGTTAAATTTTCTTGCAATACACAAAGTTTCTTATGAAAAGTTTGCCTTGATCGGCACAGAATTCCTCGCCACTGGAATATCGTTGTATTTGTGACGTTTTTGAGCGCAGAAGCCTTTATAATAAATTGTTATTTCAGCATTGGCAGGTGGGAAGCAGAGAAACAGCACTGCGGAGAGCAAAACGGCTGCTTTAACAGGAAAAAAGCAGGCAATTTGAATATCCGTTCATGCTGTCTCGAAACTCGATTTATGCCAGAAAGAGGACTTGACAGCCATGATGATCCCGCATAGCATTAGACAGACAGAGTCTTATATTGTTTAATTTTGCCTCCCTATCCAAGTGACGAAATATGTATGGCGGGAGGCAAATCACAGTGGAAGGATATTATATGAATTTAAGTATCGGGATAGCGGGACTCATGATCAGCACACTTGGTCTGATACAGGTGCTGATCAGTTCGCATTTTGAGCGATGGATGAAAAAATACTTTGTTGCTTTTTTCAGTATTATGGTTGCCATTGCCGTTTTCAATCTATCCGGTCAGCTTGCATCGATGTATCCCGACCTGACGCATGCAAGAATCTTTCGCTTTACCCTGTTTTGGGAATCTTTTCTGCCATCCTTGCTCATGCTACTTCTCACAGTTTTTTTGCTACGGTCAAGCGGCGAGACGGATTGGAAAGAAAGCCGACTCTTTCACACCGTGGCAACGCTGTGGATCGTATATGTTGGATTGTTGATCTATACGCAGTTTTCCACGATGATCTACAGCATCGATGACAGCAATGTGTATCGGCGCGGCCCTTGGTATCCGCTGCTGCTTGTTCCGCCTGTCCTTATCATGACGGTCAATGTCGTCGCTCTTTGGAGCAGGAGAAATAAATTATCCGCAAGGCAGCGCCTCGCGTTTGGCATTTACATCATGATCCCCATGCTATCCATGCTGATCCAGATGTTTTACTTTGGTATTTACACGATCCTGCTCGGTTCCTCTGTCGCGGCGGTATTCATGTTCAACTACATTTGGATCGACCAGTCTGAGCGATACTATCAGCAGGTTCAAGAGAATAAGCAGCTGCGAGTAGACATTATGCTCAGCCAGATTCAGCCGCATTTCCTGTATAATACCCTTGGGGCGATCCAGAGCCTTTGTAAAACCGATCCTGCAGCTGCGGAAAAAGCCGTGGCTAAGTTTTCAAAATATCTTCGAGGGAACATGGATTCGATTGCAAAAGACAGGACGATTCCCTTTACGCAGGAGTTGGGGCATACGAAGCTCTATCTGGAGCTGGAACAGCTGCGATATGAGGACGCGCTTCAGGTGAGTTATGACCTGGAATGCACCGAATTTCGTATCCCGACGCTCACACTACAGCCGCTGGTTGAAAATGCGGTGCGCCACGGCGTCAGAGGAAAACTGAGTGGACGCGGAGCTGTTATGATCTCAACAAAGGAATTCGCGGATCGGTATGAGATCTCGGTTTCAGATGACGGCCCAGGTTTCAACCCCGATCAGGAGATTCGGGATGGACATTCCCATATCGGCCTTGCAAACGTCAGGGAGAGATTGCATCGTGTTGTCGGCGGCAGTTTGCGCATTGATTCCGTACCCGGAGCCGGAACGAGAGCAACGATCGTTGTACCGAAGGAGGGCGGCTGAAATGCGTATTTTTGCCATTGATGACGAGCCAAAGATGCTGCGCATGCTGCATGACGCGATTGCGGAGGCAGAACCGGAGGCGGAAATCCTTGCGTTCTCCAGTGCGGCGGATGTGACGGAGGCCCTGCCAGACCCGGAGAAGCGGCCCGACGTGGTGTTTTCCGATATTGAGCTGCCCGGCATGAGCGGACTCACACTTGCGGTGAAAATCAAAGAAGCTGCGCCGGACACGCGGATCATTTTCGTAACAGGCTATGACCAGTATGCGTTGGAGGCCTATCGACTGCACGCGCATGGATATGTCATGAAGCCGGTTGACGCTGCGGCGATTCGGGAGGAGCTGGATCAGATCCCGCATTTTCCGAAGCCGAAGCCGCAAACACTGTATGTCCAATGCTTCGGATTCTTTGAGGTTTTCTGGCAAGGAGAACCGCTTCCGTTTCAGCGGCGCAGAACAAAGGAACTGCTGGCTTTTCTTGTAGATCGAAAGGGCGCGGCCTGTACAGCGGAGGAGATCGCGACGGCGCTGTGGGAGGGCGAGACGGATTCAACGAAGACGAAGCATCAAATACGCAACCTTGTCAGTGACTTGCGGGCGACCCTGAAAAAAATCGGGATGGAGGATTTGCTGATACGAAGAAGCGGCGTGTTGGCCATTCGCGCAGAACAGATCGACTGCGACTACTATCAAATGCTCAGCGGTAATTCCGACGCGCTCAACGCGTATCACGGAGAATATATGACACAATATAGCTGGGCAGAAATGACATCGGGTAAACTGTGGTTTGAATATCGACGATAAATGAGAGTTTGCGCATAAGAGATAAGTGGGCGTGGGCTATGACCCGCGCCTTCTTCTTTTTTTCACTTGTCATA
>JAFTGD010000037.1 GCA_017458065.1 Oscillospiraceae bacterium
GAACAGGGCTTCTTTCAGTTTTGATAACAGGGCTCTTGGCATACGAGCCTCCTGACAGATTCTTTTTGTTTATTTTACCAGACGGGAGCGGAGGGTGTCAACGCCGCGGGACCCGATGCGGACGTTAAGATTTTGGGAAAAGGGATGCAAAAAAAGTACCCTCAGGGGAATTGGAAAAAACCGGCCTGCATGGTATACTGGACCCGCTCAAAAAAAGAATGCACAGGAGGTATCCCCGGTATGGCGAGCGGAAGAATGGAATTCCACGCAGACACGATCATGCAGCATACGAACTTCAGCTTTGTGATTCCGAACGATTTTATCATTGAGGAGATCAAGGATCCCCGGCACTATGACCGCCCGACCAAGTCCCTGATTCTGCTCCACGGTCTCACCGGCACGGACACCGACTGGCTCTACGGAGGCGTCGCGCAGGAGATGGCCAAGCAGTATAACCTTGCGGTCTTCATGCCGACGACGGGCAACTCCTTTTACCTCGACCACGGCTATCCGGGCGGCAACTTCGCCTCTTTCATCGGGGAAGAGCTGCCGGACTACATCCGGGACACCTTCGGCTACTGCATCACGAGGGAGAACACCCTGATCGCCGGTCTCTCGATGGGCGGCTTCGGCGCGATCCACACGGCGCTGCAGTTTCCTGAGACCTTCTCGGCCTGTATCGCGCTCTCGTCCGCGCTGGTGATCCACGAGGTGGCGGAGCTTGGCAGACGGAAGAACAGCATCATGTCCGAGCAGATGGTGCGGGACGTCTTCGGCGATCCCGAGACGCTGCTTCAGTCCGACCGCAACCCGGAGTTCCTCTACCGCAGGCTCAGGGCCGAGGGAAAGGAGATCCCGAAGATCTACATGGCCATCGGAACGGAGGACAGTCTCTATGAGGTGAACCGGGACTTCAAGCGCTTCCTGGAGGAGGAAGGGGCGGACTTCCGCTACGAGGACGGCCCCGGCGCACACACCTGGGACTTCTGGAACGAGTATCTCCCCAAAGGCCTCGAATGGGTTTTGAAGTAAACAGAAGGACGGTCGGTTTTACGGAATGGAGCCCCTTGTCCTACAGGGTGACGGTGAGCCGGAACGGTTGAACACCATCGCCGAGAGGACACCGAAAACGGCGCGGTGATTCTTACAATTTTGCAGAAAGGGAAGTTAATATGCAGCAGGAAAACGACCGTATGGGTACGGATTCGATTGCAAAGCTGATCCGTCAGATCGGAGCGCCTATGGTGATATCGCTGTTGTGCAACTCTCTCTACAATGTCGTAGACAGTGTTTTCGTGTCCCATATCTGCGAGGAGGCGTTGACCGCGCTTTCCCTGGCTGCTCCGGTCCAAAACGTGATGGGGGCGGTAGGCTGTGGACTTGCTGTAGGCCTCAATGCCGTGATTTCCCGGGCACTCGGAGAAAGAAATCGGGAAAAGGTTTCGAAGGCGGCACGAGCTTCAGTCTTTCTCGCCTTTTGTGCCTGGGGTCTCAATGCTTTTTTATGTCTGCTGTTTGGAGAACATATTTTTCCTGGCAGGCAGGCGGAGAGGGCGAGATATATCACTACGGCATTGTTTATCTGAGGATCGTTATGTTCTTTTCCCTGGGACAGATGGGCCAGTGGGTGTTTGACAGGTTCCTGATTGCCACAGGGAAGGCTATGCACTTTCTGATCACGCTGGGTGTCGCATCTTTGGTGAACCTGATTCTTGACCCTGTTTTGATTTTTGGCTGGTTCGGCTTTCCCCGAATGGAGACAGCCGGGGCTGCCATCGCTACGGTTGTCGGGCAGTTCTGCGGGGCTGCGGCCGGGATCGCGGTCAATAAAAAATGGAATTCAGCGATCCCGATTCTGTTTCGAGGAAGTGTGGACAAAAAGAGCGTTTTGGATATCCTGCGTATCGGTATCCCAACGTTTATTATGCAGAGCGTGGTTTCTCTGAGCGGAATCTTGATGAATACAATCCTTCAGGCGTTTTCCTATACGGCTGTTGCGGTTATGGGGATCTGCAACCGCCTGAGCGGTCTTGCCACGATTCCCATAAACGGCATCAATTGCGGGTTGATTCCCCTGATTGCCTATAACTACGGCGCAAAGAAGAAGGAGCGAATCTATGAAAGTATTCGCGTATCTTTCCGCTATGATGGTATTCTGATGGGGCTTGTCTGGCTGGCGCTTTCGCTGTTTGCAGGACCGATCCTGATTCTGTTCAATGCATCCGAAACAATGATGGAGATCGGGATCCCGGCGGTAAGGATTTTTGCGTTCAGTTACTTTCTTTCCACATTGGGTCTGGTTTACTCCACGGTGTTTCAGGCACTGGGCCGGGGAGACTACAGCATGTGGCTGA
This sequence comes from Oscillospiraceae bacterium, assembly GCA_017458065.1. GTDB lineage: Bacteria > Bacillota > Clostridia > Oscillospirales > Oscillospiraceae > Limivicinus. The sequence goes on from JAFTGD010000037.1 coordinate 2,355, forward strand.
CCCTTTGCCGGCAGGTATTTCTGCCGATCCTTCTGGCATATTTGCTCTCAAGGACGGGTAACCTGACGCTGGTATGGATATCGTTTGTGCTTGCAGAACTGCTGGCGGCCCCTGTTGCTTTCTGGCTGATGAAAAGAGTGGACGGGAAACTCCTGCAGGATCTGCCGTGATCGCGGCATTGTAAATTTGCTGGTAATACAGGACAATTGAAAGCACGAACCCGGAAGCGGGCGGCTGAGAGGACAGCTTTGCCAACGACGATACCGCGGACGAGTATCAGGAGATCGGCAGCGTGATCGCGCTTACCATTGCGGACTTCGAGGAAGCCGCCTGATTCCACAGCAAGTTTTTCCGGGCAGGCATTGACAAAATGCCTGCCTGAGTCCATAATTGATCAAGGGGATACGGTATGCACAGAAGCACCGTGGAATGACCCGGGAGTGGGGCCGCGCTCTACAGCTGTTCCGCAGAGTTTGGCCAGAACACCAACAGCAGACGTCTGCTGATTGTATGAGGAGGAGACAGTATGATCAAGATTGGAATCCTGGGCTGCGGTAAGATTGCCCAGGTGCGGCACATCCCCGAGTACGCCGCGAACCCCGACTGCGAGCTGGTCGGTTTCTACAACCCCACCAAATCCCGCGCCGAGGACATGGCCGCCAAGTACGGCGGCGTGGCCTATGACACCGCCGAGGAGCTGCTTTCAAACCCCGAGATCGACGCGGTCTCTGTCTGCGCGGCCAACTACGCCCATGCCGAGCTGACCATCAAGGCCCTGAAGGCCGGCAAGCACGTCCTCTGTGAAAAGCCCATGGCCGTCACCCTCTCGGACTGCGAGGAGATGGTGAAAACCGCCAAAGAGTGCGGCAAGCTGCTCATGATCGGGCAGAACCAGCGCCTTGCGAAGGCGCACGTCGTGGCCCGTCAGCTGCTGGAAGAGGGCGCCATCGGCGACGTCATCACCTTCCGCACGGCTTTCGGCCACGGGGGACCCGAGACCTGGAGCATCACCCCGGGCAAGAACACCTGGTTCTTTGACAAAAAGAAGGCTGCCATGGGCGCCATGGCCGACCTCGGCATCCACAAGACCGACCTGATCCAGTTCCTGCTGGGCCAGAAAGTGGTCCGGACCACCGCCAAGCTCACCACGCTGGACAAGCGCGGCGCGGACGGGAACCTGATCGGCGTGGACGACAACGCCATCTGCATCTATGAGATGGCAAACGGCGTCATCGGTACGATGACCGCCTCCTGGACCTACTACGCGGCTGAGGACAACTCCACTGTCTTCTACGGCACCAAAGGCGAGATGCGGATCTATGACGACCCCGCTCACTCCATCGTCCTGAAGAAGACCGGCGAAGCGCCGCAGTATTTTGACGTGGAGCAGATCCAGACCAACGACAACCAGACCAAGTCCGGCATCATCGACCTTTGGATCGACTGCCTGAAGGAAGGCAAAGAGTCCCCCATCTCCGGCGAGAGCGTTGTGAGCGCGATGCGCGCGGTGTTCGCCTCGATGGAGAGCAGCGAAAAGGGCGTGGCCGTCGAGATCCCGGAAAACAGGTAAGGAGGGCGCAAAATGTTTCATTTCGGTTTGCTGACCGCCATCCTGGACGGATGGACCTTTGAAGAGGCCGTGGACACTGCGGCAGAAATGGGCTTTGAGTGCCTCGAAGTTGCCTGCTGGCCGGCGGGCAAGGCCGAGCGCCGCTATGCCGGCGTAAGCCATATCGACGCTGAGCGCGTTCTGGCGGATGACGCCTATGCCAAGTACGTCACGGACTATGTCGCCTCCAAGGGCATGCACATCTCGTCTCTGGCCTATTATCCCAATACCATGGATCCGGACCTTGAGAAGAGGGCCGCGGCGATCGCCCATCTCGAGGCGCTGATCAAGGCCTCGGCCAAGCTGGGCGTGAACCTGGTGACGACTTTCATCGGCCGGGACCAGCACAAGACGGTGGAAGAGAACGTCCAGCTCTTTAAAGAGATCTG
>JAFTGD010000038.1 GCA_017458065.1 Oscillospiraceae bacterium
CCCCGAGCTGGAGCAGAATATTAAGTACATCACCATGAAGCTGGAGGAGAACGAGAACTCCACCAAGGTCCGCCTCCTGAAGGTGAAGGAAATGGTCCTCCAAAACGCCCATCACTACGCCTGAACACCCCAAAGCCCACCCCAGTCGTTTTGATACCGGGGTGGGCTTTTCCTGTGGTGTGATATAGAGATGTGAATTCGGGAGGAAGCGGTCGGGTCGAGAGGAACGGACTCAGACCGCTCGAAGCTTCCGGAAGAAGGCAGATAACAGGGGCGAATCAGACGCCGATTCCTGCAATGTGAAGACAGAGGTATGCGGTTGGGATCGCGAACATCAGGCTGTCCGCCCGGTCGAACATTCCACCGTGTCCCGGGATCAGATTGCTGAAGTCTTTAAGACCAAGCATACGTTTGATCATCGACTCTGCCAAGTCTCCGATCTGGCCAAGAGAAGAGGACACCAGAGCAGTGACGAGGCTGGCCGGAAGGGAAATCTCGGGGAACACGCGCAGCACCCAGATCAGAAACCCCGCAGCCACAGAGGCCAGTGCTCCGCAGAGGCTTCCTTCGATGGACTTGTTCGGACTGACGTTAGGGGCAAGCTTATGCTTTCCAAAACGCATCCCGCCGAAGAGGGCAAAACTGTCGCAGGCCCAGCAGGAGATCGCGCCGAAAATAAGGGCTTCTTTCCAGATCTCTCCGACACTGATCATCATCAGAACGCCGAAAATGACACCGGGATAAGCGAGACCGGCCACAGTGTAGATCGCGCCGTGGCCTGAGACCTTGCGATGGACGATCCCGGAAAACATGGCGAGATAAATCCCGCCCGTAAAGCATGCGATATAGCTAACAGCGCCCGCATGGAAGAGGGCGAGAACAGCCTGTACGGCAATGTAAACGTACATAACCCATGCGGCGCAGTAGACGTTGATTTTTTCCAGTCCGCGGCTGTATTCATATGCACAGAGAATCCCCGCCACGCCGAAAAACAAGACACGCGTGACGAAGGACACAAAAATGCAGGTCAGAGCAAGCGCAAGGAGAACCACTGCCGAAATGACACGCTGCTTCAATCAGACTCCGCCTTCCTACCTAAAATAAAGGTCCAACACGAATAATAATACAATATCACAAATCAGAAGAAGGGACAATACGCATTTTCCCTGAACTGTTCGAAAAACGATTCTTTTACGACCGATTAACTCTGCGATGAAGAGGAGAGGGGACGCTCCTTCGGAAACTTCTGTCTACCATCGGCAAACAGGTAATATCGCCTCTTTCCTTTGGCGCGACGGCCGAATTCAATCGCGTCGACAGGACAGACGGCGATACACGCCTGGCACTGGGTGCAGTGCCCCTGCCAGACGGGATGGCCGTCCTTCATCGAGATGTTGACCATCGGACAGAGCTTTGCGCAGGCGGAGCAGCCGATACAGCTATCCTTCACATAGAACTTCTTATCCGTTACAAACAACTTATAAAACAGCCGATAGAGAAAAGCCGGCATTCCGGGTCCGGCATAGCTGTCACGGATTTGATGACCGGAGCGAATCTGGAGGGAGATGTTCTCCAGCTGGGGCTTGGCCGCGCGGATGATGCCCACGGCTTCGTCTGCATCGGGGGCATGGAAAAGCGAGATGTAGTTCTCCGGCATCAGGATGGAGGAGAGCCCCATGAAGTGCATGTCCAGTTCTCTGCAGAGTTCCTTTGCATGGGAGGCAGCCTGACCGGTGCCGCTGCCGCAGGTCAGAACAAAGTAGAGATCGCTGCTGCCGACAAAACGGCATTCGCGCAGAAAATCCTCCAGCACCTCCGGTACATGCCAGCAATAGGTTGGACACACGACCACAAAAGGCAGATCAGATTGAAAGGCGTATTGGGCGTTATAGGGATCCAGCTTCCGCTGACGCATATGGCGGTTGATGGAGACAAGCTCATCAGAACAGAGCTCTGCCAGCTCCTGGGCAATATAACGGCTGTTTCCGGTACCTGTGAAATATAAAACCATGTCATCCCACTCATTTTGTTTTTTGCTATCATAACACAGAATATTTCTGTCGGCAACCGATGGAATTTGAATTTTTTCGTTGTTTTGTAAGGAAACCTGTGTTATAGTAAGACACAGGATGTAGAGATGCAGCCGCAGCATCTCTCGAAGATATAGTATGCGGCAGAATGGAGAAACGAAAAATGTACAGAGACGGCAAGATCTATCTCGCAAAGGCGGAGGATAAGGAACTTTTTCTGAGGCCTGAGATGGCCAATCGCCATGGTCTGATCGCCGGTGCGACCGGCACAGGTAAAACCGTTACCATGAAGGTGATGGCGGAGTCTTTTTCCGATATGGGTGTCCCGGTTTTTCTCGCTGACGTCAAAGGGGACCTCTCCGGCATGTGCATGCCCGGGGTAGATTCGGAAAACATGCAGGAACGTATTTCCCGGTTTGGCCTGGAAGAGGATTTCGTCTACAGTTCCTTCCCGACCCGCTTCTGGGATATTTTTGGTGAGAACGGGCATCCTGTCCGCGTTACGGTTTCTTCCATGGGACCGACGCTCTTTGCGCGGCTCCTTGGCCTGACGGAGATTCAGGCAGGCGTGTTGAATATCGTGTTCCGCGTGGCGGACGACCACGGACTGCTGCTGCTGGATCTGAAGGATCTGCGTGCTATGCTGCAGTTTGTCGGAGACAACCGTGCGGAATTCACCACGATGTACGGCAACGTCTCTGCAGCGAGCGTCGGCGCGATCCAGCGCGCACTGCTGAAGTTTGAAGAAGAAGGCGGCGAGCTGTTTTTCGGCGAGCCGGAGTTGGATATCCGCGACTGGATGCGCACCGGGAAAGAGGGCAAAGGCTATATCAACATTCTCTCCGCCAAGCGTCTGATCCAGAGCCCGACCGTGTATGCGACCTTCCTGCTGTGGATGATGTCGGATCTGTATGAGAAGCTGCCTGAAGTCGGCGATCTCGACAAGCCGAGAATGATTTTCTTCTTTGATGAAGCGCATCTGCTCTTCACCGATTGCCCGAAAGCCCTGAACCAGAAGATCACGCAGATCGTGAAGCTGATTCGCTCAAAAGGCGTTGGCATCTACTTCGTGACGCAGAGCCCGTCGGATATCCCCAATGAGGTTCTCGCCCAGCTCTCCAACCGGGTCCAGCATGCTCTGCGCGCCTATACACCCGCAGAACAGAAGTCCATCACGGCGGCTGCCAAGGGCTTCCGCGTGAACCCGGCCTTCGACACCAAGACTGCGTTGACGGAGCTCGGCGTCGGCGAAGCGCTGGTCAGCTTCCTGGATGAAGAGGGTATTCCCAACGTCGTGGAGCGCGCCTTCGTACTGCCGCCTCAGAGCCTGATGGGAATTGCCGATGAAAACGCCGTAAAGACGTTCATTCTCTCGGATGAGTTTGAGGTCAAGTACCGTGAAAGCTATGACCGCGAGTCGGCGTTCGAGATCATCACAAGGGCCAATGAAGAGCTCGAAGCACAGCGGATCCGCGAGGCAGAGGAAGCAGAAGCCGAGAAGCAGCGCCTGAAGGAAGAAGCTGAAGCTGAAAAGCAGCGTCTGAAAGAAGAAGCTGCAGCCCAGAAGGCGGCCGAGAAGGAAGCGCTTGCGGCACAAAAGGCTGCAGAGAAAGAAGCCCTCGCAGCGCAGAAGGCAGCGGAAAAGGAAGCTGCCGCAGCCGAAAAGGCCGCCCAGAAAGAAGCCGAGAAGAAAAAACAGGCCATGCAGAGAGCCGCGACTGCTGCGACATCTTCCGTCATGCGCTCGGTCAGCACAAACATCGTCAATACTGTGCTCGGCGGCAAAAAGACTGATGCCAAGACCATTGCCAAGCGCGCAGCGACCACAGCCCTCAGCTCTGCGATGAGAAATGGAAGCAGCTCCATCATTCGCGGCCTGTTCGGCAACATCAAGTAAAGATTGTGACCGTTTGAGCATCACCTAAGACATCATAAAAATCAGCCCTGCCGGAAGCAGGGCTGATTTTTATGCAGGTTCGTAGCTTTTCCCGGTCTCGTTGCCGTCTGCGTCGTAATCGATGTCTTCCATCAGGGCCAGGTCGACCCTGCTTCTCTTCTTGATAGTCATACCCTTTCCCTGAAGATTGAAGACCCAGATCTTATATCCGGGAAAATCCGGGTCCTCTTTCCGGAAGACACCGGTCTCGTTCAGGCGGCAGAACTTGGCTCGTCCTTCCGCTGTGTCCAGCAGATCGCCGGGGCCGTTATAATAGAGAGGATCCTGAGACGCCTGCTTTTTGAATTCCTCCCAGTTCTCATCCTGGGCTTTCATGACATCTTCGGGCTGAATCATATGGGAAGATCTCCTTTGCTGATTTGATTGTTCTTATTATCGCGGATAACGGGGAAAAAAGCAAGCATTACTTTCCGCGAGAACAGGCTTTTGTTTACAATTCCTTTCAAAATGAGCATGGACAGAGCACCGTGACCATGGTATAATTCAAGCGTTTTGTAACAAATAAAAGAGATTTACGATGACTGATGAAGGGATGAGTTTCATGCCAAAGCCTGTTGTAATCACTGCTGACAGCACCTGTGACCTCTCACAGGAGTTGCTGGACCGTTTTGATATTCACACCATTCCGCTTACCATTACCCTCGGGGACGACACCTTCCTCGACGGACAGGGCTTTACTCCTCTGGACATGTATGCACGCTATCGGAAGGACGGAACCCTGCCAAAAACTTCTGCGGTCGGCGTGCAGGAGTTTGTTGACTTTTTTGCGCAGTATACCGAACAGGGCTGCGCGGTTGTGCATCTCGATATCAGCGCCGAACTCTCCAACTCCTACAATGCCGCCTGCATGGCGGCTGCAGAACTGGGCGGCGTTTATGTGGTGGATACCAGGATGCTTTCCACCGGCGTCGGTCTGCTTGCCATAGAGGGGGCGGAATGCCGGGACCGGGGCATGGAGGCAAAAGAGATCGCCCAGCATCTCCGTTCATTGACCGATAAGGTTCAGACCAGTTTTGTGCTGGATACGCTTGAATTCATGTGGAAGGGCGGCAGGTGCTCCGGCGTTGCGGCGCTGGGGGCCAATCTGCTTCACCTGAAGCCGGGCCTTGAGATGAGAGACGGCAAGCTCACCGTGTATAAAAAATACCGGGGAAGCATCAACAGCGTCTATAAACAGTATGTCAAGGAGCGCCTCGCGGGACGGAAAGTTCGACCGGCACACGTGTTCGTGACAGAGTCCGGAGAGGTTGATGAGGTGGTTCTGGAAGAGATTTACGCGCTGATCCGGGAAACCATTCCCGTGAAGGAGATCCATCACACCTACGCAGGCTGCACCGTTTCGACCCATTGCGGGCCGAAGACTCTCGGCATCCTGTTTTTGGAAGAATAAAGAACAGTGAGATTGTTGCATGCAACTGGAAGAACTTAAACTGATCACGGCCAGCAACCTGATTAATTTGCGGACCGGAGCAGGGCTGACTCAGGCGGAGCTCGGCGCGATGCTGAATTATTCTGACAAGACGATCTCCAAATGGGAACGGGCGGAGGCGATTCCGGACGCATTTGTGCTCAAACAGATTGGGGACATTTTCGGTGTGACGGTGGACAATCTGCTCACATCGCACGATGAGTGGAAACCGATCCCGACGGAGGAACCGGAGACCGAGCAGGTCTTATACAGCACGGACCGGATCATCGCGATCTCCATCATCGGGGTTTGGACGCTGGCGCTGACAGCTTTTGTTGCACTCTGGCTGGCCAACATCATCATGTGGCAGGTCTTTGTCATGGCGCTGCCAGTATCGATCCTCGTCTATATGATCCTGATCTGTGCCTTTCACCGCAGACGGCACCTGCAGTATGTGATTGCGGCCTTTGTGCTGTCGCTTTTTGTGGCGGGTTACCTGCTGTCGTACCCCAAGTACAATCCCTGGCAGGTGTTCCTGATTGCTATTCCTGCGGAAGTGATTGTCTTTCTCAGCTGTAATCTGAGAATGCCGAAAAAAGCCCTGAAAATACGGGGTTCTACGATTCGTAGAGAAAAGAAAAACAACGGGTAGAGCATCCGCTCCCCGTTGTTTTTGCTTGGTAGAGTGCTTTTTTCAGGGGGACATGGTAAGCTGAGTTCAACAAAAGCCGAGAAAGGACGGGACGATCATGAGTTATATTATCAGCTGCTGCTCCACTGCAGATCTGAGTAAAGAGCATTTTGAAGAAAGAGGGATCCATTACGTCTGCTTCCACTATGCCATTGACGGTGTGGAATACCCGGATGATCTGGGACAGAGTATTCCCTTTGACGAGTTCTACGCCCGCATGTCCAAAGGGGCCGACACCCGCACGGCGCAGGTGAACGTCGCGGAATATGTCGATTTCTTTACCCCGTTTCTGGAAGACGGAAAAGACATCATCCATGTAAGTCTGTCTTCCGGCATCTCCGGGACGATCAACGCCGCACGGAATGCGGCTGCCATCCTGAGAGAGCGCTATCCGGAGCGAAAGATCCATGTTATTGATTCCTTGGGCGCTTCTTCCGGTTATGGGCTTCTGATGGACACCGCAGCGACAAAGCGCGACGAGGGGATGAGCGTGGACGAGCTTGCCGCCTGGATTGAGGAAAACCGTCTGAAGGTCCACCACTGGTTCTTCTCTACAGATCTGACTTTCTTTGTCAAAGGGGGCCGCATCTCCAAAACGGCCGGCGTCTTTGGCGGCATGCTGGAGATCTGCCCGCTGATGAACATGGACAATCTGGGCAGGCTGATTCCCAGATTCAAGATCCGCACGAAGAAGCGCGTTATCCGAGAGATCGTCAAAAAAATGGAGGAATATGCGCAGGGCGGTCTGGACTATGACCAGAAGTGCTATATCTCCATGTCTGCCTGCTATGAGGACGCCCGCACTGTGGCTGACCTGGTGGAACAGCGTTTCCCCAAGCTCAACGGAAAGGTGATCATCAACAACATCGGCACGACCATCGGCTCCCATACCGGACCGGGGACGGTAGCGCTGTTCTTCTGGGGCAGCGAACGGGTAGACTGATCCCCAAATCTATAAAAACAGAAAACAGACATCTCACGGTATCATACGGTGGGATGTCTGTTTTAGCATCAGGGAAAAGCAGCCTGGGTGGCGAGAATACCGGCTGTCCGTGGAAGAACCAGGGATAGTCACTTCAATGAAGCGAAGGGATCCACGCCATCTCCGGACAGACTGGTAAAGCTCAGACTTGAGGCAATGTGATCTGCCATGGACTGGCGGGCCAGCTCCGGCAGACGCAGACGTATGGCAGACACTACGGCAGCATGGTTGTATTTGACATTAGAGAGCCATGGGTTGTTGTCGTTGGTACTGCGTCCGATGAACTCCAGCATGGAGGCCTGATAACGTGTCAGATAGGGGAGAATCTGCGCATAGGAGCGCTTAAGATATTCATTGCCGCAGCTGTCAATGATCAGACGATGAAAGGGCATGTCGGTATCTTTCATCCCGCGGATATCATGCATGGTTACACTGTCGCGAAAGGCATCGGACAGACGGGTCAGCTCTCGGATGACGGTATCGTCGGCATTGTAGGCACAGAGGAAGGCAGCTTCACTCTCAATGGCATCCCGGACCTGATAGAGGCTGATCATATCCGGCAAACTCAGTTCAAGCACGAAACTGCCGGACTGTTCCGGCCGGTTGACCACAAAACCCATCTCGACAAGACCTGCGACTGCCTCGACGACGGGCGTACGCGAGATCCCCAGGACTGAGGCGAGCTGGTTGACATTCAGTCTGGAACCCGGTGAGATCTTCAGGCTGATAATCTCGTCGTAGAGCATCTGCATGACGAGGTCCTTGAGCTTTGCCTCCGGGTATTCTGTGATTAAATCCTGCAGCTGATAACGATCCATCCAATGCACCTTCTTTGCAGCCATTGTAGCGCGAAACGCAAGTTCCCGCAAGAGGAGAAATCAGAAAAACGCCACAGCTGCGCAAGAATTCATAATTCCTTTTTTTATCTTCCGGCTTTATGCGATATAATACGCAAAGAAATCAGGACTCAGGAATACAAGGAGTGCAGCAGTCATGGTGATTGACCGGGTATCCGTGAAACAGAAATCGAAAGAAATGATCCGCATATCAAAGCCGAGCATGATCTCTGCGGGATTGATTTTTACGCTTTTTGCGGCTCTCGTGGGCTATCTCTCCCTGCGATTGACAGGTGTGGATGTCGATACGATGATGAAGATCATGCAGGCCTCGGCGGACGGCCGGTCGGAAGCCGCGATGAATCTGCTGATGAAGGCGACTCCGGGAGCGGGTGAGACGTTGATTGATGTGCTGCTTCATCTGGCAATCGGTGTCGTCGGCGTAGGAATGACCCTGTTTGCTCTGAATACGGTAAGGGGGACCAATCCGCAGATTGGCAATCTGCTGGACGGCTTTGGCATGATGCCAAGGCTTCTGTTCCTTCTGATTCTGGAATATATCTTCATTTTTCTCTGGTCTCTGCTGTTCTTTGTCCCCGGGATTATCGCTGCTTACCGATACAGCCTCGCGGTCTACATCATGATCGATCACCCCGAGTTCAGCGCGATGGACTGCCTTCGGGAGTCGAAGAGAATGACCACAGGCTATAAGGGTCAGATCTTCCAACTGGATCTCTCGTTTCTTCCGTGGCTGATTCTCAGCGCCATGCCGGTTGTCGGCTACGCGGTACAGATTTATCTTACGCCCTATATGGAGACGGCCAAAGCGCTCTATTATGAAAAGATCCGCATGCATGATGAGCAGGTCCTGCCCGAGATGTGACACACAGCCTGAAAAATCAACACAGAGATATTCCAGAATGCAAAGCCGGGCTCTCCACGCGAAGAGCCCGGTTGTTCTTATCAAATAATATAGGACAGGTTATTGCAGTCAGAAGGATTGTGCAGCATCTGGGCTCGTGTCCTCGAAGAAAAGAGCATCCCACTTCTGGAAAAGGGATTCCAGATGCGTATTCCTGGGGAAAAGAGCAAACAGCTGCAATCTCAGTTCCTCAATCATGATACAGATCAGATAGACAATGCAGACCGAGAAGAAAATCGCCAGAAAGCCGCTCCCGATTTTGCTGACATACCGGGAAGTCGGGAGAAGCACTCGCCATAAAACCGGATTAAGGGAAAAGTGAATCACGTAAACTGCAAAGCTGTTCTTGGAGAGAGCATTCACGATTCTGCCAGTGTTCTCGGATAAAGGCTTCATGACCAGGAAGAGAAGAAACAAGGTCACAGCCTGCAAGACTACAATCACCGAATCATACCCATAAAACCGGATCGCTGTGCCTTCGGAAATGTTGAGCCGCAGCATCAACAGCCGGCTGAAGGCAAGAACAAAGGCGAGTACCAGATAAAGGCATCGAAGAATAATGGGACGAATACGACGGAGTTGGTTCAGAGGGACATAGAGGCGGAGCCAGCCTGCCAGGAAATATAAAACAATAAAGAAGAAAACCGTCTGCCCGGTGCTGGGATCCTGCGCCCATTCCCTCGGAAAAAGAGTCGGACGCAGCACCATAAAGAGCAAGAGAAAGCAGAGGAGGAATCTGTATTGCGCTTTGCTGAGCGCTGTAATCAGGCGGCTCAGAAACGGACTAATTACCGCCAGAGCAAGCCAGGCGTTAACGAACCAGTATTTCTGGCTGATGATCGGAATCAGCATCCGCATGATTGACTTTGCCGTCATGGAATAGCCTGCAAGCTGTGCGTTCAGAAGGGAGGTCAAAAAGGAATAGCTCCAGACAATAACAAGGACTCGCCAGATGTTCCGGGAACGGAACCTGGCATTGACGGAAAAGTACCCGGTGATCAGCATAAAAAGATCTACGGCAGGGATACAAAGCGATTCCAGAATCCAATAAAAGACGTTAACGCTGCCGCTCTGCTCATACAGGGCGCCGCTTTTTGCAAGACAGTGCAGCGTCAGCACCATCAGCATCGAAAGAATCCGAAGGAGCTCGATATTTGCGTTGCGAGTCTTTTTCATAATTTGATTCAATCAGACAATCAGTTCCTGAGGCTGTGCAGGGGAGCGGGGATCCGGCCGCCGCGGGAGATGAACTCACCGGCGCTTCCCTCATGGAGCGGCATGACAGGAGCGGAACCCAGCAGACCGCCAAAGTCCACGCGGTCGCCGACGTCCTTCCCGATGGCGGGAATCAAACGGACGGCGGTAGTCTTGTTGTTGACCATGCCGATTGCGGCTTCATCCGCAATGATGGCGGATAGAACATCCGCAGTTGTGCTGCCCGGTACGGCGATCATGTCCAGACCGACAGAGCACACACAGGTCATGGCTTCCAGCTTGTCGATCGTGAGGGCACCCTCCTCCGCAGCGCGAATCATCCCGGCATCCTCCGAGACCGGAATGAAAGCGCCGGAAAGCCCACCAACATGGCTGCTGGCCATGACGCCGCCCTTCTTCACGGCGTCATTCAGGAGGGCAAGAGCCGCCGTTGTGCCGTGCGTACCGCAGCGCTCCAGACCGATCAGCTCCAGAATCTCTGCCACGCTGTCTCCGATGGCAGGGGTGGGGGCGAGAGAGAGGTCCACCACGCCGAAGGGAACATCCAGCCGTCTGGAAGCCTCCTGGGCCACCAGCTGTCCCATCCGTGTGATCTTGAAAGCGGTGCGCTTGATGGTCTCGGCGACAGTGTCGATCTTTTCCCCCTTGCAGGCTTTGAGTGCATGGGCCACAACGCCCGGACCGGAGACGCCGACATTGATAACGCATTCCGGTTCCCCGACGCCATGGAAAGCGCCGGCCATAAAGGGGTTGTCCTCGACGGCATTGCAGAACACGACGAGCTTTGCGCAGCCGATGGGATCAATCTCGGCGGTTGCACGGATAATTTTGCCCATGATCCCGACCGCGTCCATATTGATGCCGGCTTTGGTGGAGCCGACATTGACGCTTCCGCAGACAAGCGAAGTCCCGGTCAGTGCCTGAGGCAGAGAACGGATCAGCCGAATATCGCTCTCGGTAAAACCCTTCTGCGCAAGGGCAGAAAAGCCACCGATAAAATCAATGCCGAGCTGTCGGGCAGCACGGTCCATCGCGAGTGCGATGGGGGTGTAGTCCTCGTCCGTGCAACTTGCGGCAACCAGGGCAATCGGCGAGACCGAGACACGCTTGTTCACAATCGGAATGCCAAATTCCTGCTCGATCCCGCATGCGACCGGGACAAGCTGCTCCGCTTTCAGGCAGAGCTTGTCATAGATCTTCTCCGCGCATCTCTCGACGGAGGTATCCGCGCAGTCCAGAAGGCTCACGCCCATGGTGACGGTTCGTACGTCGAGATGCTGCTGGTCGATCATCTGGATCGTCTGCAGAATCTCACTGCTGTTCATCAGGTAGCTCATATCCGGTGCATCGCCTCAAAGATCTCTTCCCGCTGGATGTGGATATCCAGCGCGCGCTCTGCGCCCTTTTCCTGCAGCCACTCAGCAAGTTCGTGGAAAGGGAGAGGGCAGGCTTCCAGATCGACCAGCATGATCATGGCAAAGTACTCCTGCATCAGGGTCTGGCTGATATCCAGAATGTTGATTTCCTGCTGGGCCAGAAGAGCGGTCACATAAGCGGTGATGCCGCGGGCGTCCCTGGCAAAGACGCTGACAATGGCTTTTTTCATAATAATAGAGGTACCTCCTCAGTTCTTGATGCTCCCCGGCGTACATCCGAAGGAAGTCAGGAAAGCGCGGTGAAAACTGGAATAATCCCGGAACCCGCTCTGTGAGGCGGCTTCCGCGACAGGCGTCCCTTCACGGATCATTCGAGCAGCGTAGAGAAGACGACGCTGCCGGACATAGGCGTGGACGGTTTGCCCGGTCTGGGCTTTGAAGAGGCGCATAAAATGATACCGGCTGAGCCAGACGCGTTCAGCCAGGGCATCAACGGAGAGATCGACATTGAGGTTCTCACCGATGAAGGAGAGCGTACTGCGGATCTTCGGATCCATGAGGCCGCTCTCCTCCTGCGACTCAGTCGGCGTCAGACGCCCGGCCAGAATCAGGATCTGCATCACCAGCGTATCGCGCATCGCCTGGGAGCTGGGGTCTGAGCCGCTGTTGAGTTCCATCCCGGAGAGAAGAGACGAGAGCTGTTCCCACTCTGCCCCGACAGGCTTCAAAAGGTGCTGACTGATCCGGTCCGCCCGGTCAAAACAGTCCATCAGTCTGGCGTCAGGCAGAACGCGGTCAAAAAAACCTCGGCTCAGGTAGATAATGACGCGCTCATAAGGCTCGCTGCGGTCGATCAGCGCTTTGTGAATACAGTGGTGCCTCACAAGAAGCAGGTCTCTCGGCGCCAGTTCGTAATCCTCGTTCTCTACCAGATAGCGGACCTTTCCCTCCAGCAGGATCACCAGCTTGTCGAAATCATGAAAGTGAAAATCCCGCTCCTGGCCGGCAGTATCCCGCAGGTGAAAATAGTGATAGTTTTCGTCCAGATAGCCTTCCCGGCTGTAGGGCTTTCCGCTGCTCATGTGTGGATCAGATCCATATACTCATCGTAGGTGCAGAGACGGTCGATGATCCCGTCATCGGTAATCTCGATGATGCGGTTGGCCACGGTTTGAGTCAGCTGATGGTCATGGCAGGAGAAGATGACATTGTACTTGAAGGCCTCAAGCCCGTTGTTCAGCGCAGCAATGCTCTCCAGATCCAGGTGGTTCGTCGGCTGGTCCAGCACGAGGAAGTTCGCGCCGGAGAGCATCATACGGCTTAGCATGCAGCGGACCTTCTCCCCGCCGGAGAGGACCTTGGCCGGCTTGTAGACGTCGTCGCCGGAGAAGAGCATTCTCCCGAGGAAGGTGCGCAGATAGCTTTCGCGTTTGTCCTCGCTGAACTGCCGCATCCACTCGATCAGATCCTGATCAAAATTCTCGAAAAAGTCGTTGTGGTCTTTGGGATAATAAGCCGGCGCAATGGAAGCGCCCCACTTGACAGTACCGCTGTCAGGTTCCTCCAGACCCATCAGGATCTGGAACAGCATGGTGACAGCAAGTTCGTTGCGCCCGATGACGGCGATCTTATCCTCCTTGCCGACGATGAAGCTGACGTTGTTCAGAAGCTTGACACCGTCTACGGTTTTGGAAATCTCTGTTACGAAGAGGCGGTCCTTTCCAGGTTCACGGTCGGCTTTGAAGCCCACCCAGGGATAACGCCGCTGAGAAGCCGGCAGCTCTTCCACAGTGATCTTATCCAGAAGCTTTCTGCGGCTGGTTGCCTGGCGGGACTTGCTGCGGTTGGCGGAGAAGCGGGCGATGAAGGTCTGGAGCTCCTGAATCTTCTGCTCGGCGCGCTTATTCTGGTCGCGGATCAGTTTCTGGATCAGCTGGCTTGACTCATACCAGAAGTCATAATTGCCGACGTACATCTTGATTTTGCCGTAGTCGATATCCACAATGTGGGTGCAGACGTTGTTGAGAAAGTAACGGTCATGGCTGACCACCAGGACAGTCCCCTCATAGTCCATCAGGAAGTCCTCCAGCCGCACCACACTCTGCAGGTCGAGGTTGTTGGTAGGCTCATCCAGCAGAATCACGTCCGGGTGGCCGAAGAGTGCCTGTGCCAGAAGAACCTTAACTTTCAGACGGGGATCAATCTCCCGCATCAGCTGGCTGTGCAGTTCCACCGGAACACCGAGCCCCTGCAGAATCCGGGCCGCGTCGCTCTCCGCTTCCCAGCCGCCGAGCTCCGCGTATTCCTCTTCGAGTTCCGCGGCGCGGATGCCATCCTCGTCGGAGAAATCCTCTTTCTCGTAGATGGCATCTTTCTCTTTGCCGCAGTCATAGAGGCGCTGGTTTCCCATAATGACAGTGTCGAGCACAAGGCAGTCGTCATAGAGCGTCTGATTTTGCTTGAGAACCGACATGCGCTTTTTGGGAGCGAGAACCACAGAACCGCTGGTGGGCTCCAGCTCGCCGGAGAGGATCTTGATAAAGGTCGATTTTCCGGCGCCGTTGGCGCCGATGATCCCGTAGCAGTTGCCGGAGGTAAACTGCAGATCGACCCGGCTGAAGAGAACCGACGGCCCAAACTGCATGGAAAGATCATTGACGGTAAGCATGGCGGCTGCGCCTCCTTCTGTGTATTTTAAGCTTGTTTTACAGGAATGAATCCGCTCACTCGATGTTCTGGAACAACAGGGGCAGAGCGTTGTAGATATCGGTGAACCAGACCTTCCACTCATGTTCTCCGTTTACATCTACGCGCCAGGAGTTCACTCCGTCCGTAAAACGGGGGTCGTTCTCTACAAAGTATTCGTAACCGATCTCGGTATAGTGCTGCTGCCAGTCGTTGAGGGAACCTGCCCCGGTGAAGTAACAGTTGACCGGGAGCCTGGCAAAGTCCTCGTTGCTCTGGATCATGCTGATGGTTTTCCACGGCTCGCCGTTTCCGGAAAAGGCCGCATAGCTACCGAACAGATCAAAATCATACCGCATACCGCCTTCATAGGTGAAGAGAGCGCCGTTGGAGAGCCCGCCGAGAGCAAAGTGATCTCTTGCCGCATGCAGGCTTTCCAGACTGCCGTCCGCTGAAAAGGTGCTGTAATGCTCCGCCACATAAGGCAGAATATACTCCCGCAGCTCTTCCTGCAGCTGGTAGATACCGGCGGTGAGACCCTGAATCTGATTGGTCTCGGTCACGGGCGTTATGATGATGCAGGGTTCGCATACACCCTTGTCAAACATGTTGTCGAAGAGAATACGGCCGCACATCTGAATCTCGCCGTAGTCATAGACTGTGTTGAGCCATGAATCCTGATTGCCGTCGTAGCCGTGAACAAGCACAAGCACATTATAGGGCCTGGTCTCGTCATAACCGTAGGGCAGATAGATGTTGAAGGATTTTGAAACGGTGCCCTGGCCGTAATTGGCATAGGCCGTGATTTCATACTGATGGAGCGTCACAGTACCTGCGTGCGCGTTCTCCTGATAGAACTCAGCCGGTAGAAAGTCCGTGATGAATTCCGGCTTTGCTCCGCACTCCGAACAGACGCCGTTTACGTAGCTGTGAATATGCACAGCCGGGGCCGGTTCCGGAGTGGGCTCCGGCTCAATGTCCACGACGGGTTCAGCAGCAGGCTCTTCGACAATCAGTGCCTCGTCGGCGGGAACAAGCTGCATGTCGTCAGCGGTCTCCGGGAGGAGCTCGTCGGATGTGTCTAAGGTCCTTTCCTCAGGGATATCGGGGACCGTGACATCGGCAGAATTGCCGGAGGAGAGCATGATCGGAATCCGGATCAGAAAGAAGATGACCAGAACCGCAAACAGAAGCAGACACAGAAGCCAGAGGGGGAAACGGGATTGATTGGAAGAATGCATGATACAACTCACTTATGATATAATTTTTTTGCCTGATACCGGGGCTCAAAGGTGATGTTGACCCCGATCTTTTTAAACAGCTCGATATCCACATGGGACAGGATGACGCTGGAATGCGCCTCACAGCCGCGCAGCGAACTGAGCTCTTCGATCGCCCGCCCGGCGATGGGGTTCGTCACAGCGCAGATGGCCAGCGTGATCAGAAGCTCATCCGTATGCATGCGGGGGTTGTGATTGCCGAGGTGCTCGACCTTCAGGTGCTGGATCTGCTCGATGATGCTCGGCGTGATGAGGAGAAGCTTTTTGTCGATCCCGGCGAGTGCCTTCAGCGCGTTCATCAGGCAGGCGGATGCCGCGCCGAGCAGAGAAGTGGTCTTCCCCGTGACGATCTGTCCGTTCGGAAGCTCTATGGCGACGCATGGCCCGCCGGTCTCCTCAGCGCGGGCGAGCGCCGCACCGACAACGGGACGGTCTTCCGGGCCGGCTCCGATCGACGCAAGAAGAAGCTCGATTTTCCTTTGTTCCGAGCCGTCGGAGAGGCCTTCGCGGACAGAGCAGGCTGCCTCATACCAGCGGCGGATGATTTCCTGTTTGGAAGCTTCGCAGCAGGCTTCGTCATCCGTGATGCAGTAACCTGCCATGTTGACGCCCATGTCCGTAGGGCTTTTATAAGGGCTCTCGCCGTAGATCTGGCGGAAGATGGCCTCCAGCACCGGAAAGCCTTCGACATCGCGGTTGTAGTTGATTGTGGTCTTGCCATAGGCCTCCAGATGGAAGGGGTCGATCATGTTGACATCGTCGAGATCCGCAGTGGCGGCTTCATAGGCCATGTTGACCGGGTGCTTCAGCGGGAGGTTCCAGATCGGGAAGGTCTCAAATTTTGCATACCCTGCGTCGATGCCGCGCTTATGCTCGTGATAGAGCTGGCTGAGGCAGGTGGCGAGCTTGCCGCTTCCGGGGCCGGGTGCGGTGATGACCACCAGGCCGCGGGAAGTCTCGATATATTCGTTGCGGCCGAAGCCCTCCTCCGAGACAATCAGAGAGATGTTGGACGGGTAGTCCGGGATGATATAATGGCGGTATACGCGCACGCCGAGCGACTCGAGGCGCTTCATGAACTTCTCGGCCGCACTCTGCCCGCGAAAGTGGGTGATCACGACACTGCCGATGTAGAGGCCGATGCCCCGGAACGCATCAATGAGACGCAGCGTGTCCTCGTCGTAGGTGATGCCGAGATCTCCGCGCCGCTTGGCACGTTCGATGTCATCGGCGGAGAGCACAATGACGATCTCTGCGTCGTCCTTCATTTCCAACAGCATCTTTACCTTGCTGTCCGGCTCAAACCCGGGCAGAACTCTCGACGCATGGTAGTCGTCGAAAAGCTTGCCGCCAAACTCCAGATAGAGTTTGCCGCCAAACTGGGAAATCCGGTCGCGGATGTTCTGAGACTGCAGCTTCACATATTTCTCATTGTCGAACCCGATCCTGGTCATGATGCGTTTCCTCCATTCTGCTTTACCCGTGAGGGAACAGAGCGATCTGTTTTGGCATAGACATTCACAAATTAATATTTTACCACAAGAAGACAATCGGAACAAGACACAAATTCATGCTTTTTTTCTTCACAAGTTTATGTTATACTCATTATTTGTATGAGTATGCGGATCGATCCGCGTGAAGAAATGTATTCCGGAGGCTCGTATGGGACTTTTTAATAAACTGTTCGGAAGCTATTCCGACCGGGAACTGAAAAAAATCATGCCGATCGCCAGAGCGGTCGAGGCAAAAGAAGCGGCCTACAGCGCACTGACGGACGAGCAGCTGCGCGGCAAGACGGCGGAGCTGAAGCAGCGCCTTGCCGAAGGGGAGACCCTGGACGACATTCTCCCCGATGCCTTTGCCACGGGGAGAGAGGCCGCGTGGCGCGTGCTGGGGATGAAGCCGTTCCCGGTGCAGATCATTGGCGGCATTGTGCTCCATCAGGGGCGTATTGCCGAGATGAAGACCGGTGAAGGCAAAACCCTCGTGGCAGTCCTCCCGGCCTACCTCAACGCGCTGGCGGGCGAGGGCGTCCATATCGTCACGGTGAACGACTATCTGGCGCGCCGCGACAGCGAGTGGATGGGGAAAGTGCACCGCTTCCTTGGTCTGGATGTCGGCCTGATCGTACACGGCCTTACCAACGATGAACGCCGCGCTGCGTATAACTGCGATATCACTTACGGCACAAACAACGAAATGGGCTTTGACTATCTGCGTGATAACATGGCCCTTTATAAAGAGGACATGGTACAGCGCGGCCATTCCTTTGCCATCGTCGACGAGGTGGACTCCATCCTCATCGATGAAGCGCGAACCCCGCTGATCATTTCCGGTCAGGGCGACGAGAGTACGGACCTCTACCGCCAGGCGGACGATTTTGTCAGCAGGCTGAAAAAGGTCGTCTATGCCTCCGTCGACGAGAAGGAAGAGGAGAGCGAGGACATCGACGCCGATTATGTCGTCGACGAGAAAGCCCGCACCGCAACCCTGACCGCGAGAGGTGTCGCCAAAGCCGAGCGCGCCTTCGGTCTGGAGAATCTGGCGGATATGGAAAACGCCACGCTCAGCCACCACATCAACCAGGCGCTGCGCGCCCACGGCATTATGAAACGCGACATCGACTACATCGTCAAGGACGGCGAGATCATCATTGTCGATGAGTTCACCGGCCGTCTGATGCTGGGCCGGCGTTACTCCGAGGGCCTCCATCAGGCCATCGAGGCGAAGGAACACGTCGATGTACAGAAGGAGAACAAGACCCTCGCGACGATCACGTTCCAGAACTACTTCCGTCTGTACGACAAGCTCTCCGGTATGACCGGTACTGCCGTGACGGAGTCTGAGGAATTCGCCGCGATCTACAAGCTGGATATCATCGAGATCCCGACCAACAAACCTGTGATCCGCCAGGATTGGCCGGATGTTGTCTACCGCAGCGATATCGGCAAGAACAAAGCCATCATCGACCAGATTGTCGAGTGCCATGAGAAGGGTCAGCCGGTTCTGGTCGGTACCGTCTCGATTGAAAAGAGCGAATACCTCTCCTCGCTGCTGAAAAGACGCGGGGTACCCCATACGGTCCTGAACGCCAAGTACCATGAACGTGAGGCCGAGATCGTCGCGCAGGCCGGCAAGCTGGGCGCTGTGACCATCGCCACCAACATGGCGGGCCGCGGCACGGATATCATGCTGGGCGGCAATGCCGAGTTCCTGGCCAAGAACGACCTTAAGAAGGCCGGTTTCGACGACTTTATTATAAATGAAGCCACCGGCTTCGCCGAGACCGATGACGAGAACATTCAGGCGGCCCGTGCTCTCTTTGCAGAGCGTCTGGCTGCCCACAAGGAAGTTACCAATGCCGAGGCCGAGCAGGTCCGCTCGGTGGGCGGCCTCTTCATCCTGGGTACCGAGCGTCATGAATCCCGCCGTATCGATAACCAGCTGCGCGGCCGTTCCGGCCGTCAGGGCGATCCGGGCGAAAGCCGTTTTTACCTTGCCATGACCGACGATGTGATGCGTCTGTTCGGCTCCGAGCGGATCATGGGCATGATGGACAGTCTGAAGATGGATGAGGATACCCCGCTGGACGCCAAGATGCTCTCCGGCGCCATTGAGCAGGCACAGAAGACCGTTGAAAGCCGCAACTTCCAGACCCGTAAGAGCGTGCTGGAATACGACGATGTCATGAACAAGCAGCGTGAGATCATCTACGGCGAGCGGCGCAAGGTGCTGGACGGAGAGGATCTGCAGGTTCAGATCCGGGGCATGGTGGAGGAGTTTGTCTCGTCAACGGTTTCCGACGGCCTCGGCGGTACTCCTGCCGAGAGCCAGCAGCAGCTTGACGAAGCGCTGAAGCCCTTTGAGGGGCTCTTCCTCCGCCGCGGTGATGTCAGGCTGGACGAGTTTAAGAAGGCCGATGCGCCCGAGGTCACTGCGCGCGTCCTCGCGACGGCCAACGCCGTCTATGACGCCCGCGAGCAGGCCTTCGGCGAAGGACCGAACGGGGCGCCGCTGATGCGGGAGCTCGAGCGCGTCATCATGCTGCGCGTGGTCGACGAATACTGGATGGATCACATTGATGCCATGGATGATCTCAAGCAGGGCATCGGGCTGCGCGGCTACGGCGCCACAAAGCCCATCGACGCCTACAAGCAGGAAGGCTTCGATATGTTTGAGGCCATGGTCCGAGGCATCCGGGAAGAGACGGTGCGCCGCCTCTACACCGTCCGCGTGCGCGTGCAGCAGCCGATCGAGCGAAAGGCCGTGTCCAGGAACGCCGCCGCCAACGTCGGGGGCGAGCCGGAGAAGAAAAAACCCGTCAAGAAGGCTCCGAAGCCCGGCAGGAACGACCCCTGCCCCTGCGGCAAGATGAAGGCCGACGGCAGCCGGAGACTGAAGTATAAGGAATGCTGCGGCCGCAACGAGTGAGGATATCAGATTGTTTAGAGAACAGAACCAAAACGGACTCGTCTTCATGACATCGGACTGCATCCCGTTCCGGCACGCGTTTACGACGCGTCTCGGCGGCGTCAGCACAGGGTATCTTTCGAGCCTCAACCTCATCGGCGGCCACGGAGACGAAACGGAGAACATCCGGGAGAATTTCCGCCGGGTGACTGCGCTCTTCGGCGTCGGTGTGGATGACTGCGCCGTGACGCGCCAGGTACACGGGAACACCGTTCGGACCGTCACAGAGGCGGACCGCCACGTCTGCTGCAGTCCCGTGTCCTACGAGGCGGACGGAATTGTGACGGCGACGCCGGGGCTTCCGCTGTTCTGCTTTACGGCGGACTGCGTGCCCGTGCTTCTCTGCGACCCGGTCCATGCTGTCGTCGGCGCGGTCCACTGCGGATGGCGCAGCTCGACCGCGGATATCCTGAAGAACGCCCTGAAGGCCATGGGAGCCCTTGGCGCGGAAGCTGCGGAGATCCGTGCGGCGATCGGTCCCGCCATTGGGAAATGCTGCTTTGAGACGGACGCGGATGTCCCGGAGGCTGTGATTGCATGGCTGGGAGCTAAAGACGCCGCACCGACCATCAAGCAGAGAGAAGACGGCAAGTATCTTGTCGATCTGCGGGAAGCCAACGCCCGCCGCCTGACACAGCTCGGTGTTCTGCCGGAGCACATTGATCTATCGGAAGAATGCACCTTCTGCAGCCATGAGAAGTATTTTTCTCACCGCTATACCAGAGGAAAACGCGGCGGTCAGGGGGCCTGCATCATGCTGCCGAAGCCGGAGGAGCGCCTATGAGGACAGATTGGAAGCGCTGTGCGGCGCTGATTCTGGCAAGTATGATGCTGTTTGGTCTCACTGCCTGCGGCAGGGGAGACCGGGAGGATGAGAATCAGATTCCCGAATCGACGGGAGGAAAGGACCTTGCGAGGGCGGAGTCGGTGGACAACGTCTTCTCCCTCAATACCAACACCAACTACTCCCTGAATCCCTATGTCGCGACCAACCACTCCAACCAGCTTGTCTGCGACCTGGTCTATGAGAACATGGTTGAAGTGGATGAAAACTTCAGGGCGATCCCCAACGTGATCGGCTCCTGGACGATGAACGACGACGCCACCATCTGGACGCTCACGCTGGATACCAGCCGGGAACACAATTTCTCAGACGGGGATCCCGTCACCGGACGCGATCTGGTCTATTCCATCGGCTACGCGATTTATAACGACCGCTTCCGGGGACGCTTTGCCAGCTTCAAGGGCGCATCCTACACCGACGACGGTATGACCGTCACGCTCGGTATCGGCGACAGCCAGTTTATCAAGCTTCTGAATATCCCGGTGATCAAGCAGGGAACTTTTGAGGTCGAGGCCCATGTGCCTCCGATCGGTTCGGGACCCTATATGTACGACGAGGAGCGGATCACACTTCTTGCAAACCCCTATTATCCCGATTCGAAGAATCTCCCGCTCCAGACCATCTATCTCCAGGAGTACACCGACGCCGAGGGAACGCTGGAGGCCTTTGAGGACGGCATTATCGACGTCGCCGTGAACGACCCCTCCAGCTATACCTCTCTGGGCTACGCCAGTTCCAACGAGATCCACTCCTTTGCCACCACAAACTATCACTTCATCATGTTCAATGAGGAGTCGACCTTCGGCAAATCCTCCGCCTTCCGCATTGCAATGCAATATGCTTTCGACCGGGACTATCTGATCGAGCTTTTGGGCGGAGACGCGGTCCCGTCTGCAGTCCCGCTTTATCCCACGGTGGACTATTACCCCCACGCGCTGGCCGACTCGCTGCAGTATAACCTCAAGACCTGTGCCGCCGTCCTGCAGTCTGCGGGCATCGCGGATACGGACGGGGACGGGCGCATGGAATACAGCGGCAGTGCCAGCGGCAGGTTTGAGATTGTCATCATCGTCTGCGCCGACTCCAGCGCCAAGGCGGGTATCGTCAACCGCTTCAAGGACGATATGAAGTCCATCGGCATCAATGTGAATGTTCAGGAGCTCGGCTGGGATGAATATCTGCAGGCCCTGAAGGACGGCTACTTTGAGAGCGGCAACCTGGAAGTCACCTGGGATATGTACTATGGCGAGGTCAAGCTGCGGAACAATTTTGACCTGACAGAGCTGATGCAGGTCCGCACCAAGGACAACGAAAACCTGAATATCAACTACAGCCGTACCCGTGACACCAGCATTGTGGACCGCATCAACAACTATCTCCGGGCAACGGACGCCGCACGCCCGGTCGTCTACAACGAGCTTTGCGACTATCTGACCCGTACCTCGGGGAATCTGGTCTCTATCGGCTTTGAAAAACAGCAGCTGATCACCCACCGCGGCGTGGTCAAGGGGCTGAACCCGAATTTTGGCAATCCGCTGTACGACTTCCAGAACTGGACCATTATCTTAGACGAGTGAAGGAACCTTCAGAAAGGACGGATATCATGAACGACCGTGAACTTATGTCCCTTGCCCGCGAAGCCTCTCTCAATGCCTATGTGCCGTATTCTCATTTTTCTGTAGGTGCAGCCCTCGAATGCATAGACGGCAGTGTCTTTACCGGCTGCAATGTGGAGAACGCCGCCCTCGGCAGCACCATTTGTGCAGAGCGCACTGCCTGCGTCAAAGCTGTCAGTGAGGGAAAGCGCAGCTTTCGCCGCATCGCCATCTATGCCGACAGCGAGAACTGGTGCACCCCCTGCGGCGCCTGCAGGCAGTTCCTGGCCGAGTTCTCTCCGGAGATGGAAGTGCTCTGCGCCAAGGCGGGCTCCCGCTATGTCAGCTATAAGCTCAGCGAGCTGCTGCCGCACACCTTTAATTATTAAAAAACGTCATATTACACAGAAACCTGGCAATGCACAGCGAGAAAAGCTGTGCATTTTGCTTTACACAGGCAAAAAAATATGATATATTATCTTTAGTGATACCGTGGGTCGGCCATGCGGTAGCTGAGAGATTCAATAATAACAGTACAGGAGGTTTTATTTATGGTTTCCTTTGCGGAAAGAATGGGCGGCATCAAAGCGTCCGACATTCGACAACTCCTCGCAGTTGCATCAAAGCCCGAAATCATTTCCTTTGCAGGCGGTCTTCCCGCACCGGAACTGTTCCCGGTCGCGGATATCAAGGCGGCCTATGACGCAGTGCTGGACGAGGCAGGCCCCACTGCTCTGCAGTATGGCGCTACCGACGGGTGGGCTCCTCTGAGAAAGCAGATTTCCGAGCGCATGCTCAAGAAAAACAACGTCACCATTGATCCTGCACAGATCATTCTGACCGCTGGAAGCCAGCAGGGCCTGGACTTTATCGGAAAGCTGTTCCTGAACCCGGGCGATGTGGTCGTGCTTGAGAGCCCGAGCTACCTGGGCGCCATCAATGCGTTCCGTCAGTATCAGCCCAAGTTTGTGGAAGTCCCGACGGATGAGAACGGCATGATCATGGAAGAACTGGACCGGATCCTTGCAACCACCGAGAATGTCAAGTTCATCTACATCATCCCCGACTTCCAGAATCCGAGCGGGCGCACCTGGCCGCTGGAGCGCCGCAAGCAGTTCATGGATATCATCAACAAGTACGAGATCCCCGCCATCGAAGACAATCCCTACGGCGATCTCCGCTTCAAGGGTGAGTTCCTCCCGGCGCTCAAGAGCATGGACCCGAAGGAACTGATCATGTACTTCGGCACTTTCTCCAAGATCTTGTCTCCCGGTATGCGCCTGGGCTGGATCGCCGCGAGCGAGGCTATCATCGGCAAGGTCAATCTGATCGCGCAGGCTGCGGTTCTGCAGACGGCCACCATCAACGCCATGGCCATTTCCAAGTATCTTGACATGTTCGATATCGATGCCCATGTGGCAAAGATCCTGCCGGTCTACAAGCATCGGTGCGAGCTGATGATCAACACCATGAGAGAGACCTTCCCGGAGGAGTGCAAGTTCACCGATCCGGACGGCGGCCTCTTCACCTGGTGCGAGCTGCCTGAGTATATCAACACCCGTGACATTGCCCCCATTGCGCTGGAGAAGAAAGTCGCCTTCGTACCCGGCGACGGCTTCTATCCCTCCGGCTCGGTGAAGAACTGCATGAGACTCAACTACTCCAACGCCACGGACGAGCGCCTCGTGGAAGGCGTGCACCGTCTGGCGGATGTCATCAAGGGGGCCATGAAAGCATGAGTCTGCAGCCGGGACTGAAAGGCAGCGCAGAGGTCCTTGTCGTTCATGAGAACACCGCCGCTGCTGTCGGAAGCGGCGCGCTGGAGGTCTTCGCCACGCCGTCGATGATCGCGCTGATGGAGAAGGCGGCGCTTGACACGGTCCGGCCTTTCCTGAACGAAGGGGAGAGCACGGTGGGGACCGAGATCCATGTCACGCATGATGTCGCGATCCCGCTTGGCTTCACCGTGACGGCAGAGGCGGAGCTGGTCGAAGTCGACCGTCGGCGCCTGAGCTTCCGGGTGCTGGCACGCGCCGGTGAAGAGATCATCGGGCAGGGGACTCATACCCGCTTTATCGTCTCCCAGGAGCGCTTCATGCAGAAGGTCGAGGCAAAGAAGCAGGAGCTATGAGAAGCCCTGACGGTTCGCGCCGCTGACCGCTTAATCGTCACAACAGCAAAAAATGCATCGGGCAGAGGTCTCTCAGAAAGAGAGGATCTGTCCGATGTTTTTTGCAGTATCTGGATAGAGAAGAAACTCAGGAGAGATTGCCCGTGGCGTACATCACGGCGGTTATGGCGACGACCGGCGCCGTCTCACAGCGGAGGATCCGATCTCCCATGGAGCAGATATGGAGCCCGGAAAGTTTCGCAAGATCGGCCTCGTAGGGCTCAAAGCCGCCTTCCGGCCCCGTGATGATCGAGACGCTGCCGACCGTCTTGTTCGCCTCCAGAACGTTGTTCAGCGGCTCGCGTTCACCGGTCTCATACATGAAAAGAGGGAGGTCGTGGTGGACGGCGGTGTTGAGCACTTCGCCATAATCCGGGGCCCAGCTGACCTGGGGGATGATCCCGCGGCCGGACTGCTTGGCGGCTTCTTCGCTGATCCGGTTCCAGCGTTCCAGCTTTTTATACGGATCATCGGGCTTCGCGATGCAGCGGGCCGACTGGAAAAAGACGATCCTGTGCGCTCCCGCTTCGACGGACTTCTGGATAATATAGTCCACACGGTCCCCCTTGGGAAGACCGCAGAGCGCGGTGACTTCGACAGAAGGCTCACCCTTGCAGGGGACAACTTCGACGACCTCAAGCTCAGCCTCTTCCTTGTTGGACCGAACGAGGCGGCATTTATAATCCGTTCCCTCAGTGTCGCAGATGACGACATCCTCGCCGGGGCGGATCCGAAGAACCTGTATATGCTCGGCGTCGCGGCCGCGAATGATGGCGGTCGGGCCGTTCAAGAGATTGGTACCGGCAATAAAAAATCTGGCCATAACACACACTCCCTTCCGGTTTGCTTATTATGGCATATTTTCAGACGCTTTGCAAGTTCCTTTCTTGACGGATGACAAAGCCTGCACTATAATACACTACATGCAGTAAGAAAGAAACGGAGGCACACCCTTATGCCCACTACCTGGAGCCGTACGCCCGAAGAATTTCATAAAATCTACCTCGCGAATACTGACGCCTTTTACCGCATCGGCAGCGCCAATCTCGCCCCCGAACTGGATGAGTTTATGACCAAGTGCGCCTTGTCCCTCTGGAGCCGGGCCGGCGGGATCGGAGAACGCCATGTCCAGATGGCGAACCAGATCTATTCCCGTACCCGTCCCCAGCCAAAGTGGCTGCTGTGGAACCTGACGAGCTCTGTCTGCGAAGACGACGTGTTTCTGCCTCCGGTGTTCTTCTGGAACCTGGCGGAATCGGATGCCAAGCGAGGCACCGAGACCTCCAGGACCTTCATCCGGATGCTGACCAACATTCTGCTCTATCTGGCGGCGGTAGACGATGACGTGAGTTATGCGGAGGCGGAGTTTATCACCGAGTGCACCGACCGCCTGACGGCGATCTGCGATACGACGGGCGTCCGCAAGTCTAGAGAGGGCTTGAATCCTCTGGACTATGTGACAAGCGGCGAACCCAGCTTTGTGGAAAAGCACAGCAAGCAGGTTCAGACCTCCGGCGGCTCTGAGGCGGCGCCGAAACAGGAGGAAGAGAAAGATCCCGAGAAGCCGAACTTTGACGAGCTCATGGAGCAGCTGGACAACCTGGTCGGTCTGGAGACGGTCAAAAAGGAAGTCAAGAACCTGATGAACCTCGTCAAGGTCCGCAAACTCCGCCTGGAGAATGATCTCCCGGTTCCGCCGATGAGCTTCCATATGGTCTTCCTCGGCAATCCCGGCACCGGCAAGACGACCGTGGCGAGACTGATCAGCGGTCTCTACGCCGCTATTGGCGTTCTGAGCAAGGGGCAGCTGGTCGAAGTGGACCGCTCGGGTCTGGTCGCCGGATACGTAGGACAGACCGCGCTGAAAACACAGGAGGTCATCCAGTCCGCGCTCGGCGGCGTGCTCTTTATCGACGAGGCATATTCGCTCTCCTCCGGCGGGGAGAACGACTTCGGCCGCGAAGCGATCGAGACGCTGCTGAAGGCCATGGAGGATCATCGGGACGACCTGGTGGTGATCGTCGCAGGGTACACGGGCCCCATGGAGGGCTTCATCACCTCCAACCCGGGTCTGGAGAGCCGATTCAACCGGTATTTCTACTTCCCGGATTATGACGGCAAACAGCTGATGGATATCTTCCGCATCCAGTGTAAAAAGAACAGCTATGTTCTCACTCCGGAGGCGGAGGAAGCCGCCCTCAGCATGTTTAACGAGCTGTATGAAGAACGGAACGAGAACTTCGGCAACGGGCGCGATGTGCGCAACTGCTTTGAGGACATGGTTGTGCGGCAGTCCAACCGCGTTGCCGCGATGGAGAACCCGACCAAGGACGATCTGATTTCCGTGCTCCCCGAGGATCTCGTCGATCCGGAGGACGAGCCTGAGAAAGAAGAAGCGGCGGAGGCTCCCGCTGATAACCGGGAAGAGGCCGCTGAGGCACAGGAACCGGCAGAAAAAGAATAAGCCCCATGCGTGCACAGAGACAGCCTTTGTGCACGCACTTGTTTTTCGGGTTCAATTATGATACAATATTCTGTAAACTATCCATCGGAAGATTACAGGAGGTGAGGTCATGTCAGTCGGAAACGCCATTGTCGCAGGGATTATCTATGCCTTGACGGAGATGCTGGGGTTGTCGGGCTCAGGCCACCTGGCGGTGGTGAATACGCTGTTTGACATGCATCTGACCGAGATCCACCTGCTGTTCAAAGCGTTTACAGAACTTGCGGTCATGATCGCGGTGATCCTTGTCTACCGGAAGGACATCGCCTTGATCATCCGGGATACTGCCGGGCTGACCGGCTTCTCCAACCGTACGCGAAAGCGCGGAGAGCGCTATCCGGAGGCGAGACTGCTGTTCATGCTGGTGATGGGGACGCTGCCGCTGCTGATCATGCTGCCGTTTCGAAGGGATTACTTCCGCCTCTGGGACAGCACCTCGTTTGTCGGGGTGATGTTCGTGTTTAACGGCGCGGTACTCTACGTCTGTGAGAGGCTGCTGCCCGGAAAGAAAGGCCTCGGCCGGATGAGGATCCCCGACGCGCTGATCATCGGCATCTGTCAGGCGGTCGCTGTGATCCCGGGGCTTTCTCGTCTCGCGCTGACCGTCACCGCCGGAGAGGCGGACGGTTTCCAGAAAAGCTTTGCCATTCGTTTTGCAATGCTGCTTACGATCCCGGCCATGTTCGGTGCGTCCATTCTGAGCCTTGCCGATGCCGCCGTCGCTGGCATCGAAACTGCCAACATGGCTGTGTATCTCGCGGGCGCGGGCGCAGCGCTGGTCACGGCTTTCCTTACGGTTTACGGCTTCCGCCGGCTCGTGCACCGGCGCGGCTACAGCGGACTGGCATATTACAGTCTGGTGATCGGGGTGCTGACGATCATCCTCACCCTGATATTTTAACATACAGAACAGGATTCAGGTACTTTATGGCAAGAAAAGCGACAACCAGTAAAAAAACAACAAAGAAGAACAGCAAGGCAGCGCCTCCGCCGCCACCGAAACCGAAGAAGAACATCGGCCAGAATGTGCCGGAAACTTCCACGGTCTATGGCAGCAACATCATCGGCGGTGTCATTTTCCTGGTGCTGGCGATCTGCTCGGTCATCAGTTATTTCAATACCGAGGGCAGCTTTGTCAACTTCTTCTCCACCTGGATGAAGGGCCTGCTGGGCTGGGGTTTCTATCTCGCGGCGCCCGCTTTCGCGGTGTCTTCTATCATGCTCTTCACCTGCGGAGACCGCCCCATCGGCGCACGCGTGTTTGCGACGGTGATGATGCCGGTGCTGCTCTCCGCCCTGTCTGAGCTGATGCTCAGCACCGGGATCCGGGACGGAGTCGCGATCCGCGACGCGGTGAACGACCTCTTTGAACTTGGCAAGGTCATGAAGTCCGGCGGCGTTATAGGCGGTCTCATCGCCTGGGGGATGAACCGCACTCTCAGCATGTACGGGACGCTCCCGCTGCTGGTGCTGGGCTTTCTCTACTGCTTCGTTGTCTGCTGCTGGGGCAGCATGCGGGGCCTGGTGGCACGCATCACCCGCTCTCACAACGCTTATGTGCGTTATGAGCAGGAGCACCAGAAGATCGAGAAGAAAGCCGCAGCCAGAGGCGTTGCGGACCTGCGCACTGCGCCGAAGAAGCAGCCGACCAAGATCATGCAGGGCACCCGGCAGGGAATGTTTAATGTGGATATTCCTCTCGGCGAGGAGGACGATTCCCTCGACCTGAACGCAGTTGCAGAAAAGGTCAAGAAAGCTCCTGTGCGCAAGACGACCCGCGCAACCGCCAACACAAAGATCATCCGGGATATCCCGCTGGAGGATGAGGACTACCTCAGCCCTGCGGCCCCGGGTTCCGAGTCTGTCCTCTCAGAGGTAGAAGCCGCTATGCGGCAGCCGCTGAGACCCGCTGCGCAGGAGAAAAAGCCTGAAAAGAAAGAACCCCGCACGGTAAAGCCTCAGCCAAAGACCAGGAGCGCAAAGGCGGAGCCTGCGAAGGTCGAGACCCTGAAACGCGATGCCATCGCGGAGGAGCGGCAGAAGATCGAGCAGGAGATCGCCGGCAGCGACACAGCGCCGGATGAATATGTGTATCCGCCGCTCTCCCTTCTGCGGGCCAGCAGCGGCGGCATAGCGGACGCCACGGACGAGGTGAACCTCAACCGCGTCAGACTGGAAGAAGCGATCCAGAGCTTTGGGATCAGCGCGGCGGTGGTAGGGGTGATCCGCGGTCCTACGGTCACGCGTTATGACCTGGAGTTGGACCGCGGGGTGAAACTCGCCCGGATCACCAATCTGGCAGGGGATTTGGCACTCTCCCTCGGCGTTGTGAACGTCCGTATCGCACCGATCCCGGACAAGATCTCCACCGTCGGGATTGAAGTCCCGAACAAGACTGTCAGCACGGTTTTCCTGCGCGATATCCTGGACTCCGCTAATTTTTCCGGGGCCAAGTCGAAGCTCAGTTTTGCCCTGGGCAAGGATATCGGCGGCAACTGCATTGTCGGCAACATCTCCAAGCTTCCGCATCTGCTGATCGCCGGTACCACCGGCTCCGGTAAATCGGTCTGCATGAATTCCCTGATCCTGAGCCTGCTGTATAAAGCGCGCCCGGATGAGGTCAAGCTTATCATGATCGATCCGAAAATGGTCGAGCTCGGTATCTATAACGGCATCCCGCACCTCTATGTGCCTGTCGTGACCGATCCGAAGAAGGCGGCCGGCGCCCTGCAGTGGTCTGTTGTGGAGATGCTCAAGCGCTACCGTGCGTTTTCGGAGATCGGTGTCCGCGATCTGGATGCCTATAACCGCATCATGCTTCAACAGCAGCAGGAGACCCTGCCGCGCGTTGTGATTGTGATCGACGAGCTTGCGGATCTGATGCTGGTGGCCTCCAAGGACGTGGAGGAGAGTATCTGCCGTGTCGCCCAGATGGGCCGTGCAGCAGGCATGCACCTCGTGATCGCCACACAGCGTCCTTCGGCCGACGTCATCACCGGCCTCATGAAGGCCAACATCCCATCCAGAATCGCCTTTGCGGTCTCTTCCGCGCTGGAGAGCCGCATCATCCTCGACCAGGGCGGTGCCGAAAAGCTGATCGGCTTCGGCGATATGCTCTATTCGCCCATCGGCAGCGGAAAGCCAACCCGTATTCAGGGCTCGTTTGTCTCGGATGAAGAGCGCGAGGATGTCATCAACTTCATCAAGGAACACAACAATCTTGAGGTCGAGAAAAACAGCGAGATCGAAGAATACATGGTAAAGGCCACCAAGGACAAGAACAGCGCCTCCGAGGAAAAGAGCGGCGGCGGAGAAAGCCCCGCCGGCGACTATGATGAGATGCTGCCGCAGGCGGCCGAGGTCGTCATCGAGATGGGCTCCTGTTCGGTCTCCATGCTGCAGCGCCGCATCAAGCTGGGCTACTCTCGCGCGGCCCGCATTGTGGACCAGATGGAAGAGCTCGGCATTGTCGGCCCCTATGAGGGCGCAAAGCCCAGAAGCGTGACCATCGATAAAGCCGGCTGGCAGGAACTGCAGGTGAAGCTGGGCTTCCTTCCCGCGGACGCACTCCCGCAGTCAGACGCGGGCTTGGTCGATCTCGCGGAGGAGACGGAAGATGATGCCGATGCGGACTTCTGAAACGCTCAGCGCCGCTGAGGCGAATGCCCTGAGTATGCTGGCGCTGGCCCATGTGGGAGACGCGGTGTTTGAGCTTCTTGTCCGCAGCCGCCTGGCCTCTCAGGGCCCCGCGACGGTGCAGGACCTGCATCGCAGGACGGTCTCTTATGTGCGCGCCGAGTCCCAGGCGAGGGCGGTGAGGAAGCTTCTGCCGTTTCTCGACGAAGAGGAGACCGCCGTCTATAAGCGTGGCCGGAACAGCCATGTTCATGGGATCCCCGCACACACGAACCCCGGCGAGTACCACAGTGCGACAGGTCTTGAGGCGCTGCTTGGCTGGCTGTACCTTCAGGGGAGAACAGAGCGCATTGACGAGCTGTTTGAAGCGATGATGGAGGAGTGAAGAGATGGCGCTGGATGCTGCACTGATTGCTGAACTGGCGGCTGAACTCTCCAGGGAGCTTACAGACGGCCGTATCGAAAAAATCCAGCAGCCGGAGAAGGACCTGCTCCTTCTGACCATCCGGGCGGAAGGTGAGAACAAAAAGCTGCTGATCCGGGCGGCGGGGCCGAATGCGAGAGTGCATCTCACAGGCCGCAGCTTCGAAAACCCCAAAGAAGCCCCGATGTTCTGTATGCTGCTGCGGAAACACATGACCGGCGCGCGTGTCCGCGCTGTCGAACAGCCAAACGGCGACCGCATCATCATGTTTTCGCTGGAGGGTCGGAACGAACTCGGCGACAGCGTTTCCCTGCGGCTTGTTATCGAACTGATGGGCCGTGCGGCCAATGTGGTCCTCGTCGATGGCGAAGGACGCATTCTGGACTGCCTGCGGCGGATCCCGCTTTCGGAACACGGCAGCAGAGCATTGCTGCCGGGCCTGCGTTACGAGCTGCCGGAGCGGCCGGAGACTTTCCTGCGCGAAAGGTCCGAAGGAAACCGGAAAGACGGAACTGCAGTCCCGGACGGACCGAGCGTGAGCAGCTGGCTGGACGAGCGCTACGGCACAATGGAACAGCGGGAGCTGCAGCGCAGGCGCGCACAGGAGATTGTCAGGTCCGTGCGCCGCGCCCGCGACCGGCAGCAGCGCAAGCTCGCTGCCCAGACAGAGGAGCTGCACCGCACGGAAAAGCTGGAGGAAACACGCCAGCTTGCCGAACTACTGCAGGCCAACCTCTACCGCGTCCGTCGCGGCGACCGCGTTCTGGAATGTGAGAATTACTACGAGGAAGGTTCGCCCTCTGTGCGCATCCCTCTCGACCCGACCAAGACCCCGCAGCAGAACCTCGCGCGCAGTTTCCGCGAATACCGCAAGCTCAAGGGCGCAAAGGAGCATCTGAACGTGCTGCTGGCGGACGGGGAAAAACAGCTTGATTACCTCAACAGCGTACTGGAAGAGCTCGACCGGGCGGAGACGACACGCGATCTGGAAGAGATCCGCGCCGAGCTCGAATCCACCGGCTGGCTCAGAGCCCAGCGGCAGAAGCAGCGGAAAAAGCAGACGCTGATGAAGCCATCCGCGCCGCTTGCTTTTACGACTCCGGACGGGTGGGAAATCCTGGTCGGCCGCAACAACGCGCAGAACGACGAACTCACCACCCGCATCGCGCGGCGCACCGACTACTGGTTCCATGTAAAGAATCTGCACGGCAGCCATGTGATCCTGCGCTGCGAGGGGGAGACGCCCTCCGAGGAGGCCCTGAGGACCGCAGCGGAATACGCCGCATACTATTCCCAGTCCCGGGACAGCGGAAAGATCCCCGTGGACTATACCATGGTACGCAATGTGAAGAAGCCCTCCGGGGCTCTCCCCGGCAAAGTGATCTACCAGAACTACCAGACGCTGATCGTCGACAGTTCAGCCGTCAGCGGGGAAGGAGGCAGGCCTTGAAGCTCAGCATTGTGGTCCCGGTGTACAACACCTTTGATTACCTGCCGAAGTGCCTTGACTCGCTGATTGTTCCCGAACAGGGTGACTATGAGATCATCGCGGTGAACGATGGCTCGACCGATCGTTCCCGGGAGGTCCTCACGCGCTATGCCGAGCGTTTTCCGCAGCTCATTCGTGTGATCGACACGCCGAACGGCGGCCTCGGCCATGCCCGCAACACCGGCCTTACGGATGCGAAGGGGGACTTTGTCTTCTTTGTCGACAGCGACGACTGGCTTCCGGAACATACGGTTTCCGAGATGCTGCAGCTGCCTTATGAGGAATTCGACGTGGCGGTGTTCGACTTTGTCCATGTCGATGAGACCGGTACCGAGACGGCCCATTACTCCGGATGCGGCCGCGAGACGGCGTTCACGCTGGAAGAATATCCCGAGTTTCTTTTCGCACCGCATAACGCCGTGAACAAGCTCTGGAGACGGAGCCTGTTTACCCAGACCGGTATCCGTTTTCCGGATCGGCTGTGGTTCGAGGACCTCGCCACGACGCCGAAGCTTTATCTCAGTGCCGGGCGGATCCTTCCGCTGTGCAGGACCTGGTACTGCTATTTTCAGCGCCGCGGCTCCATCATGCTGAATGCCTCCAAGGCCGCCCGCAACAGCGAGATGATCGAGGTCGCGGAGACCGTCATGGAATACTACCGCAGCGTCGGCGCGCTGGAGCAGTACCGCCCTCAGCTGGAATACAAGTTTTTCTATGAAGAATACCTGGCCTCGGTAACGCGGGTCAATCAGATTGACCCCGCGAGCCCTGTCCAGGCTCAGCTCCGGGACGACTATATCAGCCGCTTCCCGGATTACCGAAGGAACCCCTATGTCCGCGCCGCGTCTCCGCAGCTCCGTCTGCTGGAGACCATGATCCGAAAGGGACACTGGCACGCCGTCGGCGCTCTGGTTGCCCTGAACAACAAAAGGAAAGGCCGTTGAATCATGAAGAAAAAAGAAAAAGAAACCAAGACGCCAGAAGAAGAGCAGCTGCCGAAGGACCAGCAGCTCCGTCTGGACATGTATGACTGGATTCAGTCCCTGATGGTAGCGCTGGTGATCTGCATCGCGCTGTTCATCTTTGTCGTACGCATCATTGACGTCAGCGGCTCCTCCATGTGGCCCACGCTCAAGAACGGGGACAAGATGATCGTCTCGGACCTGTTCTATAAACCTAAGTACGGCGATGTGATTGTCTTCAAGACGGACAGCTATGACCCGAATAAGGCCCTGGTCAAACGCGTCATCGCAACCGAGGGCCAGGAGATCAGCATCGACTTTGACCGCGGCGTCGTCTATATCGACGGCTCTCCCCTCGAGGAAGACTACGTGGCCGAGCTCACCACCACCAAGCTTGACTTCATCGGACCGCAGAAGGTCCCGGAGGGCTGCATCTTTGTGATGGGCGACAACCGTAACGCCTCCACCGACAGCCGCAAGAAGGAAATCGGCATGGTCGACGAGCGCATGATCCTCGGCCGCGCGTACTATGTCGCGTTCCCGACCGGTGATATGGGATGGATCAGCTGAACATCCAGTGGTTTCCCGGTCATATGACCAAAGCACGGCGCATGATGCAGGAGAGCATGCAGTCTGTCGATGCGCTGTGCGAGATTCTGGACGCGCGCATCCCCAACGCCAGCCGCAATCCTGAAATCGACGCGCTGGCCGCAGGGAAACCCCGCCTCATCATTCTGAACCGCTCGGACCTCGCCGATCCCGCCATGACCAAACGCTGGAAGCAGTACTACGAGTCACGCGGCTTTGCCGTCCTGGACTGCGACGCCAGAAGCGGAAAAGGCGCTTCCGTCTTTGCCCCCGCTGTGCGCAGCATTCTCGCGGACCGGCTCGAAGCCTGGCGCGGGAAAGGGCAGGTGGGCAGAAAGCTCCGTGTCATGGTCGCCGGCATCCCCAATGTCGGGAAGTCGACGTTCATCAACCGCGTAGCCGGCCGCAAAGCGGCTCAGGCGGGCGACAAGCCCGGCGTGACCCGGGGCAAACAGTGGATCGCCGTTGATTCCGGCCTCGAGCTGCTGGACACTCCCGGCATTCTGTGGCCCAAGTTCGAAGACCCCGAGGTGGGCGAGCTCCTCGCCGTGACCAATGCCATCAAGGCCGAGGTCGTGGATAGGGAGGCGCTGGGCGCCCGCTTTTTGTCCCGGCTTTGCGCGATATACCCCGACGCTGTCCGGGAGCGCTACAAAATCGAAGCGGAGGAAGGGGAGAACGGCTACGACCTGCTGGAGAAGGCAGCGCAGAAGCGAGGCTTCCTTATCTCCCGCGGGGAATACGACATCGAGCGCATGGCGAACACCCTTCTCACCGAGTACCACAGCGGCAAGCTCGGCCGTCTGACGCTCGAAACGCCGCCCGTGTAATCGGAAAGCGTCCTCATACAATACTCAACGGCAAAAGAAAAGCCGAAGAAAAGGAGAGACCGATGCCTGCTGACCTCTGGGAAATGGAAAACGCCCTGCACCGCGAGGGTTACGGACTCATCTGCGGCGTCGACGAAGCGGGCCGCGGTCCGCTTGCCGGACCGGTCTGCGCGGCGGCGGTGATTCTGCCGCAGGGACTGGAGATCCCCGGTCTCGACGACTCGAAGAAGCTCACGGAGAAAAAGCGCGAGCTTCTTTTTCCTGTGATCCGGGAACAGGCTTTGAGCTGGAGCGTGGCCTATGCCACGGTGGAGGAGATCGAGGAGCGGAATATCCTCCGCGCGACCTTTCTCGCCATGAACCGCGCCATCGCCGGTCTCGAACCGCAGCCGGAGCTGGCGCTCATCGACGGCAACCAGAACCGCGAGATCGAGTTCCCGAGCCGTACCGTCATCCACGGAGACGCGCTCTGCGCGTCCATCGCGGCGGCGTCCATCCTCGCCAAGGTCAGCCGTGATCATCTGATGCTTGAGCTTGCGGAGCAGTATCCGGAGTACGGCTTTGAACAGCACAAGGGCTATGGGACCAAAGCTCATTATGAGGCCTTGCGCAGGTTCGGACCGAGCCCTGTGCACCGCCTGAGCTTTCTGAAGAACCTCTGACGCTCATGCAGAAGTCGGAGCTTGGCGCATGGGGCGAGCAGCAGGCAGCTCTGTATCTCCAGCAGCAGGGATACCGCATCGCAGCGCGGAACTACCGCTGCCGCATGGGTGAGATCGATCTCATCGCGCAGAAGGACGAAACCCTGGCCTTCGTCGAGGTGAAGCTGCGGAAGGACGCGTGCCACGGGGAAGCGCGGGAGTTTGTGACCGCTTCCAAACAGCAGAAGCTGATTCTCGCCGCACGGTATTACATCATGAGCCATCCGCAGGCGGAGGAACTGTCTCTCCGCTTTGACGTGGCGGAGGTCTACGCGCCGCAGGGCGCAGGCGGTCCCTGCAGGATTGTGCATCTGACAGACGCCTTTACCTGCTGACGGGAAAACGCGGCAATAAACAGAGATAGGAACAGCACATGGCACTATACACCATCGGGGATCTCCATCTCTCCATCGGCGGCGATAAGCCGATGGACAAATTCGGCGAGATCTGGCAGGATCACCCGCAAAAACTGATAGAAGGCTTTCAGACCGTCGGGAACAGCGACCTGACGGTCCTCTGCGGTGACCTCAGCTGGGGCATGAGCCTTGACAGCGCCGTGGAAGATTTCCGTTTTATCCACAATCTTCCCGGGAAGAAGCTGATCCTGAAGGGAAACCACGACTACTGGTGGAGCACGGCGACAAAAGCCTACCGTTTCTTCGGCGAGCACGGCTTCGACAGCCTGGAGATCCTGCACAACAACGCTTATATCTATGGGGATTACGCCCTCTGCGGAACCCGGGGCTGGTTCTATGAAGAGGACCACGGTACCGAGCACGACCGCAAGATGATGCTGCGCGAAGTGCAGAGGCTGGAGACCTCCCTGAAAGCCGGCGGCGACCGGGAGAAAATCGTCTTTCTGCACTACCCGCCTGTTTTCCAAAACTACCGCTGCGAAGAGATCCTGCAGCTGCTTCAGGACTACCGGGTAAAGCAGTGCTATTACGGGCATATCCACGGCAGAGGCTGCCCGCTTGCCTTCAACAGCTGGATCGGCTGCACCCGCTTCCGGCTCGTCAGCGCGGACTGGCTCCGCTTCCGGCCGGTGGAAATCCCGCTGGAAAACCCATAAAAAGCCCTGAAAATTGCGTATTTTGTGATTGATTTTACGTCTGAAATCTGTTATGATACGACAGCATGTGCAAATGAGGAGGAAAAAGACCCATGATTTTGAAAAATGTTGAGAAAAAAGAGCACAATTCCGCTGTTTTTACAGTTGCCGCCGATGCGGCCGAGTTTGAGAAGGCCGTCAACGCCGCTTATCTGAAAAACAAGAAGGATGTCTATATTCCCGGTTTCCGCAAGGGCAAAGCACCCCGCCAGGTGATTGAGGGTATGTACGGGAAGGAAGTTTTCTACCAGGACGCTATGGACGATCTGGCCCCTCTGGCCTATCAGCATGGCATCGATGAAGGCGATCTCCGTGTCGTCGGCCAGCCCCGTATCAGCGACGTCAACGTCACCGAAGAAAAGGGCTGCGAGTTCTCTTTTGACGTCACCACCTATCCTGAGGTCACCCTTGGCGACTACAAGGGCATCGAGGCCCTCAAGACCTCCGAGACCGTCTCCGACGAGACCGTCGACAACGAGATCAGAAACGTCCAGAAGCGCAACGCCCGCATGGTCACCGTCGAGCGTCCCGCCGAGATGGGCGACACCGTCAACATCGATTTTGAGGGCTTTCTCAACGGCGAGCCTTTCGAGGGCGGCAAGGCCGAAGGCCACGCTCTTGAGCTCGGCTCCAACTCTTTCGTCCCCGGCTTTGAGGACCAGCTTGTCGGCATGAGCGCCGGCGAGGAGAAAGACATCGACATCACCTTCCCCGAGAACTACGCTGAGAATCTGGCTGGCAAGGCCGTCGTCTTCCACATCGTCTGCAACGAAGTCAGCTCTCCCGAGTATCCGGAGCTGGATGACGAGTTTGCAAAGGACGTCTCCGAGTTCGACACCTTTGAAGAGTACAAAGCCGATATCCGCGCCGGTCTTCAGAAGCGCGCCGATGACGCCGCCGAGACCGCATACAAGGATGAGATTATCCGCAAGGCCTGCGACAACATGACCGCCGAGATCCCCGAAGTCATGTTTGAGGAGAAGGTCGATGAGTTCCTGCGCAACTATGCCGCGCAGTTCGGAATGAACGATCCCGACATGACCCGCGAGCAGCTTCTGAAGCTCTTCGGCATGAACGAAGAGACCCTCAAGTTCTCCATCCGTCCGGCCGCCGAGGCCCAGGTGAAGACCGAGCTG
Source organism: Oscillospiraceae bacterium (assembly GCA_017458065.1). GTDB lineage: Bacteria > Bacillota > Clostridia > Oscillospirales > Oscillospiraceae > Limivicinus. The sequence continues at coordinate 37,842 of JAFTGD010000038.1, forward strand.
CTGCTCGAGGCCGTTGCCAACGCCGAATCTCTGGAACCCACCGAGGAAGAGCTTGAAGCCTATTACGCCAAGACCGCGGAAGGCGTCGGCGCCACGGCTGAGGATGTCAAGCGCTACTTCGGCGAGGCCTTCCTCAAGAACGAGCTCCGCAAGGAAAAGGCCATGAACCTGATCGTCGAGAACGCCGTTCCCAAAACCGCCGACGAGCTGGAGCCGGAAGAGGCCGCCAAGGAGCTTAAGGAAGAGTTTGCCGAGGAGGTCGCTGAGCAGGTGGTTGCCGAGGCTGTCGAACAGGCTGAGGAGAAGGCGGAATGAGCTTCATCCCTTATGTGGTCGAACAGACCAGCCGGGGAGAGCGCTCTTATGACATATTTTCCCGTCTGCTGAACGACCGGATCATCATGCTCTCGGAGGAGGTCAACGACACCACCGCGAGCCTGGTTGTCGCCCAGCTGCTGTTCCTGGAAGCCCAGGATCCCGATAAGGATATTCAGTTCTACATCAATAGCCCCGGCGGCAGCGTGAGCGCGGGTCTCGCGATCTATGATACCATGCAGTATGTGAAGCCTGACGTCTCCACCATCTGCATTGGGATGGCCGCGTCCATGGGCGCCTTCCTGCTGTCCTCCGGCGCGAAGGGGAAGCGGATCGCCCTGCCCAACAGCGAGATCATGATCCACCAGCCCTCCGGCGGCAGCAGAGGCCAGGCCACGGATATCCAGATCCAGGCCGAGCAGATCCTGAAGATCAAACAGCGCCTGAACCGGATCCTCGCCGACAACACCGGCAAGACGGTCGAGCAGATCGAACGTGACTGCGAGCGCGACCATTTCATGACGGCCGAAGAGGCCCTCGATTACGGGATCATCGATCAGGTGATCACCAAACGCTGAATGTGATATGGGGGAACACCTTGTGTGCTCCCCCATATTGAACTAAATTACAGCCCGGTGCATCCCCTGCTTTAGACAGGGGAGAGCGCAGTTTTCCGGGCGCACAGGAGATTGACGAATGGCAAAAAACGACGATAGACGCAGTCTGCGCTGCTCCTTCTGCGGCAAGCCGCAGGGGCAGGTGAACCGCCTCATTGCCGGCAACGGCAGCTACATCTGCGACGACTGTGTCCGCATGTGCATGAGCATCATCGGCGACGGTTCCGACCCCAGCCCGATGACAGGCTATGACGGGCTTCCTCTGGTGTTTGACCGCCTGCCCAGGCCCATCCAGATCAAGGCCAACCTCGACCAGTACGTGATCGGACAGGAGCGCGCCAAGAAGGCGCTCTCCGTCGCGGTCTACAACCACTATAAACGGATTCTCCGCAGCACCGGGAAGAACGATGTTGAGCTACAGAAAAGCAACATCCTTCTGATCGGCCCCACGGGCAGCGGCAAGACGCTTTTTGCCCAGACCATGGCCAAGATGCTGGACGTCCCCTTTGCCATTGCGGACGCCACCACGCTTACGGAAGCGGGCTATGTCGGCGAGGACGTGGAAAACGTCATTGTCAAGCTCCTCCAGGCGGCGGATTTTGACGTTGAGCGCGCCCAGAAGGGCATCATCTACATCGACGAGATCGACAAGATCGCCCGTAAGAGCGAAAACACCTCCATCACCCGCGACGTCTCCGGTGAGGGCGTACAGCAGGCGCTGCTGAAGCTGCTCGAAGGGACCGTGGCCAACGTGCCGCCTCAGGGCGGCCGGAAGCATCCGCATCAGGAGTTCATCCAGGTCGACACGACCAACATCCTCTTCATCTGCGGCGGCGCCTTCGACGGCTTGGACAAGATCATCGAACGCCGCACGACCAAAAAGAGCATGGGCTTCGGTGCTGAGATCAGCAGCGGCGCGGAGAAGGACCTCGGCGTCCTGTTTGAACAGGTCCAGCAGCAGGATCTGCTGAAGTTCGGCATCATCCCCGAGCTTATCGGCCGCCTCCCGGTGGTCGCGACGCTGGACACCCTCAAGCGCGAGGATCTCGTACGCATCCTGACCGAGCCGAAGAACGCCATGACCAAACAGTATGAGGCGCTTATGAAGATGGACGGCGTCGAGCTTGTCTTTGAGCCTGCCGCACTGGAGACAATTGCCGACCGCGCCATTGAGCGCAAGATCGGCGCCCGCGGCCTGCGCAGCATCATGGAGTCGGTCATGACGGACATCATGTACACCGCCCCCTCCGACACCGGGATCCTGCGCGTGGTGATCACCGAGGATGCAGTCCGCGGAAACGGCCAGCCTCTCGTGCTCCGTACCAAGGACCTGGCCGGCTGAGCGCAGACCGACACAGCAACAGATCCATCTGCTGTTCCCCCGCCACCGGCGGGGGAACACGGCACAAGGGAAAGAATAAACCATGAACAATAACACGGAACAACTTAATATCATGACTCTGCCGGTGATCGCCATGCGGGGCCTTCTGGTCTTCCCGCAGATGACCTTCTCCATCGATGTTGAGCGCAGCTCCTCCGTGCAGGCAGCGGACCTCGCGGCGAGCGGCGACCATCTTGTCTTCCTCTGCATGCAGAAAAACCTTGAGGACAACGAACCGAAGCCCGAGGACATCTATACCGTCGGAACGGTCTGCCGTGTCCGTCAGATGCTGCGCCAGATCAACCAGGGCCTCAGCCGCCTGATCGTCGAGGGCCTCTACCGCGCAGAGGCGGTCTCAATGGAAGAACGCGACGGCGTCTACTACGCCGCGGTACGGGAGCGCCCGGACCGGAAGGAGCGCATCAGCGGAGTGCGCCGCGAAGCTGCCGTCCGCAGCTGCCTTGACGCTTTCCACGAGTATATCGAGCTTACGCACGATATGCCCACGGCTCAGATCCTCCCGCTTCTCGCACAGCCGAACACCGATTACATCGCTTTCTTCATCGCCCAGAACCTGCAGATCAATCCCGACGACAAACAGGCGATCCTCGAGTGCGACTATCCCTCCAAGCGCTTCAACCTTCTCAACCGCATCCTCCGCAGCGAGGTCCAGGTCCTCCGGATTGAGCAGGAGCTGACTTCCCAGGCACAGGAGCAGATGGCGGAGAACCAGCGCGAGTACCTCCTCCGCGAGGAGCTCCGCGCCATCCAGGCCGAACTCGGCGAGGACGACCAGGTGGACGATTTTGCCGACTACGCCGACCGCATCAAGCAGCTGGAGTGCTCCGACGAGGTCCGCGAGAAGCTGGAGAAGGAGCTGAGCCGCCTCCGCAAGCAGGCTTTCGGCTCGTCTGAAGCGGCCGTCCTGCGAAGCTACCTGGACATCTGCCTCGAGCTTCCCTGGGGAAAAAGAAACGAGGAGGTCAGCGATCTGCCTCTGGCCCGCCGGATGCTGGACGAGGACCACTACGGCCTCGAGAAGGTCAAGGAGCGCATCATGGAATACCTCGCGGTCCGTACTCTCGCGCCCGAGGTCCGCGGCGGCATGCTCTGTCTGGTCGGCCCTCCGGGCACCGGCAAGACCAGCATCGCCATGAGCATCGCCCGCGCCACGGGCAGGGAACTGGTTCGCGTTTCCCTCGGCGGCATCCACGATGAAGCGGAAATCCGCGGCCACCGCAAGACCTATATCGGCTCCATGCCCGGCCGCATCATCAACGGTATTATCCAGGCCAAGAGCTGCAACCCCCTCATGGTCCTTGACGAGATCGACAAGCTGGGCTCCGACTACCGGGGCGATCCCTCCGCGGCGCTGCTGGAAGCTCTCGACCCGGAACAGAACCAGACCTTCCGCGATCACTTTCTGGAGATCCCCTTCGACCTCTCCGGTGTGTTCTTCATCACCACGGCCAACACCACCGAGACCATTCCGCGTGCGCTTCTCGACCGCATGGAAATCATCGAGCTCACCAGCTACACCGACGAGGAGAAGCTGCAGATCGCAAAACGCCACCTGCTTCCCAAGCAGCGTAAAAAACACGGGCTCAAAGCGACCCAGCTCAAGTTCAGCGACGACGCCATTCGTGCCGTGATCCGCGGCTATACGCGGGAGTCCGGTGTCCGCCAGCTCGAACGCGAGATCGCCGCCGTCTGCCGCAAGGCGGCCAGTGGCATTGCCGAAGCCCGCTTCAAGTCCCTCTTCGTACGCCCCGAGCGCCTGGAGAAGCTGCTCGGCCCCGTGAAGTTCAAGCCCGACGAGCGCCGCAGCACCGACACCGTTGGCCTTGTGCGCGGTCTGGCCTATACCTCCGTCGGCGGCGAGGTCCTCGATGTCGAGACCGCTGTCGTCAGCGGTACCGGCAAGGTCGAGCTTACCGGCAACCTCGGCGATGTGATGAAGGAGTCCGCCCGGGCTGCCATCACCTACATCCGCAGCCGTGCCGAGATCCTCGGCATCGACCCGGAGTTCTACAAGACCAAGGACATCCATATCCACTTCCCGGAGGCCGCCGTCCCCAAGGACGGGCCCTCCGCCGGCATCACGATGTGCATTGCTCTGATCTCTGCCCTCAGCGACCGCCCGGTCCGAGGCGATATCGCCATGACCGGCGAGATCAGTCTTCGCGGCCGCGTCCTCCCGATCGGCGGCCTGCGTGAAAAGACCATGGCTGCGCTCCGCGCCGGAGTGAAAACCGTCATCATCCCGAAAGAGAACGAGAGTGACCTCGAGGAGATCGATCCTTTGGTCCGCAGCCGCCTGAACTTTGTCACGGTCGAGCACGCCGACGAGGTGCTGGATCTGGTCTTCCACAAGCATGAAACAACTGCGCCCAAAGCAGGGAAGCGGCATCGGAATACCCGCCCTTCCACGGCAGAATCCGTGAGGCTTTGAGCATGGCGGAGCTGAACCTCAACAATGCGGAGTTCATCCGCTCGGCGGCGGCCCCCAAACAGTTCATCCGCTCGCCGCTGCCGAAGATCGCTTTTGCCGGCCGCTCCAACGTCGGCAAATCCTCGGTGATCAACCGCCTCCTCAACCGCAGACAGTTTGCCAAAGTCGGCGCGACCCCCGGCAAGACCGTCCATGTGAACTACTTCATGATCGACGGCAAGCTCTACTTCATCGATCTGCCAGGCTACGGCTTTGCAAAGGTTTCCCAGAGCGAGCGCGACCGCTGGGCAAAGCTGATGGAGAACTTCTTCGCCGACAGTCTCGCATTCGATTTCGGCGTCCTCATCGTCGACGCCCGGCATAAGCCGACGGCGGACGACCGGCAGATGACCACATTCTTCCAGCAGTCCGGCCATCCCTTCCTCGTGGTGGCGAACAAGCTCGATAAGCTGAAAAAAAGCGAGATCGAGCCCTCCCTCGCCCTGATCCGCGAGACGCTCGGTCTGAATGAGGATACCGCCCTGATTCCGTTCTCGGCGGAGAAAGGCGACGGCCGTGAAGCGCTGCTGAGGCAGCTGCTGCGCCTGCTCGCCTGAGGGATGCCCCGATGATGCGTCTGGATAAATTCGTCGCCGACACCGCTGGCATGACCCGCAGCCAGGCTGCCAGAGCCATCCGCTCCGGTACCGTCACGGTAAACGGTGTTCCGGTCCGGAAGCCGGAACAGAAGATCGACGAGAACCATGACACCGTTACAACAGAGGGCAGGCCCTGCACATACCGCAGGTTCCGCTACTTCCTCCTCGATAAGCCCACCGGCGTCATCACCGCGTCGAAGGACCCGCATCAGCCCACCGTTCTCGACCTGTTCCCGCCCGAGCTGCGCAGGCAGGGCATCTTTCCGGTCGGCCGCCTCGACAAGGACACCAGCGGTCTTCTGCTGATCACCAACGACGGCGAGTTTGCCCACCGGGTCATCTCGCCGAAGAGCGGTTTGGCCAAGGTCTACCGCGCCACCGTGGAGGGCAGCCTGACCCCGGAGGATGTCGAACGCTTCCGGAACGGTATCGTCCTCGCCGACGGGACCAAATGTCTCCCGGCCGGGCTTGAGATCCTCAGCGAAGGGGAGTGCCTTGTCACGGTCCGGGAAGGGAAGTACCACCAGGTGCGACGCATGCTAGCCGCAGTCGGGAAACCTGTCCTGACCCTGCGCCGTCTCTCCGTCGGCCCCCTCTCTCTGGACCCCGCTCTGGCGCCCGGCGGGTATCGGGAACTGAGCGAAGAAGATTTGTGCACTCTGTTCAAATTGCTTCATATGTAAAATGTTCAAAAAAATGGCCTGAAAAACGGCCATTTTTGACTCCTATGGAAATTCAATAGAAAACTTTCACAAAAATCCGACGCATTTTCTATTGAAAATTACCGAAAATAGAGTTATTATAGGAACAGACATTTTTTCGGAGCGCGGATTTTATTACGCATTTTGCCCAAATGGGCCATCCGTATCCTCCGCCCGGTTTTGCCGGAATGATTCAGCCGGATTGGCAGAATGGAGAATGCAGTATGCCGAGTAGAATTTTTCAGAATGTTATTATCCAGATGAAGGACTCCATCGACAGGACGGTCGGCGTCGTGGACGACCAGGGCTATGTGATCGCCTGCAGCGAGCTGGCGTCTATCGGCTCCCGGGTGGAGGATTTCCGTATCGCGCTGGTCGACGCGGTGAGCCACGAGCTTGTGACCTCCGTTCGTACCTACGTGATGCTGAGCTCCGAAAGCGGCCAGCTGGGCTACGCGGCTTTTGTGGAGGGGACAGACGCGGTCGCCAAGACCGTCTGCGCCATTTCCGCGGTCGCCTTTGACGAGGCCCTTGCCAATTATGAAGAGAAGCACAACCGCGCCGCGTTTATCAAGAACATCATCTCGGACAATATTCTGCCCGGCGATGTCTATGTCCGGGCCAAGGAACTCCACTTTGTCACGGACGAGCCCCGCAGTGTGTTCCTGATCCGCCAGATGGAGAACGCCGACGTCACGGCAGGGGAACTGGTCAGCCGCCTTTTCCCGGACCGCCAGCACGATTTTGTTCTCAACATCAATGAGAACGACATTGTCGTGGTCAAGTCCATCCAGGCTGAGACCACCAAGGAAGAGATCCACGAGATCGCCGCCGGCATCGAGAAGGCCCTCTTCGAGCAGCTCGGCATCCGCTGTGTCATCGGCATAAGCACCGAGGCCCGTCACCTGCGCGAGCTCGCCGACCGCTATAAAGAAGCCCAGGTCGCCATCGATGTCGGCCGGGTCTTCGAAAGCGACAAGACCATCATCCACTATGAGAGCCTCGGCCTCGGCCGGATCATCTATCAGCTTCCCACGACTCTGTGTGAGATGTTCCTCAACGAGGTCTTTAAGAAAAACCCGATTGAGACCCTTGACGAGGACACGTTGGAGACAATCAACCGCTTTTTTGAGAACAATCTTAACGTTTCTGAAACATCCAGGAAACTGTATGTTCACAGAAATACGTTAGTATACAGGCTGGAAAAGATCAAGAAAATCACGGGTCTTGACCTTCGTGAGTTTGATCACGCCATTGTTTTCAAAGTCGCGATGATGGTAAAACAGTATCTCGACTCGCTCAGCGCGACGAAATACTGAACTACAATTTCTCTCCGCTCTGTGCGGGGAGGAATCTGTTCGGAGGCATTTATGGTTCAGATGACAGATGTCACGAAGATCTACGACAGCAGCAGCACGGTTGCGCTGGACGGGATCGACCTGACGATCAACGAAGGTGAATTTGTCTTTCTCGTGGGCCCGTCCGGCTCCGGGAAGACCACATTGATGAAGCTTATCACCGGCGAGGTTCGTGCAACCGCCGGTGAGATTGTTGTCAACGATTTTGACATGGTCAAGATCAAACGCCGCAAGCTTCCCAAGGTCCGGCGTACGCTCGGCGTGATCTTTCAGGATTACCGCCTGATCGAGAATATGACCGTCTACGACAACGTCGCCTTTGCGATGCGCGTTGTCGGCGCAAAAGGGAAGAACATCGCAAAGCGCGTGCCCTACGTGCTGGAGCTGGTTGGCCTCGAGGGGCGCGAGAAGCGTTTCCCGAACGAGCTCTCCGGCGGCGAGCAGCAGCGTGTCGCCATTGCCCGCGCCCTGGTCAACAATCCCCGCATGATCGTCGCGGACGAGCCGACCGGCAACCTCGACCCGGTTCGCAGCCTGGAGCTGATGCTCCTCTTTGAAAAGATCAACGAGATGGGCACGACCATTCTGGTTGTCACTCACGAGAAGGAACTGGTCAACGCCTTTTCCAAGCGTGTTATAACCATTGACGACGGTCACGTTGTCAGTGATGACGGAGATGGGTATTACAGCTATGAGCTTGAGTAAAGGAGCATATCTGATTCGCGAGGGCTTCCGGAGCATCAAGACTCACAGCTTCATGTCCTTTGCCTCGGTGACGATTATCACCGCCTGCCTGATCATCATGGGCAGCATCACGCTGCTCTCCCTGAACATCGACGCTCTGATTGCCGACCTTGAGCAGCAGAACGAGGTCGTCGCCTTTGTCGATGAGAGCATTGTCGACCCGTCCGCGGCCGCCGCGCTGCAGCCCAGCCTCCTCGGCGTAGAGAATGTACTCTCGGCCGATTTTGTCTCACGCACCGACGCCATGGACAGCTTCATGAGCAAGTATGACGACCGCCTCATGGAGGGTATCGACGAGTCAGTCTTCCGCCACAGGTTTGTTATCCACCTGGTGGATATCTCCCAGATGGCGGATACCAAGACCCAGCTTGAGGCCATCCCGGGCATCGTCAAGGTGAACGCCCATATCGAGTACGCCAACCGCTTTGTCCGCGTGCGCAACATCGTGAGCGTGGTGTCCCTGATCCTGACGGTCATCCTGTTCTTCGTGTCCTTCTTCATCATGTCCAATACCATCAAGCTGACCACCTACGGCCGGCGCGAGGAGATCGCCATTATGAAGATGGTCGGCGCTACCAACGGCTTTATCCGCACCCCCTTTGTCATTGAGGGCCTGATCCTCGGTCTGCTGGGCGGCCTTTTCGGCTTCCTCGCCGTCTGGGGGATCTATACCGTCCTCAACAGCAGTCTGCTGGACACCCTGACCGGCAGCTTTATTTCCCTCGTCCCCTTCAGAACCGTACGGCTTCCGCTCCTTCTGTCCTATCTCGGGGTCGGGATTCTGATCGGTGTGTTTGGCGGCGTCAACGCCATTCGCAATTATCTGAAGGTGTGATCCGATGAAGTTTCGTAAAAGAGTCATTTCCATCATCGCCATCATCATGGCGATCCTGATGGCGCTGTCACTGGTGGCGAGTGTGCTGCCTTCGGCTTTTGCCATCTCCCAGAGCGACATCGACGCTCTGAAGAAGAAGAAAGAAGAAATCTCCGCCCGCGTCGCCGAGGCCGAGGCCTATGTCAACACCCTGAAGGATGAGCAGGCCAACGTCCTCGACCAGAAGGCCGCCCTGGAGGAGAAAAACGACGCCGCCAAGGAAGCCCTCGCCATCGTCGCGGAGGAGATCCTGATGTATGACGGCATCATCGAGGAGAAGACAGAAGAGCTCAACGAGGCGCTGAACAGGGAAGCGGTCCAGCTGGACAAGTACCGCGTCCGCGTCCGCGCCATGGAGGAGAGCGGCGGATACAACATCCTCTCCGTCCTCATGAGTTCCGGTGACTTTAACGAGTTTCTGACGGCCCTCGACGATATGGAGAAGATCATGACCTCCGACCGCGATCTGGAGGACCTCTACATCGCTGCCCGCGAGGAGAGCGAGCGTGTCAAGGCCGAGTACGAGGCTGTCAAGACCGAGTGCGAGGAGAAGCAGGACGGTCTCCGCGCCGAACAGGCCGGCATCGAGAAGCAGATCGAAGAGACCGAGAAGGATCTTGCCGAACTGGAGGACCAGCTCGAGGCTGCTGTCGCCGAGTATGAGGAATGGCAGTCAGCCGAAGAGCAGGCCGCGCAGGAAGTCCTCAACATGATCGCCGCCTATGAGCGCCAGAAGGAAGAAGAGGCCGCCGCGAGAGCCGCGGCACAGGCCGCAGCCGCAGCTGCCGCTGCGCAGCAGGCCGGGTCCGCCGAGGGCGGCGAGAGCTCCGGAGGGCTGAACCCCGGCGCGGCTTCCGGTACGGGCAGCTTCATCTGGCCGGTGCCCTGCAGCACCCGTATCACCAGCCGCTTCGGCTATCGTACTGACCCCTTCACCGGCGAGCAGCGCTACCACAGCGGCATCGACATCGACGGCTACGGCAATGAGGGCGGCGCCATCATCGCGGCCGACGGCGGCACGGTCGTCACGGCCACCTATAACGACGGTTACGGCAACTACATCATCATCGACCACGGAAACGGCTACCAGACGCTGTACGGCCATATGTCCGGTCTGGCTGTCGGCTCCGGCGCCACGGTGTCCCAGGGCCAGACCATCGGCTACCTCGGCGCCACCGGCCGTGCTACCGGTACCCACTGCCATTTCGAAGTTTTCATCAACGGTAGCAGGACGGACCCCGCCGGCTTCTTCTCCGGCCTGTCCTATTATAATTGCTAATTCTGCTGGTGGCAGACCCGCCGGCGCTTCAGCGGCTTATGTCTGGCTGGAGCGCTGGCGTATTTCGGCCTGCCCCTTGAAAGGAGTGACTGCATGAGACGGGTTCTCCAACGCATGTTTGGCGGCGTAGGGATCTTCATCTCACGCCTGTTTAGCCTCGGGATACCCCTCTGGTTCGTTATTTTGGTCGTGCTCGGCTCTCTGTTCGGCACCCGGATCCTGACCCGCAATCAGGTGATCAACGAGGTCGGCGGCAAGGACGACTACGACGAGGCCATGCGCTATATCGAGATCAAGGACATCATCGATGAGAAGTACATCGAGCAGGTCGACCGCAAGAGCATGGGCTATTCGGCCGCAACCGCCATGGTCTCGGGTCTCGGCGACGCCTGGAGCAGCTTCCTCACCGACGACGAGTACCGGACCTATCAGCTCTCGTCCTCCAATGAGTATTCCGACATCGGCATGAGCCTTGTGAAGGATTCCAGCGGCGGCTTCCAGATTGTCACTGTCTATCCCGATTCTCCCGCGGCCCGCTCGGGCATCGTTATCGGCATGGTCATCACCGCCGTCGACGGCGAGCGCGTCTCCGACTATACCACCGACGAGGTCCGTACCCTGATCCGCTCCAAGATGAGCGGCAAGTTCAACCTCTCGATCGTCGGCATGTCCGATCCCCTCGAGATCGACGCCACCAGCGTCAACTCCGAGACCATCACTTACCGTCTGGAGAAGACGGGCGCCGGCTATATCCAGATCCACAACTTTGAGGCCGGCAGCGGCCAGGCCTGTATTGACGCGGTGGAGTACCTTCTGTCCCAGGGCGCCGTGGCGCTGGTAATAGACGTCCGCGATAACTCCGGCGGGCTGACCACCGAGGCCGCGCTCTTTCTGGACTACCTGCTTCCCGCAGGCCGCCTGTTCTCGGATATCAGCAAGGACGGCACCGAGCGCGTCACCGAGTCCGACAGCATGAGCCTTGAGCTTCCCATGGTTGTCCTCATCAACGCCGGCAGCTTCCGCGAATCCGAGCTCTTCGCCGCCGTCCTGAAGGATTATCACTGGGCCACCCTCATCGGCGAGCCCACCACCGGCAACACGCGCACCCAGGAGACCATTGTCCTCCATGACGGAAGCGCGCTCCGCCTCAGCACCCACAGCCTGCTCTCGCCCAACGGCACCGACATTGCCGCGGTCGGCGGCGTGGTCCCCGACATGATCGTCTTTAACCGCGACGCCTCCGCCACCGGCACCACCGAAGGCACCACCGGCGGCGAAGAGGGCACGGCCAGTACCTCTGACGACACCCAGCTCATGGAGGCGCTGCGCTTCCTCAGCTGAGTCATGATATCCACGATTGGATCAAACAGCATTCTTCACCCGGCCCACGCGGCCGATCCAGATAAACAAGTAACAATAGGAGAGGATCAGTAATGGCAACTTCGAATTCCAACCGCTACAAAATGAGCCAGGAGCGCCTGGACGAGCTCAAGAAAGAGCTCAACTACATGGAAACCGTCCGTGAGAAGGAAGTTTCCGAGCAGATCAAGGAAGCCCGCAGCTTCGGCGACCTGTCTGAGAACAGCGAGTACGACGAGGCCAAAACCGAACAGGGCAAGCTCTACTCCCGCATCGCCGAGTACAAGGACCTGATCGAGCACGCCGAGATCGTCGACAATGTCGACCACAATCTCCCCAAGGACGCCGTCACCCTCGGCAGCATCGTCGTGGTGAAGGACCTGGACGAGGATTTTGAAGATAAGTACGAGATCGTCGGCTCCCAGGAGGCCAATCCCCGTGAGGGCAGGATCTCCGATGACTCTCCCGTCGGCAAGGGCCTGATCGGCCATCGTGCAGGCGAGCAGGTCACCATCGCGGTCCCCTCCGGCGAGATCCGGATCGAACTCATCTCTGTAGAGAATCTTTGAGGTGTCTATGAGCGAGACAAACGAAAATGTAATATCCACGGAACAGGAGCTCTCCGAGCTTCTACAGATCCGCCGCGATAAGCTGACCGCCCTGCAGGAGGCGGGCCGGGATCCTTTCAAGGAGACCCGCTTCGACCGCACTGCCATGTCGGCCCAGATCAAGAACGCCTTTGAGACCTTCGAGAATCAGCAGGTCGCCGTCGCCGGCCGCATCATGTCCAAGCGCGGCATGGGCAAGGCCATCTTCTGCCACATCCAGGACCGCGAGGGCCAGATCCAGCTCTATATCCGCAAGGACGCCGTCACCGAGACCGAGTTTGCCGACTTCCGCAAATACGATGTCGGCGATATCATCGGTGTCAACGGTTATGTCTTCAAGACCCAGACCGGTGAGATCACCGTCCATGTCGAGAAAGTGAAGCTTCTCTCCAAGTCGCTCCGTCCTCTGCCGGAAAAGTACCACGGCATGACCAATACCGACCTGCGCTACCGTCAGCGTTATACCGACCTCATTATGAACGAGGATGTGCGGGACACTTTCATCAAGCGCTCCCGCATCATCAGCAGCATCCGCCGCTACCTCGACGCGCAGGGCTTCCTCGAGGTCGAGACCCCCATGCTGGTACAGAACGCCGGCGGCGCCGCGGCCCGTCCCTTCCTGACCCACTTCAACGCCCTCGATCAGGACCTCAAGCTTCGCATCTCGCTTGAGCTGTATCTCAAGCGCCTCATCGTCGGCGGCCTGGAGAAGGTCTATGAGATCGGCCGTGTCTTCCGCAACGAGGGCATGGACACCAAACACAACCCCGAGTTCACCCTCATGGAGCTCTATCAGGCCTATACCGATTTCCACGGCATGATGGACCTGACCGAGAATCTCTACCGCCATGTCGCCGAGGAAGTGCTCGGCACGACGACCGTCGTCTATAACGGCGTCGAGATTGACCTCGGCAAGCCTTTTGCCCGCATCACCATGACCGATGCGGTCAAGCAGTATTCCGGTGTCGACTTTCATGAGATCAGGACCCTCGAGGAGGCGAGAGCCGCCGCGAAGGCCCACGGCGTCGAGTACGAGGACCGCCACCAGATCGGCGATATCCTGAACCTCTTCTTTGACGCCTTTGTCGAAGAGCATCTCATCCAGCCCACCTTCCTGACCGAGCATCCGGTCGAGATTTCGCCGCTGACCAAGCGCAAGCCGGACGACCCTGCCCATGTCGAGCGCTTTGAGCTCTTCATCAATGGTTGGGAGATGGCGAACGCCTACTCCGAGCTCAATGACCCCATTGATCAGAGGGAACGCTTCCGCGCACAGGAGGAGCAGCTGGCCAAGGGGGATGAAGAGGCCAACACCACCGATGAAGACTTCCTCAACGCCCTCGAGATCGGCATGCCGCCCACAGGTGGTATCGGTTACGGCATCGACCGTCTCTGCATGCTGCTGACCGACTCCGCTGCCATCCGCGACGTGCTGCTGTTCCCGACAATGAAGCCGCTCGACTGAGCAAATCGCAAAAAAGTCTGATTTCATGCGGGTTTCAGCGTTTCCCGCGAGGAGGGAAACGTACATCTTACATCACGCTTACATCAATCGCTTCCAAAATGCCCCAGCAGGAAAAAAATCGCACATTTGATACATAAAAGGCCTTGAGAGCTGCACTCTTGAGGCCTTTTATGGGTTTAAAGGAAATGTAGCTTTATCGCAAACTGTACGAATCACATCTGCCCGTTTATACTCTGCGCAGGAGAGTGATTCGAGATGGAAAATGCTTTATCTAAAGTGCATCCGGAATTGATCGGGGAGTGGTCAGAACGAAATCTGCCGATCACGCCGGAAGATGTAAGCTATGGGTCAAATAAGGTCTTTTGGTGGAAAGGGAGCAGTGGATATGAATGGCAGACAAGTGTAAAGGCGAGGTCGGTCGGAGAGAAATGTCCGATCTGTTCCGGAGCAAGAGTAGTCCCCGGCGTCAACGACCTTGCTACGACAAATCCGGAGTTGCCTATCTGAAAGAGATAGGGGCTATTTAGTGAGCAGGTTGGTTATCTGCATATATTTTGAAATAGAATGTGCAGATAAACTGTATATTGTCTGCTGTAACATATGCAGAGTAGATATGTTTCCCACAAGCAGAGAAGCACACTTTAGATTTTCCTTCCTGTTGACTTTAGATTATTGCCATGCTATACTTTGGAATATCACCACATCAGACTTTGGATTCCTCCAGGGAGGGCGTATCATGATTGAAAGAACCGCAAAAGACGCGCTGGTCCGCTTAGCCTCACAATTTCCCGTGATCGGGGTCATAGGTCCTCGGCAGAGCGGCAAATCCACATTGACGCAGGCCACGTTCCCGGACAAAAGATATGTGACGTTTGATGATAAGAATATGCGGGAGCTTGCCGCCTCCAACCCAAGCGATTTTATCATGGCTTTTCCCAATGGCGCAATCATCGACGAGGCGCAGAAGGTGCCGGAGATCTTCGACGCCATTAAGCTCCATGTGGATCGCAGCCCCTTTGTGCCGGGCAAGTTTATTTTGACCGGTTCCAGTCAATTCCGTCTTCGGGAAAATATGACAGACAGCATGGCGGGCAGGGCTGCGTTTTTGAAACTCCTCCCGTTTTCTGTCCGCGAGCTGAAAACAGCAAATGCGCTGCCGGACAATGCCTATGATCTCATATTCAACGGCCAGTATCCGCCGCTACACGATTCGGATAAGCACTTTATTCCGGAGGATTGGTATGAAAGCTACATTGACACCTATCTGGATCTGGATGTCAGAGATCAGATAAACCCTAACAACCTTTCCACGTTTAAAAAGTTTATTCAGATCTGCGCCCTGTACAGCGGGCAGTTGCTTTCTATGGACAGCATTGCAAGGGATGTGGGCGTATCCGCACCAACGATCAAAACATGGCTGTCCATTCTGGAGACCTCGTTCATCATTCATTTCCTGGAGCCGGATAGCAATAACCTGGGCAGAAGCATTGTTAAAACACCCAAACTATATTTTGTCGATTCCGGTCTCCTGTGTCATCTTCTGCGGCTGGAGTCCAAGGAGGACTTGCTTCTCAGCCGTCACAAAGGGGCCGCCGTGGAAACCTTTGCAGTAGCAGAGCTGCTGAAAAGCCGCATGAACCAGGCAAAGAAAGCTAATCTTACATTTTTCCGTGACACGAAAGGCTTCGAGGTGGACACCATTGCCGACTGGAAGCGCACATTTGCCATTGAGATCAAAAGTGCGAATGAACCAGAAACCAAACTGTCCGCAAACACAAAAAAATATCTTGAACTGCTGAAGGACGAGGAAGCCCGAAACGCGGTCTTTTATTTAGGCGACGTTAGTATGACCGTTAACGGTACTGCCTATGTAGGATGGCGAGACTGGGGCGAATTCCTGAAATAACGCAACAATCGCTCTTCCCGATTGGTTTTCATATGAAGATCAATCGGTTTTTGTATTTGAATACAGTTGGCTTTACCTCCCACTTTACATAGTCGGCCTTCCGCCAAGGCTAATCCATGACTATGGAAAGGGGGCTTTTTTATGCCATATATCCCGGCAGATGTAGTGTCCAGGGCAAAGCAGATGGATCTGTACACCTATCTTCGCAACTTCGAGCCGCAGGAGCTGGTACACGTCGGCGGCGGCACCTACTGCACCCGAGAGCATGATAGCCTGAAAATCTCCGACACTGTATTGACGCTGGTTTCCCCGACCGGCGAGAAAGCGGGGTACGATCTGCGCATCGAGCGGGATACCTACGAAATGACAAAGCGGTAATCGCAAATACAAGACAGCAAAATCCCCGATTTCAAGGTCCCGCAAGGGCGGCTTGAAATCGGGGATTTCTTTTGTGATCTATTCACGATCCCGCTGATCGTTTTGCCGATCATGTAGGTCAGGAAAGCGGAGACAAGCTCTGTTTTGTTGGACTCTCCAACGCAGCCTATTTGGTAAGGCAGACAGTAACGGCGCTGTCAAAAAGGCGGGTAAAGCCCTCCATCACGGTGTTATCGGCAATAAGCGCCTGCATTTCATCGTTTACGCCGATATCATCGAAAAGATAGCTGTAATCGCCCCAGCTAACGGCTGAATCAACAACGAGGCCGTGAACGGCAAAGATATTTTCTTCAAATGCCGACTGCTCCTCGGCGGTAAGCCCGCACCACGCCTCAGCGAGATTCACTTTCAGCTCGGAGGGATCGTTAGACCAGATAAGATAGTCACTTGCAAGCTTCAGCGCATCGTAGGCTGCCCGCGCCCTTTTAAGGAGAGAGCCGCTCTCACCGCTATGCAGGTTGGCTATGGGCTTCAAAAAGCTCTCAAGCAGCACGTCGGCGCTGGGCGCGTAGTTCGTGAGAAGCGCAAATCGCAGATCCACGTCGCTCTCCTCCTTGCCGTCTTCCCAGCGTAGCTTGCCGTCTTCAAAGTGTAAGCGCCCTGCTGAATTATCCCATTGGAGCTGGCGCACCTCGTCCGCGTCCTCGGAAAGCGTGACCGTATATCTTGCGCCGTCGGTATATTTAATGCTGTCGCTGACCTCGTCGTAGCTCGCGGTCATATCCCACTCGGCAAACTCCGCGTAACTGCTGCTCCAGTGGATCGTCACACTGTAAACACCGTAACGCTCTGTGGGGACGACGGTCATATAGGCGCGCTGAGAATATTCGTCGCTCCACTGGCCGACAAACTTATCTCCGCCGAAACCCGAGTCCTCCGCTGCATCCGGATTTCCGGCGGGCTCCGCCGGAGGATCCTCGCGCGACGTCGTTTCGCCCGTTGCGGTTTCGCTCGGCGCGGTTTCGTCGGGCTTGTCGGCGGCGGAGGTCGCTTCGGTTTCAGCGACCGGCGCGCTTCCGCAGGCGGCCAGCAAAAGCATGAGCGCCGTAAAAATCGCAAATGCAATCAGTTTCTTTTTCATTAAATCCTCCAAAGTTTTTCTGCTGTTTTTGCGCGGCTTGCCAGCATAGGAATTACCGGAAAATGCTGCCAGAGATGCTGCTGTCCTGGGGGATGCTCCAGACAAACCCGCCGTTGCCGTCCGTACTGAGGCTGCCGGTGGCCCAGGAATACTCTGTGGTAGCGTCCTGGACTTCGCCGTTCTCGTAATAGGCTGTTGTAACCTTGAAGCAGTCGGAGAAATTCAGAACGCCGTCGCTGTCAAAGGTGCCGCTGAAGGTCCAGGTTGTGTTCTCGCCGGGGTTGAAAGACCAGTCGACTGAAATGTCGTAATGGTCAGGGCTACCGCTGATGTGCATCTCGCCGCGCCCGCTGTTGGTCTCCTGGTAGACACCGCTGTAATCGGTGGAATCCGTCACAGGGGAATTCTGCCCATTGTCCTCCACGGGAGTCCCGACGGTCTCTGTGACCTGCGGCTCGGCAACGGGCGCTTCGGTTTTAGCGACCGCCGAGCTTCCGCAGGCAGAGAGCGAAAGCGAGAGCGCCATAAAGATCGCAAAAGCAAACAGTTTCTTTTTCACACTATCCTCCAATGGTTTTCTTTTTTTTCTATGCGGGCCTGCCCGCGTATAAGTTACCGAAAAATGCTGCCGGAGACGCTGCTATCCTGGGGGATGCTCCAGACGAACCCGCCGTTACCGTCTGTGCTGAGGCCGCCAATGGCCCAGGAATACTCGGTGGTAGCCTCCTGGACTTCGCCGTTCTCGTAATAGGCTGTTGTAACCTTGACGCAATCGGAGAAGTTCAGCGTGCCGTTGTTGTCAAAGGTGCCGCTGAAGGTCCATGTAGTGTTCTCGCCGGGGTTGAAGGACCAGTCAACCGAAATATCGTAATGGTCGGGGCTGCCGCTGATGCGCAGATCGCCGCGCCCGCTGTTAGTCTCCTGGTAGACGCCGCTATAATCGGTGGGAGTAAGCGCGGGTGTGACAGCCAGACCACTGCCTGCCCGAAAAACGCTGCCGGATACAGAGCTGTATTCCTTGTCTGTGCGTCCATCAGGACTGACGAAACGCCACACGATGCCGGAGGCGTTATCCGCTCTGGCTACGAACATGCAGGAGTCGCCCTCACTGATTCGTCGTATTTGGGATACTGCCACAGGCTGTCAAAAGGAGCATTACGCCTGACAGAAGTACACAGCTGGTATTCTTCTTCACGATTGTTTCCTTTCCTACCATAGTTTCCGCAGAGCATTTCATTTCCCCGCGGCGTTTTCGGATTATATCACCGTGTGGGAGCTTACGCAAGAGAAAAAGATAGAGACTTGCCTGATCGACAGGAGGAGAACATTTTTTTGAAAAAAATTTGCGGTGAACCTGATTTTTCGCCTATATTGTTGGAAGTTGGTTGGATGTGGCGTGCTATGCTAAAAAAGAGTGTGTTGCGAACAGCAATATAATGATGATGCCAATCAAGAGGAAACAAATAGTGGAGGGATTCTTATGAGCAACACCGAGGCATTCGCACGCGGCACCGTCCTGTTCCGGGAGGGGGATTCCGGCGACTGCATGTATGAGCTGGAATCTGGCGGCGTCGGCATCTATCACGACTATGGCGGCCCGGACGAAAAGCTGATCACCACATTGTACAACAGCAGCAACGACATCAAAGTGTTTGGCGAGACCGCTGTTTCCTGCCGCTTGAGACCAGCCTCGTCATCGCGGGTGCTTTTGTGATTTCCCTGTTTGCGGTATATCTGGGCTGTTCCCAGCTTCTTCGCCAGTCCGCACTTTCTCTGATGCAGGGGGGGAAGGTATCCCGGGGCCGGAAGAAAAAGCGCTTCGGCTCCGCGAAGAGGACTGCCGGAGAGCGGTACGCTGATTCCGCGCCGCTTCTGGGAATACTATAACACCGGTGTGGGCGATACCGTCACGGTCTATGACTCCATACTCAATCCCTATCAGGCAAAAGTCGCCGGTGTGTTCGAGAACTATTATGGCCACAGGCCTGTAAGATTTTTTACTGATTTGTCCCGCACGAATGTCAACGGACGCAGATAAAAGTCACCCTCGCTTGCAATTAGCGAGGGTGAGGCTTCCGTGCAGCTTAACAGGCAAGTTTTAAGTCAATGTGACGGGAATACTCCTCATTAAGCGCTGCAACCGGAAAAGATTATTCGATTACGTCAATCCCGGATGATCTCATCGCTGATGCCGATCGACCCGGCGTATTCCCGGAGCTGCTGAAGCTGATCTCCCCGGAAGGTCCATTGGTAATTCCCCTCGTCGTCGTACAGGTCATAGCATCCGGCACTGTTGATCTTCACATATCCGCCGGACAGAACAGCCAGCTCTTCATCGGTGAGTGCGTTGAATTCTTTATTATCCATCATTTTAAAGTTTTTCCTTTCGGTTTTTCCTGACTGCAGGAAGAAGATAACACATCCGGCGTCACAGCCCTGTCACACATGTGGCCGGGAAACGCGGAGGCGGAACGTCTGCCGGAATCAGGGATTGTTTCCGGCGAGAATGTCCCGCACGGCCTGCGCATAAGCGTTGACCTGCGCTCCTTCAATGGGAACGCCGACCAGCGTGCCGCTGCGGTCAACAAAATAGGTGACCGGGAGCGCCTGAAGGTCGAAGATCTCATCGCCGTCCGTCGGCATGTTAATAACCGGGTATGTTACACCGGCATTCTGAGCATATTGCCTGGCGTCTGCCAGATCCTCCGGGTCCTGCCCGTCGGCGAGAATGCCCACAATACCGCAGCCCATGGCCTGCAGTTCGTTATGAATGCGCGCCAGTTCTGGAAGCCTATCTTGGCATCCCCTACGCACGGTCAGAGGCTTTTGGCCTTCCGGAGAGCGTGGACAGCTATGAGGAAAAACCGGCGAATACAGGATATGGCGTTCGGTTTCCGCAGCGGGATGTTCCGCCGCTGATGAACCGTTTCCTGAAAATGCCGATGATGCGCCCGGAGATCCTGACAAACTCGGACAGAACTTCGGATGACGCTTTCGTTCTGAACATCTGGACGAGCAGCACAGAGGAGAAAAAGCCGGTTCTGGTATTCCTCCACGGCGGCGGGTTTACCTATGGATCCGGCACGACGCCGCTCTATAACGGCCGATATCTGGCGGCCAAAGGGATCGTCGTCGTGACCGTCAACTATCGGCTGGGGATCGCCGGCTTTCTGCCCGTGGTGAAGGCCGACGGCACCTTTTCGGCTAACCGTGGTTTCTATGACCAGCAGTGTGCTCTCATGTGGGTGAGGAAACATATCGCGCTGTTTGGCGGGGACGAGAATAACATCACGCTCATGGGACAGTCCGCAGGAGCGCTATCCGCATTCACACAGATGCTCTCCATCGAAAGCCCGCAGTACTTTGACAAACTGATCGTATGCTCAGCAGGCGAACCGACATGCATGGCAAAGGACCGAGCCCTTTCGATCTGGGAGGATTTCAAAAAGAAGAATCATATTTCTTCCGCGGAGCAGCTGATGGCGATGAGCGGGAAGAAGCTGTTGAAATATGTCATGCCGCTCGAGATCGTTTCCTCTCCTGTGCTGGACGGTGTGCTGCTTAAGGATAATACGGGTTCCGCTATGGCGGATGGACGCTTCCCCGTCAAGCCGGTGCTGGTGGGTTCCACCGGAGACGAGATGAAAATGGTGGACAATAAGTCCTGGTATAAGAAGCTGGGCATCGCCATGAACGAGGCAGACTTTAAAAAGAAGTGCGAGACTGTCTACGGTGAGGCGGGGACGCGGCTGGCGGAGGCTATCCGCCCCACGGCAAAGGATCTGCCGGATCTGCAGTTCAAGGTGATCGAGGTTCCCATGTTCCACGCTTCTGTTCTGAAAGCACTGGAGCAGTTTTCAAAGAAAACCAATGCCTATGGCTACCGGATGAATTATGTTCCGGGGTTCTGGAAAGGCATCCGTGGCGCGTATCACTGCGCGGAGCTGCCACTGTTTTTCGGCACGATCCGGGATATACCCGATATTCCAAATGAGTCCATGGAAATCAATCTGAGGCAGTCAGAGGTTCTGCAGAACGACTGGATCGGTTTCATGAAAAACGGCGCGCTTCCCGGCGCGGAAGCCTTCGGGACTTCTGAAACGATCCGCATCTATGAGGGAACAGGATCTGCGGATCTTCCCTTCCCGCAGAAGGACGAGATCCGGGCCGCGTATAAAAGCGACCTGTTCGACTGTCTGCGAAAGGACTTCATGCGTGCAAGAAACCAGAACTTTGTTGCGTAACATGTTTTAGAAATGGGTACATATAGGAGGAAGAGTAAAAAGGAAGCCACGGATGAAGAAGTGCTGAACGCGGCAAGGCTTGCCAACTGCGATGAGTATGTGCAGGGACTCCCGAATGGTTACGATACCGTCATCGGCGAAAATGGTAGTGAGCTTTCCGGTGGCGAGCGCCAGCGCATTTCGATTGCAAGAGCGTTCCTGAAGGATGCGCCAATTATCCTGCTCGATGAGGCTACGGCATCCCTTGACGTGGAAAATGAAACAAAGGTGCAGGGTGCATTGTCAAGGCTCATCAAGAACAAGACGGTCATGGTCATTGCCCACCGTATGCGCACCGTCGAGGCCGCGGATCATATCGTCGTTCTGGCGGACGGAAAGGTTGCGGAAGACGGTACTCCTGCGGAACTCTTTGCGCAGGAGGGCGGCATGTTCCACCGTATGACGCAGCTGCAGGCGGTCAGTGCGAATTGGAGCATCTAATGGTATAACGGAAATCACCGAACCGTGCTGGTCATTACGCACGACACAGAATTGGTGCGGGAGGCCGCAGATCAGATTGTTTCAATGGTATAGACTACGTACTCGGGTATGGGTCAAAGCGTTTAGTGCGCTCTTCTATTTGTCTACAGGAAGAGGAGTTTTCGTTTTTTAAGCCAGGCAAAAAAGAAACAAAAAATTTAAAATAGTATTGAAACAGGCTGTTTCTGGTATTGTACTCTTAATCAGAAACAGCCTGTTTTCTTTGGAGGTTCCCATGCGAAGTAAAGATGAATCGAAGAAAGGGTGATGAGTGCAAGTGGTACTTCACCTGTTCAAACTCCCGCGGTAAGGATTCTCCCTGCACCGCTCATTACATCCCTAATTCCCGGAATACAGCACTATGAAACATAGTGTGAATGCCAGAAAACCCCAAGTTTTCTTCCGTTTTATTACCGAAAGATTGCCGGGAATGTACCAGATGTAAAGACCGTTCGGGAACTGCTCCAGGAACTGGATGTGCTTGGATACGAGAAGGTTTAACTGGTAATAGACCGTGGATATTACAGCAAGACTGGCTACTGCCAACCGATCGTTATAGAGAGGGAATAATCCGTCCATTGCTGCATAATTGAGCCATAAGGCTTGATTAATAATATTTTTATTCTGGGAACAAACCGGTATCATTCCGGCTTTGCATGTCATCCATGAAAAACAACTTATCAATTTTTACAAATTTTGTTATATTTCTTCTTGCAATTTTGTCAATGATGTGTTATAGTATCTTACACAGTTAATTATGTTAATTGTGTTATGTTAATTGTCTTTCCAGGCGCGTCAAGCACAAAATAAGTTGAATGCGCCGCAGCATCAGGGAACTGCTTTCAATGTAGCAACTTTCCTGATGCTGCTATTTTTATGTCCGGATTAAGATGGATACCTGATCCAGTTTGTTTTCCGGCATGAAGCAAAAGGAGAGCTATGCTGCAGCAGCTGCGTTATCATTGATGATGACAGATGTACAAAAGGCAAAAGATACCCATTCAGAATTTACAACACTATCTCTTCATATTCGCCGTCATCCAGAACGACTGCCCGGATGAGGCTGCACTATAAAATGCTCATGGTCGGCATTGCCTGGATGGGCCCGGCCCAATACAGGGGGCAGCGATTGAAGAGATCGTCATATTCTGGTATAATGTGAACGCTGCATGACAAATGACGATCTTCTAAAGGAAAGAAAGAGAATCGCATGAACTACGTCTATCTCCTCAAATGTTCCGATGATACGCTCTACTGCGGATGGACTACTGATCTGGCGCACCGGGTCGCGGCCCACAACGAGGGGACCGGTGCAAAATATACACGGTCTCGCAGACCGGTCAAGCTGGTGTATTTTGAAGAACATGAAGACCGCCACGATGCTCTCAGCCGGGAGTGGCACATCAAGCGAATGAGCCGGGAAGAGAAGCTGCAATTGATAAGCAACGCGGAGGAGACTAACTCCTTCCAAGCTTGCTGACTCCATTATACATCAGATGCTGTCCCAAAACTGCTCCGTGCTGCAGCAAGGCAAAAAAAGACCGCCGCTCTTTCGAGCAGCGATCGATGAGAATCAGTATGGAGTGTAACGGGGCATCAGTCCCATTTGATGGTGGGCATCAGGTCCGTCATCACTTCGCTGCATACCGGACAGCGGAGCGTGTCTTCTTCCAGTTTGGCGACCCGCATGCGCCCGCCGCACTCCGGGCATTTGTGCCGCGATTTCTTCAGCGCCCGGTTCCGCGGCAGGTTGCTCTTGCTGTGGTCGGCGTTGCCCTTTTCCCACATGGTCTTCCGGGTGTCCACTTCCCAGTGGCCGCATTCACAGAGATAAAGGGTGTTTTCGCAGTCCAGCCCGCCCTCCGGGTGCATCCTGGCTGCCCGTGCCCAGCCAGGCCCGTATTCTCCGTTTAAGATGTCGTTCCAGGTCTCGCGGCAGATATTGGCATAGAGCATCCCGCGGCCCAGCATGATCGGAGAGGGATCCTTACATCCGCATTTGTATGTATATCCGGTTCCCATAGAGCAGACCTCCAGTCCTTGACTGTCTACAGTCTACATGAAAAAAGCGCAAAACGCAAGTGCAAACTGACCTTTTTCTTTCTGGCGTTGACTTATCTTATTACTTCTCAGCGGGTGAAGCAAATTGTGACCAGCAGCGCGACCAGCATTCCGGCGCCGGTCTGGAGCACAAGTTTCTTCAGGACTTTATCCTCCCGTTCCACCCGTTCTTTTACCTGTTGATATTCCATTTTTTTCATCGGGGTTCACTCCTTCCGAGAGATGTTATCCTCATTCTAACACAGCTTTCTGCCGTACACAAGCCGTCATATGATAGATTTTGCTTTTTTACGGTCTGAGGCCAACATGGCGTATTCCAGTTCGTCATGCCAGGAGATTTTGCCCCGCTTGATATACCGGCACTTCTGCCGGAGGCAGGCCTCCAGCTGCAGCCCGCAGCGCTCCAGAACCCGCCGGGAGGCGGCGTTCTTGGGGTTGCAGACTGCGTTCACCCGGTGTAGCCCCAGCGTATCAAAGCAGTAGCTTACCAGCGCCTCGCCGGATTCCAGCGCGTAGTGCTGCCCCCAGTGCTCCCGCCGCAGGAGCCAGCCGATCATCCCCGTGTCCGTCTCCGGGTCTATGAGGATGTGGCAGCGGCCGATTTTCTCCCCGTCACGCTTGCGCTCCATCGCAAATTCCATGCTCAGCAGCCGCTGATCCTCCCAGTCGCGGACGATCTTTGCAAGATGCTCTTTTGCCTGCTCCTGAGTCAGAGCGTCAAAAGGCGTATATTCCAGGATCTCCTCGTCGCAGTAGAGCGCCTGGATGAGGTCCAGGTCGTCCATGCAAAACGGTCGTAATACTAATCTTTCGGTTTCGATCATCATGGGGCTCCTTCTTTGCCGTTGGTTGCGGTTCTGTTCCGCCGGGTTCTGTCCGGCGGTTTTCTTCTAATGAGGGCAGTATAGCACAAATCCTCCGATTCAGCCATCAGGGACTTGCATTTTTCTTGAACTGTCCGTCTTTTTGCGCTATACTGTTAACAACGCGCAAAGAGCGGCAGTTTCTGCCGTAACAGTCAGGATAGGAATCGCCATGAAAAGAAACCTCAGAATCATCCTCGCGGCGCTCGCGGCCTATGTCCTTTTGGTCGTGCTGCTGTTCGCGGTCGAATACCGTGCCCCCTCCGCCGGCATCCACAGCATCTGGGACGCTGTCTGGTACTCCCTCATTACCATGACCACCGTCGGCTACGGGGATATCGCGCCCGTCACGCCCTTTGGACGCCTGATCGGTGCGCTCTTTGCCCTCTGCAGCGTCGGGATCTTTGCCGCGCTGATCGGCCTTGGAATCCACATGATCGGCGGCCAGCTTCTTCCGCGTCTGAAGCTGATGGACGCAAAGAACAAGCCCTGGTACGTGTTCAACGAAGTAAATGAGGATTCCCTCGTCCTGGCCGACGCTCTGCAGCGGCAGGAGGACTGCGCTGTGATCTTCCTGGAGGGGGAGCGGAAGGAGCGCCTCCCGGGCGCTGTCATCCTCAATACGGATTTTGAGAGCCTGATCGCCCGGTTTTCCGGGAAGAAGACGGCAAGCTTTTTCTTTATGGGTGATGATCCCTGGCAGAACTATTCCAACGGTCTTCTGGCCGCCGACCGCGGTATGCAGGCCTACAGCATGTCCTCTGCAGCCATAGACCGCTATCCGGCCAATCTCCATCTCTTCTGCCGGGAGGACGCGCTGAGCCGCTTCTACTGGCAGCAGCACCCGCTGAGAAGGGAAGAGCGCTGCGTGGTCCTGATCGGCTGCGGCTGTTTTGGCAGCGCGCTGCTCGAGCGGGCGCTGCTCACCAACGTCTATGAACCGGACCGGACAGTCGAATACCATGTTTTTGAAGATACCGCATGCTTTCAGGCAATGCACAGCGAGCTGGCGCAGGTGCTCAGCGGGGAGAAAACAGGGGAGGACAGGCTCGTCTTCCATGAAGATAGCTGGACCGACTGCCGCGACCTGATTCTCCGCGCCGACCGCGTCATCATCTGCCAGGACAGCGACACGGCCTGCATGAGCACCTATGAGACTATGAAGAAGTGGTATGTCGCTGTCTCTCCGATCCATGTCCGCCTCTCTGCGGACTTTGCCGGGATCACGGCCTTCGGCGAGCGGGCGCAGGTTTTGACGCCCGAGTTTGTCATGAAGGATCTTGTGAACCGCCAGGCCATCATGATGAACGACATCTATAACGAGGGCTCTGCGAACCCGACCGCATGGAACGACCTGAACGGCTATTACCGTGCGTCCAACATCGCCGCAGCGGACCACATGATCGTCAAGGTGCGATATCTGCTGGAGGACGATGATCTCACCGTTTTGACCAGGGAAGACTGTCTTCGCGCCTATGAGCGCTACAAGGAGCGGTATGCGGAAAGCTTTGCTCTCTTTGAGGAGATCGAGCACCGCCGCTGGATGCGCTTCTCCCAAATGTATAACTGGCAGTATGCCGATACGCGGGACAACGCCCGACGGCTCCACCCGCTGATGGTTCCTTATGAACAGCTTTCGGAGGAGGAGAAGCGCAAGGACGACTTCGCCTGGGAGCTCCTCGGCCGGATGAAGCTCTGATCATCGGCAGAGCGCCCCTCCGGACTATATCAGCCGATTCAAACAGGCATCAGTCTCCGGACGGCACATCAAAAAAACATTTATTCTGAGATGAAATCGAAGACCTTGTCGTAGAACTCCGGACTCTCTTCAAACGCCCCGTGGCCGAGCCCGCTGAACACGACCAGCCTGCTGCCTGCGATCTTGCTTTTCAGCTCGCCCGCGGCCTCGTTCCCGACCGTAAGGTCATTTTCGCCGGCCAGGATCAGCGTCGGACACCTGATCCGATCCAACTCTTCCCGCGCATCGAAGCTCAGGATCGCTTCGGCGTTGCGATAGAAGCGCTCATAGCTTGCCGGTTTGGTGAATCTGGCGAGGAGAGGGAAGAGCCTGCTTTTTTTCTCCAGATAGGCTTTGGAATACATTTTCTCCGCGGTGTCGATCATCAGCGCCTTGTGGTCGCCTTGCTTCGCCATCTCGACCCAGCCCGTGACCGCATTTTTCACTGTGTCATTTGCACAGGGGGCGGTGACGGCCAGCACCAGCCGCTCAACCGCCTCCGGATGGTCGATCGCCATATACTGGGCGATCATGCCGCCCTGTGAGACCCCAAGCACCGATGCTTTTCGGATCCCGAGCTTCTTCATGGCCTCGATCTGGTCCGCAGCCATATCCTGGATCGTAGTACCCTCAGGCATTTTGTTCTTTCGGCTGAACAGATATACGCTGAAGTCGTCCAGGTACCCCTTGTACGGCGCTGCCAGCATCCAGGCCTTTCCCTTGACCGTGGCCAGCCCGTCCGACAACCCCGGCAATACCACCAGTGTCCGCTTTCCGCTCCCGAAAGAAGCGTAGTACATCTCGGTGTCGCCGATGACGACGCTCCCGTTTTTGATATTTCTGCTCATCGCTGCGCCTTCCTTTCCTCAGAAAATATACGATTTCTAACTGATTGTAACATACTGCCGTATGCCTTTTCAAGGGAGGCCTGGGCTTTTAAAAGGCAACAGAGCCAGGATTGATCTCCTGACTCTGTCAATGATACAAAGCGCAATAGCGGTCGTGATCTGACCCCTGTTTTTTCTTTCTGCTCTGTGCTATAATACTTCCAACATGATTATCCGGGAGGAAAGCCCTTTGACAGAACAGATACTTTCACTGCTCCGGCAGCACGTCCAGTCCAATCCTGGTTTCAGGATCAATGAAAAGGTCATCACTTACCTGAATCAGAACGCCAAAACCTTTGACCGCCTGGCTCAGCGTTACCGGATGAAGCCGGAGATCACGGCAGAGAACGAGCTCATCATCCGTTTCGTCGATGAAGAGGACGCCCTGTATACGACTTACACCTTCTTCAAGGCCATGATTGAAGAGAAAAAATAAGCCCTCCGGAAGCGTACCGTGTGCCTGTCGAAGCTGATCATGCAGCTTCTTCCTCCATGAACTCGTAGTAGTCCGTCTCATCCGAGAACAGAACATAGGTGGTTCCGACCAGCCCGTAAAACCCGTTTGTTGTGTAAAATCCTTTCATTTTCGGTACCTCCTCATTGTTTTCATGCTCCCATTATAACCGAAAACCTGTCCCGAAAATGCCCCAGGGTTGGACAAGACACTGACAAGTTTTTAAAAGCAATTTCTGCCAAAAAAGAATAATCCGAAGCAGTATCCAGTTTATGTTCTTCTGGAGTTATCTTCCGGAAGAGCTTTTTTATACTCAAACTCGCAATTTGCTTTATTATGATGCCGCAGACCATCTGCCCGGGAGTTCGAATCCCGTGGCTCTGAGCGATAGGAAAAACGTTATGGTGACGATCGTGACAGTCCCTTCTATTCTTTTGACAGATTAGACGCCACTTCCAATCAAAAAAGCACCTGCCTCCGTGAAGAGACAGGTGCAGAACAGATGAGAAGATATAAGATTATAGCATAGCGGCGTATTTCGCCTGGTCTTCAGCCGGGATGCTCAAAGCATCCATAGCCTGTTTTGCCGTAAAACTAAGGTTGTTCATCAACGCTTTGACATTGCTGATTTTTTCTTCCTGCATGCCCTCGGCTCTGCTCTCATCTCTCACTTCTTCAAATGCTTTGCACATATACGCCACTCCTTCCTGCGTTTCTTTATAATACCTTGTAATTTCTTCCAACAGTGGAAACTTCATCTGGTTTGGATCGGTACACGAAAAATCATGCATGAGCTTCCCAATTTCTGTATCATCCCGATAACTGCCGTTCACATAAAGAATATGAGATCCGTCGTTAAAAGGCTCTCCGGTAGCAAGAATTGTCCGCTCAATTGTATAGCATGGGAGCCCTTTCCCCAGAACATCCGCTTCCGTGATAAAGATGGTGTAGGTGTCCGGCAGATCTTCAAAATCCTGTCCCGCATCCAGGTTTTCGATATCCATTGCACCGGAGTGAAATCTGGCTCTGTGTGCCCCTGCGCCTCTTGACGATCTCTGAATTTCCAGATCATATTTCTTCCCTGTGGAGTCCGTGGCATAACAGTCAAGGCAGAGAGACCGGGATCCGACCAGACGTTTCAAGTCTTTCTGTGTTTCAAGCTCTGTGACGGTAAGGTCTTCAATATTTGTCAGAATCCTCAGGACAAACTGCGCAAGGGGAATGTTATCCCGGAAGATACACCGCATAAAATCATCATCGATCGGACGAAGTCCTCTCAGACGGGCGAGGTCTTCCTGTCTGTGCCGTGCTCTGCGGGCTTCTTCAGTTTCAAACAAACAGATCACCTCTGCTTTCCATCATATTTTACACATTAATTGTGTCCATTTCAAGATGTATTCGTAAATATCACACAACTTATTATGTAGAATAAACTGCAAGGTAGGAAATGGCTTTCATGATGCTCTTCATGCCGGATTGTATTATACCGAAAATATTTTATAATCAGAAATGTCTTCTTTCAACTCACTGAGGAGGATCAGCTGATTCTGGATAAGATGCTCATCCATCCTTACCGCAACAGTGCTTTTGACCTGATGGAGACTCTGCACTGTGAAAAGTCCTGGCTCTACAAGCACCGCGCTGCTGCTCTCGATACTCTCTGCCGCCTCCGCTATGGCGCAGGATAGAAAAACCAGCCCGCCATTACCGGCGGGCTGTTGCAGTTGTGGCGTCCACCGCCATACACGACGGCGGTCAGCGAGCCTCTTTTGTCATTTAATTCTGTCTGGACTGAGTCGGACTGTGATCAGAATAATCTGGGGTTAACGTTCAGAAAAATGGATGATGCTGGAATCTATTTTGCTCAAATCCGTACATCCCGTATATGCCATTGCCTTTGCAAGCTCCTGATTGGCTTTCAGCAGATAATCTTTTACGCCGTTTTCGGGGTCGTTTCGGATGGCCGTCATCAGCGGACGGCCAATGCCCACGGCTGTCGCGCCGAGGGCAAGCGCTTTCAGCGCGTCCATGCCGGTTTGTATCATGCAGTCCACAAACAGAGGCACGCTACCGTCAACGACCTTTGCGATATCCGGCAGGATCCGCAGGGGAGCAACGGCGAACTCAATCCGGTTATGATGGTGAGAAAGAACCATGCCACCTACGCCGGCTTTTAAGGTCTCCTCAGCGTCATAGGTGCTGAGGACGCCCTTTGCGATAACCGGGAGCTTCGCCGCTTTGCAGATGTCCGCCAGTTCTGCCGTCGTTAAGGCGCGCAGCTCTTCGCCGAAGCAGATACAGGGGGAGCCGTCATTTGCAAAGACGTGGTCGATATCGATTCCCACGGCCATCAGCCCGCATGCTTCGGCATGCTCAATCTTCCTGTAGATTTTATCCCTGTCGGCAAAGGGCTTGATGACTTCGATCATCCTCGCGCCCATACTCACAAAGCGATCGATCTCCTCATCCGGGGCCATGCCGTACCAGAACGCCGCATTGGCGTCGATCACGCCTCGCGCCAGACGTTCAGCGGAGCCCGGAGCCATAAAATGGTCAATATGAGAGAGCGCGGCCGACATAATGGGGGATGAAAAGGTTTCCCCATAGAGGGTAAACTCCGTGGACGGCGTACCGGAGTTCATATACCGGGTCTCAATAAACAGAGAGTCCAGGTAGTTTCTGGAAATCACGTTTGAGTTTCCGACCGTCGGGCTGCCGTACCATCTTTTTACAAATTCTTCGTTTTCCGTTGCCATGGTGTCTGCTCCCTTCTGAAATGATAATCACATTAGGCCTCTCGCGGCGCAGACGCCGCGTTTATTGCTTATTGCGAAGCATCAGTTGATCTTCAGCTCTTCCCAGAGGGTGTTGACCAGATCAAGGGTCTGGCTGTCGAGGTTGCGGTAGGCAAACTCGTTGAACTTCTCTGCAAACTGGTCCAGGTCGGGGTAGAGGATCTCCATGGCCTCTTCGCCCATCTCCTCGGCGTAGTCCTCGTTTTCATAGACCAGCCGGTTGGGGCAGCCGTACATGATGTACTCGGCGTTGGCGATGGCAGGCTCCTCCTCCAGCATGTAGTTGATGAAGGCTTCGGCCAGCTCCTTCTGCTGGCAGCAGCTGGGGATGCACATGGCGTCGATGAAGTAGTTGGTGCGCTCCGGAACATAGAACTGCAGGTCCACCGTGTCCGCCTCGCTGTCCACCATGGTGAAGTAGTCCCCGGCGTAATAGGACGCGATGGCAGCCTCGCCGGACTCCATCATGTTATAGATCTCGTCCATGACATAGCTCTTGACCAGCGGCTGCTGCGCTTTGAGCTCCTCCAGCGCTGCGCGCCACTCGGCGGGATCGGTGTTGTTCACGTCCAGACCAAGCTTGTACTGTGCCGTGGCGAAAGCGTCGCGCGAGTTGTTGAACTGCAGGATGTTGCCGCGGTATTTTTCGTTCCACAGCAGATCCCAGTCGCCGGTATCTTCTTCGTCTACCTGCTCTGCGTCCCAGATCACGCCGACAAAGCTGTAGGTGTAGGGCACGGTGTACAGATCCTCCGGGTCGTAATACAGCCCGCGGAAGCTCTCCCCGATGCATTCGTCATAGTTCGGGATGTTGTCCTTGTCCAGCGGCAGCAGCATGCCCTCTTCCCGCATCCGGGCGATCATATAGTCCGAGGGGATAATGACGTCATAGCTCACGGCTCCGCTTGCGATCTTTGAGTACATGTCCTCATTGGAGGCGAAGGTCGAGTAGTTGACCTCCACCTCTGAGCCGTAGTTCTCTTTGTACCACTTCTCAAAGCCCTTGATCGTGTTGAAGCTGTCCTCAGACCCGTCGGAGATATACTCGCCCCAGTTGTAGACGTTCAGAACCGGCCGGTCCGGTGCGCCGATGATCATCACTGCGATCATCCCGGCGGCCAGCACGACGCCGATCCCGCCCGCAATGCGAAGACGCTTTTTCTGCTCGGCTGTGCGGACCTTCTTCTCGGGACGCTCCACGCCGGGGGCGGTGGTGTCGATGAGGTTGGACATGATGAGCAGCGCCAGGATCGTGAAGAAGATGATTGTCGACAGCGCGTACATCTTCGGCGTCACCGTCTTCTTCGTCATGTTATAAATCCGGATCGGCAGCGTCTCAAAACCGTTGCCGCTGGTGAAGTAGCTGATGACAAAGTCGTCCAGGCTCAGCGTGAAGGCCATGATCAGCCCCGTCACGATGCCCGGCATGATCTCCGGGATCTCCACCTTCAAGAAGGCCTTTAAGGGCGTGCAGCCCAGATCCATTGCCGCCTCCGGAAGACTGCTGTCCATCTGCTGCAGCTTCGGCAGCACCTGCAGGATCACGTAGGGGAGGCAGAAGGTGATATGGGCGATCAGCATCGTCCAGAAGTTCAGACTCGTGGCCGCGCCGAACAGCCTTCCCACGAACACGAACATCAGCATCAGAGAGATACCCGTGATGATATCGGGGTTGATCATCGGGATGTTGGTCACGGTGTCATAGGCGAGACGCAGGTAACGGCTTCTCAGCCGGTGGATCCCCACCGCGGCCGCCGTCCCCATCACGGTGGAGACCACTGCCGCCGTGATGGCCAGCAGCAGCGTGTTGCGCACCGCGCCCAAGGTCTCGGCGTCCCGGAACAGCTCTCTGTACCAGTACAGCGAACCGCCCTGCATCACGCTCAGGCTCTTAGACGCGTTGAAGGAGAACACCAGCAGAATCACAATCGGCGCGAACAGAAACACCAGGATCAGCGCCGTATAAATCTTTGCAGATAATTTTATCGTAAACACCTACCTTCTATAACGGCTGAAAGACCTTATACGAAGGCCCTCTTGTTGGCATACCGCTGCATCAGCGCCATGCACACCAGCAGCACCACCATCAGCAGCAGCGCGATCGCCGCGGCAAAGTGCAGGTTGTTGGCCACATACTGCCCCTCGATCGCGTCGCCGATGAGGTAGAACTTTCCGTTGCCCAGCTTCTGCGAGATGTAGAAGGTGCTGATCGAAGGGATCAGGACCATCGTCACACCCGAGATCACCCCGGGCAGGCTCAGCGGGAAGATCACCCGTCTCAGCACGTTCCAGCCGTTGCAGCCCAGATCCCTTGCGGCTTCCACCAGCTTCATGTCCAGCTTGGCCATCACGGAATAGATCGGCAGGATCATGTACGGGAAGTAGTCGTAGACCATCCCGATCACCACAGCCGTCTCTGTCCCGATGATGTGGACCGGACCCAGACCGATCTTCGCCAGCAAGCCGTTCAGAATACCGGTGTCCTGCAGGATCGTCATCCACGCGTAGGTACGGATCAGAAAGTTCATCCACATCGGGATCATAATGAGCGTGATGAGGATTTTCTGGGTCCGGTCCGAGGCCCGCGAGAGAATGTAGGCGATCGGATAGCCCAGCAGAAGGCAGATCGCCGTCGAGATGATGGCCAGCTTCAGAGACCGCCAGAAAATCAGCAGATAGGTATGCACCGTAGCTCCGCCCACCGTCGAGGTCGCCGTGAAAAACCTTGTCACGTTCTCCGTCGTAAAGCGGAAGGAGGAATCCGTAAACGCGTAGTATGCCACAAAGAACAGCGGCACCACGATAAAGATCATGCTCCACACCCCGTAGGGCGCCAGCACCGCCCGCCTCACGGCGGCCAGGCCTTTGTTTTCTTTTCTCACTCTTCCTCCACCTCAGCTTCCGCGTCGCTCAGCTCGTCAAACTCGTTGGAGAAGCTGCTGTAATCACCGAACATCCCCGAGTATTTGGACTTCTTCATGATCTGGATCGCGTCCGGTTCGATGTACAGGCCGATGTGCTCGTCCACGTCCACAAAGTCCGTCGTCTGGATCATCCACTTGAAGCCCTGCACGTCCACGATGATCTCATAGTGTACCCCAAGGAAGGTGACACCCGTCACCACGCCGCGCAGCATGCCTTTCTCTTCGGGGACGATATCCACGTCCTCCGGCCGCACCACCACGTCCACCGGCTCGTTTTTGCCGAATCCCGCATCCACGCACTCGAACACATGCCCGTGGAACCGGACCTTCCGGTCCTCCAGCATCACGCCGTTGAGGATGTTTGATTCCCCGATAAAGTCCGCTACAAACGCATTCTGCGGTTCGTTGTAGATGTCCACGGGAGTCCCGATCTGCTGGATCTTGCCCTCTGCCATGACCACGACGGTATCGGACATACTCAGCGCCTCTTCCTGATCGTGCGTCACGAAGATGAAGGTGATCCCGGAAGCCCTCTGGATCTTGTGCAGCTCCAGCTGCATGTCCTTGCGCAGTTTTGCGTCCAGAGCAGCAAGAGGCTCGTCCAGAAGAAGCACCTTCGGTCTCGAGACCAGAGCTCTCGCAATGGCCACGCGCTGCTGCTGTCCGCCGGAGAGGGAGGTCACAGAGCGCTTTTCAAAGCCCTCCAGCGCCACCAGCTTCAGCATCTCGTGCACCTGGGTGTCGATCTCGTCGTTCGGGGCCTTTTTTACCCGCAGGGGGAAGGCGATGTTTTCATACACGTTCAGATGAGGGAAGAGAGCATAGCGCTGAAACACGGTGTTGACATTCCGTTTGTGGGGCGGAAGCGACAGCAGATCCTCTCCGAGGAAGGTCACGGTGCCGCTGTCAGGCTGCTCGAAGCCCGCAATAATCCGGAGAGTGGTCGTCTTGCCGCAGCCGCTGGGCCCCAGCAGAGTGATAAACTCATTGTCATAGATATCCAGATCGATATGATCCAGAACGACGTCTCCGTCAAAACTCTTTGTGATACCCTTCAGCTCGATGATTTTTCTCATGGTGCCCTCCTCAGTAAAAAAGACTGCATGCACAAGCATACAGTCCTTGTTGGAATCAGGGTATATAAAAAGACCCCAATTGGCTACAGAGCTCTCTTATCAGCGAAGATAGACCTACTCTTATTGACCATTTCACAAGTTTGCATGCTTGACAGCACTGGTTTATAGTTACCAACTTATAAAACTTGAGCTTTTAACTCAATCAATAAGGCAACCCAAGGTTGCCGCCCGCATCACAGCGGGATTCGGCGTTCGACCCGGCTGTCCGTGTGGCCTTGGCTGCTTCCGCAGCGGTCGTATCTTGCTTCGGATAAACTTGATCCAATTGAGACAATTAATATTAGCAAGATTTGATTTCAGTGTCAAGTGATTTTTTGCATATATTTTAGGGCTTGTACCTTCCGCTGTTTCGTGGTATTTTATTAAAAATCTTGTTGATTGGAAGAAGGCTTAAAAGAATATGAAAATCGTAGTTCTGGGCGGCGGAATCAGTACGGAACGGCACGTCGCGCTCGTGACGGCGACATCGGCCTGTCTGGCCCTGAGACGCCGCGGCCATCAGGCGATCTTTGTGGATCTTTTTCTCGGCCTTGAAAACTATAACAAGCCGCTGGAAGAGGCGTTTCTGGAACCGGACGGCCTCTGCGGCGATGTCGCGATTGAGAAGCAGGAGCCCGATCTGGACGCGGTATGGAAGAGCAGAAGCTACCGGAGCAGCGGACACCTGGGAAAATACGTCCCCGAGATCTGCGCCATGGCAGACTGTGTCTTCCTCGGGCTCCACGGGAAAGACGGGGAGGACGGTAAGATCCAGGCGCTACTGGAACTGATCGGCGTCCCGTATACGGGTTCCGGTCCGCTCTCCAGCGCGATCGCCATGGACAAGGCGATGACCAAGCGTGTGCTGCGTGAGAGCGGGCTGAATATCCCGGCATGGAGAGAACTGTATTATCAAGAAGAGGACATCCCCCGTCTCACGGAAGAACTGCCGGTGCCCTGCGCCGTCAAGGTCATCAACGGCGGAAGCTCCATCGGCGTCGAACTGCCGGAAACCCGGGAGGCACTGCGCGGCGCGCTGCACAGACTGCTGAAGTACGGGAACCACGTGATCGTGGAAGACAAGATCTACGGACGGGAACTGACCGTCCCGGTATTGGACGGGCGCGCGCTCAGCCCGATCGAGATCATCTCTCCCGACGGAGAGTTCAATTATGTGGCCAAGTACCAGAATGGCGCGGACGGCGGAGCACAGGAAATCTGCCCAGCACAGAACCTGAGCAAAGAGGCGGAACGGAAGCTCCGTGAGGCCGCCGAGACCGTACAGCGGGAACTGAACTTGAAGGTCTATTCCAGATCGGATTTCATCCTCGATGCGGATGGGAAAGCCTGGTTCCTGGAAGTCAATACGCTGCCCGGCATGACGCCGAACAGCCTCATTCCCCGTGCGGCCCGCGTGGAAGGAATGAGCTATGATGAGCTCTGCGAAAAGATCGTGATGCTTTCCTTCCGGGAAGAGCGCGGATGAGCCGTGATGTTCACAATTTCTTGATGTATTGACCCGGGGATATGAGTAAAATAATCCACGGATTGTAAGCAAAGCGCAAGCATCGTGAAGGTGAGCATTCAATGAGGGATAAACTGCTGCAATTTATGATCGGACGGAACGGGAATGATGAGCTGAACCGTTTCCTGCTGATGACGGATATGGTTCTGATTCTGCTGTCTCTGATTTTCAGAGACGGAATCGGGCGTATTCTGCCTCCGATTGTGCTTGTTTTGCTTGGCCTGACCTACTACCGGATGCTGTCCCGCGATCTGATCCGCCGCGGGGATGAGAACAGCCGTTTTCTCCGCTATCGGGAGAGCGTTTACAGCGCGATACGGATCCGGAAGGAACAGTGGGTGCAGCGCAAGGAATACAAGTTTCTTCGCTGTCCGGCCTGCAAGGCAACGCTGCGTGTTCCGAAAGGCCGCGGCAAAATCAAGATCGTCTGCAGAAAGTGCGGCAACTCCTTTATGGGGAAGTCCTGAATGTTCGGATACCTGACCGCAGACCGCGGCCATCTGACCCCGGAAGAAGACAGCCGGTACCGCGCCGCCTACTGCGGCCTCTGCCGCAGCCTGCGGAGCCGCTGGGGCAGTCATTCCGGGCTGACGCTGAACTATGACCAGTGTTTTCTGATCCTGCTGCTGCAGTCGCTCTACGAGGCGGAAGAGCAGAGCGGGGATGAGACCTGCATCGCCCATCCGCTGAAGTCGCATGCCTGGTGGCAGAGCAGATATACCGACTACGGTGCGGATATGAACATCGCACTGAGCTATCTGAAGCTGAGGGACAACTGGGAAGACGATGGCAGTCTTGCGGCACTGACCGGGTCCGCGGCGTTCAGGTACTCGTTTGAAGCCGTCTCGGCGCGCTATCCGAGACAGTGTGAAGCCATGGACCGATCCATCCGGGACCTGCGCGCGATCGAAAAGGAGAAAAGGGAAGACCCTGACGCAGCGGCGGAGACCTTCGCAATGATGATGGCGGAGGTTTTTGTATACTCGGAGGACCGCTGGAGCGCTGTGCTGAGGCAGTTTGGAGCCGCGCTCGGACGCTTCCTCTATATCATGGATGCCTGTGTGGACCTGGATGAGGACGCGATCCGGGGACATTATAACCCCTTCCGGCGTTATTACGGCCTGACCGATAACGGCAGCCGCTTTGATGATATTCTGCGGATGATCCTGGGGGAATGTCTGTTTTATTTTGACAAGCTCCCGCTGGTGACGGACGCCGGCATCCTGAAAAACATCCTCTGCTATGGCCTGTGGACGCAGTTTGATAAAAAATACAACATGAGCAGGAACAACTCCAATGGTATCGAATCCGTATAAGGTCCTCGGCGTTTCTCCGGATGCCAGCGATGAGGAAATCAAAAAGGCATACCGCGAACTGACAAAAAAATACCACCCGGACCTGAATCCCGGTGACGAACATGCCGCGCAGATGATGAACGATGTGAATGCCGCCTATGACCAGATCAAGAACGGGACAGCGGCACAGCAGGGGCCGAGCGCCGGGGCTTATCAGTACCAGCAGTACGCGGATCCCTTCAACACGTACCGCGATCCCTGGGGCGGGACCTGGTACAGCTGGCAGCAGTCTGCGCAGCAGCAGCGGACAGAACGCAACGAGTACACCGCTGCGAAAAACTACATCCGAAACGGCATGTACAAGGAAGCGCTCAACGCGCTGTCCTCGGTTCCGGTGTCCGAGCGTGACGGAAAGTGGTACTACCTCTGCGCCGGTGCGAACATGCACCTCGGCAATAAGATTGCGGCCCTGGACGCCGCAAAGCGCGCGGTGGAGATCGAGCCGGACAACGAAGAATACCGGCGCCTTCTGGAACAGCTGCAGAGCGGCGGGGACTTCTATGACAACTACCGTGTGAACTACACCAGCGGTCTCCGCACCGACAGGCTGTGTTTGACGCTGTGCGCGGCG
Organism: Oscillospiraceae bacterium; assembly: GCA_017458065.1. Classification (GTDB taxonomy): domain Bacteria; phylum Bacillota; class Clostridia; order Oscillospirales; family Oscillospiraceae; genus Limivicinus. The sequence goes on from JAFTGD010000038.1 coordinate 76,109, forward strand.
AACATGTGTCTCGGTCCGCTCTGCCGTACCGGCGTCATCTGCTGCTGATATAACAGCCTCGACCTTGAAGGTCGGGGCTGTTTTCAATAGGATGATTCGATATCGAGGATGATGGTCCGGACGCCGCTGCGCTCCGCGTAAAGAATCGTGTTCATGGTCCCGCTGCTGCGGCCGTTGAAGCAGGCGAGGAGCAGAGAAGAAGAATCGATCATGTATTCGTTCCGCCTCATCATGCAGCCGGGCGTATAAGTGTGGGAGACATAAGTGACCTTGTCGCACTGCTTCAGCAGCTCAGAGTATCGCTTTTGCTGGGCATGGGTCCACTTCTCCGCCTGGCTTTCACAGGGGACCGCGGCCTCCAGCGTGATGTCCGGGTGAGAAGCCTTCATGGCGAGCACGGCCTCGGCGAAGTAGGTGTCGCAGCCGGTGGCCATGCCGCAGATATAATGCCGATAGCCGGACTCGTAGATCCCTTCCAGAGACGCGGCGATCTGCTCTTTCAGGGAAAGACAGCGCGGGTCGCTCTCGTTCACTTTCCAGGGCAGCCGGACCGGGCGATGCCCGGTAAAACAGCAGGTGGTTTCTCTTTCGCCCATACGGTCCTCCGGATCAGATTTCTTGAGTCAAGTATAAACTGCATTTGAGGGCTTGTCAAATGCAAGATCAGGTGCTATAATGCAAACATCTTCAGGGCAGGGTGTAATTCCCGACCGGCGGTAAAGTCCGCGAGCCGAAAGGCATGATCCGGTGTGATTCCGGGACCGACAGTAGAGTCTGGATGGAAGAAGATGGAGAAGTCCATAGTTTTCCTTGCCCTCATTTTTTGAGCCTGAAGATTCGTCTTCAGGTATTTTTCTTTATGGAGGGAAAAACATGAAAGAAAGCAAAATGTCCACGCGCTACATGGCGGCAGTCGCCATGTTCGCAGCCGTCTCCTTCGTGGCGGTGCTGATCAGCAAGGTGATCCCCAATGTGGCGGGATTTCTGAGCTACGAGCCCAAAGATGCCGTGATCGTGATCGCGGGGCTGCTCTACGGGCCTATGACAAGTGTGCTGATCTCGGTGATCGTATCTTTTATTGAGATGATCACCATCAGCACCACAGGGCCTTACGGACTGCTGATGAACATCGTCTCCACCTGCGCCTTCGCAGTTCCGGCGGCGTGGTTCTATCAGAAGCACCGCACCCAAAAGGACGCGGTCATCGGGCTCGGATTCGGCGTTGCGACCATGGTCGTTGCCATGCTGCTCTGGAACTATATTATCACGCCTTTCTATATGGGCGTCCCGCGCGCTACGGTTGCAGGCATGCTGATGACGGTCTTCCTGCCCTTCAACCTGGTGAAAGGCGGCATCAACGCGGGCCTGACCCTGCTGCTCTACAAACCGGTGGTGAACGCCCTGAGAAAGGCACATCTGGCCGAGCCGAGCAAGAGCGGTACGGAAAAAGGGCATTTCAGCGCGGGCTTTACGCTGTTTGCACTGGCTGTCCTGATCACCTTTGTGCTTCTGTTCCTCGTGCTGATCGGCGTGATCTGAATATTATTCAATCCCGATTTAAAAATAACTTGACAATCGACCGGGTTTGGTCTATATTACTTGCAGTTCCGATCTGGAGGAATATTTATGAAGGCTTTCCGTTTTGCATCCTACTATTATTACTTTACTGACTCGCTTCGGTAAGGATAATTTGTGGTGCAAAGAGAGCTCTGATTGTTGAGAATTGCCGCACAGGTTATCCTGTGCGGTTTTTATTTTGGAGGTACAACATGATTGTCGTTTTAAAACACGGAGTATCGGATGAGAAAAAGGCGCAGCTGATCGCGTGGCTGGAAGCGCTGGGGCTGAAGATCCACATCTCCAACGGAGAGTTTCAGACGGTTCTTGGTCTGATCGGCGATACGACCTCGGTGGATATCGATCTTGTCGAGAGTCTGGAGATCGTCGATTCGGTCAAGCGGGTTACCGAACCATTTAAGTGCTGCAACCGCAAATTCCATCCCGACGATATGATCGTTGAGATCGGCGACGTCAAGGTCGGCGGCGGCAACTTCGTCATGATTGCGGGCCCGTGCTCGGTGGAGTCGGAAGAACAGATCGTCGCGGTCGCAAAGGCGGTCAAGGCTGCCGGCGCCAAGATGATGCGCGGCGGCGCGTTCAAGCCCCGCACGTCTCCCTATGATTTTGCCGGTCTGAAAGCGACAGGGCTGGAGTACCTGAAAATCGCCCGGCAGGAAACCGGGCTGCCCATCGTGACAGAGCTGATGAACATCATGGACCTTCCGCTTTTTGAGGATGTGGATGTCATCCAGGTGGGCGCCAGAAACATGCAGAACTTTGACCTTCTGCGCGAGCTCGGCCGTATGAACAAGCCCATTCTGTTAAAGCGCGGGCTTGCCAACACCCTGAAGGAGCTGCTGATGAGCGCGGAGTACATCATGGCAAACGGAAACGAGCGCGTGATGCTCTGCGAGCGCGGCATCCGTACCTTCTCCGATTACACCAGGAACACGCTGGACCTCGCGGCGGTACCGATGCTGCATCAGCTGACCCATCTGCCGATCATTGTGGACCCGAGTCATGCCACCGGCATTGCGAAGCTGGTCCCGCCCATGGCGATGGCGGCGACGGCCGGCGGGGCAGACGGCCTGATCATCGAAGTGCACAACGACCCAATCCATGCTCTCTGCGACGGTGCGCAGTCGCTTCGCCCGGAGGAGTTTGCGGAGCTGGCGGATAAGATCCGTGCGATCAGAGGTGTTATCGCATGAGCACCGTGGGCGTAGTGGGACTCGGCTTGATCGGCGGCAGCTTTGTCAAGGCCTATCATGAGGCCGGCTGGCAGGTTTTGGCGGCAAACCGCACAAAATCCACGCTGGAATTTGCAAAGATTTCGGGCGACGTGGACGGGGAGCTCACCAAAGAGAATGTGGGCAGCTGCGATCTTGTTCTGGTGACGATTTTCCCGGAGGCGGCGATTCAGACCATACGGGAGTTTGCCCCGTATTTCGGCACCAAACCCATCGTTATGGACTGCTGCGGCACCAAACGTGTCGTTTGCGAAGCTTGTTTCCCGATTGCGGAAGAATACGGCTTTACCTACGTGGGCGGACACCCGATGGCCGGTACCAAGTACTCCGGTTACAAATACGCCAAGGCAAACATGTATCAGAATCAGCCGATGGTCATTGTGCCGCCCAAATATGACGATATATTTCTGCTGGACCGGATAAAAGAACTGCTGCGTCCGGTGGGCATTAATCACATTTCCGTGACGACTGCGGAAAAGCACGATGAGATGATCGCCTTTACCTCTCAGCTGGCGCACGTTGTCTCCAACGCCTATGTCAAGAGCCCGACCGCCAGGATCCATCACGGCTTTTCCGCCGGCAGCTATAAGGATCTCACGCGAGTGGCATGGCTGAACGCCCCGATGTGGGCGGAGCTCTTCCTCGAGAACAAGGATTACCTCCTGACCGAAGTCAACGGACTCATCGAACGCCTCGATGCCTATCGCAAGGCGATGGAAGAGGACAATATCCAGGAACTGACAGACCTGTTGAATGAGGGCAAGCGCATGAAGGAGGAGGTCGACGGCCGGTGAGAAGCGTTTCCGTTCATACGCCGTCTTCATCCTACGATGTCCTGATCGGCAGCGGGATTCTTGGGGAGCTCGGCGCACGGGTCAGAGATCTCACTGCGGCGCGGCGCTGCGTGCTGGTGTCGGGCGAGAACGTGTTCCCGCTCTACGGAGAGGAAGCGCTGAAAAGTCTCCGGAATTCCGGGCTGCAGGCGGAGGCGCTGGTCTTTCCGTCCGGGGAGAGTACCAAGAGCCTTGCCCGGTACGAAGAACTGCTGAACTTTCTGACCGAACAGCGCATGACCCGCACGGACTGCCTGATTGCGCTGGGCGGCGGCGTGACCGGGGATCTGACCGGCTTTGCCGCGGCGACTTATCAGAGGGGCATCCCTTATCTGCAGGTCCCGACGACGCTGCTGGCGGCGGTGGATTCCTCCGTCGGAGGGAAGACCGCGGTGAACCTGCCCGCGGCCAAAAACCAGGTTGGTGCGTTCTATCAGCCTGCTGCCGTCCTCTGCGACACCGATACGCTCGCGACCCTTCCGGAGCGCGAGCTCAGAGCCGGCTATGCCGAAGCGATCAAGTACGCCGTCCTCGGCGACGCGGACCTGTTTGACGGTCTGCAGCGCCGTTCTGTTTCACTGGATGAAGTGATTGAAACCTGTGTCAGGATGAAGGCCGATATCGTCGAAGAGGACGAGCACGACCTCGGAAGGCGCAGACTGCTGAACCTTGGCCATACCTTCGGCCACGCGGTGGAGTCCTGCAGCGGCTATGGTCTGCTGCACGGGGAAGCGGTCGCCATCGGAATGGCAATGATCGCGAATGCCGCCGTCAGGATGCATCACATGGACGAAAAGAGCCGGGATATCATGATTGAACTGCTCCGGGATTACGGCCTCCCGACAGAGACGGACTATACCGCGGACGAGCTCTACGATATCCTGCTGCTGGATAAGAAGATCGCCTCCGGAAAGCTGCACCTGATTGTCCCGCACTCCATCGGCTGGTGCAATACGGTCGCGGTGGGACCGGAAGAGCTGAGACAATGGCTCGAGGCTGCCTATGAATAAGACGATCCCGCCCGGAAGGAGAAGCGGATCGGTTACGATCCCGTCTTCCAAATCCGTCGTCCACCGGCTGATGATCTGCGCGGCGCTCGGTGAGCATCCTGTCAGACTCGAAATCGACGGCCTGTCAAAAGACATTCTCGCGACGGCAAACTGCCTCAGGGCCTTGGGAGCGGAGATTGAAGTCTCGGACAGAGAAATCCGGATCCAGCCAATCGGCCGCAGGGAAGAGCAGGCTTCGGAGGCGCTGCTTCTGACCGGAGAGAGCGGATCGACACTGCGCTTTCTGCTACCGGTTGTCGGCGCGCTCGGAAGGAAAGCGGTTTTCCGCATGGAGGGGCGGCTCTCCGACCGGCCCCTCGCACCCTTTGACAGGCTGCTCACAGAACACGGCATGTGCATCCGGAAAGAAGGCTGCCTGCTTCATTGTTCCGGCAAGCTTGCCGGAGGGAATTATCCGTTGCCCGGCAATGTCTCCTCCCAGTATTTTTCCGGTCTGCTGATGGCGCTGTCGCTATTGCGGGAGGAAAGTCTGCTCACCGTCGAGGGTGAGCTCGAGTCGGAGGCCTATGTGCGGCTGACGGAGGATGCGCTTCGGCTATCCGGTATCTGCTTTGAAAAGCGAGACGGTTTCGGCTGGCATATTCCCGGAAACCAGATCCCGGCTCCGCCGGCCGTACTGCGGGCGGAAGGGGACTGGTCAAACGCCGCCTTCTATCTCTGTATGGGCGCGCTCAGTAACGAGGGCGTCACAGTTGCCGGACTGAACCCGCAGTCCACACAGGGCGACCGCTCCGTAACGGAAATCCTCCGCTCCTTCGGCGCTGAGATCACCTTCTCCCCGGAGGGCGGGATCACCGTAAAGCAGGGCGATAAGAAACCCATCCGCATCGATGCGGCCCCGGTACCGGATCTGGTGCCGGTACTGGCGGTGCTCTGCTGCGCAGCAGGCGGGACGTCGGAGATCTATAACGCGGCCCGCGTACGGCTGAAGGAGTCAGACCGGCTTCATACGACGACGGCGCTGATCCGCTGCTGCGGCGGCGACGTGGAGGAGCATGCGGACGGACTCACGATCCACGGGACCGGAACTCTCAGAGGGGGAGCGGTCGACGCTTTCAACGACCACCGCATTGCCATGAGCGCGGCAGTTGCAGCCTGCCTCTGCCGCGAGCCGGTTTCGGTCAGCGGGGCCGAATGTGTCGAAAAATCGTATCCCGCCTTCTGGCAGGATTATGAGAACCTGACTCTCCCGACCGTATCGGAAGCCGGAGAGAATAACGCTTTGGAGTGACAGCATGAGCAGCATTTTTAGCGGTTCCGCTTTGCGCCTGTCCATATTCGGCCAGAGCCACAGCGAGGCAATCGGCATGACGCTGGACGGACTTCCCGCGGGGATCCCGCTGGACCTCGACAGGCTACAGACCTTTCTGAACCGGAGGGCGCCCGGACAGAACGACTGGTCCACGCCCAGAAGGGAAGAGGACAGGCCGGAGTTCCTTTCCGGGCTGAAGAACGGCAAAACCTGCGGCGCGCCACTGACCGCGGTCATCCGAAACGGCAACACCCGCGGGAAGGACTACGAGCAGCTCCGTGTTCTGCCGCGGCCCGGTCATGCGGATTACACGGCCCAGCTGAAGTACGGCGGTTATCAGGATTATTCCGGCGGCGGGCATTTTTCCGGTCGGCTCACAGCTCCGCTCTGCATCTCCGGAGGCATCCTAAAGCAGATGCTGCAGGCAAGGGGAATCCTCTGTGATGCGAGGATCCTCAGCATCGGCCCCGTGCAGGACGACTCTGCCTTTCCCGCGTCTGTTGCCGGGAAGGACTTCCCGACGGTCTCCGACGGGAAAGCGGAAGAGATGAAGAACGTGATCGCAGCTGCCCGCGCCGACGGGGACTCCGTCGGCGGCGTGATCGAATGTGTGATCCGCGGCGTACCGGGCGGTTTGGGCGAGCCCATGTTTGACGGAGTGGAGAACCGGATCGCCCAGCTCGCTTTTGCGGTTCCTGCGGTAAAGGGCATCGAATTCGGCAGCGGTTTTGCCGCGGCTGCCATGCGGGGAAGCGAGAATAACGACGCGTACACGGTCTGTGACGGACGGGTCGTCACGACGACAAACCACGCCGGCGGGATCCTCGGCGGCATCACCGACGGGATGCCGGTTGTGTTTCGCGTGGCAGTCAAACCGACGCCGTCCATTGCCAGGGCGCAAAACAGCATCAATCTGGAAAGCATGGAACCGGGGATCCTACGCATCAGCGGCCGCCACGATCCCTGTATCGTCCCGCGGGCGGTGCCGGTGATCGAAGCCGTGGCGGCTATTGCCATATCAGATCTACTTCTGGGAGGGAAGAACATATGGAACTGAACGAATACAGAGAACGAATCGACCAAATCGACCGGCAACTGCTCAATCTGTTTACCGAGCGCATGGATGTCGTGTCCGAAATCGCCTCCTGGAAACAGGAAAAACACATGCCGGTTCTTGACGTGCGCAGGGAGAAGGAGAAGCTTCAGAAGATTGAGGAACTCAGCCGTCCGGAGCTCGCGGAATACAGCTTCACCCTGTTCTCGGTCCTGCTGGAGCTGTCACGCAGCAGACAGAACCGCATCCTGCATCGCGAAAGCGCGGAAACCGCGGCAATTGAGGCTGCCCTGCGCGATACGCCGCAGCTTTTCCCGGAGAAAGCGATCGTCGCATGCCAGGGGGTGGAAGGGGCTTATTCCGGTATCGCGTGTGAGAAGCTGTTTGCCAAGCCCAGCATCTTCTATTTCTCGACCTTTGACGCGGTGTTCTCGGCGGTGGAAAAGGGACTCTGCCGCTATGGAGTGATCCCGGTGGAGAACAGCACGGCCGGTACCGTGAACGCGGTATACGATCTGATGAGGAAGCACAATTTCCGGATTGTGCGCTCGGTTCGGATCAAGATCGACCACAATCTGCTGGTAAAGCCCGGGACCAAGCTCGAGGACATCCGAGAGATTTATTCCCACGGTCAGGCGCTGACCCAGTGCGCCGGCTTTCTGCAGAAGTTCCCGAACGCCAAGATCATCCCCTGCGAGAACACCGCCGTGGCATCCAAGATGGTGGCCGAGTCGGAGGACCCGGGCGTTGCGGCGCTCTCCTCCCGCAGCTGTGCCAGACTGTACGGGCTCGAGATCCTGATGCCCTCGGTACAGGACTCCTCGGACAATTATACGCGCTTTATCTGTATCTCGAAGAATCTGGAGATTTATCCGGGAGCGGACCACACCAGCCTGATGATGGTCATCCAGGATGAGCCGGGGACTCTCTATAACGTGCTGGCCCGTTTTTATGCCCTCGGGATCAACATGCACAAGCTGGAGAGCCGCCCGATTCCCGGAAGGAACTGGGAGTACCGTTTCTACTTTGACCTCGACACCTCGGTCTATTCTCCGCGCTTTATCCAGCTGATGGGAGAGCTCGGTGATCTCTGTGAGGAGTACGAATACCTCGGCAGTTACAGTGAGGTGGTCTGAATGAAGTGCGGACTGCTCGGTGAAAAGCTGGGCCATAGCTATTCTCCGCAAATCCACGCAGAAGTGGCCGACTACGAGTACCGGCTGTACGAGAAGCGGCCGGATGAGGTGGAGGCCTTTGTCCGGCAGGGGGACTGGCACGGCCTCAATGTGACGATTCCCTATAAGAAGACCGTGATCCCGTTCTGCGACGAGCTGACGCCGCTTGCCGAAAAGATCGGCAGCGTCAACACGCTCCTGCGGAGAGATGACGGGACGATCCTCGGGGACAACACGGATGCCTGCGGCTTTGAGTCGCTTCTGACGGCGGCCGGCTTTGACCCGACAGGGAAAAAGGCTCTTGTCCTCGGCAGCGGGGGCGCCTCCGCCACGGTATGCGCCTGCCTGCGTATGCGCGGCGCACAGGTGGTCACCGTCTCCCGGACCGGCGAAGACAACTATCAGAACGTCGCAAGGCATCAGAACGCCGCCCTCGTTGTGAATACCACGCCCCTCGGCATGTATCCGAAGAACGGAGAGAAGGCGCTGGATCTGAGCGTTTTCCCGAGGCTGGAGGCGGTGCTGGACGTGGTGTACAACCCGGCCAGAACCGCGCTGCTTCTGCAGGCGGAGGAGCTCGGCATCCCCTGTGCGGGCGGACTTCGGATGCTGGTCGGGCAGGGAGTGCGCGCATCCGAGATCTTTCAGGGACACAGCCTGCCTGCGACGGAGCTGGAACGCGTCCTCAAAAAGCTCAGCTTCGAGATGCAGAATCTTGTTCTGATCGGGATGCCCGGTTCCGGCAAGTCCACCGTGGCAAGGCTGCTTTCCGAGGCCCTGGACCGCCGCTGCGTGGAAGCGGACGCGGAGATCGAAAAAGCTGCCGGCATGTCCATCCCCGAGATCTTTGCCCGGGAGGGCGAGGACGGGTTCCGCCGTCGGGAGACCGAGGTGCTCTCCGCCTTCGGAAAGCAGTCCGCCATTATCCTGTCGACAGGCGGCGGCTGCGTCACCCGCGGGGAGAACTATCCGCTTCTGCACCAGAACGGGACCATCATTCGCATCACGCGTGATCTCGGCAGACTTGCCAGAGAGGGGAGACCGCTCTCCCTGAATGCGGACCTGGAGCAGATGGCCACGGTGAGAGAGCCGTTTTACCGGCGCTTTGCGGATATCACGGTGTCAAATGTCGGGACGCCGGAGGAGACTGTGCGGGCGATCCTGGAGGCGCTGAAATGAAGTTTTTAATCATCAACGGACCGAACCTGAATATGCTTGGGATCCGCGAGCCGGATATCTACGGCGCACAGGATTTCCAGGCGCTGCAGCGGTTCATCTATGACTGCTGTCTGGAGGAGGGCATCGAACCGGTTCTCTTCCAGTCCAACCATGAAGGGGCGATCGTGGATCGGATCCAGGCTGCCTACGGTGAAGCCGACGGTATTGTGATCAATCCGGCAGCCTATACCCACACCAGCGTTGCGATTCTCGACGCACTGAAGGCTGTGGCGATCCCCGCGGTGGAGGTCCATCTCTCCAATGTCAGCGAGAGGGAGAGCTTCCGACAGATTTCCTATCCCGGCATGGCCTGTATCAAGGCTTTCGTCGGGCTTGGCTTCGAAGGCTATCGACAGGCGATTTTGTATCTGAAGGATTGGCTGCAGAAAGAAAAATAAAAGACGGAGGCCGGTGCGGTACCGGCCTCCGATTTACTTTAAAAGGGTTTGAGAAATAAAAAGGTTTACTCGGGGAGCTTGCAGACGTCAATCCACTCCAGCGCCTTGGAGTATTCAAAGAGCTCGTCCAGATTCAGCTCAATGGCGCTGCTGCCGCTGCCGACAGCGGGAAAGACGGTCTCAAAGCGCTTCATGCTGACATCCAGATAAACCGGGATACCCGGCTTGATGCCGAAGGGGCAAACTCCGCCCACAGGATGACCGACCATCTCGAGCACTTCATCCGCGGAAAGCATTTTCGCTTTATAGTGGAACTTGTCTTTGAACTTGTGGTTGTCGATCCGTGCGTCGCCGGCAGCCAGAATCAGCATGCAGCCTTCCGGGGTTTTAAAGGACAGGGTCTTTGCGATCCTTGCGCCCTCTACGCCGAGCGCTGCTGCGGCCAGATCAACGGTTGCGGACGATACGGTGAACTCCTGAACGCGGTCCTCGAGACCGAGCTCGCGAAAATATGCTCTTCCTTCTGCGATAGACATGGTATGGTACTGCTCCTGTTCTGTAGGGTTTTGATTATTGAATATAGTGGATTATGCAAAGAGAGTCGGCAGCGTTACGCCGCTGAGTTTTGCGATCTGCGGGGTGGGGAACTGATGATAGCGCTTGAGAAAGCCGCGTACGGTATCGTTGTATGAGGAACTGTCAATTGCAGCTTTGGCGTCGGACGCGGCATGCTGCGCGCTGGCATAAGAAGCCTCGTCCGCTTCGGAAAGCGTCATCCGGGAAAGCGCGCTCTCCAGAGAGAAGGTATCTTTGAGCAGATCCTGATACTCCTCAAAAAGGTTGTCCATATCACGGCTCTGGTTGCGGATGGCATCCCGGATCTCATCCAGAGCGTCCATGGCCTCCTCGGCGTCATCGACATCGTACTTTACGCCCAGCAGGACAAGCTGCTCAGAAGCGTTGCACAGCGTACGCAGGGAATCGGCAATGGAGGCTTCCGACGCCCGGTCCGGGCTGTAAAAGAGGCCGCTGACGGCTTCGCACTGCTTTCCGAGCCTGGTTCGGGTGTTCAGGACAACGGAACCGATGACAACGACGACGGTGAGAAGGACCGCGACAACCGGGTTGGAAAAGAACTTTTTCATCCCTGCATATCCAGAAGCTTCTGCTTCAGTTCGCCCTCGATGCGGGCAAGCTCTTCCTCTGCAGCGGCGCGGCGTGCACGGCCGTCATCCTGAATCTGGCGGACCTCGTCCAGCGTCTTGATGAGCTCTTCATTGGTCTTCATCAGGGTCTCCATGTCGACAATGCCGCGCTCAGATTCGCGCGCCACATCGACGCTGCCCTGATGCAGGGCTTTGGCATTGGCTTCGAGAAGCTGGTTTGTCACGTCGGTCACCTCGCGCTGCGCTTTCATGGCCTGATCGGAATGATAGAGACTCATGGCCAGGACCATCTGGTTTTTCCAGAGCGGAATGGTGTTGTTGATGGAGGAGCGGATCTTTTCCATCATCAGGGTGTCGTTGTTCTGGACCATGCGGATCTGGGGCGACATCTGCACCGAGATCGTACGGGTAAGCTCCAGATCGTGGATCTTCTTCTCAAAGCGGCCGATCATATTGGCAAAGTCGTTTGCGGCCTGGGCATCCTCCGGCAGACCGGTCTCGAGGGCCTTCTGCTTGTACTTGGGCAGCTCTTCCTCGCGGAGCTGTTCAATGCGGAGCTTGCCGGCCAGGATATACATGGTCAGCTCCTTCATGTATTCCTCGTTGCGCTCATACATCTTGTCCATGAGAGAGATGTCCTTCATGAGCGTGACCTCGTGGCCTTCGAGGGATTCCACAATCTTGTCGACGTTGACCTCGGCCTTGTCATACTGTGCCTTGAGGGAGGCGATGTTGCCGGTGGACTTTTTGAAGAGGCCCTTCAGGCCCTTCTTCTCCTCGGGACTGAAGTTCATCCCCTTGAGCTCAACGACGAGGTCGCCCAGCATGTCGCCGACTTCACCGAGGTCCTTGGTGCGCACGGAATTGAGCGCGGCATCGGAGAACTCCGAAATGTTCTTCTGCGCGGCGGAGCCGTAGTTCATCACCTGTTCGGTGTTCAGAATGTCGATCTGCTGGGAAAACTCACGCACGGCAGCCTGCTCGGCGGGGGAGAGGGCGGAGATGTCCAGCTTTTCAGCTTTGACTTCTTCCTTCTTCTCTTCTTCTTTGACTTCTTCTTCGACAGGGGCTTCCTGAACGGCGGCCTCGGTTGCGGCATTGGGCTCGAGAGTCAGCTTCGGAATATACGCGGTGTTTTCGTCCATGGTAATCGTCCTTTCTTCTTGTTGATCGAAATTCAAATTCAAAATGAGTACTGGAAAGCAGGGTTATTTTGTCCCGCCGGAGGCGGCGACGGTGCCTCTGGGCTCTTCCCGGATGATGAAGTCCTTTTTGTCGCTCAGTCCCTCACGGGCGAGCATGGCGTTCATGACCTCAATATCGGTCTCAATATCGAGAGCCTGATTGGCAAAGAGCGAATCCAGCTGCTTCTTGTAAGCGGAGATCGCGGCATCCAGCATCTCGGAAATGTTCTTCATGCTCTTGTCGATGTTCTCGCCTTCGATCCCCTGTGAATCCATGCGGTCATAAGCGTTCAGAAGCTTGATGGTCGTGGGCAGATAGTAGTTCATGAACTTTTTGATCTTGGGGATGTCGCTAGGATCGGCAATGGCGTCCTGAACAATCTTATCGGTGATGCGCATGATCTCGTTGATCTTGACACGGATCTCCGGATCCTTGATCGACATATAGAGACGGCCCATCTCGCTGAGCGCCTTGTTGCCCTCTTCAATAATGGGGTCGACTTCGGGACCGTAACTCTTCTTCTCTACGGGCTTCTCCTTGGGCTTCTCCGCTTCGCCGACCTTGCGGACCGTGGTGTCCACCGTTTTGCGGGCGGAAGACTTTTTCCCGGAAGAGCTGCGGTTCTTTTTCTCACTGAGCTTTCCAAAGGCGCGGCCTGCGAAAAACGCAATCGCAAGCGCAGACCCAAACACCAGCAGCAGGCTGCCCAGCCTGTACATGGGGAAGAAGAAAGACAGAATCAGCCATGTGAAGAGAAAGCTGTATATGGACCCGGTACGGGGTCCTCTGCCACGTCTGAACATAATGCCTCCATCTGAACGATACGAATACGACGGGTAAACCGCCGGAAACTCAAGTTTCAAAAATCAAATTATTATACAATAGGAAGCTTTTTTCGTCAAGAATTCCCTGCACGGTTTTAGCATAAAATTATATTGCAATAAAGCCGGTTTCTGGTGTATAATAACATAGTTTAGAAGTGTTGGAGGACCGGATATGATTACTGTTGCCCCGTCTCTGCTGGCGGCAGATTTTGCAAGGCTTTCCGAGGAGATTGAAGACGTCCGCCGCGCCGGCGCCGAGTGGCTCCATTATGACGTGATGGACGGCGTTTTCGTCCCGAATATCTCGATGGGCATACCCGTCCTGCAGTCTGTCCGGAAGGTGACAGATCTGTTCCTGGACGCCCATCTGATGGTCACGGAACCGGTCCGCTATGCCAAGCGCTTCTGCGATGCGGGCGCGGATCTGGTGAACGTCCATGTCGAGGCCGACAGGGAAGAGAAGATCCTGGAAGCGCTCCGCGATATCAGGCAGGCGGGGAAGCTCTGCGGCGTGACGATCAAGCCCGCTACCCCGTGGGAAGCGGTCCTGCCGTTTATCGACCTGGTGGACCTGGTCCTTGTGATGACGGTGGAACCGGGCTTTGGCGGACAGCATTTTATGCCGGAGCAGATGAGCAAGGTCAGGGCCCTCCGCAGGCTCTTTGATGAGAGGGGCCTGGACATCCGGCTGGAGGTTGACGGCGGCGTCGACCGCAATACGGCGCCTGTCTGCATCGAAGCGGGGGCGGATGTCCTCGTGGCCGGGAGCGCGGTCTTCTGCACCAATGACCGGGCGGAAGCGGTCCGGCTGATCCGCGGCGAATAACAACAGAGGAGTAACTTGGTTTTATGGCTTTTTTCCCGGCATCCCTGGACAACCTGATCGACCGCTTTGCCTCTCTCCCCGGGATCGGGAGAAAGAGTGCGCAGCGTCTCGCGTTCTATGTGCTCTCTCTTCCGGACGACGAGGCCATTGCCTTTGCCGATACCATCCGTTCTGCAAAAAAAGAAGTCCGACGCTGCAGCGTCTGCAGGAACTACACCGACAGAGATGTCTGCCCGATCTGTTCCAGCGACCGGCGTGACCGGAGCGTGATCTGCGTGGTCTCGGACCCGAAGGACGTCCTGAGCATCGAGCGCGCAAGAGAGTATAACGGGCTCTACCATGTGCTGCACGGCGTGATCTCTCCGATGAATCACATCGGGCCGGACGACATCGGCGTCAAAGAGCTGCTGGTGCGCGCAGCGGAGGAAGAGGTCCAGGAAGTAATTATGGCGACAAACCCCGACACCGAAGGGGAGGCAACTGCAATCTACATCTCCCGCCTGCTGAAGCCCTTCGGACTGAAAGTGACGAGGCTGGCATACGGCATTCCGGTCGGCTCCAATCTGGAGTTTGCGGACGACGCAACCCTGACAAGAGCCCTTGAGGGCAGAACAGAAATCTGAGGGAATAACCCAGCAATTTTACAGGTTATATTCATCGACAGCTATGTGCATTATGGTCATCATTATTCGTAGAAAGGAGAACGAATGACATCTAAACTGAAAATTATCCCGCTGGGCGGGCTTGGCGAAATCGGAAAAAACATGACGGTCATTGAGTTTGGCAGTGACCTGATCCTGATTGACTGCGGTATGGGCTTTCCGGATGAAGACATGTACGGCATTGACGTCGTGTTGCCGGATATTACGTATCTGAGAAACAATGCCAGCCGCATCCGTGCCATGATCATCACGCACGGACATGAAGACCACATCGGCGCAGTACCCTATCTGCTGAAAGAACTTGACATCCCCATCTACACAACCCCGCTGACGGCGGCTTTGATCGAACTGAAACTGGAAGAACACGATCTGCTCTATAATACGCAGATCTTTACAAAGAAAGCCGGTTCCGTTTTCCGGATCGGCTGCTTCACGATAGAGTTTATCCGGGTCAACCACAGCATCCCGGACGCGGTTGCCCTTGCCATCAAGACCCCGGTTGGAACGGTTGTCCACACCGGCGACTTCAAGATTGACGTGACCCCCATCTCCGGCGGGATGACGGACCTGGTCCGCTTCGGCGAGCTGGGCAACGACGGCGTCCTCGTGCTGATGAGCGATTCGACAAACGTCGAGACCCCGGGCCATTCTGCATCCGAGCGCAAGGTGGGCGAGAGCTTTGATAAGCTCTTTCTCAACTGCGACAAGCGTATCATCATCACGACGTTTGCTTCCAACGTCCATCGCCTGCAGCAGATCATCAACGTCGCGGCCAAATACCACCGCAAAGTCGCTGTCACCGGCCGCAGCATGGAGAACATCCTGCGCACCGCGATGGTCCTGGGCTATATGGAGGTGCCCGAGGGTGTCCTGATGGACCTGGAGCAGATCAAGTCCCAGCCGAAGAACCGGACCGTGATCATCTCCACCGGCAGCCAGGGTGAGGCAATGTCGGCGCTGTACCGCATGGCATTCGCCGAACACAAGCAGATCCAGATCGACAGCAGCGACCGCGTGATCATCTCCGCCTCCGCCATCCCCGGGAACGAAAATACCATCAGCCGCGTCATTGACGAGCTGTTTCACAAGGGCGCCGAGGTCATCTATGACCGGCATACGGATCTCCATGTCTCCGGCCACGCCTGCCAGGAAGAGCAGAAGATGATGCTGGCGCTTGTAAAACCCAAGTATTTTATCCCTGTCCACGGCGAACACCGCATGCTGGTCAAGCACGCCGAGCTCGGCAAGCTGATGGGCGTCGCACCCAAAAACGTCGTGATCGCGGAGAACGGTTCGGTGATTGAGTTCACCAAGAAGGGCGTTATCTGTGAGGAGACCGTCCAGGCAGGCGCCGTCCTCGTATCCGGCAGCGGCGGGCTCGGAGAAGTCGGCAGTGTCGTCATGCGCGATAGGCACAAGCTGGCCGAAGACGGCATGGTCGTCATTGTGATGACCTATTCGTCCTACGATCACAAGCTGCTGGCGGCCCCCGAGATCCTGACAAGAGGCTTCATCTATGTCAAGGATTCGGAAGAGCTGATCGACGAGATGTCCCGCGTGGTGATGGAGACCGTGGAGAGCTGCGACGAGCAGAACGTCAACGACTGGAACACCATCAAGACCAAGGTGAAATCTAACCTCTCCGGCTATCTGTACAAATCCACCCGCCGTAGCCCAATGATCCTCCCGGTTATCACCGAGATCTGAAAAAACACATGATAAGGCATTCAAAAGCCGATCCGTCAGCGGGTCGGCATGCCTTTATCGGGGAGAATTGACAAAGAAGCCATGAAAACAGGATTTTTTATCTTTGACGAATTGACATCGGAGGGAAACATGAGGCTTCCGGAACTGCTGTCCCCGGCGGGGGACCTGGACCGTGTTCATACAGCGCTTCTCTATGGGGCGGATGCCGTCTACCTGGCAGGCAGACTCCTGAGCATGCGTGCAAAGGCGGTCAGTTTTCAGGACGCGGATCTCGGGCAGGCAATCCGCCTGATCCATGACCAGGGGAAGAAGGCGTATATCACCTGCAATGCGCTCCCCCGGGAGAACGAGTTGGAACTGCTTCCGGACTATTTTTCCTTCCTGCAGGAGCTTGGGGCTGACGCATTGATTCTGGCGGATCTGGGGCTTCTACGTATGGCGGAACGGTACGCGCCGAAATGTGCGAGGCATGTCAGTACTCAGTTCGGAGTGCGAAACAGCGAAACCGCCTCCTTCCTGTACGACCTCGGCGCGGATACCGTGGTCCTTGCGCGGGAATGCAGCCTGGACGAAATCCGCAATATTCGCGTGCACTGTCCCGCAGAGCTCCGCCTGGAAGCGTTTGTCCACGGTGCAATGTGTGTTTCTTTTTCCGGGCGATGCCTGCTGTCCAATTATCTGACCGGGAGAGATTCCAACCACGGCGAATGTGCGCAGCCCTGCCGGTGGAAATATCATCTTGTGGAAGAGACCCGTCCGGGGAAATACATGGAGATTTCAGAAAGCGACGGTACCTTTATTCTCAACGCGGAAGATCTGTGTATGATAGAGCATCTGGCGGATCTGCGGGAGGCCGGGATCGACAGCTTTAAAATTGAAGGGAGAATGAAGTCCGCTTATTATACCGGAGCAGTTACAAACGCTTACCGTATGGCGCTGGATGCCCTCGGACGAGGCGAGCCGCCGGCCATCGGTACGATTCAGGAATGCGAGGCTGTCAGTCACCGTCCGTACTGCACCGGCTTCTACTATGGTCAGCCGCAGCAGTACTATTCGGATTCTCTTTACCACTCAACGGCGGAGGTCTCGGCAATTGTCGTCTCCTGTGATGAAGACGGGATGGCGCTGCTGAAACAGTGCAACAAGATCAAAACAGGTGACAGCCTTGAGCTGCTGCTTCCGGGTACGGACGGGGTTCCCTTCACGGCTGAAAGCCTTTGGGATGAACAGGGCGAGCGCATCGCCGATACCCGCCACGCGGAAATGCGCTATCGAATGCAGCTCCCGGAATATGCGCCGCCTTATACCCTTGTCAGAACAGCCCGGAGCTCCGGCGCTTCCTGAACAGCCTTTTTCACCGTGTTTCGCCTGACCACCCCATCGGTTTCTGCCCGGATGGACAAAAAACCTGGCAAACGGAAGCCCAGGCATCGTGCATTATACAGATTTTTACAGCAGGACTTCCGAATAGCCTTCGTCGTCCATAACCACGGCGCGGATCAGGCTGCGCTCGGCAGGGGAGACACGGTCTTTCTCAAGCTGGGAAGCGATGATGACAGCCTCTTTGCTCTGGCAGGTCCTCAGGTGTGTGATCGAGCGATCCCGGTTCTCTCTGATGACGGCAAACATGATGTTCCATTCCTCCTTTTCGGATCCGTTCTGTCATCCATTCTACATCAAAACCTGTCCCGAAAATGCCCCAGCATCATATTTGAAAACGCTGCAGCACCAACTCACGGTACTGCAGCGTTTTATCGGTAATAAACTTTTTTATGCGGCAAGAACTGCGGCGGCAAGAGGATTGCCCATGCCGGTGTCCATCAGCACCCACATGGCTTGATCCATGTTCACGGGGCCCTCCGGACCGGTGCAGGAGGCTGAGGCCTGTGTCAGCACGACAACAAAGCCGTCGTCCAGCGTCAGCAGCTCTTTTACCTCAACGCCGTTGAAGAGGAAGCCATAATTTACCGGGGCGATATCGTCCGTGATCTCGGCGCGGAGCAGCATGTCCAGTTCGCCGCCCGGTTCCAGATAGGGCTGGACCAGATTGCAGCTGAAGAAGGCGTTCATGACCTTCGCGTGGGAGCTCAGCCAAGCGTTGAGGAACCCGATCAGAAAGGCTTCATAGTTTCCGGAGGCGGCGTCCGCGGCAGAGAAGACCGAACGGTCTTCCAGCTGGCTGAATTTCACCAGCGCTTCGTGATAAGCGCCGGATTGGAGCAGGGTCTGTACCAGAAGCATGGTGGCCCTGTCGCGCTGCTCTGCGGCATCGCGGTAGCTTCCGAGCGCGGCGAATGCGATGATCGCTTTTTCATAGTCGCCGGCCTCTGTCAGCGACACGGCCAGCTGATAAGCGCGGTTCTGCGCGGACTCGGCCCTTGCGGAGGCATCCATGACGTCCGGGATCTCGGAATACAGGTTCGCTGCCTCGATATAGCTGCCCTGATCCTCGAGAGCGGCTGCTTTGCAGTATTTCTGAAGCACAGCGCTGTCCTCGAATGTTCCGAGTGCGGCAAAACCGGATGCAGCCGCATCATAGCGCGAGAGATTCATCCACTCCGACGATTGGGCATAGAGCCGATTGCGGCAGTCTGCCGTTCGCTGGTCGCTGTCTCGGAAAAACGAGAGTTCGGAATAGCGTGTAAACGCCTCCCGGCTCGCGCTGACAGCAAGTTCGGCGTCGCTCGCAGCAAAGGCCGCTTCGGCTGCCGCCTCCTGAGCTCGGGCTTCGCAGTAGGTGAGCATCAGGGCGCTGTCCTTAAAGTCGCCCAGAGCTTCAAACCCGGCCCGGGCGCTCTCGGCGGATCCGTTTTCCAGCTCCAGCCAGGCGTTGGCATATTCGAGGAGCTGTTCCGCGTCTTCCAGGCTGCCTGCTTTTTGAAACGCGGCGGCAGCTTCGGCGTATTTTTCCGCTGCCAGAGCTTTCTGGCCGGCCTTCAGCGCGCGTTCTACTGAGCCTGCACAGCCGGAGAGCAGCACAAGCGAGAGCAGCAGAAGAAAAGCGATGGCTTTTTTCATGTTCCGCCTCCAATCATTTCTTGATCAAAAAAGCATTCGGGAGATAGCGTGATGTCCCGCTGGCAGAAGAGGGACTGTTCAGGTACTCGCCGTTATAATACATGACCGTAGAGGAACCGCCGTCCAGACTGCAGGCATTTACCGCGCCAAAGTCAAGCATCACATCCCGGATATCGCCGAAGTTTGCACCGATGCTGTGGATCTGGCGGCCGTCAATACATAGCATGAGGACAGCGCCGTCCTCGCGCTGGCCGATGGCGGTGCGCGGATTGATGCCGCTCTCCATATAGGGGCCGTATTCACCGCTGCCGTCGACAATCAGGGCGGGACCAAAGCTGACACAGTCGCGGATGCCCGCCTCGGCGGCGCTTTCGATGCTGTAGTAGCCGACGTGAAGAACGTTGTTGGTGTCGAAGGCCGCGGAAGCGCCGGAGCCCGCCCAGTGATAGGACTGTCCGTCCACTATAGTGAGTCCTTCCGGAAGACCGCCGGAGCCGCCGCCGTCTTCGTCGATAAAGCCGCCGCCGTTGATTCCACCGAGAGCGTCATAGCGGCGTGCCAGATCCTCAAGGATCATACCGCTGCCGCCGTAAAAGCCAGGACCGCCTACAAACACTCTGGACGGATCCAGAACAATGATCATTGTCCCGTTAAAGCCCTTCTTCATGACATCAACGATGATAATGCCGTCTCCGTCTTCGTCCGCAGGAAGTTCATTGTTCGGGAGCGGGCCAGTGATCACGGGCCGTGCAGGCGGCTGATCCTGTCCGTACAGGCAGTCGTCGATGGTCTCGGCGTACATGCCGCCGGCGGTGTCCCGGACGAGAATGCGGAAGGTCCTGGTGACTTCGACCGGGCCGACCGGCTGATTCACCGAGGCGGAAGCGCGGATATATGCGATATAGCAGTCGCCGTCCAGCAGATAGACGTCCAGCAGCTCACTGCCGTAATAGATATAATAGGAGTTGTGGCTGTAGCTGCCAATCATCAGGACCTGATAGAAGCGCTTGTCCAACGCGCCGCCCTGTTCGATATAGGGCAGAACGCCGTAATAGCCGGAGACGGAATCCATGCTTCCGGCGCTGAAGTGGAGATAGGCGTCGACAAAACCGTCCAGGAAGCCGGCAAAGCGCTGCGGAACCGAACGGTCGACCGCCTGCAGCGGCATGGCGTCCGGAGCGGCATCCAGCTGGAAGAGCGCGCCCTCATAGTCTCCGCGTTTCAGCCGGTCCTGTACGAGCTGACGGGTTGCCTGGTTCCGCTGTGCCGCTGCATCCCGATACGAGCCGAGCGCGCCGAACAGGTTGATGGCGCTCTCCGGATCGCCCTGCGCGGAGAGGTCGAGAGCCTGCTGATAGATCCGGTCGCGGTTCTGGTCTGCACGCGCAGAGGCATCCAGTGTGGAGGGGATGCCGGAGAAGAGATCCGCCGCTTTGAGATATGCCCCGTCCGCTTCCAGCAGACAGGCTTTGCAGTAGGAGAAGAGCTCGCTGCTGTCCTGATAGCTCCCGAGCGCGGTGAACATGTCGCCGGCTGTAGAATACTGAGCGCTGCCCAGAAGGGACCTGCCCCGCTCATAGACGGCGTTGAGGCAGTCTGCTTCACGCAGAGCCGCGTCCCGGACATCCGGGAGCTCCGAATAGATCTCGGCAGCGCCGGTCATGGACCGGACGGCGGCGCCGTAGTCTTCGGCCGCGAGGGCGCTGCGCCCAGCGGCTTCCTGTTCACGGGCATCGTAGTAGCGCAGCATCGCCTGCGCGTCACGGAAACTGCCCAGAGAAGCAAAGGCGCTGCGGGCGGCTTCATAGTCGCCGTTTTCCGCTGCCTCGGAAGCCCTGCTGTACATCAGCAGGAGGCTTGCGTCCTCATAGCTGCCAAGCTGCTGAAACTTGCCCGCCGCCTCTTCAAACTGCCCCTGCTGCAGAAGGCTCTCGCCCTCCTGATAGTTCTTCTGCTCCGCCGACGTACAGCCGGTCAGAAGCAGCAGCGCGCAGAGGGAAGACAGGACGACGGTTTTCTTCTTTTTGTTGATCATATATTGCTCCCAAGGATTGTTAATAAAGTCAGTTGACGGGATTATACCACGATCGGGTGTTTCAGGTAAAGAAAATCCGTAAACAATCCGGGAACTGCCACGGCGTTTTCCGGATGAGAACGGACGTTGGACTTGATTACAGCGACGCAGCATGGTATATTCTAATTAACATGTTAACATGCTGATCTTGAGGGATTGGGCGCGATGACTCGTGAGAAGCGAAAAAGAGCATAAGAATAAGGAGGGAACCGATGAACATCCAGATCTTTGGCAAAGCGAAATGCTTTGATTCTAAAAAAGCCGAGCGATATTTCAAGGAGCGGCGGATCCGTTATCAGTACATCGACATCATCAAATACGGCATGAGCAGGGGAGAGCTGAAGAGCGTCTGCGCTGCGCTCGGCATGGACGCTGTTGTGAACCCCGATGATCAGGACTATCCGCTGTACCAGTATCTGGCCTCCGACGAGGCGAAAATCGAAAAACTGTATGAGATCCCGGAACTCATCCGGACCCCGATCGTACGCAACGGGAAGAAGGCGACGGTGGGTTATTGTCCGGAGATCTGGAAAGAATGGGAATAAGGACCGATTGGGAAAGATTTTGTCACAAAAACGGGAAAAATCCATTGACACGCCCGGGAAAAAGTGTTATATTACCTGCGCCGCATTGAAAGGGCCTGAAGTGAACCCTGTGTTCCGCCCTGAGAGCGAGACCTGAAAAGAGGGAGGATATTCCAGTGAAGCATGCCGTTATTGTTACCGGTGGCAAGCAGTATCGCGTTGCCGAAGGCGATGTGATCTACGTCGAGAAGCTCGAGGCGGAAGCCGGTGAAACGGTCACCTTTGACAAAGTTCTGTGCGTGGTGAATGATGACAACGCCACAGTCGGTACGCCTGTTGTTGACGGTGCTACCGTTACCGCGAAGGTTGAGAAGAGCGGTAAGTCTGCGAAGGTTCGCGTCTACAAGATGAAGCCGAAAAAGGGCTATCGTCGTACGCAGGGCCACAGACAGCCCTATACCAAGCTCACGGTAGAAGCGATCAACGCGTAAGTGATTCAACAGGTTTTAACGATGGAGGTGTAATTCGATGGCTCATAAAAAAGGTATGGGTTCTACCAAGAACGGCCGCGACAGCGAGTCTAAACGTCTCGGCGCGAAGCGTGCAGACGGTCAGTTCGTTCTGGCAGGCAACATTCTCGTCCGCCAGCGCGGTACGAAGATTCATCCCGGCACCAATGTCGGCAAGGGCAAGGATGATACCCTGTTCGCACTTGTTGACGGTACCGTTAAGTTCGAACGCATGGGCAAGGACCGCAAGAAGGTCTCCGTTTACGAAGAACTCGCCCAGTAAATTGACGGAAACAGGCCGGACGCATGTCCGGCCTTTTCATTATTTTCATCGGATCCACGGAGGAAGAGATGCCTTCATTTGTAGATAAAGCGAAGATTCATCTGCACGCCGGCAAAGGCGGCGACGGCGCTGTGGCTTTCCACAGGGAGAAGTACGTCGCAGCCGGCGGACCGGACGGCGGCGACGGCGGTCGCGGCGGCAGCGTGATTTTTGTCCCTGACGATAACATGACCACCCTGATGGACTTCCGCTATAAGAGGAAATATACCGCCGAGAACGGAGCCAACGGCCAGGGGAAGCGCTGCGCCGGGAAAGACGGGGCCGATCTCGTGGTCAAGGTGCCGCGCGGGACCCTGATCCGCGACACCGAGTCCGGCAGCGTCATGCACGATATGTCCGACGGACAGCCTTTTGTCGCGGCCAAAGGCGGCCGGGGCGGCTGGGGTAACATGCACTTTGCAACGCCGACCAGACAGGTGCCGCGTTTTGCCAAGCCCGGTCTTCCGGGCGAGGTGAGGGACATCACTCTGGAGCTGAAGCTGCTGGCGGATGTGGGGCTGATCGGCTTCCCGAATGTCGGCAAGTCCACGCTTCTGTCTGTCGTAAGCAAGGCGCATCCGAAGATCGCCAACTACCACTTCACGACTCTTTACCCCAATCTCGGCGTCGTTTACGCCGACGAGGGAAGCAGCTTTGTCATGGCGGATATCCCCGGCATCATTGAAGGTGCTTCGGAAGGCGCAGGCCTCGGGCATGACTTTCTGCGGCACGTGGAACGCTGCAGGCTGCTTGTCCATGTGGTGGACGTATCCGGCTCCGAAGGACGCGACCCGGTAGAGGACTTTGACGTGATCAACCGGGAGCTGCGCGAGTATGAGCCGGCGCTTGCCGACCGTCCGCAGATCGTGGTCGCGAACAAGTGCGATATCATGACGGACGATGGGGAAGTGCTTGAAAAGCTGCGGGCACATGTCAGCGAGATGGGCTATCCGCTTCTGCAGCTCAGTGCCGTGACGCATCAGGGCACGGTCGAGCTCATCAAACTCTGTGCCGAAAAGCTCTCCACCCTTCCGCCGATTGCGCCTTTTGAAGTGGACTACGTCGAGCCCGAGCCCGTCCTCGAGAATGCAGAGGACGTCCGGATCGAGCGCACGGACGACGGCCTGTGGCAGCTGGAAGGCGAGTGGCTGAAACGCGTCGCGGCGTCGGTGAACTTCTCTGATTATGAGAGCAGGATGTTTTTCGACCGCTGCCTGCGGAAAGCCGGCATCTTTGACCGGCTGGAGGACATGGGAATCAAAGATGGAGAGACGGTCTGCATCTACGACCTGATGTTCGACTTCCGGTACTGAGTAAGCAAATGGTTCGAAGCAGGGCACGCCTGTGGGGATACGGCCTCCTTACACTGGCGATCATGTGCATGATCTTCTTCATGTCGGCCAAGGACGGGACCGAGTCCAGCAGTATGAGCGAATGGCTGCTCAACACGGCATTCGGCCAGTTCCTCATCCGGCTGCTGCCGAGGCTTACAGACTACGGCGAAGAACTGGATATACGGAAATATGCCCATATGGCGGAATACGCGATGCTGGCGTTTTCTTCCGGCTTCTTCTTTCGGGAAGTGTTCCTCGACCGGATACCGCGGCGGTCTCTCTGCTGCGGAGGACTGTTCTGTCTCCTGTACGCCTGTTCGGATGAATACCATCAGACCTTTGTGGCGGGCCGTGTCGGATCTGCTGTGGACGTGATGGTGGATATGGTCGGCGTCACTGCCGGCCTGATCATTGTTTTCCTGATCTGTATTCTGAGAAAGGAACTGAAATGAGTAAACACAGCTCTTCATCAAATACGATCCCTTCCGTGCTGTCGATCCCCGAAAAGCTGGATGCTTTCCGGGACCGGCTGTTCAAACTTCGAATGCCACTGGATAGACGCTTTTCCGGGCGTGATATCCTGCTGGCTGCAGGCGCAGCGCTGCTGCTGATTCTGTCCTCGGCGATCAGAGCGCTGTCCGGACTGCGCGCGTTCTTCTGCATCGCTGCGCTGCTGATAGCGGCGGTTCCGGTCTGTCTCCAGGGCTGGCGGCTTATCCTGAAAAAGCGGATCCCGCTTGAAGAGGGGGCCTTGCTGCTCGCCGCCGTTGTGGCGGCGCTGATACGGGAATATGCGGCCGCGCCGCTGATCCTGATCTTTGCAACGGTCATCTGCCAGACGGAAGCTTATTGCCTCCTGCACCGGGAAGCGGCGCCGGACTATCTTTCGGAAGCGGACCTCCGTTTCCGGAACGCTGTGGAGAACGCCGACGAGGAGAAAAGCCCCGAGCGCCGGATGCTTGCATCCTGTGCGCTTGCGTTTTTTGCGTTGTTTGTCCTGATTGCATTTGTGTTTGCGGTATGTACGCTGTTTCATCTGAAGGACTATGCCGTCTGGCTGCACAGGACGGTCATTTTCCTCGCGCTGGCGGGGCCGTCGGCTTTCCTGTTCTCCTCGCTGCTCTCTCACTTTGCCGCCATCTACAGTGCGGCAAAAGCGAATATTCTCTTTGAAAACGATGCGATCCCTGAAGGCTTCGCCCGATGCAGGCTCTTTGCCTTCAGCAAGACCGGGACCATCACCGACGGGAAGTATATCATCTCGGAGATCTCGCCCGTTGGTCTGAAGGAAGAAGACCTTCTGAAGATCGCCGCCATCGGCGAGAGCCAGTCGCAGCATCCGATCGCTCTGGCGCTGAAAGCCGCTGCCGGACTGCAGGACGGCGCGGTGCCGGAGGACCGGATCGAGACAAAAGAGATCCCCGGAAGAGGGGTCAGCACCTTCTTCTCCGGACACCATATCCATGTCGGCAACGCCGGACTCCTGGAAGAGAACGGGATCTGGTATCAGATCCCGAAGAAGAGCGGTTCGGCGATCCATGTCGCGGTGGACGGAACCTACCGCGGTTATATCATGATCTCAGACGCGATCCGGGACAATGCGTTTGAAGCCCTGGAGGAGATGCGCGCACTCGGAGCCTCCACGCTGGTCATGCTGACGGGCGATGTGCGCTCCACCGCGAGGACGCTGGCTTCCTCCATGAACTTCGACATGGTGAAGCCGGAGCTGACTGCGGAGGAAAAGGGTTCCGCCATCCGCTTCCTGCGTTCGTCCCACGGTGAACGGGCCAAAATCGCCGTGATCGGAGACGGCTTCCACGATGCCGGGATGTTTGATGCGGCGGATGTCTCGGTCTGTCTTGAACCGCAGAACGAAGACTTCCGTTCCGATGTGAGCATCTATTCGGACGATATCACGCGCATCCCGCTGTCGTTCCGTATTTGCCGGAGCACCGAGCGTGTGCTGTTCATCAACACGGCAGCGCTCCTGCTGGTTAAGCTTCTGCTTGCGGTCCTCGGGGCGGCCGCGGTACTGCAGACCGGCCTTGTCGTCGGGCTTGACTGCCTGGTCGGCGCCGCGGCCTGCATCTACGCGCTGACCTGCTTCACGCTCGAGAAGAGGGGCAGATAGGCCTTATGAATGTCTATGACTTTGACGATACGATCTTTGTGCCGGACAGCTCTGTCTGCTTTATCAGGTACTGTCTGAGGCACTATCCCCGCGCGGTATACAAGGTGCTGCCGGGCTCGCTCTGGCAGTTCGTCCTCTATCTCCGGGAGGGGAAGAAGGATGCCCGCAGACTGAAGGAGACGCTTTTCTCGTTCCTGAACCGCATTGACAATATCGGGCAGGTGACGGAAGAGTTCTGGGCAGAGAGTATTGACCGGATCGAAGCCTGGTACCTGGAACAGAAGCAGGACGACGATCTCATTATCTCCGCTTCTCCCGAGTTTCTGCTACGGCCTGCTGCCGAGAGGCTCGGCGTCAGGCTGATGGCAACCCCGATGAATCCATATACCGGTAAAATCAGCGAAAAGAACTGCCACGACGCCGAAAAAGTACGCCGCTATCTGGAGCGGTTTTCTCCGGATGAGATCGATAACTTTTATTCTGACTCTCTGAGTGACAGCCCCATGGCAAAGCTTGCAAAACAGGCCTGGCTTGTAAAAGAAGGGCGACGCATTCCCTGGCCCGGATGAAAAAGAGACGAAAATGCCAACCCCGGCATCCTGTGGCTGGATGCCGGGGTTGGCAATCTTAAACGGGTTTAATCTTTTTTGAATTCCGGGACGAAGCTGTGATCGTAGCCCATCTCACGGAGGCGGCGGTTGATCTTCTTCACGTCCTTGTTGTACATGATGGTCCTGAGTTCGTCATCCGGAACAAAACGGCAGTATCCCACGCAGAAGTTGTCGAACATCGGCCGGTTTTGGGGCGCGATCTTGTTGAGCAGCATCACAAGACAGATCAGCACCCCGACGAAGAACGAAATAATCAGGTATTTCGGGCAGAAGTAAACGACAAGAAACACGATAACGGCCGAAACCAGAATGCAGACCAGAACAGAGGTGGAGGTATAACGTCTGGCGCCGACGGCGATCAGATCCTCGTCGATGGACTGCATTTTTTTGATCAGCGGGTAGGCCGTGACAAAGTTAAAAAGCAGCTGACGGATAAACACGTAAGACAGAAGCCAGCCGCCAAAGAAGATAGCGGCGGCGAGCATGATTTTGATCTGCATAGCGGGATCTCCCTTCGTTATTGATATGCGACTTTTGTGAATATAACACATTTTTCGAAATCTTTCAACAAGGGATGAGCGCTTTCTCTCAAATCCTGAAAAATATGCAATGAGGCTTTTCTTTTTTTCGCTTTCGTGTTAAAATAAAACCAACTATGCATTGGAGGAACTTCCTATGGGCGAAAACTATATCAGCTACCGTGAAGAGAACGGCAGTATTAATATTTCGGAAGATGTGATTTCGAGCATTGTTCGCACCGCAGCGGCCGATGTGGAGGGCGTTTCCGGCCTCTCCGTCACCGCAGGGGCGGAGCTTGCCGAGATGATCGGCTTGAAGACCCTGCCGAAGGGGGTCAAGGTCCGCTTTGAGAATAACAGGATTCTGGTCGATACGATTATCTCGGTCTCATACGGATGCAATGTGGTCAGTGTCGCAAAGAATGTTCAGGATGCCGTCAGAAACGTGATTTTATCCTCTACCGGGTTTGAAGACGCTGAGGTGAACGTGCACGTCTCGGGGATCTCTTTTGACCGCTGATCACCGGAGGCATATGATGACAAGAATAACCGCCAGACAGATCGCTGTTCAGCTGCTGTTTGCCATGGAGGCCAATTCCGCTTCCGCGGAGGATACGCTGGCGCTGTTTTTCTCCGAAGAACACTATGACACGCTGAAGGATGAGGATAAGATCTATCTGGAAGCACCGGATGAGGAACAGACCGCCTATATCCGCCGTATCGTTCAGACCGTCGAGGATCGCCGGGAAGAGATCGACGGGGTCATCAGCCGCTATTCCAGCGGCTGGAAGATCAGCCGCCTTACCAAATCCACCCTTGCGATCCTGCGCTGCGCGCTGTGCGAGATCCTCTATCTGGACGATATCCCGGATGCCGCCGCTGTGAACGAGGCCGTAGAGCTCGGGAAAGCCTATGATTCGCCCCAGGCGGGCGCGTTTATCAACGGGGTGCTTGGAAGCTTCCTGCGCGGCAGAGAACAGGAGCAGACAGAAGCATGATTGCCGAAGGACGCATGACCCTCACGGTCAGCGAACTGAACGACGCTGTCAAAACCCTTCTGGAGGGCGACATCCGCTTCACGGATCTCTGTGTGCAGGGCGAGCTCTCCAACTATAAGATCTATCCCTCCGGCCATCATTACTTCACGCTGAAGGATCAGGAGAGCAGCCTGCGCTGCGTGATGTTCCGCGGCAATGCGTCCAGACTGCGTTTTCGGCCGGAAAACGGTATGAAGGTGTTTGTCTTCGGGAGCCTGCGGGTCTATCCCAGAGACGGCGCTTATCAGCTTTATACCAGCAATATTGTCCCGGACGGCATCGGGGATCTGCAGATCGCCTTTGAGCAACTGAAGCAGCGCCTGGAAGCCGAAGGGCTTTTTGAACCATCCAGAAAGAAAGCGCTCCCGCCCTTCCCGGAGCGGGTTGCCATCATCACTTCTTCTGCCGGCGCGGCGGTCCATGACATGATCCGCATCTTCCGTCAGAGGTGGCCCATGACCAAACTCATTCTGCTTCCGGTGCGTGTGCAGGGAACTGAGGCTCCGGCTGAGATCGCCTCTGCGATTCGTTATGCAAACAGGCACCATGTGGCGGATCTGATCATTACGGGACGCGGAGGCGGCTCTCTGGAGGACCTCTGGGCCTTTAACGACGAGCGTGTCGCGAGAGCGATCTACGCGTCTGAGATCCCGGTGATCTCGGCCGTCGGGCATGAGCCGGATGTCACCATTTCAGACTATGTTGCCGACAGACGGGCATCTACGCCGAGTAACGCGGCGGAGATTGCCGTGCCGGATTACCGCGAGATACAGGACGTGCTTACGGGCTTTTCAGTCCGGATGAATCAGGCGGTTTCCAGACAGCTGCTCAGACAGAGGCAGCAGCTGGAATCCCTGCGGAGCCGCAGAGTGCTGGCGGACGCCTCTTCGTTTGTGGACATCAGGCGGATGGAGCTGGACCACATTCTGGCACGGCTGTCTTCCGCGGGAGAGAGGATGCTGCTGGAGAAGCGCGCTGGCATCGGAGGCCTTTCCGCGTCCCTGGACGCGCTGAGCCCGCTCAAGGTGCTCGCCAGAGGCTATGCGGCCGCAAGCGACGGGAGCGGGAAGACGCTGAAGAGCGTCCGGCAGCTCAGCCCCGGAGACCGGATCGGCCTGAGGCTTGCGGATGGTCGGGCAGCCTGCCTGGTAGAACAATTGGAGGAACGCTAAAATGGCGCGGAAAAAACTGTCTTTTGAAGATTCCCTGAAGCGGCTGGAAGAGATTGTTGCGCATCTGGAAAAAGGCGACACTCCGCTACAGGAATCCATTGCACTTTTCGATGAAGGCACCAGACTGCTCGCCGACTGCAGCGGCATGCTGGACGAAGCGGAACAGACCGTCGTCAAGCTCAGGAAGGGCAGCGACGGAGAACCGGAGGAACTTCCTTTTGAAGAATAAGGTTTATACGGCCGCGGATTATAAAAAGATGGTCGAAGACCGGCTGGAACAGTTCTTTGTCCTGCCGGAGAGCGACCCTATGCGCGGATACGCGGAAGCTGCACGTTACAGTCTTCTTGCCGGCGGCAAGAGGATCCGGGCCATGCTGGTGCTGGAGTTCTGCAGGATCTGCGGCAAGGCGCCGGAGACGGCGCTGGATGTAGCGTGCGCCATTGAGATACTGCACGCTTACAACCTGATCCACGACGATCTGCCCTGCATGGATAACGACGATCTCCGCCGCGGAAAGCCTACCAACCACATCGTTTACGGTGAGTGCGTGGCGACGCTGGCAGGCGATGTGCTGCAGGCGGAGGCTTTCGGGACGATTTTGCGCTGTGAGCTCCCGGACGATGCCAGACTGCGCTGCGCCACCCAGCTCGCCAATGCCGTGGGTTTTGACGGAATGTGCGGCGGTCAGTATCTGGATATGATCGGCGAAGGAAAGCAGCTGACGGCACAGCAACTGGACGAAATCAACGCCCGGAAAACCGGCGCGCTCCTGACCGCGGCCTGCACGATGGGCGTATCTGCTGCGGGAGGCACGGCACAACAGGAAAAAATCGCAGCGCAGTTTGGCGCGGCGATCGGCATGGCCTTTCAGATCCGCGATGATATGCTGGATGTTTTGAGCAGCGAAGCGGAGCTCGGAAAGCCGATCGGTTCGGACCGGGAGGAGAACAAGAACACCTATATGGCGCTTCTGGGTCAGGAGGAATGCGAGCGTCTGGTCCTGAAGCTCACCGACCATGCGACAGCACTGCTCCGTGAGAGCTTTGAAGACACGGCGTTTCTGGAGGATCTTGCATCCAATCTGGCGAAACGGAAAAACTGAACGATGAAAATACTGGATCGAATCAATTCCTCACGGGATGTCAAACTGCTGACCGATGAGGAACTGCAGTCCCTGGCCGCAGAAATGCGGATGTTTCTGGTGGACACGGTATCCAAGACCGGCGGTCATCTCGCCTCAAACCTCGGCGCGGTAGAGCTTACACTGGCGCTGCACCGGGTCTATGACACAGAGAGAGACAGGCTTGTTTTCGATGTCGGGCACCAGAGCTATGTACACAAGATTATCACCGGCCGCAGAGACCGTTTTGAGACCCTGCGGCAATACGAAGGGCTTTCTGGCTTTCCAAAACCCCATGAGAGCGTCGATGATGCGTTTATCGCCGGGCATGCGTCCAATTCCGTTTCCGTTGCGGTCGGAATGGCAAAGGCGAGAACGCTGCTGGGGGAGAACTACGACGTCGTCGCCGTGCTGGGTGACGGCGCCATGACCGGCGGGCTCGCCTACGAAGGTCTGGCGGCCGCCGCCTCCAGCAAAGAACCGATCGTCATCATCCTCAACGATAACAACATGTCCATCGACCAGAATGTCGGCGGCACGGCAAGGCTTCTGCAGAGCATGCGCATCCGCCCCGGCTATCTGCGCTTCAAGCGCCTGTACCGGGATGTGTTTTCCGCGGTCCCGGCGGTCTATTCCTTTAACCATGAGGTGAAGGAGAAGCTGAAAGACAAGCTGCTGCCGGTCAACACCTTCAGCGCCATGGGGCTCAATTATCTCGGCCCGGTGGACGGACACGACATCAGGGAACTGGAGAACGTCATCCGGCTTGCAAAGGAAATGGAAGAGCCGGTCCTTGTCCATGTCCTCACGCGCAAGGGCAAGGGTGTCAGCTATGCCGAGGAGCATCCGGACATCTATCACGGTGTCAGCCCCTTTAACCCCTTCACCGGCGAACTGTTTCCCACGGGCAGATGTTTTTCCGACTGTGCGGGAGAAGTGCTCACAGAGCTTGCCGGGGAGAAGGAGAATCTCTTTGCGGTTACGGCGGCTATGTCCATCGGCACGGGTCTGGACAGCTTTGCCAAAAAGTATCCAAAGCGCTTCTGGGACGTCGGGATTGCGGAAGGCCACGCCACTTCCATGGCGGCCGGTATGGCAAAACAGGGCCTTGTTCCGGTTTTCGCGGTGTATTCCAGTTTCCTGCAGCGCGGATACGACATGCTGATTCATGACGTATCGCTGCAGAACCTGCATGTGGTGTTCTGCGTGGACCGGGCGGGCATTGTCGGCAGCGACGGCGAAACCCATCACGGGATCTTTGATGTGTCGTATCTGAGAACCGTCCCCGGGATGAGCATCTGCTGTCCCGCAAGCTTTGCAGAACTCGCGGCCATGCTGCGCGAGGCGATCTGCCGTATGGATGGTCCTGTTGCGGTGCGCTATCCGCGCGGCGGTGAATGCGGCTACAGCGGGCTGCACCCGGAAAAGGAAGCGCTGCTGCGGGACGGTACGGATCTCACACTGGTGGCTTACGGCACCATGATCTGCGAAGCGCTGCGCGCAGCGAACATGCTGGCGGAGCAGGGGATCTCGGCGGAAGTCATCAAACTTGGCGAGATCGGCGGAAGCAGCTATCCGATGGTCATGACCTCTCTGCGGAAGACCGGCAGGCTGCTGGCGGCGGAAGAGGTGATCGCCACAGGCTGTATCGGCACGGTGCTGAGCACGGCGGCCGCGGAAAACGGCATCCCCGTGAAAGCAGCGCTGCTCAATCTGGGCGAGGGAATCGTGGTCCACGGCGGGCGTGCACAGCTGATGCACGACTACGGGATCGACGCGCTTTCCGTCGCAGAACGCGGCAGAGCCCTGTGTGCTCCGGAACAGCATGAGTAAAATACGACTGGACCAGCTCGTCTTCGACAGCGGCTATGCCGAAAGCCGGGAACGGGCCAAGGCCATTGTGATGAGCGGCGCCGTCTATGTGAACGGTCAGAAGGCGGACAAGCCCGGAATGGCGGTCCCAGCCGACTGCGAGCTGGAGGTCAGAGGCGCCCCGCTCAAATACGTTTCCCGAGGCGGTCTGAAGCTTGAAAAGGCGCTGAAGGTGTTCCCGGTAAACCCGGAAGGAAAATGCTGTATTGACTGCGGCGCTTCGACCGGGGGCTTCACCGATGTGCTGCTGCAAAACGGCGCTTCAAAGGTCTACTCCGTCGATGTCGGCTATGGGCAGCTCGCCTGGAAGCTGCGGCAGGATGAACGCGTCGTCAATCTCGAACGCTGCAACCTGCGCTACCTGACAGAGGAACAGATCCCGGAACCGCTGGATCTGGCGGTTATGGATGTGTCGTTTATTTCGATCCGGCTGATTCTTCCCGTGATCCGGCAGTTCCTGAAACCGGGGGCGGATTATATCTGCCTCATCAAGCCTCAGTTTGAGGCCGGCAGAGAGCAGGTCGGGAAAAAGGGCGTTGTGAGAGACCCGGATGTACACCGTTCGGTGATCCAGACCTGCCTGGACTCGGCCAGAGAAGACGGATACAGCGTGATGGGACTGGATTTTTCTCCCATCCGGGGGCCGGAAGGTAACATCGAGTTTCTCTGCCATCTGGTGAATGAGAAACGGGCCGAACCGGAGATCAAAATTGCGGCCGTTGTAGAAGCCGCGCACAGGGGAAAGCTATGATTGCTCTATGTTCAAACCCCTATCGGGACACCAATCTGTCCAGGGCGGAAGAATGCCGGAGGATCCTGACGGACGCCGGATACCGGGCGTGCATCTGTCCGGTCTTTACGGATGAGGACTGGACTGCGCCGGATGGGATCCGGGTCACACAGCTGCGTGACGTGATGGCGGAGCTGTCCCATGTCATTGTACTCGGCGGAGACGGGACCATCCTCGCCGTGGTGAGAGAGCTCCACGGGCTGTCCGTTCCGATCCTTGGCGTCAATCTTGGTACAAAGGGGTTTATGACCAGCCTGGAGCCGGAAGAGCTGGGGCGGATCACGGAAGCCCTGTGTCCGGACGTCCCGGTCAGCGAGCGCATGATGCTTGATGTATCTCTCATCAGAGGGAATAAGACGCTGCTGGAGGACCACGCCCTGAACGATGTTGTCATCCACGGCTATGGCGAATGTATTCAGCCGACCGCCTGGGCGGACGGGAAACAGATGTTCTCGTTTTCGGGCGACGGGCTGGTGGTTGCCACGCCGACCGGGTCAACGGGCTATTCCATGTCCGCAGGCGGGCCGATCGTCGAGCCGGACGCGAGAGCGATCCTGCTCACGCCGATCTGCGCCCATACGCTCTCGGCAAAACCGTATGTTCTCTCCCCGCAGAAGAAAGTCCGTGTTCTGACGGAAAAGCTGACCGGAAGACGCGCCTATCTTGCCGTAGACGGCTATTCGGTTGCGGACCTGGAGAGCGGGGATCTGCTGGAAGTGCGCCAGTCGCAGCACTTTGTCAGGATGATCGAGCTCTCGGGGAAGAGCTTCTATGAACGGCTTGAAAAATTAGTCTGAACCTGCGGAAAGCAGGCGGACTTATGAATACGAAAAACAAAAATAAGGATGAAAGGGTGTCTGGAACTGTGAAAAGCAACCGTCAATCGATCATTCTGGAGATCATCTCCACAGAAGAAATCGAAACCCAGAACCAGCTGATGCTTGCCTTGAAGGCAAGGGGAATCCACACGACTCAGGCAACGCTCTCCCGCGATATTCGGGATATGCACCTTACCAAGGAGGCGGCGCCGAACGGAGGCTATCGCTACGTGGCGGCGCGCCGGGATAACGGCGATCATGTGATCCGCCTGCAGAAAATCTTCCGAGAAAGCGTGGTCTCCTATGATATCGCACAGAATCTTTTTGTAATCCGCACGCTACCCGGTCTGGCCTCCGCCGCGTGCAGCGCCATGGACGCGATCCATGTCGACGGTCTTGTCGGCACGATTGCCGGAGACGACACGGCCTTTCTGGCCATGCGGGACAACGACGCGGCGTTGGCCTTGTTTGAGGAGATCCAGCACCTGTTTTAATCAGCGGAATATCGGAGTGAAGCATTCATGCTGCGTGAACTACGCATAGAAAACATAGCGGTCATTGAACACGCGGACATTCCCTTCGGTCCGGGACTGAATGTCATGACGGGTGAGACCGGCGCCGGCAAAAGCATTGTGATCGATTCCATCGCCGCGGTGACCGGCGCCAGGACAAGCCGCGAGCTGATCCGGGCGGGGGCCGAGCGCGCAACGGTCACGGCTGTTTTCGACCGGCAGAACGCGGAGGACTGGCTTCGGGAGAACGACATTGACTGCGACGATGAGGAGCTGATCGTCCAGCGGCGTATCACTGCCGAGGGCAAGAGCAGCTGCCGTGTCTGCGGCTATCCGGTGAGCGCCGCCCAGCTGAAGACGCTGGGAGAGCTGCTTCTTGAGCTGCACGGACAGAATGACGGTCTGCAGCTTCTTGATGAGCGGAGGCACCTCTCCGCCCTCGACCGTTACGCCGCCATCGAGCCGGATGAGTACCGGGAGCAATACCGGAAGCTCACGGAACTGAACGCCGAGCGTGACCGGCTGAACCTGGACGAGGAAGAAAAGGAGCGCCTGCAGGAGCGTCTGAAGGAAACCGTGGCCGAGCTTGAGAAAGCCGGGCTGCGTGACGGCGAGCGCGAGGAACTGACCGCGAGGAGGGACCTCCTGCGCAACTCCGAGAAGCTGACGGAAGCGCTGCATATTGCGAGCGAAGCCCTGAACGGCGAGGAAGGAGCGCTAGGCAGCGCCCAGAATGCGGCCTGGCAGTGCCGGCATGCGGCCGCCTATGCCGCCGAGCTCGGGGAGGCGGCAAACAGTCTGGATCAGGCAGTCTTCCTCCTGACAGACGCGGATGAGATGATGCGGGACTTTCTGGATTCGCTGAACTTCTCACCGGAAGAGTACGACCGGATCGAGCAGCGGCTGAGAGAGTTCTCCCGCCTCGAGCGCAAATACCGCAGGAGCCTGGAGGATCTGCCCGTTTATCTGGACGAATGCCGCGGCAGACTGGATGAAATCAGTTTTTCGGAAGAACGGCTGCAGCAGCTGGAGCGGGAGATCCGGAAGCAGGACAAACTGTGCCGCGATCTTGCCTTTCAGCTGCGGGAAAAGCGCCGCGCGGCATCGGTGCGGCTTGCAGAGCAGATCGAGAAGGAGCTGCACGAGCTCTCAATGCCTTCCGCGAGGTTCGAAGTCGAACTCAGCCCGACGGATACCCTCACCGCAACGGGGATGGACAGCGTCCGCTTCCTGCTCTCCGCCAACCGCGGGGAACCTCCCGGCCGCATCAGCCGGATTGCCTCCGGCGGCGAACTCAGCCGTATCATGCTCGCCATGAAACAGGTGCTGTCCCGGGGCGACACAGTGCCGACCATGATCTTTGATGAGATCGACACAGGCGTTTCGGGCATTGCCGCGCAGCGGGTGGGGGAGAAGCTGGCAGCGCTCTCCGGAGAAAAACAGGTCCTCTGTGTGACGCACCTGCCGCAGATCGCCTCCATGGCCGACCGGCATTTTGTCATTGTCAAGTCGGAGCAGGGCGAGCGGACGCTCACGGAGGTGACGCAGCTGGACCACGCCGGAGCCAGAAGCGAAATTGCCCGTCTGCACGGCGGAGACAACGTAACAGAGACCACACTGCAGTCCGCAGAAGAACAGCTTCAGTACGCGGAACACTACAAACAAATTGTGAAGGAGAAGAAACATGGGAGTCTATGAAGAACTGACTGCGCGCGGACTGATCGCGCAGGTAACGAACGAAGAAGAGATCCGGACGCTGGTCAATTCCGGCAAGGCCAGGTTCTATATCGGCTTTGACTGCACAGCGGACAGCCTGACGGCCGGGCATTTTATGGCCCTTTGCCTGATGAAGCGTCTCCAGATGGCCGGGAACACCCCCATCGCGCTCATCGGCGGCGGAACCACCATGATCGGCGATCCCTCCGGCAGAACCGACATGCGCAAGATGCTGACCCGCGAGGACATCAACTATAACGCCGAGTGCTTCCGCCGCCAGATGGAGCGGTTTGTCGACTTCTCCGACGGAAAGGCCATTATGGTGAACAATGCCGACTGGCTTCTGGATCTGAACTACGTCGAGCTGCTGCGCGAAGTAGGCCCCCATTTCTCGGTGAACAACATGCTGCGTGCCGAATGCTACAAAAACCGCATGGAGCGAGGACTCAGCTTCTTTGAATTCAACTACATGATCATGCAGTCCTATGATTTCTACTATCTCTTCCAGCACTATGACTGCAACATGCAGTTCGGCGGAGACGATCAGTGGAGCAACATGCTTGGCGGTACGGAGCTGATCCGGCGCAAGCTGGGTAAGGACGCCCATGCCATGACCATCACCCTGCTCACGGACTCTCAGGGCAACAAGATGGGCAAGACCGCCGGCAACGCGGTATGGCTGGATCCGAACAAGACCTCTCCCTTCGACTTCTATCAGTACTGGCGCAATGTCGGCGATGCCGATGTCATCAAGTGCATCCGGATGCTGACCTTCCTGCCGCTGGAGCAGATCGACGAAATGGCGACCTGGCAGGGAAGCGACCTGAACAAGGCCAAGGAAATCCTCGCCTGGGAGCTCACCGCTCTTGTACACGGCGAAGAAGAGGCCAACAAGGCGCAGACGCAGGCGAGAGCCCTGTTCTCCGGCGGCGCATCCGACGGCGGCGATGCACCGGTGGTCGAGCTCACCGCGGCGGATCTCACTGACGACGGGATCACGCTCCCGGCACTGCTGGTTGCTGCCGGACTCTGCAAGAGCCGCAGCGAAGCGCGTACCAACGTCCAGCAGGGCGGCGTGAGCATCGACGGCGTCACGGAAAAAGACTTCGGCCGCATCCTGAAGGAAGAGGAGCTGCGGAAGGGATTTCTGCTCCGCCGCGGGAAAAAGGCCTATAAGCGGATCATCCTGAAGTGAGACGGGCTCTGCTGTCGCTGGTCGCTGCGGTTCTGCTGCTTCTCGCTCTCGGCACGGCGTCTTGTGCCGAGCTGATGAACGTCGGAGGGGTTCTGAAGTATTATGACGAAAACGGCCGTCAGGCCGTCAAAATCGGGCTGGACCTCTCACAGTTCAACAATCAGGTCGACTTTCAGGCGCTGAAGGAACAGGGCTTTGACTTCGTCCTTGTGCGTCTCGGAGGACGCGGATGGGGCAGCGGCGGACTGCTGTACAGCGACCGTCAGACCCAGGCCTATCTGCGCGGTGCGCGGGAAGCCGGGATGGAGGTCGGGGGTTATTTTTACTCCACGGCGATCAATGCAAAGGAAGCCGTCGAAGAAGCGGCTTCCTGCATCCGCACGTTGGACGGCTTCCGGCTTGATCTGCCGGTTTTTCTGGATATGGAGTATTCCGGCGATTATCCGAACGGGCGCGCGGACGTTCTTTCTCCCGGTGCGCGCGCGGATATCATCAGCACCTTCTGCACGGCGATCGACGCTTCCGGCTATCGCTCCGGGCTCTATGCGTCCGAGGGCTATCTGCGCTTTGATCTGGACTCTGAGGCGGTTTATTATCTGCCTCTCTGGATGGCGAGCTATACCGTCGACAACAGGCTGCCGCAGTATATCCGGAATTATGAGATCTGGCAGGCCAACGATTCGACCGTTGCTGGGGGCGCCGACGGCGCGTTCGATTTGAATATTATTCTTCCGTGAAGAATCATCCACCCTTTGGATGGATGATTTCTTTATCACCATGAGAAGGGGTCAAAGACTGTTTTGGCCCGGGAGGCTGCATAATGAATTATGCCAACATCAAATACCTCGACGTAGCAAACGGAGCGGGCTGCAGAACCTCGCTGTTTGTCTCCGGCTGTACCCATCATTGCAGAGGATGCTTCAATGCCGAGACCTGGGACTTTCAATACGGCAGGCCTTTTGACCGGGAAACCGAGGATGCCATTATCCGGTCGCTCCTGGTACCGTACAACGAAGGCCTCTCGATCCTAGGCGGCGAGCCCTTCGAACTGCCAAACCAGAAGGCTCTTCTGCCGTTTATCCGAAGGGTTCGAGACGCAGTCCCGAAGAAAAACATCTGGGTATGGAGCGGCTACACCTGGGAAGAGCTGACGGATCCTGAAAATCGCCGCTGTCACTCGGAGGACACGCTGCCCATGCTTGAGGAGATCGACGTTCTGGTGGACGGCGAATTTGTCCTGGAACAGAAAAACATGGCGCTGCGGTTCCGCGGCTCCGCAAACCAGCGTATTCTCGACGTCAGAGAGAGCATCCGCTGCGGTCAGCCGATGCTGTCCCATTACAGGAACAGAGACTGAGCGATTATTTTTTCTTGTAACACCCTCCGGAATCAGGTATAATAAGATCAGAAAGAATGATGCAAAAGCTGTCGGATCAGGAAGGAGAACAACGGATGGACCAGAGACATCAGGCTTTTATACCGAAGGATGATATCTATCTGTTCAATACGGGCCACGCCAGAAAGGCATGGCTCTGCTTCGGCTGCCGCTGGATTCCGGAGCTGGAAGAGTTCCGCTTTATCGTCTGGGCGCCGAACGCGCAGAAGGTCAGTCTGATCGGCGACTTCAACGGCTGGAACGACACCCCCATGGAACGGCAGGAGGGCGGCGTCTGGGCCTGCTTTGTGGACAATGCCGTCGTTGGACACCATTATAAATACCGCGTTGTGGGCGCTGACGGGAAAACGGTCCTCAAGTCTGATCCCTTTGCCGCATGGTCAGAAAACCGCTCCGAGACGGCGTCGATCGTCTGGGACGGCGGGCATTTTATCTGGCAGGATCAGCGCTTTATGGAGCAGCGCAGCCGGCAGAATTTTATGACGACGCCCA
Source organism: Oscillospiraceae bacterium (assembly GCA_017458065.1). GTDB lineage: Bacteria > Bacillota > Clostridia > Oscillospirales > Oscillospiraceae > Limivicinus. The sequence goes on from JAFTGD010000038.1 coordinate 115,451, forward strand.
TGAGCATCTATGAGCTCCATCTCGGCTCCTGGATGTATCCGGACGGCGGCGTCAATTACCGCAGCATCGGGGATGCCCTCGCGGCTTACTGCTCCGACATGGGCTATACGCATGTGGAGCTGATGCCGGTGACGGAATACCCCTATGACGGCTCCTGGGGCTATCAGGTGACCGGCTATTATGCGCCGACCTCGCGTTACGGAACGCCGGACGACTTCCGCTATTTTGTCGATACCCTTCACCGCGCGGGCATCGGCGTGATCATGGACTGGGTTCCGGCCCACTTCCCGAAGGACGAGCACGGACTGCGTCTGTTTGACGGGACGCCTCTGTATGAATGCAAAGAACAGCGCATGGCCGAGCATCCGGAGTGGGGGACGCTGATTTTCGATTACAGCAGCGACCAGGTGCAGAGCTTCCTGATCTCCTCCGCCTGTCTGTTCTTTGACGAGTATCACATCGACGGGATCCGTGTGGACGCGGTGTCCTCTATGCTGTATCTGAACTATGGTCGCAAGGAGGGAGAATATACCCCGAACAAGGACGGCGGCTATATTAACCTCAACGCGCTGGACTTTCTGCGGAATATGAATTCCGCCGTGCTCTCCAACTATCCCGGCGCCGTCACGATCGCGGAGGAATCCACCGCCTATCCGCTGATCACGGCTCCGCCCGATGTGGGAGGCGTAGGCTTCTGCCTGAAGTGGGACATGGGCTTCATGCACGATACGCTGGATTATATGGCACTCGATCCCTATTTCCGCGCCTGGAACCACAACAAGCTGACCTTCTCTATGATGTACGCGTTCTCGGAGAACTATGTCCTGGCCTATTCCCACGACGAGGTGGTCCACGGCAAGTACTCGATGATCAACAAAATGAGCGGGGATTACGACCAGAAGTTTGCCTCGGTCCGCACGCTCTACGGGTATCAGTTCTCGCACCCCGGTAAGAAGCTCACCTTTATGGGAAGCGAGTTCGGTCAGTTTATCGAATGGAACTGGCAGCAGTCTCTGGACTGGCTTCTGCTGGATTATCCGCGCCATCGTGAGCTTCAGGCCTATATGCGCGCGCTCAACCACCTGTACCGTGAGCATCCGGCTCTCTACCTGCAGGATCGCTCCTGGGACGGTTTCCAGTGGCTGAATGTGGATGATTCGCAGCGCAGCTCCATCGCCTATATGAGGATCCCCGGCGACGGCAGCCGCAGCATGGTCTGCGTGTTCAACTTCACGCCGGTTCAGTACGACGGTTTTGTCTTCGGTCTTCCGCAGAACGGGACCCTGAAGGAAATCCTCAACAGCGATGAGACCCGTTTCGGCGGGCACGGAGTGACAAATCCCGCAGCGATCAGAGCAAAGAAGCAGCCCTTTGTGGAGCATCCTTGGTCTGCTTCGATCACGCTTCCCGCCCTGTCCGCTGTGTTCTTTGAATTCCGCCCGGTCTCCCCGCGCAAAAAGAAGAAAACCGACTGAACCGGGCACGGGTCAACATCTCAGCTTGAAACAGATTTCAGGAAAGGATGGCCACTATGCACTATGATTTTCAGCAGGAACTGCTTGCGAAAGGGCGCAGCGAGCTGCCGAAGGTCCTCATGGCTTCCGCAGAGTGCGCGCCGCTCTCCAAAACCGGCGGTCTGGCCGATGTGATCGGGACGCTCCCGAAGCAGCTGAAAAAAATTGGCCTCGACGTCCGGGTGATCACGCCTTATCACCGGGTGATCAAAGAAAAATATTCCGAACTGGTGCGCCACCTGTTCCACTTCTATGTCGACCTCGGCTGGCGGCACGCCTATGCCGGGATCGAACTGCTGAAGCTGGACGGCATCACGTATTATCTGGTCGATAACGAGCAGTATTACGGCGACCGGATATATTACGGAGGAGAGGCGGAAGGGGAGCAGTACGCCTTTTTCTCCCGGGTGATTCTGGAGGCGATGCCGCAGCTGGATTTTACCCCGGACATCGTACACTGCAACGACTGGCATACGGCGGTCATCCCGATGCTGGCAAAGACCCAGTATCAGGGTAAGATGCAGGAGGAATGCCGCTACCTGCTATCAATTCACAACATCGCCTTCCAGGGAAAATATCACTTTGGCTTTGTAAAGGACGTTCTGGATATCGACGACAAGTACTATTCGCCTGAGTATCTGGAGCTGGACGGATGTGCCGATCTGCTGAAGGCCGGATGTGTCTTTGCCGACCGGATCAGCACCGTGAGCCCCAGCTATGCGCAGGAAATCCGCACGCCCTACTACGCGGAAGGTCTGGAGGACATCCTCAACCGGCGATCTGCCGAGCTCACCGGTATTCTGAACGGCATCGACCGCAAGGTGTTTAACCCGGCAGACGACGCTTTCCTCCCTGTGGCCTATGATCAGGCTCATCCGGAAGGCAAGGCGGTCTGCAAGCGGGCGCTCCAGGAGCGTATGGGCCTGGTGATCCAACCGGATGTGCCCATCTTCGCCATGGTGACGAGAATGACCGAGCAAAAGGGCTTCGACCTCGTGCAGTGCATGCTGGACGACTTTATGCAGTCTGAGGATGTCCAGTTTATGCTGCTCGGGACCGGCGACGAGCGCTTTGAGAACTTCATGCGCTCGGCAGAGGGACGTTACCGCGGCCGGCTCTGCGCCTATATCGGCTACAGCGAGGAGAACGCCCATCTCATCTATGCCGGGAGCGACTTTTTCCTCATGCCCTCCCGCTTTGAGCCCTGCGGCCTCGGCCAGATGATCGCCATGCGCTATGGGACGCTGCCGATCGTCCGGGAGACCGGAGGACTGCGGGACAGCGTAAAGCCTTACAGCACGCTTTCTCCTGACGGCAACGGATTCTCTTTCAAAGAGTTCGACGCATGGGAGATGCGTGATGCGATCCGGTTTGCCATCAGCACCTATGCAAACAAACCGGTCATGAAACGCCTGATCACGAATGCCATGTCCGCGGACTTCGGCTTTGAGCGTTCGGCGGTCGAGTATGTGCGCCTCTATCTTGATATGATTTGATTTCCGGAGTGTGAAGCGGTTTTGAAGTTGACTCAAGTCATCCCTTACGGCGGTTCCTACCGCGAGGAATGGGATGATCAATACAGACTGACAATTGCATATGACAATCGTCAAACCCTGACGCTCCGTTTTTCTGCCGGAAAGTGGCAGCCGGAGGAAACGATGCCGGAGCTGCCTTTTGCCGGGACCTATTTCTCTCAGGCAGCCAGCGCGTCCGTCGCCGCGGAACGCTTTCTTGCGTCTGGACAGAGCGCGCAGGATCTTTGCGCGCTGGCGCCGGACTGCTGCAGGGGAGCTGTGTTTGCGGCGGAATGCCTCCGCATCCTGCTGGACGACTGCGGGATGCGAATGGAGACGGTCTATCCCTATGCGGCGCCCTGCGTGGATCGGGAGCTCAGCACGGAAGAGCTTGAAGCCATGCGGGTCCTTCAGCCGAGGACCTATCATCTGATCCTTCTCCTGCAGGAGATGGCAAAGAACGTCCCCGCGGTCAGACACGATATCCGTCTTCCGCAGTACCGGACGCCCTTCGGCGCTGTTGAAGCGGGACAGGAGGTCCGTTTTGCATTCTCCGCTCCGCAGGATGCCTTTGATCAGGCCATGCTCGAGCTCTATGGCGATGAACTGAAGACCGAGATCCCCATGGAGCGCGATGCGTCCGGCTGGACCGTTACCTTCTGTGCTCCGAAAACTCCGGCCGCGCTCTGGTATCGCTTCCGGGTGGTGTCCGGCGGCAACCGGCAATGGGTCTGTCCGGCGCCGGACGGGATCCACTCCTGGCTGCGCAGCAGCGCGCACGACGGCTTCCGCTTTACGGTGACGGTACCGGGCTTTGAGACGCCGGAGTGGTTCCGCCATACGGTGATGTATCAGATTTTCCCCGACCGTTTTGCCTTTTCTGACGACGGGACAGCCGAGCGCGGAATCGACTATCACCGCAGTCTTGGACAGAACCCTGACCTGCACGCCACCCTCGAAGAAGAAGTACGTTGGCAGCCGCGGCCCTGTGAGACCGACTATATCCCTGACGACTTCTACGGAGGTACGCTCAAGGGTATTCGCTCGAGACTGCCGTATCTCAGAGATCTTGGGGTAAGCTGTCTTTATCTCAACCCCATTGTCGAATCGCGCTCCAACCACCGCTACGACACCTCGGATTACACGAGGGTCGACCCCATTCTCGGCACCAACGAGGACTTCGTTGAGCTCTGCTCGGAGGCGAAGCGCCTCGGCATCCGTATCATTTGCGACGGTGTGTTCTCCCATACCGGGGCGGACAGCATCTACTTTAACCGGGATCGGCACTATCCGGACCCCGGCGCCTGTCAGGCGGAGGCTTCTCCCTATGACAGCTGGTATGAGTTTACGCATTTTCCGGATGAATACCGGAGCTGGTGGGGCTTCCGCGAGCTGCCGGAGGTCAACGAAGAGGATCCGGCCTGGCAGAACTATGTGGTGACGGGCGAACATTCCGTCGTGCGTCAGTGGCTTCGGTACGGTGCGTCCGGATGGCGTCTGGATGTGGCGGACGAGCTTCCGGATGACGTGCTGGAGCTGATCCGCCGCGCAGCCAAGGAAGAGAGCCCGGAGCACCTGATTCTGGGTGAGGTCTGGGAAGACGCCGTTTTAAAAGAAAGCTACGGCGGCAGAAGACGCTATGCCCTCGGCTCGGCACTGGATTCGGTGATGAACTACCCCTTCCGTTCGGCAGTGCTGGACTTTCTGCACGGACGCAGCAACGCTTTTACGCTGTCGGATTTCCTGACAAGCCAGCAGCTTCATTACCCAAAACCTCTGTATCTGAGTCTGATGAACCTGCTCGGAACGCATGATGTGGAGAGGCTGCGCACGTCGCTCGCCGTCAACTGCCGGCTGAAGGACATCCCGCGGGATGAACAGCTGGCCGTGGAAGCCGCCATGAAGGAAGAAGACTGGATCAAAGCGGATCAGCTGGAACGGCTTGCTGCCGCGATCCAGTTCTCGGTGCCGGGCGTTCCCAGCATCTACTACGGCGATGAGATCGGGATGACAGGGACCAACGACCCCTTCAACCGGCGGCCGATGGCGGACAGCGGACTCTCAGAGAGTGCATTGTCCCTCCGGGAGTATATCCGTGGTCTTGCGGCGATGCGCAATCAGCATGAGTGTCTGCAGGACGGGGAGGCCTTTTTCCTCGCTGTCAGCAACGATGTTCTGGTCATTGTCCGGGCGAAAGGGGAGCGGTCTGTGACTGTGGTCAACCGGTCAGAGTCGCCGCAAACTTATTCCGTCTGCCTGCCGGACTGCAGCACAGAGGGAAGCATTGAAGCCCGCAGTGCCGTAATCCGTTTTCTCTGAGCTTTTATCGGTCAAATCACCTGAAAACGAAAGTTTTTCCCGTGTTTTTGTGAAATTCTTCTTGCAATCCGGGTAGATCTATGGTATCTTATTAAAGCTTGTGATTCAGCAAGAGATGAGAAAGGCGGTCCGCTGCCGCGTATACGCTCCGGTATGAACGTCTATAGATGAAAGGATTGGATTATGGATCTGGTCAAAATTCTCAGTGAGCAGTACATGAAGCCCGAGCTTCCTGAAATGAACGTCGGTGATACTGTTCGCGTCCTCGTCCGCGTCAAGGAAGGCAACCGTGAGCGCAACCAGGCTTTCGAAGGCACCATCATTGCCAAGAAGCATGGCGGCATCAACGAGACCATCACTGTCCGCCGTATTTCTTACGGCGTAGGCTGCGAGAAGGTCTTCCCGGTTCACTCTCCGTCGATTGTCTCCGTTACCACTGTCCGCAAGGGTAAGGTTCGCCGTGCGAAGCTGTACTATCTGCGTGACCGTGTCGGCAAGAAGGCAAAGGTCAAGGAGCGCCTGTAAGGGTGCATGTCAAATGGCGTCTTCACTCAGAAGACGCCATTTCCATTATCAGGAGGAGAAAGGAGGCAAGGATGGATCTGACTTCCGCAACAAAACCAAAAAGCGCATCTTCTCTGTGGCTGACGCTGCTCTTCGCGGCCCAGCCCTGTCTCGACGTGCTGGCCTTCTTTACCAGGAACGAGACTGCCACCCCCGCGGGCTATATCCGTCTTGTGCTTCTGGTGCTGCTGCCGGTACTGGTCTTCTTCCGCACGAAGAAGAAAAAAGAATTCCTGCTCTTCCTGCTCGGGACGGGCCTTTTCTGCCTGCTCCATTTTGCCAATTCCTGGCGTCACGGCTATATCAGCCCGGTGACCGATATCCGCTATCTCGCCGGGGTGGTGCAGATGCCGGTTTTTGCCTTCTGTTTCCTGCTGCTGATCAGAGATGAGACAACAAAGACCTCTGCACTCCGCGGCGTCTGGATCGGCGCGGCGCTGACGCTTGTCTTCTTTGTGCTTGCCCGCGTCACCGATACGGGCAATGTCACTTACGGCGAAGGGCTGGGCTACAGCGGCTGGGTCATCGACGAGAACCGCAACGCCAACAGTACAAACCTCGTGATCTACGCCTGTTTCTGCGTGCTTCTGGCTTTGAGCTGTGAGCGGCGGTGGGCGAGGATCCTGATCCCGCTTGCAATCGACCTGCTGTTCCTCTCAAACGGCACCAAGGGCTGCTATTTCTCGATCTTTGGTATTTTTGTCTCTTTTGCCTGCTTTCTCATACTGGACAGTGTCTGGCTCCGGCATGAGTGGAAAAAGGACGCCGTCGCGGTCCTGTTGCTGCTGAGCGTGGTCTCCGCGGTCATCTATCCCTGGACGCCGCGCTATAAGGTCACCCAGGCCCAGCAGGCCACTGCCCTCGGCACACAGGGCGAGATTGAGGCGACGCTTCTGGAGAAGGGGATCGACATTACCGACATGAGCCCCCGGGAGCGCTTTGACAACCCGGAGGTCAAAGAGGTTTTTATCCACTACTACTGGAAATACCTCGGCGTCAAGCCGGACATCATCGACCGTTTCGGCATGGACCGCGTGCTGATGCAGTATCAGATGAGCACCAATGTTGCAAAGCTTATCGACGCGCGTGTCATGGAGCGCAATTATGCCGATATGGTCTTTCAGGACAGCGATCTGCCGACAAAGCTGGTCGGCTTTGAGGTCTCGCAGATGGGACCGAACGGATACGACGGCTCCTACGATATGGAAAACGACTGGCATGCGATCCTGTATTATTACGGCTTTCTGGGCTTTGCCCTGTATATCGGCTTCATGCTGTATTTTCTGCTGCGGATCGTGCGGCGTCTTCGCAGGGACGGAATAGGTTGCTGCTTCACGCTGGAGAATTTCAGCTATCTGCTGACGCTGGTGCTGATTGTAGGGCTGGCCCACTTCTCCGGAGCGACGCTGCGCAGGCCCAATGTGTCGATCTGGCTTTCACTTGTTCTGGCGCTGCTCTATTATGTGACGGAGGTACATGCTGATGAAGCTTAGTGTGATCGTCCCGGCATACAACGCGGAGAAGACGCTCCGTACCTGTCTGGATTCGATCCTTGCGCAGACCCGTCCGGCAGACGAGCTGATCGTCATCAATGACGGCTCCAAAGACGCGACCGAATCCATCCTCCGGGAATACGCAGAGCAGCATCCTGCGTGCTTCCGGTATCAGACGGTGGAAAACGGCGGACAGGGGAGAGCGCGCAACATCGGCTTTGAGCTCTCCACCGGGGACTGGATCGGCTATGTCGACAGCGACGACTGGATCGACCCAGAGATGTATGAGAAGCTGCTGGATGCCGCGGAGCGCGAAAACAGCGATATGGCTCTTTGTGAGGTGCTGGCTCACTATCCGGACGGCCGTACGGAAAAAGAATATATCTACAGGCCGGATCGCGCGATCGCCGCGACAGGTTTCCCGAATAATAAGCTATTTCGGAGAGAACTGATCGAGCACATCCGCTACCCGGAGGAAAAACTCTGGTACGAGGATGCGGAATACACCGCCGTTGCGATCCACCGGGCGAAGAAGATCACCCACCTCCCGGAAACGCTTTATCACTATCGCCGCGGTCTGCCCTCCACCATGAACAACAACAACGCACAGAAGAATCTGGATCTTCTCACGGTGATGATGCATCTGGAGGACGAGTTCTTACCGGAGGACCGGGACGATTTTGAATTCCTGGTTCTAAACCACATTCTGCTGGACGGTATGAACCGCGTACAGGCCATGACGGCAGAGGACAAAAAGGAAGTTCTCTGGCTGATGCGGGAATATGTAAAGGACAAGATCCCAAAGCTCTCCGCCTCACGCAGCTTCCGGGAAGAGACGCGCAACCGGCGGATCATCATGAGGCTTCACTATCTCGGCCTCTCCGATCTTGCGGCGGCGATCCTGAACATGAAAAACGGACGGTGACCCGTCCGTTTTTCATGTTCAAGCTTTTTCCTTATTCGACACCCGGGACCTTCGGGAGAGCGGCAATGCTCTTTGCCAGATCCTCGTCCGTGGGGATGTAGTCCGTCATCTCGCCGTCGTTGTACTTCTGATAGGCGACCAGATCGAAATAGCCGGTTCCTGTGAGACCGAAGACGATGGTCTTCTCCTCGCCGGTTTCCTTGCATTTGAGCGCCTCGTCAATGGCAACGCGAATGGCGTGGCTGCTCTCCGGCGCGGGCAGGATGCCCTCAATACGCGCGAACTGTTCCGCGGCTTCAAACACCGAGGTCTGTTCGACGGCGCGGGCTTCCATATATCCGTCGTGGTAGAGCTGGCTCAATATGGTGCTCATGCCATGGAAGCGGAGGCCGCCGGCATGGTTCGGAGAGGGGATAAAGCTGCTGCCGAGGGTGTACATCTTTGCCAGCGGGCAGATCATGCCGGTATCGCAGAAGTCGTAGGCGAACACGCCTCTGGTAAAGCTCGGGCAGGAGGCGGGTTCCACGGCGATGATCTGGTAATCGGCCTCGCCGCGCAGCTTCTGTCCCATAAAGGGAGCGATCAGTCCGCCGAGGTTGCTGCCGCCGCCGGCGCAGCCGATGATCATATCGGGCTTGATGCCGTATTTGTCCAGCGCGGCCTTCGTCTCGAGGCCGATCACCGACTGGTGCAGCAGGACCTGATTCAGCACACTGCCCAGCACATAGCGGTAGCCTGGATTCTTGACGGCAACTTCGACCGCCTCCGAGATCGCGCAGCCGAGAGAACCGGTTGTGTCGGGATGCTCGGCAAGGATCTTTTTGCCGACCTCAGTGGTCATGGAGGGGGAAGGTGTCACCTGTGCGCCGTAAGTGCGCATGACCTCACGGCGGAAGGGCTTCTGCTCATAGCTGACTTTGACCATGTAGACCTTACAGTCCAGACCGAAATAGCTGCAGGCCATGGAGAGCGCGGTGCCCCACTGCCCGGCGCCGGTCTCGGTTGTGACGCCCTTCAGACCCTGCTTTTTGGCGTAATAAGCCTGGGCCACGGCGGAGTTCAGCTTATGGCTGCCGCTGGTGTTGTTGCCTTCGAACTTGTAGTAGATCTTGGCCGGGGTGCCGAGCTCCTTTTCCAGACAATAGGCGCGCACCAGGGGAGAGGGACGGTACATCTTGTAAAAGCTCTGGATCTCTTTCGGGATCTCAATATACGGGGTCTGATCATCCAGCTCCTGCTTCACAAGCTCCTCGCAGAAGATACCGCTCATCTCTTCGGCCGTAAGCGGCTGACCCGTTCCGGGATTGAGCAGGGGCGCCGGTTTGTTCTTCATATCGGCGCGAAGATTATACCACGTGCTGGGGATATCGGATTCGCTCAGATAGATTTTGTAGGGGATTTCGTTGACGCTCATTTGATACACTCCTTCTTTTGCAGGGACAAAAAGAAAACTCCTGTCGCCTGCCTATTTGCAGGGACAAGAGCAATAACTCCTGCGGTACCACCCGGCTTGACGCTTATGCGCCCACTTCAGCATGCCATCACATGCCGGCCTTACGATAACGGACGGCCAACTCCGTCTCTCATACTCGAGCCAAAGCTCTTTCTGTTCGCCCTCACAAGTCCATTCTTCAGATCCGTCCGTACCGCATTCCCACCGCCAGCGGCTCTCTGAGACATTCGGAAAAGAATACTCCTCTTGTTCTTCGGTTTATAAGAAAATACCACAAACAGAAAAAGCTGTCAACAGTTTTTTCCAATCTTTTTTGTAGGTTTCTGCTGACAGCTTTGTTCGGTTTTTGAAATGGTTTACATAAATCTCGGCTTTTCCTTGCCGGTCGAAACATAGCCGATGGCGATCTGCGGCCGGATCTCCTGCAGACGCTGCAGGACCTTGTCTGCCACATCCTCCTCGTTGATGATAAGATTGGCAAATTCTTTTCCGTCGTGCATCAGGATGATACGGTAGTAGTAATAGGCGGGGCTGTCGTCCGGCTGGCACTCGCTGATCCGGACAAAGCTTCTGTCTATGTAGTCATAGGGGACGTAGTAATCCTTGCCGAGGTCTCTGTAATAGAGAGCAAGCTTCCCGAGCCGGACACGGGGCAGCTTTTTCAGTCCCTGATGACCGTACTGTTCCGCGGAGGCGTGATCGGCGATCATGGGACCGTCCGTTACGACGCTGCGATCAACCCCGCGAAGCTTCAATCGACCTGTTCCGAAAATCATTCATGGGCTCCTTTTGTTCTTTTTTTGAATACATCCCAGCCATACCATACAGAATGGGTTGGAATCAGCTTGGCAATGAGCGTCCCGATCAGTCCGGCAATCGTGCCGGTGATGATGCCGCCGAGAACATCGCTCGGGAAGTGGACGACAAGGTATATTCTGGATACTCCCATCAGGAAAGCAAAAAGAAGCGCAAGCCAGGACCACTTTTTGTCGCCGAGAAGAAAAACCGGGACCATCGATGCAAAAGCGGCGTTGGTATGGCCGCTGGGAAAGCTGAAGTCGCTCTCGGTATGGCTGCCGAGCATCTGCCAGAGAGGATAAAAGACGCCGTTTACGTCCGCGTACGGTCTGGGACGCGCAATCACGACCTTCAGCCAGAGATTGACCGCGATGGCGCCGATGGCAAGACCCAGCGCCATGGCAGTGCCAAAACGCCGCGTCGGCCTGCAGAGCATAAGAATCACGCTCAGAAGGATCAGAAAGATGCCGCCTTTCCCTAACAGAGAAATGAGTTCCATAATCGGCGTCATCCACCCGCCGCAGGCTTCATAAAGCCTATGTACGGCCATGGTGATCCCTTCGTCAAAAGCGGAAAAAGTGCTGTTCAGCCAATAGGCTCCTGCTGTCATTGTCATTCGGAATGATCTCCTCTCTCTATTGGTTTCCGCTCAGATAGCGGAAGCTGAATTGTTTCCATCGGCTGAGACCGCCGGCAACCTCAGAAGTAAACGCGTTAAGCGCAGTCTCACATTGCTGCAGTTCCGCCTCGGTGATCTCATGCTGACTGAAACGGGCTTTCTCGGCGACTTCCCGGAGCAGCGTTGGCATCTCGCCGCCGTAGCGCAGCACGCGCTCCGCCTGCCGGTAGTAGTTCACCGCTCGGCGGTTGCCGTCCTCGACGGACAGTCTTCTTTTGAGCAGCGTTCTGAGCAGCAGATAGCGCCCTGTGAAGAGACCGAGAAGTCCAATGACCGCAGCAAAAGCGCTCAGCACAACCCGCAGGGTTCCGGAAGCGGCTGCGGCGCCGGGATTTTGGCCAATGCCTGCCTCTGTGCTGCCGCCGGAAGCCGGATCGTCTTCGTTCTGATCAGGCTCCTGAGGCTCGCTGCCCGGCTCCTGTGGTTCCTCCGGCTCGGAGGGCTGCTCAAACGTCGATTCCGGCGTCGGTGCGGTGCTGCCCTGATTGGGCTGTTCGGGATCAGGCGCTGCCGATGCGGTCACCTCAACGGGGATCCAGCCGATACCGTCCAGATAGACCTCTGCCCAGGCATGGGCATCCGAACCGTTCACACGGACAGAGCGTCCGGGAACGGTGTTGTTCACCAGATAGCCTTCGCATACGCGTGCGGGGATCCCGAGCGTGCGATAGATCGCTACGGCCGCGGTGGCAAAGTGGATACAGTAACCCTGATGCGATTGCGTCAGGAACCACACCGCATAATCGCTGCTGGGGTACGGCGCGACATTGACATCGTAGACGCCCTGACGGCGGACATAGTCGGCAACCGACCAGATCACCTGATTCTGATCCGCGGAAAAGCCCTGTTCGCGGCAGATCTGTTCCATTGCCGTTCTGGTGGAATCGGGAAGCCGGGTATAATACGAATGTGCAAACTCCCGGTACTGGAGTTCATCCGACTGCAGCTGAGAGGGGAGCTGTACCAGGTTCTGCAGACGGTCCGCTCCGACCGAAGTCAGATAGAAGGTGCCGCTGTAATTGCCGTACCCGTTTGAGGGAATTTTGACGTCATTGAGGTTGTCGGAAATGGAATAGTAGGGGAGATAGAGCACATCATACACGACCGGGCTCTGAAGCTGGAAGCTGTAGAGAACCGTATCCTCATGTCCCGCAATGGCATGTCCCACATAGCTGAGCGCGGTTCCGTGGGTGTTCTCAACCGCGGCGGACCATGCCGTCCCGTTGTACTCTCCGTAGCTTCTCCCGCGCAGATAAAGACTGCCGACGGAATCGGACGCCACCTGAAAAGCCTCTTCATAAAGCTTCGAGGTGTCAAACACCGCGGTCAGATCCAGATCGTCGCTGCCGCGGTCCCAGCCGTTCGGCGCGCGGTATTCCGGCGACGCAGTCTGTCTCGGGATACCGGCTGCCGTGCTCTGCGGAGGCTCCTCACCGTCGCTGAGCATTTCCGCCAGAGCGCTGCCAAGCTTGTCAAAGCGCTGCGACAGGCTGATATCGTATTCGGTCGGAATATAATTGTCCGGGTTATAGAGCAGCAGCAGGGCGCTGAACACCAGCAGGCAGGGGAGCAGACCGAAAAGAAGCGCCTTGCCGGCTCCGTCATCGAAACGGAAGGAATCTCCCCCGAGCTGCAGTCCGGTCCAGAAGAGCAGCAGCCCTACCACCGGAAGGATGCCGGGGCTGCCATTGATGGCGATACAGACCGTGAAGATCGGGGCCGTTGCCAGAAGCACCAGCGATACGCGAAAGCAGCCGGAGTGAAGCGACACGGCGACGAACGCGGTCAGAATGAAGAAAATCAGAAGGATCGCAACTTCGTGGCTGCCGGAAAAGCCGTCCGCGGCAACCGACGCGTTGGAACCGGAATAATAACCGTAATAGGCGTTATTGATGTGGTCGATCAGGTCCCGCATTTCGGAGGCCAGATCCAGGGACTTCTCCTGATAGAGATAGATCAGCAGGGCAACGCTGAGCGGCATGCCGATCAGAATGCCGAATCGGAAGGCTGTCGCGATCCAGAGCAGAAAACAGAGCAGCGAGAGCCAGAGATAGGTCTCGGCGGGGAGGATCAGATGGAAGCTCTCCTCCACCAGCCGGCAGAGACTGAGCATCCCCAGCAGGAGCAGCAGGAGATTGGCGCCCCGATTCAGATATCGGTTCATTGCCAGCGCACCTCCCCGCCGGAGACAGTAAAGACGCAGCGTGCGCCTTTGGCGTCAAAGCCGCAGGGCTCCCTCATCGGCCAGGAGAGCGTGGAAGCGATCGCGCTGTCGGTCTCTTCTTCATTGCCGACGGAATAGAGGCTGTCAGAGACGATCACATGCGGCTCATCCATATCAAGCAGAGTACGGGAGAGCCAACGCAGCACTTCAAGGCCGCGGTCCTCCTCGCCCACACGGGAGAGGACAACAAAGATCGTGCTGTTCTCCGGTACCAGGGCTTCCCGGACGATCGGCTCGTCCATTTTTGAGGTCAGCTTCCAGTGAATGCTGTTGGCCGTATCGCCGGGCCGATAGCTGCGGAGATCGTGGTCCTCCGCAAAGCCGCCGCCGTATTTGGGTTTCAGGATGGTCTCGGTGCTGAGCGCCGCTTCAAAGTTAATCGGCTCGTCGCTCTCGACTGCCTGCGGCATTACCGTGCAGGAACAGACGGAATTGCCTCTCCGCCGGACGGAAAAGATCCCCAGCGCGTCGCGGCATTCAAAGCGGAGGACGGCGCATTCCAGCTCGCCGCACAGGTCCGTGGGGAGCGGAAGCCTGCTCTGGCTGCTCTCCAGATTGCGGAAGATATAGTTCTGCCGTGAGCGCTCGCCGGTATAGCGGTTGCGAATCTCAATATGCAGCGTGAGCGAGTGGATCGGGAGAAGGCGCCGATTGCTGAAATCCACCGTGAGCTCGGCCGGGTTCTTCCTCATGACGCGTCCGGGAGCCGACAGGGTGACCTGCAGGCCCATCATGGACGGGAGAGAGAAAAGCAGGATAACCAGCGGCAATAAAACCGCAGCGGCGAAAATATAGGGTCCGAGCCAGCCGACATAACTTGCCCGGAACAGCCAGGCAAGCCCTGCCAGCAGCAGATAGCCTAAGAGATGCAGGATCGGCATTATGAGATGCGCGGAGCCTGTACAGAGGCAAAAAGATCGTTCAGCGCGGCCTGTTTGGCGGCGGCATCCGGCATCTCCTGAGACCAGATCAGCCGGTGCTCAATGCAGTCCGAGAAGATAAAACGGATGTCCTTCGGAAGCACATAGTCCCGGCCCTGGATCCAGGCCGTGGCCTTGCTCAGCGCGGTGAGGGCCAGAGAGGCGCGCGGGCTTGCGCCCTGCACAATGCGCCCGTCGCTCCGCGTCACGTCGCAGAGGCGGACGATATAGTCGATGATCTCGTCTTTTACATAGACCTGGTCCGCTTCTTTCCGGATGCGCATCAGCTCGTCCCGGCTCACAACCTGCTGGACCGTCTCGGTGCTGATGCCCTTCTGCTTTCGGCGGATCATCTCGATTTCGTCGTCATGAGAGGGGTAACCCATGGAGAGACGCAGCATAAAACGGTCCATCTGCGAATCTGGCAGCATCTGCGTACCCTTGGCGCCGGTGGGGTTCTGCGTCGCAATGACAACGAAGGGCTGAGGCACCGGGTAGGTGTGGTTGTCGACGGTGACAATGCCCTCTTCCATCGCCTGCAGAAGCGCGGACTGCGTTCTGCTGGTGGCGCGGTTCAGTTCATCGGCAAGGAAGAGATTGCAAAGGACGGCGCCCTTCTGATAAGTCATCTTTCCGGTCTCTTTGTCGAAGATGGAAAAGCCCGTGATATCAGAGGGAAGAACGTCCGGGGTAAACTGGACCCGGTTATAGTCCAGCCCGAGCGCCTTGGAGATGGAGATCGCCATGGTGGTCTTGCCGACGCCTGGAATGTCCTCCATGAGAATATGTCCGCCCGCAATCACAGCCAGAAGGATCTTGATCAGAGACTCGTCTTTCCCGACGATCACCTTGCTGACCTCGCGGATTATCAGTCTTGCATTGCCGATCGAATTAAACTCATTCATGCAGTTTGCTCCTGAATACATTTAAAATAAGCATATTATTATACCATGCATTCCACAGTGGGGCAAGAGTTATTTCGCCCCTTGTGTTCTTCCTCATTTGATGATAAAATAAAGCGTTTTCAGTAATTGCCGGAGGTGAGGATCATGGACGAAATGGAACGCACAGAAGCCCTGGATTACGAAGCGCTTCAGGAGCAGCGAAATGACGAACTGATCGCTCTGCTGGACAACCGCAGCATGCGTACCCTCAAGCAGCGGATGGAAGAGATGAACGAGTTCGACGTGGCGGAATTTCTCTCCGGGATCGAAGACAACCGTATGCCCATGGTGTTCCGTCTTCTCTCAAAGGAGATGGCGGCGGATGTATTTGCCAACTTCGAGACGCCCGATCAGGAACGTATCATCAACTCCATGACCGATTCCGAGCTTGCCGGAATCCTTGATGAGCTCTTTGTTGACGACGCTGTTGACATGATGGAGGAGCTGCCCGCGAATGTGGTCAAACGTGTCATGCGTACCGCCACCCCGCAGACCAGGGCCCTGATCAACCAGTATCTCCACTATCCTGAGGACTCCGCCGGAAGCATCATGACCTCAGAGTTTGTCGATCTGAAAAAATACATGAGCGTAAAGGAATCGTTTGCAAGGATCCGGCGCATCGGCGAGGATAAGGAGACCATTTACATCTGCTTTGTGATCTCCGCCCATCGCAAACTGGAGGGAATCGTCACGGTCAAGGATCTCCTCCTGGCTGACGACGACGCGATTGTCGAGGACCTCATGGATCGGAACGTGATCTTCGCCACGACGACGGAGGACCAGGAGAGTGTCTCGGAGAAGTTCTCCGACTACGACCTGATGGCCCTGCCGGTTGTCGATACCGAAGGGCGTCTGGTCGGCATCGTCACGGTCGACGACATCATCGACGTCATGGAACAGGAGACCACGGAGGACTTCGAACTGATGGCGGCCATGACGCCTTCGGACAAGCCCTATTCCCGTTCCGGTATCTTCGAGATCTGGAAAAACCGCATTCCCTGGCTCATGTTCCTGATGCTGTCGGCGACCTTCACCAGCATGATCCTGACCCATTTTGAAGACATGCTGGCCGTACAGGCAGCGCTGGTGGCCTTTATCCCGACCCTGATGGGAACCGGAGGAAACAGCGGCGCACAGTCCAGCACCGCAGTCATCCGTTCACTCTCGCTGGGCGATACCGAGCCGCGAGATGCCATCCGCGTCATGTGGAAGGAACTGCGTGTGGCTTTCCTCTGCGGATTGACGCTTGCCGCAGTGAACTTTGTCAAGATGCTGGTCCTGGACGGGGTGATCATGCACAACGACGGCATCACGGTGTCCGTTGCCCTGACCGTCAGTCTCTCCATCCTGTTCATCGTTATCTTTGCCAAGGTTGTCGGCAGCATGCTGCCGATCGGCGCCGAGAAAATCGGCGTGGATCCCGCTGTAATGGCAAACCCGCTGATCTCCACGCTCACGGATACCGTGTCGCTGCTGATCTACATCCACATTGCCAAGCTGATTCTGCATATCTGAGGTGCTGCCGTCTATGGAAATATCGGTTCTGCTGAACAAAATGGTCATTTTTGTCGCGCTGATGGTGATCGGCTACTTCCTCGCCCGGAAGAAAATCATCGGGCAAGAGTTCACCCGCACCATGAGCCGGCTGGTTCTGGATGTCTTCATGGTCGGTACGATCCTGAGCTCTATGATATCCACCGGTTCGGAACGGGAACTGACCAACCTCGGAGAGATCCTGCTGCTGACCTTCGTCACGACACTGCTTGGCTATCTCCTCGCGGTGATCTTCTGCCGGTTTATTCCGGTAGAGAAGGAAAACGCGCCGTCCTATGAGATCCTGATGGCGGTCAGCAACAACATGTTCATTGCTCTTCCGATCGCTGACGCGCTGTACGGATCCTACGCGGTTTTCATCGTATCGATGTCCTGCATTCCCTTTAACGTCTTCCTCTACAGCTACGGCGTCTGGCGCCTGAAGGGCAGGGAGCAGAGCACAGGCAAGGGCCTGCGTCTGAAGGACATGTTCAGCATCCCGCTGATCGCGACTCTGGTCGGAATCATCCTGATTGTGACGCATATCCCGGTGCCGACTGCCGTAAAGGGCGTCTTCTCGTCCCTCGCGGGTGCGACCATGCCGCTGTCCATGATGGTGATCGGCTCGTCCCTCGGCAGTGTGAGCCTGATTGACGCGTTTCGGAATCCCAGACTGGCTATCCTGAGTCTTGCGAGGCTGATCGTGATTCCGGTGCTGACCTTCTTCGTGCTGCGGCTGCTCACGAGCGACGCCGTGCTTCTGATGACCTGCACGATCATCGCGGCCGCGCCCTGTGCGGTCATTGTCTCGGTGCTTGCCATCCAGTACGGGCGAGACGGCATCTTCAGTTCTGAGGGCGTACAGCACAGCACGGTCTGCTCGATGCTGACGATCCCGCTGCTGATCAAGCTTCTGTCCGCGCTGGTCTGAGAGGAACGCATCATGCATATTCCACAGTCTGATACCAGCTGCCTTGAGATTCTGAGTTATCGCGAGGCATGTGAAAAGAGCACTTCGGACAGCTATGACCGGGAACGCTGGCTCTATGTACCGGATTTCTATACGGAATACCGTTATGTGCTCGGCACAAAAGGGGAGCATCCTGTGATCTGTGTCGGAATAAACCCCTCTACCGCGGAGCCTGACAATCTGGATCCCACGCTGAAATCCGTCTCACGCATTGCCGATACCAACGGCTATGACAGCTGGCTGATGTTCAACGTCTATGCCCAGCGGGCAACCAGACCGGACGATATGGACCCTGTACGCAACGAACAGCTGCATCGGGAAAACATGGAAGCATTCCGCGCTCTGCTGGAGCGGGCCGCTTCCTGCGGCGGAAGGCCGGTTGTCTGGGCCGCCTGGGGCGCCATCATCGAAAAGCGCGCCTGGCTGACCGACTGCGTACGGGATATGCGGAAGGCGGCAGAGGAATACGGGGCGGACTGGGTATGCGCCGGAAACTGTTCCAAACGCGGGCACCCGCATCATCCGCTCTATCTCAGGAAGGATGAGCGCTTTCATCCCTTTGATATTGGAGGCTATCTGGCGTGAAAATCGTGATTGCCGGTTCCGGCAAGGTGGGCCGTTCCGTTGCGGCGCTTCTCTCGGAAGAGGGGAACGACGTCACGGTCATTGACCGGGACGCGGATACCATCGCATCCGTCTCAAACGATCTCGACGTCATTTGCGTGGAGGGGAATGCCGCCGATCCCGAGTCGCTGCGCGGCGCGGGCGTCGCTTCCGCGGATCTGCTGCTCGCCGCCACGGAGAAGGATGAGGTCAATATGGTCTGCGGGATCGTCGGGCGCAAGCTCGGCGCGAAGCATGTGATCGCCCGCATCCGGGATCCGCAGTATCTGCATCAGGTCCAGTTCCTGCGCGAGGCGCTGGGACTGTCGCAGATCGTGAACCCCGAGTATGAATGTGCCAAGGAGATCTCCCGTATCCTGCGCTTCCCCGGCGCATCCCGCGTCGATGCCTTCTCGAAGGGCAGCGTGGAGATCGCCGAGCACAAGGTGTCCGAAAAAGGAGTGCTGAACGGACTGCAGCTGAAGGACCTGAGCTCCCGCTTCGGTGCAAAGGTTCTGGTCGCCCTGATTGAACGCGACGGCAGCGCCCTGATCCCGAACGGCAATACCGTCCTGCAGGCAGGGGACCGTCTCAGCATCACAGGAGCCTCGAAGGAGCTGCGGCGCTTCTTTGTCGCGATCGGGGAGTACAAGCGTCCGGTCCGCCGGGTGATCATCATGGGCGGCGGCCGAACGGCCGTCTATCTGACGCGCCTGCTGGAGGAGAGCGGGATCGAAGTGACCGTCGTGGAGCGCGACCGCGAGCAGTGCGACCGCCTGTGCGACCTGATCCCCGAAGCCCACATCGTCTGCGGTGACGCCACCTACAGCGATGTTCTGCAGGAGGACGGGATCGCCACGGCCGACGGCTTTGTCGCGCTGACAGGGGACGACGGGGACAATATCATCACTTCGCTCTACGCCAACAGCTGCAAGGTGGAAAAGGTCGTCACAAAAGTGAATCACGAGCATTTTTCTGAGATCCTGAACAATTCAGGCCTGGACAGCATCGTCTCCCCGAAGGAAATCGTCGCAGAGCAGCTGGCCCGCTATGTGCGTGCCCTCGGCAACTCCGCCGACAGCAGTGTCGAGACGCTTTACCGTCTGGTTGAGGGCAAGGTAGAGGTGCTCGAATTCATCGTGCATGAGGACTCTGCCTGTACCCATGTTGCGCTGAAGGACCTGAAGCTGCGGGAGAATATCCTCATCAGCGCTCTGATCCGTGGGAACAAGAGCATTATCCCGGACGGCAATACGGTGATCCAGCCCGGCGATCACGCTATCGTGGTGACGGCTGCGGGACGGCTGCGGAGCCTGGACCAGATCCTGGAAAACGAACGATGAACTATCGGATGATCTGCCGCGTTCTGGGGATGATTCTCCTGATCTTCGCGGCGTTGATGCTGCTTCCGCTGATTGCGGGGCTGTGTTATCGGGAAACGCCTGTCCCGTTTCTCAAGACGATGGCGGTTGCCGCTGTGCCCGGCTGTCTGCT
>JAFTGD010000039.1 GCA_017458065.1 Oscillospiraceae bacterium
CGCCTTTTGCGCTATGTGCGCCGGGACCGTGCTCATTCCTTCTTCAAAGCTGAGCTTTGTAATGAAGCTTAAGGACAACGGACCCACTTCAGACCAAATATGGCCATATGGCTCCGTATCGACCCAACGGCCTTCATGCCCGGTGGAGTCGACCGTTTTTGGAATCGTCAGTTCCGTCACACCCGCCGTATTCCACAGAATGCCTGTACCTATGTATTTCAGATTCTTCGGTAGAGTCAGGCTTGTGAGGCCGCAGTGCTGAAACACATAGTTTCCGAGCGTATTCAAGCTCTCCGGCAGGTTGATCTCTGTCATGGCAGTGCATTCGCTGAAAACACTGTTCCCAATTTCTGTTAACCCGGCAGATAACGGAATCGTCTTGAGCGCTACGCAGTTCTCAAACGCTTCCGCGTCGATTTTGGTCACGCTGTTAGGCATGGTGACATCCGTCAGATACGGCATCTTCTGCGCGATGTGCGCCGGAACCGTGCTCATTCCTTCTTCAAAGCTGAGCTTTGTAATAAAGCTTAAGGATAACGGACCCACTTCAGACCAAATATGGCCATACGGTGCCAAATCGATCCAACGGCCTTCATGACCGGTGGAGTCGACCGTTTTTGGAATCGTCAGTTCCGTCACACCCGCCGTATTCCACAAAATACTGGTCCCAATATACCGAAGCTTCGGAGGAAGCGTCAACTGTGTCAATCCTGTATTGGCAAAAGCATATTTCCCGATCGATGTAACACTGTCCGGGAAATCAATCAGCCGCAGATTCGTACAGTTTTCAAACGCTGAATCACCTATACTCTCGATGCCGTCAGAAATCACTACAGTACGCAATCTGGTCTTTCCCCGAAATACACCGTTTCCAATCGCCCGAACCTTATAACCGTCGAGAGTTTCCGGGATTACGAGCGATGCCGTCCCGCCTTGGAACCCGGTGATGGTCGCAATGCTGTCCTTATCCAGATCATAGGTCCAGATAATGACTTCTTCATAACTGCTGCTGCCGTCAGTTCCCCAGGGACTGAAATAATTGGAATCCGGATCTGTATAATAGGTTCCCGGCGGGCTTCCAGTTTTGTCTGCGAAATCTTTGCCCCTGGTACACTCACCAACCATTGCCCCGTCTTCAAAATGATAGTGTACACGAACCGGGCTGTTCGAGTACTTGATAATGTCCTCCTGCCATTTCCAACTGGTTATTTTTTTGATCGATGCATTCGCTCCGATTTTTGCATACATCCACGCCTGAAAATCCGAGCAGCGGGTCGGCGTACCGCTGTCGTAAATGGCCATCGTCGCTTTGCCGCGTGCACCGACAGATGCCCATACCTCTGCTTTGATAACCAGGATATTGATACCCGCACTGAGTCCCAGTCCAGCTTGGACTGTCACCTCTGCCGTAATCGTGAAGGCGGTCTTCTGAAAACTCCGGATCAGGCGGTAGGAGCCGCCGGAATAGGCAAAGCCCGCCGTCATTTTGCCATCCCAGGAAAGAACAATTTTCCCGCTCAGATCATATTCAAAATACAACGTCAGGCTTCCTGCGCCATAAAGGAAAGGAACTTTTCCCAACTCAACCTTTCGAGAGCCGATTGCCTCCTGCAGCGACCCCTTGACGCTGGTACTGATGTGCGTATCTCCGCTGAGATAGACCTCGTAATTCTGATTCCTGGTAGCGATTCGGTCGTGCAGAACCACGCCCGTCAGTGAGGCACTGATGGTAGCAGTAAGACCATTGGATAATGTAATCGGTTTGCTTACATACAGATCCTTAACCGGAATTGAATCGGGAATAGTCGCGCTGGGTGTCACATAGAACTCCGTCTCACCCTCTGTCACAACAATCCCGTCTTCAGTCGTATAGACACTTTGTGCCGATGGCTGAAAGTTCTCCATTTGTGTCCCGAGAATGCCCTCATGGTCGATTTCCTCGATCACATCCCCTGTTCCTTCTGATGTGCAGGAGACTACCCAGCAGCCTTCCCCTGCAGATACGTTCAACGCCTTGAACACCAGCGGCAGGGTCTCATAATAGACCACAAAATAGTCGCCGTTCTTTAAGCCGATGGACCTGTCATATATCATCAGGGTGCCCTCAGACGGTGCTTCTACCTTTGTCCCCATGGGGAAAACCACAACACCAGCAGCAAATCCGGCGTTGTTGTCATGTTCAACGTCAATAACATCACTTGCAAGAACTTCAGCTGCATCAGCCAGCATTCCGTTTTTCTCAGCAAGTGTAATTGCCTGATCTGGCATAAACTTTCCAGCAACCAGCGCAAACCAACCGCGATCTATCGCAACCTGAGCCGCCCAAGGGTGCGGTACTGTATCGTTATAGCTATAGCTGACTTCCTCTGTTGCCTGAAAACCCAGGCAATATACAAGGGTCTCTGCTGCAAAGTCACGGGTCGCCGCATCGTTGGGCCGGAAAGGCAATCCCGCCTCCAGATCGACCACGCCAAATTCCACTGCAACCATAACATCCCTGTAGAATGAATCTTCAGCTGTAATATCGCTGTAATAATTATCAGGATAGTTATCCTCTTCTACCGTCATTGAGAAGGTTGAGACCAGTGCTGAAACCCATTCCGCACGTGTGACATCCCCGGTTGCCCCTGTGGCCTCAGCTTCCAGAGCGAGTTGCGCATCCGCATCTTCCTCGGGCAGTTTTACCAAATCAGCGTCTTTCCCGCTCTCCTCTCCATCGGCAACTTCCTCGCCCTGTGCTTCGATCAGCTTAGGGGCCTGTTCTACAGAAGCCAGCAGTATTTCCGGCTGCGCGTTCAGCACGATTTCCAACTGGACAGGCTGAGCGTTTCCCTCTCCGATTTCCAGAAGGTTTTTTCTATCTCTTCAAACCCCTCTGCCGAGACATCGTAATAATATACTCCGGGGAGCAGGTGCCAAGTCCCATCTTCCTCCGGCTCAATCTCCAGAGGTATACCGGTTTCATCCGTTTGAAAACTGTCATAGACTGTCACAACTGCATCAGACGGACTACAGTTGAAGACAACGCACACCGGTTCTCTGACCGGTACTGCAGGCTCTGTTTCTGCTGGGAGGATTAACTCCTGTACTTCTTCTGCAACAGCCGGAGTCTCTGGCTCAGAATATTCAATCGTCTCCGGCTCCGCATATTCCGGTATCTCCGGCTCTGAAGGGACATGCTCTGCCTCCTCCGGCGGGCTTTGCTCCATGGCTTCTGCTGTGGGCTCCTCCTGTTCCATCATTTCTGCAATCTCCAGAATCGATTCCGGGGCTTCCTCTGCGAAAGCAGCTGTCGGGAAAAGAGACGCCAGCATCACAATGCATAGCAATACGGCCACCAGTTTTTTTCCGTTCATATTATTTCCCTCACTTCTTAGTTTTCACTTGGTATAATAGTAATTTCAGTTTATTATACTACTCCATTTTATCTTTTTTCAAGATCTTTCCTTTGATTTGCTTAAATGAACAGGCCATCTCCTGAAAACCACGTGAGATAGCCTGCGTTTTTTGTGTTCTTTGTATTATGCATTTGTTCATGCATGGATTATTATGATGTCTTTGATGGAGTTTTTGGTGTTTACATCAGTTCCGTTTTATGACCCCCAATGTATACGCTCCATCTTATATCTGACTATTCAGAATCTAAAAAGTCAGCTTCACTTCCCGGATAACAGAAAATCGGTCTGACCGTTTCATTTGGCCTCTTGCTTCTACGTTATCAGGTACCGTTCATCGCCTTGTACAGGAAGGTCATCGCCTGCGCGCGGGTACATGCCATCCCCGGGCCGAAGGTCGTTGCGCTCGTACCCGAGGTGGTGCCGTTCTCCTTCGCCCATAGTACGGGGTTATAGAAGTAATCGCTTGGCTTCACATCCGTGAATGGGTTACTCAGGTCCACCAGTTCCGGACTGCCCATTGCCCTCCACAGAAAAGTTACAACCTGCCCGCGCGTGCAGGGGCTCCCCGGGTTGAAGCTTGTCGCGCTTGTGCCGGAGGTGATGCCGTTCTCCTTTGCCCACAGCACCGCCTTATAATAATAGTCTGTTTCCGCCAAATCGGTAAAGGGATTGACGATAGTCGGTTCCGGATCTCCTGACAGGTGCCACAGGAACGTCACAAATTGCCCGCGCGTACACGCTGCGGAAGGAGAAAATGTCGTCCGGCTTGTGCCGGCTGTGAGTCCCTGATCCCATGCCCAGTAAACCGGATCATAATAGTATGCTTTTGTGTCGGTAACATCGTCAAAGCGAAAAGGTGAAATGAAGTCTGTCAGATTCAAGCAGCCATACCCGCACTGCTCATCCCACGCCCCCGGTTCCATACTCTCTCTTCCTTCGATCAGATCGTTATCACAGAATCGGATCAGGGTATTTTTTATATCCCAAAAACTCATTTCTCCGCTGACACTTTTGATCATCGCGATCGCTGCCGCCACATGAGGGCTGGCCATGGAAGTACCGCTTTTATATCCCAACCCAGTACCCAGAGTGCTGTAAATCTGAGAGCCTGGCAGAGCAAAATCGATCGCCTCTCCATAATTGGAATACGCAGCTCTGCGCAGTTTCTCTCCGCTCTGTTCCAGCGCTGCAACAGTCAGAACTTTATCACTCCGAGATGGATAATAGTCCATCACATCGGAATACTGATTACCGGCCGAGACACAGATGACCGTGCCAACATCAATCGCCTGCTGAAAAGTGTTTTCCAGATAGGTCACGGTGCGGTTTTTATCCATGCCAGACATGGAGAGATTGATTACAGATGCTCCTTTTTCCAGTGCGAACAGGATCGCATTCTTGACCGCTGAAATGGGTCCTCGCCCTTCAGCATTGAATACTTTGATCGGGAGAATGCTGACATTTGTGTCCGTGCCATCAGCAACAATCCCTGTTACATGTGTCCCATGCCCCATTTCGTCTGTGACATCGTCAGAGGCATCCAGCGCATTATAACCCACAAGCAGTCTCCCCGCCAGATAAGGGTTCTCAACCGTCACTCCGGAATCCAGCACCGCCACGGTCACCTGGGCTGGGACAATCCCATTCTCGCGAATCCGGTTCAGCATGGTGTCCAGCCCGGTCGCCTCAATGCCCCAGGAGTAATGTTCTCTGCTCTCTATTTCCGGTCTTCTGGCAGAGAACATAAAACCGGAGTCCATGCCCGGCTCCTCTTCAACGACCAGATCCGGCAACACTGCTTCGTGCGTACCGGATGCTATCAGCATTTGATATGCCTGTTCTGTTTCCTCCTCAGTAGCATACTGCATGATATACTCATTCCTGTACCGCAGAATTCGGCTTGCGCCGGTGCGTCCCGGCAATGCAGCATCAGTTACGACAATAACCCGCTTGGTCAGATACGGATCTTCCGTGGAACCGCTGTACTGTTCCAGCGTCAGCCTGTCGTTCCCCAGCCCGAACTCTTCACTTAAGTGTACAATGGCGCTGTTGTATTCTGTCAGAGAGTCAAATTCCTCGATTTCTGGCTCAGGGATACACAATTCCTCGTTTGTTTCTGCGTCTTCGGATTCTGGTTTTCCGGTATTGTCTCCTTCGTCATCTATTTCTTCCTTGCTTTCAAGCGTCGCTTCAGAACGCTCTTCCACGGTCGATTCTGCCAGTTCTGCCGCCTCGTTCTGACCAATCGGTTCCGTGGGCGGAAGCTCCAGTTCTTCCTCGGCTTCCTCAGGCTGAACATTCTGTTCGAATTCTTCTGTCCGTTGGGGCAGTTCTCCCATCGGCAGTCCTGACTGTTCCTCTTGTGACTCTCCTCCGGCAACTTCTTTCTTCGCCGCCGCAGGTTCGTCCTCCATGTCACTCCGGATAAAATCGCTGATCGTTTCACCTTCCTCGGACGGTATGGATGTGTTATCAGAGTTTTCCGCTTCTGCCCCGCGCTCCTGTGGAGGCTCTAACAGAACCGTATCAGCGCTTTCCATCTGCTGATTCCACTCATTCTCTTCCGCATATCCAAGCAAAATCTGAAAACCAAGCAGCACTGAGAGCACAATCAGCAGACTGATCATTCGCTTTTGTTGTTTTAGAATCATTTTTCCGTTCATATCTCACCGTCTTTTAGGGCTGTATCCCGCTATCCGGTCCGAGAAGCAAATCCGGTGAAACGTCTATATAGCTTCCGGAAGCACATGCCGTCTCATAAAAAGACTTCGCTTCTTTATCTGTTCGAAACTGGAGAACATATTCATCTCCGAAGTGAAGAATCCGAACTGCGCCCATTGTCTGTTCCAGCTTTCCTTCTGTGGTGACCAGAACACGACCGGATCGAAAAAAATCATCTTCTATCCGTTCGGTATTGTTCTCTGGCTGCTGTTTCCTGTCCCACCCGAATTCGCGGATCAGCTCTGCGACGGCAACAGCGTATTCTGAATATTCATTAAAGCTCTCAACAGGCGTATTCTTCTCTCCCTCTTCTCCGGTTTTCATATCCGGAACCCCGGGTCTCCAGCACCCACATAGGAAAGAAGCTGACAGCACAGACAGTATTATCGCCCTGAGATATCTCATATCATTTCCACCTCCCCGGAGTACTCTCTGCTGTATTTTAACCGTTTCTGCCGCTTCTGACAAGGATTGTTTTCCCCGTCCAAATAAAAAGGCCGATTCCTGTCTTATCAGGAGTCGGCCTGATGGCATTTGTTCAATGGTTATTGAGAGACTGCTTTATACAGGAACGTCATCGCCTGAGCCCTCGTGCAGCTGTTGCCCGGGCCAAAGGTCGTCGTGCTCGTGCCGGAGGTAATGCTGTTCTCCTTTGCCCAAAGTACCGGTTTGAAGAAGTAGTCTGTCGTTTTAACATCAATGAAAGGATTGCTCGTCGTCGACGGCTCCGGACTGCCCAAGGCTTTCCACAGGAAGGTCACGATCTGGCCGCGTGTGCATGGATTTCCGGGGCTGAAGGTCGTCGCGCTTGTGCCGGATGTAATCCCCTTCTCCTTCGCCCACAGCACAGGTTTGTAATAGTAATCTGTTGTCTTCACATCGGTGAAGGGATTGCTCGCCGTCGACGGCTCCGGACTGCCCAAGGCCTTCCACAGGAAAGTCACGATCTGGCCACGTGTGCAGGTCCTAGTCGGAGAAAAGTTTGTTGCACTGGTTCCCGAGGTAATCCCTTTCGCCGCTGCCCAGTAGACCGGGTCATAATAGTATGTCGTAAAGTCAGCAACATCACAGAACAGAGCATTGACTTTGCAGGATAAGCTTTTCCCCCGAGCTCGTCCTGTGATTGTTGCGGTCCCGTACTTCAAGGCGGATACTTTGCCGCTTCCGTCAACCTTCGCAACAGTACTGTCACTGCTGCTCCAGGTCACATCAGGAACAGCGAGCCCTGAATCGTCAAACAACGTGAGGGTCTCGCTTTCCCCGGCAGCAAGCTTCAAACTGGTCTTGCTGATGGAAGTAGGGAACGCCGCCTGGTAAACAATACTGGCATCCTTCAATGCATAATTTCCATTCCCAATTGTGATCGTTCGCCATTGGTCCTCAATTCCCCCGTAGTAGACCGTTGCAAGCTCATCGCAGCCATAAAAAGCATTGTCTCCAACCTGTCTTACCTTCACAGGAACTGTGAGTTCTTCCAAAGAAACGCAGTTAACAAAGGTGTTATTCTCAATTGCGGTGACACCGGAGGGAATTTCGAAATGCTTCAGCCCGCTGCAGCCATAAAATGCAGACAAGCCAATATTGGTTATGCTGTCTGGAAGATCAACATCCTTTAACGATATGCAGCCATCGAAAGCGTGTTGTCCGACGCTTGTTATTCCGTTAGGGATTCGTACATCCTTCAGGCTGGTGCATCTATAAAACAGATAATCATCGATGACCTGGATTCCATCCGGGATGATGATCTCGCTCAGGTTATAGCACTGGGAAAACGCGCTACCGCCAAGATTTTTCAATCCCTTCGGAAGCGAGATTGCCGTCAGGCTGTTACAGTAACGGAAAGCGGCTGCTCCAATACTGACGATGCTCTCCGGGAGGGCAACACCCGTCAGTTTTTTTAGATTGTCAAAAGCATAAGCGGGGACTTCGGTCGTCCACGGGAATTCATAATCACAGCCTGACCCAACAGGCCCCGCTGTAGTAAATGGGCATTCTCCAAACGGGCATTCTCCGAATGTTGTCACGCTTCTCGGGATTGTAATATTCTCCAGTCCGCAGTTGTAAAATGCCCAGTCCGCGATCTTCCACAAGCCCTCTTCCAAGTCCACCGTCTTTAATTTACTGCAGCCTGAAAAAGCCATGCTGCCGATAGCCGTAACACCACGGATTCTGAGCGACTTGATCTCCTTCTGATGATACTGCCAGGCGAGTTTTGCGATGCCATTGCCGGAAAAATCTTTTATCTCGGATCCGTGTCCAATGATGTCAAGAAATCCATTCTCATAAAGGTACCAGTCGACACCGTTATCTCCGCCCCAATTGCCCGAGTAGGAAACCGTTCCTTCCGGGCCAGCGGAGCCGGCTGTGTCCTGAACAAATAGCAGAACATCGTCATTTTCTGCTTCTGCTAAGTCCTCTTCATCTTCTGCTTCTGCCTCTGTGGCCTCTGCATCCTCCATTACATCGAGCGCTCTGTCTTCGTCCTCCTGCACAGGTGATTCCTCATCGGCTGCTTCATCCGCAACAACATCTCTGTCATAAGCAGATTCAAAATCATTCTGTGACGCAGGCTCCGGCTCTTCTATCGTGCTCATACTCTGTTCCGTCTCAGGTGAGGCCGGATTATCATCGACTGCCCGCTCTTCCTCATTGACACTCTCTTCTGTTTCTGCATCAGCTTCTGTCTGCATTTTTTCCACTTGTACCGGTTCATTCTCCCCGTCAGCGGTTTCTTCGGCGAACACCCGGACAGGCAGCATTGTCCCTAGAATCATGAGACACAGGAACAAGGCCAGGAGTTTCTTCATTTTCATTGTATTCCTCCCGTTTTGATGATTTTTTATCACAATTTTTCTGATTTTGATCATGCTTTTCTATGATTATATATCAGCATCTCTCTCTTTGCAAGGAGCAAAGATCTGCCCCTCTTATCTGTAATAGGGTAGAGAGGGGACAAAACCCCTCCCTCCCGTTGCACCGTACGTACCGGTCAGGTATACGGCGCTACATCAAAGCAGAAATTCAAGTACACCTTGCGAGGTAATACGCCAAGGGATCGACCAGACCTGGTCGGTC
>JAFTGD010000040.1 GCA_017458065.1 Oscillospiraceae bacterium
AGGCTGTTCTGGAATTTCTTTTCCAATACATACTGTCTTCGGAACGTTGTATTTTCTGTCCGGAATATATATTCGCCCAATTTCGTAATAAACATAGGGGGTTTTCTGTATTTTCTTATGTGAGATTCCTTTTTCAGCAGGAATCTTCACCCGACAATTGAGGTACATGCAGCGCCTCCTTATTGAGAGTTATTTAACACTCAATAATTTAGCATATTTCCTCTGAAATTGCAAGAAGAAAAGTAGAAAAACGCCCTGTTTACTTGGATAGTTTGCCAGTGGTGAAGTCATGCAGGCAATTGAGAGTTAATTTTCTCAGGAGTTAAGACTTAAAAAAGGCTGTATAAATCTTGAATGAACGGTTACAAAATGGTAAAATGAATTGACATAATTCCGAAGCCTGAAAAAGGCGGATGATGTCCAATGGAACCAAAAATACTATGATCAATAATTATTGATTGTTAATCGTCTTTACAAGAGGTATTTCAAAATGAGTGAATCTCTTCTGAAACGCATTATCAGGAATCACGAGACACAGAACAGGTGGATTGCCCTGGTGCTGTGCCTTTCGATGCTTGTATCGCTGGGGACCTTTGCAACCCTGCATAAGACGGCGGTGGCCCAGACCTATACGAAGGAGGTCCTGGACTGCCCCTATACGGCGGAAGGAGCAGAGCCTGTCGCTCATACGCACAATGACGATTGCCGCGACGAGAGCGGCAGTCTGGTCTGCACCCTGCCCGAGCGGGAAGCTCATGTTCACGCAGAGGACTGTTATACCGAAACCCTGACACTGATCTGCGGCAAAGAAGAAAGCGCTGGCCATCAGCATTCCGACGCATGTTATACCGAGCATGCGGTCAATCTCTGCGGTCAGGAAGAGAGCATCGGCCATCAGCATTCGGATGCCTGCTACACGGAATATACCGTGAATACCTGCGGCCTGGAAGAGAATCCCGGCCACCAGCATTCCGACGCCTGCTATGAAACACGCCGCGATCTGATCTGCGGCATGAACGAGGGTGACGGCGCTCATACGCACAGTGATGCCTGCTTTGTGACCGAACGCGAGCTCACCTGCGGCATGGAAGAAGGCGAGGGAGCCCATACCCATTCTGATAACTGCTATGAGGTCACCCGTGAACTCACCTGCAGCAAGGAAGTGCTGCCCCTCCATGTCCACGATACCAACTGCATCAAGACGGTGGAGCTGACAAAAGAAGAGGTGGAAGAGAAGCCCCAGGCGACAGAGGATCCTGCTTCCGATGATGAAAATGATGTCCCCGAGAAGCCGGAGAGCGACCCGGAAGCCGATCTGGAAACAGAGGATGACTGGGCGCGGTTGTTTGAGGCTGTCGATCTCACAGGCAACTGGGCGGAGGATCTGATCACCGTCGCCGAGACACAGCTTGGCTATTCTGAGAGCAGTCTCAATTTTGAAGCATATCTGAACGACGACCAGGACGGGTACAAGCTCTTTGGCTGGACCCGCTACGGTGCATGGTACGGCTACCCCTACGGGGACTGGTGCGCGATGTTCATCTCGTTCTGCCTGCACTATGCGGGGATCTCGGAGGAAGACTTCCCCTATGACAGCGGCACCATCAACTGGGCCGATCACCTGGCTCAGCTTGAGATGTATCATGATTCTTACGGATATCTGCCCAAAGCAGGTGACCTCGTCTTCTTCGACTGGGAAGGGGACCACCGCGCGGATCATGTCGGTATCGTCTATGAAGTAGACGAAGAAAACAACACCATCAGGACCATTGAAGGCAACCGGACGAACAGCGTAGAAATATTCACCTACAATCTGGACTACGGCTATTTTATGGGTTACGGCATTCTGCCGGAAAACCCGGATTATGAACCGATTGAGGAAGTGGCGGAAACCGGCAAATCTGCAGAATCTGAGGATACTGACGCCGAAGACCCGGAGGGCGGCGAAACGGCAGATGCGGAACAGACGGAAGAAGACGGCGCGGACACGGAAGAGGCCGAGCCCGGCATCCCCATGCCTGCCCAGAGCTTTGAACTGACCGCCGGCGGGATCCAGGTATCCGTTGAGGCGGATGAGGGCGCCTTCCCGGAGAACACCCGGATGTCCGTGACGCCGGTCAACGGCAATATGCTGAAGAATACGGTGGCTGACGCCATTAATGCCGAGGTGCTGGAGGTCCAGGCTGTGGATATCAAGTTCTACAGCGCCGAAGGCGAAGAGATTGAGCCGCTGATCCCGATCCGCGTGTCGATCATCCCGGTCCGCAGCCAGCATGAAGAGAACAAGGCAAAGGTCGTCCACATCGACAAATCCGGCGAAGCGGAGCTGATCGGCCAGGCGGAGGACGCGCAGACGGAGAACGAGAGAGAAGTCGTCTTTGATGCCGACAGCTTCTCCATCTATGCGATTGTGTATGCCGTGGATATCTATTTCAGAAGCTACACCGGCGAGACTTTTAAGATCAGCATGTCCTACAATGAAGATGCCGGGATACCGGAAGACGCGGAACTGGCCGTGACTGAGATCCTGGAGGAGAACGAGGATTACGGAGATCTCCTTGCCCAGACCGAGGGGATGGTAGATGAAAAGAAGCAGATCCGTTATGTCCGCTTCTTCGACATCAGCATTTTGTCCGGTGGCGAAGAGGTGCAGCCTGCCGCGCCTGTTTCGGTAAAAATCGAGCTGGCGGAGCTGCCGCAGGAGACCGAAAACACCGACGGACAGGTGATCCACTTCGGCACCGAGCCGGAAATGCTGGACGCCAGCATGGATGGAGAAGAAATCAGCTTCGAGGCGGAGAGCTTCTCTGTCTATGCGCTTGTCTATACCGTGGACTTTGAGTACGAAGTGGACGGACAAATGTACTGTTTTTCGCTCCCTGGAGGCGAAAAAAATGCATTATCAGACCTGATAGAAGCGCTGGGTATACTTGGTGATACATACAGCGGAGAAAAAGCGGCGTTTGATAGCGTTGAAGAATTCCTTAAAGAAGTGGCGAATGTAGAGTTCTCGGATGAGAGCTTGGTTAAAGTTACCCAAAATGAGGAAGATAACGACTGGACGCTGGAGAGCTTGCAACCGTTCAGCACAGAGGAGAGTCTGACCATCACCATGAAGAATGGGGATGTGGTCACGGTGAAGGTGACGGATGCACAGGAGATTGAAGATGCTGAAAAGAACACTATTGATCCCAACAAGAGCTATCTGATTTGCTATGAGGTGAAAGGGGTTTATTACCTCCTCAAGAACGACGGTACTGTAGACAGCGCCTATCATCCGAATTTCGAGGGGGACACTGATTCGGAGCATGATTTTGAGCACCTGAATAGCACCTATGCATGGACTTTCAGCCATATCTTCAAAGAACAGGATGTAGAGGAGCATCTCGACAAGAACTACTATCTGATTCGTCCCATCGACAATAAGTCCAGAACAATCACCCTGAACAACGCGGATGAAGCGCTTGTACAGCAGGGTAACAACAATGTCGCTGTGATTCAGACCGACGGTGGCTTCATTCTGGAGGGCTACCACAATGTTGGGACAGCAGATGCTCCCCGGTATATCCATCTTGGCTTTGATGGCAGCACTTTTGCTGGTGTAGACGGGGATGGCGTGACAGTTCACATCTATGAGATGGACAGTCTGCCCACCTATGATTACACGGTGCGCTCTGACGATGAAATCAGGGGCACGGTCACAGTTTCGGGCGGAACCTTGCAAAATGTAATAGATAACGGCATCGTGGTGGCACACTATTATGACGCGACTTCCACGACCGACAAAAAGAACGCCGGAACGATCACGGCGACGCCTGTGAACCACAGGGATACCAGCGGCAGAAACAAGTGGGAATTTGACCACTGGGAACTGAACGGCCTGCCGCTGGATCGTGAGCAGTATCCGGCGACGATCCAGGTGGAGACCCTGCCCATTCCCCATAACGGCAGCAATCTTGTCGCCTATTTCAGACAGAATCCGGAATATGTGGTTCCTAATAATGAAAAGGAGCCCTCGTCTGTTGAAGATATGACCGATTGGCTGGAGGGATTGCAAAGCCGTAATATTCCGCTTGATAACTCTGCTACGACGAAGACGGCTGAGGTCTATGATTACCAGAACCGTATTTACGGAGTAGATTTCACATCCAAGGCAAACTTTGAGACCTTTGCCGGCAATCTCGACATGGCCTTCTGCCTGGATGTGTCGAACTCCATGTATTTCCCGTCTGCACTGGTTGAGACCACTACATCTGATTATGATGGTGGAAATACCAATATACCCATTTATCAGATCAACAGCAGCGGATCGTGGGGGAGCAACAAAAATTGGCTTGACACGAGCAGGGGCTGGAACAACCCATATTATCTGATCGCAGACGCGTCCGGCACGGCGACTGTTTTCAAGATTTATTATCAAGGGGGAAATTGGAAAGCTCAGGATGCATCCAGAACGACGGAAAGTGATAAATCATTTGTTATTGGCGAAGATTTCAAAACGAATTGGACTGCAACTCAGTATAATGATGGAAGCAATAGAAATCATCCATTTACTGCCGGAGATAACGACAATACAACCTATACTATTTATGATGCTGGCGATAACGGCAATAACAGATTCGTATATCTGAATCAAAGTTTGAGTGGCAGTTCAACAGATTTGAATACGATTTCCGGATTGTTGGCTGTTGCAGGTGATGCAAGCCCGGGTGTGAGAATTGCCTACAATACGTTTAACAAAGACTTGGGCACAGCCGCGGGCTCGCGGCAGGATTTTCAACCAGCATCATCCGGATTAACAGTAAATCTCAACTATGCCGCCGGTGGCGGCACCCGTCCGGATCAGGCGTTTAACGACGCGCAGAGCTTTTCCTGGTCAGCCGATTATACAGTAGAAAACGGAGAGCTCACAGCAACTGATCGCTATGTTATTCTGGTGACCGATGGCGCACCGCAAGGTGTCAGAGAGGGGGAGAGTTCGTCGGTCGACATAGATGGTGCTGTCAGAACTGCTGCGAAGAATCTAAAGAACAACAGCCATGTCAAGATGATCACGGTTGGCTTGAGCATGGAGAATGTCACATCCGGCAAGCAGTTGCTTTACGATCTGGCGGATTTTGACAGCAAGGGCAACAAGATGTTCTATATGGCGGAAAGCGGCAGCGACCTGCAAAACATCTTCCGGCAGATTACAAAGGTTCTCATGGAAGACACCGTGGTGTTGGGTGACATTACGGACACGGTGGGCGAAGGATTCTATCTGGTGAACAAAGCGACCGGGCTGCCTCTTGCGCCCGGGGACACGATCGACATCGAGGGCAACCTGACGACGGACGAAACCAAAGTGGCCGGCGTCGTGCAAGATGACGGCAGGACCGTCGTGTGGACGAATCAGTCCATCGACTCGGTAGCCGGCTGGCACGGGACCGTCTATGTCAAGGCGCAGGAAGAGCTGCTGGGCGGCAACGCCATGAACACGAACGACGGAGAGGCGACGATTGTCGCGAAGAAGTATCGCGTGGGCGGAAAAGATGTTGAGTTTGACACGACGCTTGTGCGCGACACGCTGAACCTCACCGCGGAACTGCCCTCTCCGAAGGTCAACGTCAACGAGCTGACCTTCTTTAACAACGAAACGGAGTGGACCGTGTATCTCGGTACGGAGGTCGACCCGAAACAGCAGCTCAAGGCGCTCTACGACAGCCTTGAGGTCGAAGAGGTCGTGAATAAAGACAGGAGTCTGCACTTCTCCATCAACCCGAACAGCATCGAAGAGCGCTGGAACGACGCCTCCGGCACGGCCCAGACCTTCTCGCTGCCCGGCCTGATCGAGACCCTGATCCGTCAGGATACGGAGAAAGCAGCGCGCTACTTCAATGGCAGCGAACTCAACTGGGATGTTTTCCTTGAGGATATTTTAGGCGACGGCATCCTCCTGCCCTACCACGAGTTTGGCCTGACGGACGGCAGCAACATCAGGATCACGCTGGAAAAGACGATCGTTGCGGGCGAAGAGCAAGACCTTATCAACCGTTCGCCCCACGCGACCACGGTCACGGGGGACGCGGTGGAGAAGTACACCCTCCGGGTCGCATACGAGCCGGATTACACCGTCACGCCCGTCGGTCAGGGCGGCCAGAGCACCGAGGACTTCCATACCGGTACCTTTGGCTCCATGTATCAGGCCCACGCGACTGGCCGTGAGAGCAGCACGAACGAGCACGTTATCAACGTGTACAACGTCCCCCTGGATGTGTATAAGGTGGACGACAGCAACCATCCGCTGTCCGGCGCAACATTCAAGCTGTACAGGGAAGACGCGGACAACGGCGTCGCAGTTGCCGGCCTGGACAGCACGAAAAAGTATGTTGAAGTGGCGACGGCGACCTCTGGCGCCGATGGTGTTGCCCGCCTGAAACATGACGGCAAGGACTTCGGCCTGGTGCTGGGCGAGAAGTATTATCTGATCGAGACCCAGGCACCTGCAAACTACACCAAGGTCAGCACGGTGTGGGAGGTCGAGGTACAGACGGAGATCGGCAAGTTTACCGATCTGGACGGCGAGGTCCTTTACAGCACGATCACGCCCGATCCCTCCGCTACGCCGCCTGTCGTTGTGGGCAACGGCGTCACCAGCGATATGTACCCGTTCAACTGGGATCAGGGCGCAAGGATCATGCTGGACGGGAAGGACCCTGTGCTTGTCATCGCGAAGGGCGAGGAAGAAGGTACCACGGTACAGATCACGAACGGCTCCTTTGTGTCGCACAAAAAGGTGATCTCCTTCCGGCACACGGTGCTCAACCTGATTGGCGGTAAAGTCAATCTTACTGTCAATAAGGAGTGGGAGGACAATAACGACCCGAACCGGCCTGCGTCTGTCGAAGTAACTCTCTATCGCGTCAGCGAGAAAGATCATGTCTGGGGCGAGGGAGTCGTCGTACCCTCCACCTGCACGGCAGAAGGCGTGAAAGAATATACCTGCTCTGTCTGCGGAGAGAAGGATACCCATGTAATCAGCGCGGCAGGGCACACCCCTGGAACGTCGCACCGCGAGCATGAAGTTGTTGCCACCTGCACCACCCCTGGCAGTTATGATACCGTCGTGCGCTGCACGGTGTGCAACGCGATTATTTCATCGGAGCATACGGATGTAGAAGCGTTGGGACACGTGGAAGGCGAAGCGGCGGATGAGGTTCTCAGAGAGTATGTGGAAGGCCACTGTTACGATACTGTTGTCCGTTGCACAAGGTGCGGGGAAGTCTTGTCAAGTGTGTCCCATGATCATACTTGGGGTGAATGGCAGGTCACGACGCCTGCGCAGCCGGGTGTGGCTGGCGAGGAAACTCGAACCTGCGATCATGGGCATGTGCAGACACAGGAGATTCCGGCGCTACCGAATGAACATACGGTGACGATCACTTTCTACTATGTGAATAATCAAGGAACGCAAGGCACTTACATTACTCAAAGAAGTGGTACCGGCGCAGGGGATATGACTATTCAGTGGAACTGGGATCAGTGGACAACGCCGAAGACTATAACTATAGATGGTTTAGGAACAAGCACATTTACTTCTACGTCGAACAATAATAATCTTGGTGCCTTGCAAACACTGAAAATCCAAAATATAACAACAGATTTGACCCTGAACCTATTAATTTGGAATGGTGGTTGGTCTGGAACGAGTAATGAATTAATCTATCAGCCTATGTTTGTGGGAAACCAGAACAGTACCGGTTCAACGTCACGCTCTCTGATGCATGCGCCAAGTGCCAGATCGCTGCTGGGCACCGATCCTGAACCTCAGGGCAGTGAAACTACCGAGACCGATCCCGTCAAGGCGTATCTTAACGGCATAAGCGGAAAAGACGATGCAAGTTGCAAGAACGGCGAAAATCACATCTACAAGGAGTTGGTAGGAACCTACACGATCTCGGGCCCCGACTGGTCGCAGAATCTCCCCGACCTGCCCCAGTACAACGAATACGGCAAGCCGTATACCTACTATGTGGTGGAAACGCCGGTTGATGGGTACGAAACTTCTTATACCGGGCAGGACAATGGTACAACTGGCGGTGCCGTTGAAATTAAAAATACCCTGAAGACGGTGGAACTGACCGTTAACAAAACTTGGGCCTTCGAGACTCCATCCAGAGTGACAAGCATCGGCGACTGGCCTCAGGGTGCCGAGGTTCATGTGGTGGTGTACAGCAAAATCGGTGACAATGATCCGACAGCCACAACGAATGAGGTCGATCTCACTGCGGATCTGCAAACGTATACATTTACCGGATTGCCGATGTATGACACGGACGGTGTGACGGAGATCGTATACAGCATTGTTGAAGCCGGTGTGACCGGAGTTGACGGCTCAATCTTCACCACCGACATCACAGGTGACGCAGAAGACGGGTATACCATCACGAATACGGAAAAGCCCAACACCAAGGAGTTCTCCTTCACAAAGATCTGGCGTGTTGCCGTTGGGGAGGCGAGGCTCCCCTGGCCGGCGGGCCAGTCGATCACGGTGACCATCAAGCAGAACAGCGCGAAATACGCGACATATACCATCGAGGACACCGACCTTACCGTGGGCACGGAAATCAGCGCGCAGAACGATACTGCGGGAGAAAAGAGCAAGCTGGTCGTCACCGCGGCGGATGCCGCCACCGGCTATGTCTTTAGCCTGACCGGCCTCCCCTATGGCGACACGGAGCCCGGTTATACCTACACGGTATCGGAGGAGACCGTCAGCGAGTACCAGAGCCCCAAGTATTTCGTGGGTGCGGAACGGCAGTATGGCGCGGAACAGATCGGGGACGGAGGGACCATCTGCAACGATCAGATCGGCTATACCCTCCCCGCGACCGGCGGCCCCGGCACACGGCTCTTCACGATCCTTGGCAGCATCCTGATCCTCGGAGCGGGAGCGCTGCTGTGGAGGAGAAGGAGATTGGTGTGAGCCAGCGCTTGCATGGGGCGGAAAGCAGGTTGTTACCTGGCAAGGTTGAGAGCTGTATTACCTGCGAGCTGGTTATACGACAATAGCAAAATGAAAACGGAAATCACAGACTGTGACAGAGCAGAAACGCTCCTGATCAGTCTGTGATTTCTTCGTAAGCGCTAAATAAGAACACGCCTACCAAAAGCGGAGCAAATATGAGATACTCTCCCAAAGACTTGAAAAACTGCAGGTGAGTTTTTCGAGGAAAAAGGAGAGGATGAAATACAATGGTGGATGTATTGGCAGTACGGGATGAGTATCGGCTTCAGAATTGGGCACAGATTATCCGTGAGCGGCAAGAGAGCGGTCTGACGAACAAGGAATTTTGTGCCCAGCGAGGGATTTCCGAGAAGAAATATTATTACTGGCTGCGAAAGGTGCGCGAGGCAGCAACAGAAGCGGCAGAGCCGCAATTGGTGCGCCTTGATGAGAACAGCAGTGCAGGGAATGGTCGGAGGATCGAGATCCGGTATAGGGAGGCAGAGCTAAAGCTGCCAGAGGATGTAGACCTGAAAGCAGTAATGTACACAATCATGCCGCTTAAAATAATGATCATATTTGTGCAGATTATGAAGCAGAAATGACTTGGCTCCTGGCCCGCCTGACGGTAATATGCTTACTACCGAAAGGGAAAAACCAACACACAGGAGGAACAAGACCATGACGATCAAAGAAGCCGAAAGAACTTACAGACTGCCGAACTCCGCCACAGCGGAAGATCTCGGATGCAGGTGGAGCCACGTGCTGAACTACGGCGACAAAGTGCTGCTTGCGGGATATTACTACCAGCATAATAGGCCGAGCTACTTCGCAGCGGTCTACGAGCACCTCGATGAGGATAAAAGCTGCGAAGGCGCGATTGGGCTGAGAGCGGTAAGCGATGTAATCTTTGAGGACGAGGGTGCAGCCATAGCCTGGTGCATCCGGCAGTAAAGAGGGAACTTATGTTGGACACGGCCTTTCGGGGCTGTGTTTGTCGTCTTAGAGTCGGCTATATCAGTTTGTTCATCGGTGTCAGTGTATCAAATCGGCAATAAAACGCATTTGATGCCGAAGTGATATTGACAAACAGATTCGAATAAGCTAATATCAAAACGGCAGTAAAATGCTTTTACTGCCAAAACGATATAATAAAGGAAGTGGTCTGCATGAATGAAAACAGAGTGCTTAGTCTGCTGAGTACTTATCCGGTTTTTGGAAGACAGGAAGTTTGGCAGGTGCTCAATGAAGGATCATCTTCTTATAGCCTTAATACTGCAAATGCGCTTCTGCAGCGTTATTTGAAATCGCATCAGGTCGCAAGAGTTGGGAGAAATAAATACACGGTTGCTGTCGGTGGGCTGGAACTATATGCACATCAATATTCTGAACTGGCAACCAATGTGGCTGAAAAGATCGTTCGGGATCACCCGTTTCTTGACTTCGCTATATTTGAACTAATACAGCTAAATCGTTTTGTGAATCATCAGATTGCACATAATGTTGTTTTTGTTAGCGTAGAGGGCGATCTTGGCGATTTTATATTTGATGGGCTTAAATCCAGTTATCCCGGTCATGTATTAAAGAATCCTTCTGTTGAAATATATGATCAGTACTGGACGGATGATCTGATCATAATAGACAGGCTTGTTATGGAAGCACCGAAAGGTACAGATGAAAAATGGCATACATGTCTGGAAAAACTGCTGGTCGATCTACTTACGGAGCCCTTGTATCGTGAGATTATCCATCAGGGAGAATATCCGGCAATCTTTCGCGATGCGTTTACCCGATATGTGATTGATGAAAGTAAGATGCTCCGGTATGCAAGACGTCGAAATGCAGAGGAAAAACTGAAGGACTTTATTGCAATTGAGGCAGGCATCACGCTAAGGACGGTGTAAGAATGCTTTTGAGAGAGAATTTCACAGAGGAGCATATTAGAGAATTACAAAAGACCAGCAGACGTGATCCAATTTTGCTGGAAAGAACAGTATACGCATTCGGATTGTTAGAAGCATTGGCAAGGGTGGGAATGCCATTTGTTTTTAAGGGCGGCACCTGCCTTATGTTGTTGTTGGAGCATCCAATGCGATTAAGTACAGATATTGATATTGTTGTTGAACCGGGAATCGATGTGGACGATTATGTCAGGAAAGCGTCGGAGCTGTTTCCATTCGTTGATTATGAGGAGCAGAAGAGGAAGGGACGCAATAATATCGAAAAAAGGCATTTTCAATTCCTGTATGATTCTCCAATCAATGAGGAGCCGTTTTATATTCTGCTGGATATACTATTTGAAGAAGACCATTATGCAAGGTTGATAGAAAAGCCGATCAAAAATGAATTGCTCATGACGGATGATACAAATCCGGTTATGGTTAGAATCCCTTCGCCCGCCTGCATACTTGGAGATAAGCTGACGGCTTTCGCACCGCATACAACAGGCATTCCTTTGCATCAGAACAAGGATATGGAGGTAATGAAGCAGTTTTACGATGTGTGTACCCTGATAGATGTGTTGGATGATTTTGACGATTTGAAAAATACTTACGCACAGGTATCAGCTTCAGAAATAGAATATCGCGGTACAGAGATAACCCCGTCAGATTGTCTACATGATACGATCCGTGCACCGGTCAGCATAGCGTCGCGGGGCAAAACGGATGAGGATGACTATGCAGCTTACTTGCGGGGATCGAGGGATCTGCGAACGCATATCTTTTCAGAAAATTTCAGCGCAGAGATAGCATCATCGAGGGCAGCGCGGATAATATATCTGGCAGCGACTTTGCTGTCCAACACATCATTTGAGTTTGTGACAGGCGATGAAGTGATGAGCTTGGTTCATGAAAAGCTGACACAGGATGTATTGATGCCACTTGCCAGAACCAAGAAGGTGAATCCGGAGGGATATGCCTATCTTGTAAAGGCGGATCGATTGTTGTCCAGAGTATAATGAGAAGGATTTCTCAGTGGGTACCCTTACACAAGTAGATCAGAGTGGAAATAATAACACTGGCGGTTTCTTCAAGATGTCATCTTTTTTGCAGTGAGTCTTCCTTTATACGATGCTCTCCTGGTACCGATCAGGTACGCCGCACTCTGCCTGCTGCCGACGCTCGTTACCTGGTCCCGGCATGAGCTCTCTCCGAAAGAGCTTCTTGTCCGCAAGGCGCTGATGCTTGTTCTGCTGGAAGCGGTGATCCTCTTCATCGCCTTTTCGAGTCCTGCCATCGATACGGGCGACGTCAGCGTCGTCCTCACCATCGCGGGGAGCGTGCTTGTCATTTTCTTCCTGACCAATCTTTTTAACTGGCTGAAGGGACTCTGCTGAGGCGAAGAAGATGAACACCGACCTCGCCAGGTTCCAGAAGCTCCACGAGTGAGCATGTGATTGCCCCGTTCAAAATGCGCTGGACGGATAAAACAGATTATGATAGAATCTTTTGCACAGTTTGGATGATTCAAAATGCCGAAATCCGGGCGAGTTTCGGATAGGGAAGAGAGTAGAAGATGGAAGCAGCAAAAATCTTTATTTCACTGCCATTTCGCGTGGACGGCCTTGAGGCAGCGCATCCCGGGTGCCTGAAAACGTTTGACTCGCGGCATATGAACAGGTTTATCACAGCCCTGAACAGGGAACTCTGCGCCCTTTCCGAAGAGAGTGAGGATTTGCTGATCCGCGAGATCGAAATCGGGAACGGATCGGCGTCGCATCTCACCGCGGATGATCTCGCGGGCATCATTCGCCTGATCAAGAAGCAATTTCATGTGGATCCGCAGAGGACCGTCCGCTTTCATATGACTCCCTCCGGGTTTGATTTCTATAAGCTCAGTGCAGTCCGCCAGATCAGAAACGCTTCGATCTGCTTTGAACTGCCGGATCTCACCGATGAAGGGCTGCTTGCGGCGGGATATCGCTGTACGGGCAAGCAGGCTGTCGGCGCATTGGATACCTGTTTCCAGAATGCTTTTCATGCCTTCGGCGTACTGCTGACATCAGATAACATGCCTCAGGAGAAGGCCGTGACACTGCTGAAGTGCATTCTGCCGACGCATCCTGGGGCGATCTTTCTGCCTGCTGGATCCTCTCAGCAGCTTTTGGATGCAGTGGACCATGTGCTGGCAGGAGAGAAGTGGATGCGATCGGGACGCAGCTGGTACCGCGATAACATACCGCCTGCATCACGCTGCACGGTGCAGATCGGCTGCGGACCCGGCGCAGTCTCCGTTTTTGACGGCGTGCCGGTCCAGAGCACGGTGGATTTTGACTTCTACTGTGATCATTCTGATGACTTTGAGGCACTGGTCACGCATGTTCAGGATTAGAAAACCATAGAAAAGGACCGCCGACTCTGATGACAGGAGCCGGCGGTCACAGCTTTTAAAGGGTCAGATTCAGAGGTTTGCCAGATACGTGCCAACGGAGTATCCGCCCACCAGGCAGCGGCCGTGGCTGTTGCCCATAAAGTTGATGGGATAGTCAACCGCATACATATCTCCGGAGACATTGCCGACGGCAAAGAGGCCGGGGATCGCTTCGTCATTGGCAGTGCAGACCTGGTTGTTGTCGTCGATGTGCAGACCGCCGACAACCGCCAGCAGACCGGCGCCGACGCGCGTGGCATAGAAGGGACCTTCCTTGATCGGGGTCAGGAACACCTGATCCTTGTAGAAGTCGGTATCCTCGCCCTTGTCGCAGAGCTCGTTATAGTGCTCAACCGTTGCGAGCAGAGCGTCCGTGGGTACGCCGATTTTCTCAGCCAGCTCTTCCAGGGTATCCGCTTTGAAGTAGTTCTTCGGGTCGTTCTCTACTCCGCTCTCAATGGTGCTGACCGTTGTTTCGACAGAATCCTCAAAAGTGGAGCCGATGAAGCGGAAGTTGTCCCAGAACATGCCGCCGCCGGAAGGCAGGCTCTGCAGAACATATTCAGGATACTTTGAGTCGAAGATGGAGAAGGAGTACGGGGATTTGGCCTGCGTGACAAGACCGATGCACTTGCCCTGAACCCAGGTC
This sequence comes from Oscillospiraceae bacterium, assembly GCA_017458065.1. Classification (GTDB taxonomy): domain Bacteria; phylum Bacillota; class Clostridia; order Oscillospirales; family Oscillospiraceae; genus Limivicinus. The sequence continues at coordinate 14,007 of JAFTGD010000040.1, forward strand.
GCCTCGTTCATGTAGCGCTTGCCCTCCGGGGTGACAAACAGGAAGGGACCGTGCCAGTAGGACGCCGCCTGGGGGTGCATCATGGTCGGCCAGGGGCCGTCCTGCACGGCAGCGCCTGCCCAGCATGCCATGTTGATTCCGTCGCCGGTGTCGCCAAGCGCGCCGTTGAGCTTTGCAAGCACCTTGTTGCCGATCGGCGCGAAGTATTCCATCATTTCCTCATTGAAGGAGATGTCGCCGGTGGCAAGAACGACGCCTTTGGAAGCGTTGTATTTGACATACCCGGCGTCTGTCTTGCAGATCGCGCCGGTGACAGCGCCGCTTTCATCCTGGACAAGCTGCTCGGCGGGGGAGTTATAGACAAACTGCGCCCCGTTTTCCTCCGCATGCAGACGGAACAGATGCGGCGCGAACACGGCAAATCCGTATTCTTCGATCACCGAGCCGCCTACAAACATATGATAAGTGCGGTCTTCCTTGTGAACCGGGTCATTGGAATGGTTCTCACTGATCAGTGCCTGAGCGCCGCTCGCTTCGGCGATGTCGATCATCCAGTTCATGGCCTCTTCCGAGGTGTTGTGGAATTTTGCAACCAGGGACTCTCTGCAGCGTCCGCCGCAGGTCTTTACCCAGCGCTTCTGGGAATCGACCTTGTCAAGCTTGAGGTCAAAGGCATCCAGTGCCTTGGATGCGACTGCACCGGTACCGCCGACGCCGTTGCCGTGGAGGGTGTCGCTCTTCTCAACCAGGATGACTTTGGCGCCCAGTTCTGCGGCACGGGCGGCCGTGGCGCATCCGGCATAGCCGCCGCCGATGACCAGGATCTCCGTGTCAACCGTCTCTACGATTTCAGATTCCGGAATCGGCTCAGGCTTCACTTCCCAGGAATGCTGTCCCGCAGTGGCGACAGCAGCTTCCGCAACCTCATCAACGATGCCTTTCGCCTGGTCGATGCATTCACGTGCAGCAGTGCGCACGGCGGTTGAGGTGAGGCTTGCCCCGGTCACGCCGTCAATCTCGGCGGTCTGCCCGGCCAGCAGCTGTTCCACAACCTGATCTCCGATGGCGGCTCCGATGCCCTGGGTCTCGCCAGAGACATCGACCGCGGCGTCGATGATGCTGGTTTCGTCAAAGGTCAGCGTGACGGTGACGTCGCTGGACATACCCCAGGCGGACGCGCTGTAAGTGCCGGGCGTGTAGATCGCTTCTCCCTCGGCAGAGGCTTTCAGGTTAAGCCCGTCTACAACACCGAAGGCGGCAACACCGGCGGCGCCGGCAGCCATTGATTTGATAAACTGTCTGCGTGATAGTTTTTTCTCCATGTGCATTTTCCTTTCCGTAATTATTTTGATTCAGACAGAAAATCTGAATGAATATGCATGCTTACTATATAACAGTACAAGGAAAATGTCAATTTTTCTTTGGCTGAATTGCCTGTGTGCGGATTTATTTCTTGTGTTTTCGTTTTTTTATCGTATAATGATTCCATTATGAGAGAAGCCGGTTGAGGCAGGAGAGGACAGCATGAGCCTTTTTGCACTTGGGGACCTGCATCTGCATTTTCAGACTCCGCTGAAAGCGCGGATGCAGAAGGACCGCGTCTGGAAAAACCACGAGGAGAAGTTTTATCAAAACTGCATCGAGCTCATTCACCCGGACGACACTCTGGTCCTGGTCGGGGATCACAGCTGGGGAAAGAACCTTTCCGAGTGCGGACAGGACCTGCAGTACATCTCCGATCTCCCCGGACACAAGGTGCTCCTCCGCGGCAACCACGATATGTTCTGGGACGCGAAGAAGACGAAAAGCCTGAACGAACAGTTTCAGGGCAGACTGTTCTTCCTTCAGGACAATTATTTTCCCTATCGGGATTACGCCCTTGTCGGGACCAAGGGGCACTGCTTCGAAGGCCCGTTTTATTTAAACCGGCGAGGTCAGATTCTGGGCTGGGATGAGGAGAACGAGATCCATTCTTCCAAACTGGTTGCCAGGGAAGCGGAGCGCCTCCGCAACTCCTTTGAAGCGGCAAGACGGGACGGATACCGCCGCTTTATCATGTTTCTGCATTATCCTCCCACCAGCATCCTCGAGGAGGAGAGCGTCTTTACCGCCATGGCGGAGGAGTACGGTGCGGAGCATGTGATCTACGCCCACAGCCACGGGGAGAGCCGCTTTCACGACAGCATCCAGGGAGAGCATCACGGCGTACAGTACCATCTGGCCTCCGGGGATTTTCTGAGATGGCGCCCCTTGCAGATTCTGTAATACTTAACCACATTCTATGCTGTAAAAAGGAGAGGAACAGGCTTTGAAAATCGCAGTGATTACCGGGGCTTCCGCCGGCATCGGAAGAGAGTTTGTCTACGCCGTGGACCGGGAGTTTCAGCTGGATGAGATCTGGGTGGTGGCCCGCAGGGCGGAGCGGCTGGAGGAACTGAAAGATAAGTGCCGGACCCTCCTGCGCCCGGTCGTACTGGACCTCGCGGACCTGAGCTCGCTGGATACCTATCAGCAGCTGCTGGAGCGGGAGAAGCCGGAGATCCATCTTCTGATCAATGCGGCGGGCTGCGGCGTCTTCGGCCCCTTTGCCGAGAAGGACCTGCAGAAGCAGCTCTCCAGCGCCACGCTGAATTCGCTCGCCCTGACCGGAATGTGCCATGTGAGCCTCCCGTATATGAAGGCGGGCGACAGCATCGTCAACATGGGCTCTAACTCGGCCTGGCAGCCGGTCCCTTATCAGACGGTATACGGCGCCAGCAAGAGCTATGTGCTCAACTTCTCCCGGGCGCTGGGGCGTGAGCTGAGGCCGAAGAAGATCCACGTCATGTGTGTCTGTCCGGGCTGGATCAAGACAGAGTTCCAGCAGGTCGCGCACCACGACGAGTACATCCGCTATGTCGACCGCTGGTACGGTCCGGATGAGGTCGCCGAGCAGGCCATGAAGGATCTGAAGAAAAAGAAGACCGTCTCGATCCTCGGCCATCCGGTGCGCCGCCAGGTGCGGCTGGTCAAGTTCCTCCCCGTGAAGCTGGTGATGGACACCTGGTGCAGGCAGCAGGGCTTTGAATAAGCCTGTATAAATGGTAAAGAACAGCAATGGAGCGATCGTCTGACCGCTCCATTGTCCGTTTTGAGAGAGTAAGGTTTTTATCCAAGGAGATTCACGATCGTCTCTACGCATTTCTCGATGCCCAGCGTCGAGGTGCACAGCATCAGGTCATAGTTGTGGCGATCAGCCCACTTGCGGGCCGTGACGTACTCATAGCTGGTTCTGCGCCGCTTGTCCATATCGACGATTTTTTTCAGGGCTTCTTCGGCGCTGCAGTTCTCCTCGCGGCAGATCCGCTCCACCTTGAAGTCTTCGTCTGCATAGAAGAACAGGTGCAGCGCGTTGGGATTATCCCGCAGGTAGTAGTCCGCGCGTCGGCCTGCGATCACGCAGTTGCCCTCTTCCACCAGCTGGACGATGAACTTGCCCTGCTCGCGGAAGATGTAGTCCGCGTCCTCGTTCTCGCTTTTGGCGAGGACAGGGAAGACCTCATGGAAGATGTTCTTGCGGATCTCCTTTTCCTCCGTCGCGGCGACGTAGGTCTCCGGGATCATGAACCGCTCGGCGATATGGGCGATCAGTTCCTTGTCGTAGAACTTGTAGTTCACGGCCTCGGCGACCTTGCGGCCGACCTCGTAGCCGCCGCTGCCGTACTCGCGGCTGATGGTCACGATGTTTTTCATAGCTGCTTCATCTCCTCTGTATCTGTTGGTTGCCGGTTTCCTCTGCCTTGATTTTATCAGGAATCTTCGCCGAGGTAAAGACCTGAATGAGAAAAAGATTTACAACTCGCGCCCCGGCGGGTAAAATAAAAGAAGAATTCCGGGGAAGGGAGAAGTCTGACATGAACCGAAAGAGAAATATCCTCCTGCTGGCTACCGGCGGCACCATCGCCTCTATGATCTCCGAACACGGGCTGAAGCCCGGGCTTGACGCGGAGCAGCTGCTCTCTTTTATCCCTGAGATCCGCGAGGAGTGTCAGGTGGACTCCATCCAGGTCTGCAACATCGACAGCACAAACATGAAGCCCGAGATCTGGCGGCAGATCGTCTGCGCGGTGGAGGCCAAGTATCTCTACTATGACGGCTTTGTCATCTGCCACGGCACCGACACCATGGCCTATACCTCCGCGGCCCTCAGCTATATGATTCTCAATTCCAACAAGCCCGTCGTCATTACCGGCTCCCAGAAGCCCATCAGTGAGGACAGCACAGATGCCAGGCAGAACCTCATTGACAGCATCCGTTATGCCGCCGACCCCGATTCCCGGGGCGTCGTGCTCGTCTTTAACGGCAGCGTCATCGCCGGTACCCGGGCCAAGAAAACCTACGCCCACAGCTACAACGCCTTCAGCAGTGTGAACTTCCCGCCCATCGCGACGATCCAGGAGCGGAAGATCATCCGCTTCATCCCGCAGCAGCCCTTTACCCAGCCAGTGCATTTTGTCCACGACCTGAACGACAGCGTCGTCGTTCTGAAGCTGATCCCCGGCACCAAGCCTGAGCTGGTCGAATACCTCTTCCAGAACTACGACTGTCTCGTGATCGAGAGCTTCGGCGTGGGCGGCATCCCGCAGAATCTTCTGGACGTCTTCTATACCCAGATGGAACAGTGGATCTCCCGCGGCAAGATCGTCGTCATGGCCACCCAGGTGACCAACGAGGGCAGCAATATGGAGGTCTATGAGGTCGGACAGAAGGTCAAGGAGGACTTCCACCTGATGGAGGCCTACGACATGACGCTGGAGGCGACCATTACCAAGCTGATGGTCCTGATGGGGACCTGCGGCGGCAGCTACACCGCCATCTGCGACGGCTTCTACAAGACCGTCAATTACGATATCCTGAGCAGGTGAGCGCTGCCGGCCGGTTCAGACAGAGACAGGAGAAACAGTATGGATTCCTTTGACAAACTGAGAGAGGTGGTCGCCCGGCTCCGTGCCGAGGACGGCTGCCCCTGGGACCGGGAGCAGACCCATCAGAGCCTGAAGCCCGCCTGCATCGAGGAGGCCGCCGAGGTTATCTGCGGCATCAACGTCCTTACCGAGACCGGAAACGCCAACAATCTGAAAGAAGAGCTCGGGGACCTGCTGCTGCAGGTGGTGATGCACGCGCAGATCGCCGAGGAGGAAGGTCTCTTCACCGTGGACGACGTTATCGCCGGCATCACCGAGAAGATGATCCGCCGCCATCCCCATGTGTTCGGCGAAGCCCGCGTCGGAAGCTCCGACGAGGTCCTCGCCAGCTGGGAAAAGATCAAGGCGCGGGAGAAGGGGAACAGGGAAGACGTCTCCGCCTATCTGAAGGCGGCCTTTGACGAGTCAAAGGATCTGATCGACACCGCCGTCCGGCGGAAGGGATACGACCGCGAACTGCCGGAGCGGCAGGACGCGAAAAACGGATAAAAAACAAGAATCAAGAACGGAGGAACTGACATGAAAATTATCTGGAACGGACATTCCTGCTTCACCGTCTCGACGCAGGAGGGGACTGTGGTCCTGGACCCCTATTCCGACGGCTCGGTCCCGGGCTTCGGCCCGCTGAACCTGCAGGCGGACAGGGTGCTCTGCAGCCACGGACACCGTGACCACAATAGCGCTGAAAACGTGCGCCTGAGCGGCGATCCCTGCGGGGTCGAGGTCCATGAGATCCCCTCCTGGCACGACGACGCGCAGGGGACAAAGCGCGGCCCCAATACGATTCATGTCCTCTGCGCGGAGGGAATGAAGATCGCCCACCTCGGGGACCTGGGCTGCATGCTGAATGAGGAGCAGATCGCCGCGCTTTCAGGGCTCGACGCTCTGCTGATCCCGGTCGGGGGCTACTATACCATCGACGCTGAGCAGGCCGTTGAGATCGTAAAGCAGCTCCGCCCCCGGGTCACCATCCCGATGCACTACCGCCGGGGCGATCACGGTTATGATGTGATCAGCACCCTGGACGGCTTCCTGCAGCTTTGCGACAACCCCGTCGAATACCCGGACAACGTCCTGGTACTGGATAAAGAAACACCGTCCCAGACGGCCATCCTCCGTCTTGCCTGAACCATGTCGTTGAGGTTTGTGATCGGCAAGGTCCGAAGCGGCAAAACCTCCGCCATCATCAGCGAGATCCGGGAAGCTGTTGCACAGGGCAAGGGGAGACAGCTTCTTCTTGTTCCGGAGCAGTACAGCCACGAGGCCGAGCGCGAGCTCTGCGAGGCCTGCGGCGACCGCCTCTCTCTCTATGCCGAGGTGATGAGCTTCACCGGCTTTGCCCGATGGAGCATGGGTGTCCACGGCGGCGGGGCCGATGTGCGGATGGACGAAGGCGGCAAGCTTCTCTGCATGGCCATGGCGCTGAAGGAGCTGCAGCCGATGCTGAAGATTTACGGCCGGGCGGCGGACAATCCGGACCTGCAGCTGATGATGGTGCAGGAGGCGGACCGTCTCCGCGCAGCGGCGTCGGACATCGACAGCCTGCGGGTCCTCTCAGACGAGCTGGGCGGAGAACTCGGCGCCAAGCTGAGAGAACTGGCGCTCGTGATGGAGGGCTACAACGCCGTCCTGGAGCGCTCCGGGGCTTCTGTCGAGGAGCCGCTTGCGCTGCTCGCAAGGCAGATCGGGCAGTACGGGCTTCAGGACTTCGACCGCGTCTATATCGACGGGTTTATCGACTTCACCGGCCTCGAGACCAAGGTCATCGAGGCGCTGCTGAGACGAAATGTGCAGCTCACCGTCTGCCTGCCCGCCGTGGAGAAGAGCGGTGGCGAGGAGTATCTGCTCCCCTCCAGGATCGCCATGGACGGACTGCGTGATCTGGCCGAGTCCCTTGGCCAGGCGGTCACGGTCCTCACGGTAGAGAATCCGGAGCGCAGCAATGCCCTCTCTTACTACGCGGATCATATGTTCGACTACGCGGCCGGGGCGTTTCCCGACCGCGGCGGCGAGCTGCGCCTTCTGCAGGCGGATACCCCGCGCGCCGAGTGCGAGGCTGCCGCGGCCGAGGTGCTGCGCGCCGTGCGGGAGGAGGGCTGCCGCTGGCGGGATATCGCCGTTGCCATCCGGGGCTTTGAGGAGTACCGGGGCATCCTGGAAAGCACTTTCCGGCGCTATGGAATCCCGCTTTTTGTCACGAGGCGGGATGCTCTGGCCGAGAAGCCGCTCCCGCTCTGGATCGAGAGCGCCTATGACGTGATTCTCTCCAACTTCGACCCGGAGGACGTCACGGCCTACCTCCGCTGCGGCTTCAGCGGGCTGGGGGAAGAGCGCTGCGACGAGCTCTGCCGCTATCTGTATAAGTGGCAGCTCCGCTTAGGCGCCTGGATGAATCCCGAGCCCTGGGCCCAGCATCCGGGCGGCTATGGCAAGCCCTGGACCGAGGACGCTGTTCAGCGGCTGAACCGCTTGAACGAGGACCGCAGGACGGTTGCCCGTCCGCTGATGAAGCTGCGCGAACGGTCGCAGTCCGCTGCGACGGCGCGCGCCCAGGCGGAAGCTCTTGCAGCATTTCTGCATGACACTCATGCCTCCGCGCTGCTGGAGGAGCGCGTCCGCCGTCTGGAGGAGCAGGGCAGGGACGAGCTGCGCGCCGAGTATACCCAGCTGTGGGAGCTCTGCGGCGGCGCCATCCGCCAGATCGCGATGGTGCTCGGTGAGAGCGCCATGAACACGGAGGGCTTTCGGGACCTGCTGCACGCAGTGCTCTCGAGGTATGACATCGGCCTGATCCCCGTGGCGCTCGACCGGCTCCCTGCGGGCGATTTTGACCGCATGAGGAGAAGAAAGATCAGACGTCTGATTGTCCTCGGCTGCAGCGACGACCGTCTGCCGCAGGCAAGAGGCAATGGCGGGATCTTCAATCAGGACGAGCGTGACATCCTCGCCGAGCACGATCTTCGGATCGGCGGGGGCGATGCCGAGCTCTGGCGGGAGTACGCGCTGCTCTACCACACGCTGACGCTCCCTCATGATCAGCTGTTCATGAGCTGTCCGCTCACAGGCTTTCGCGGTGAGGTTCTCGTCCCGGCAATGGTGTACTCCCAGGCACAGAAGATCTTCGGCCTGACGCCGGAGAAGGTTTCCGTTCCGTTATCAAGGCTCTCTGCACCGGAGCCTGCCCTCGCCCTCGCGGCCTCTGCCGCGCGGCCGGGCAGCGGAGCCGAGGCGCAGGCCGCGGCCGCCTGGTATCGGGAGACGGCGCCTGAGCGCCTCGCGCAGCTGAGCGAGGCCGCCCGCATCAGGAGGACCGCTCTCAGTCCCGCTGCTGTGGAGGCGCTCTACGGGCGCAGGATCCGCATCAGTCCTTCAAGGCTGGAGAGCTTTTCCTCCTGTCGGTTTCAATACTACTGCAGCTACGGCCTGAAGGCCGAACCGGACGAGCCGGCAACCTTCCACGCGCCTGAGATCGGCACCTTCATCCATGCGATTCTGGAACAGACCGCGCGGGAAGTGGCTCTTCTCGGCGGCTTCCGTCAGGTCGAAAATGAGCGGCTGCGGGAGATCACCCGTGCCGCCATCTCGGACTATATCCACACCGAGCTGGGAGACTTCCGTGAGAAGTCCGCCCGTTTTCGCTATCTCTTTGACCGCATCTGCCAGGATGTGTACCGGATCGTGGAGGACACAGCGGAGGAACTGCGCAAGTCCGATTTTGTCCCTTTGAGCTTTGAGCTGGACGTCTCCCGCCTCCCGGGCACGGCGCCGGACACGGAGGAGAAACTCCGTCTCACGGGCATTGCCGACCGCGTCGACGGCTGGATTCAGGGGGATCAGCTTTGGCTGCGCATTGTGGACTACAAGACCGGCCGCAAAAAGTTCAACCTCTCGGATATCTGGTACGGCAGGAACATGCAGATGCTACTCTATCTGTTCACCGTCTGCGACCATGCCGAGGCGCTCTACGGCCATACCGCCTCCCCGGCGGGGATTCTCTACCTCCCTGCGAGGGAGGAGCTGCTTCGTTTTGACCATGAGCCGGACGAGGACGAGGCGAAGAAGCAGCGTCTTAAGGGCAAGCGGCGTTCCGGCCTTGTCCTGGATGACCGGAACCTGATTGAGGCATGGGAGCGCGGTGACGAGAAGCAGTATATCCCCGTGAAGGTCCTGTCTTCCGACCCGCTTGTGAGCCTCGAACAGATGGGTCTGCTGCGCCGCCATGTCGAACAGAGCCTCCGTGAGATGACCGACGAGATCCTCGCGGGCAGCATCGAGGTGAGCCCCACCTATGTCTCGGAGAGCGACAACGCCTGCCGGAACTGCCTCTATCACAGCATCTGCCGTTTTGAAGAGGGCGAGAACGGCGAATCCAGCTGTCCCACGCCCAGGCTCAGCGACGAGACGGTCTGGGCCCAGCTGAGGGAGGAGCGCTGATGGAGTTTACAAGAACACAGCATGAGGCCATCACCTGCCGGGGCGGCAGCGTGCTGGTCTCGGCGGGCGCCGGGAGCGGTAAGACCCGTGTCCTGACGGAGCGCCTCATGGAATATATGGACCCGCGTCAGACCGACGCCCAGCCGGAGGATATCGACCGCTTCCTGGTCATCACCTTTACCAGGGCGGCGGCCGGCGAGCTGCGTGCGCGCATTGCCGACGCCATCGCCTCCCGCCTGCGCGAGGACCCGTCCAACGCACATCTGAGGCGGCAGATGCTGCTCTGCCGCAACGCGCAAATCGGCACGATCCACTCTTTCTGCGCGGCCATCCTGCGGGAATACGCCGGGGTGCTGGGCATCTCGCCCGCGTTTCGGATTCTTGAGGAAGAGAAGAGCGAGCGTCTGCGCGCCGCCGCGCTGGAGCGCGTGCTCGAACGCCGCTATCAGGAAGGGGAACAGGCTTTTCTCGATCTGACCGACCGTGTCGGCGCAGGCCGCGACGACAGCCGGCTCTCTGAGCTGGTTCTGAAGCTGCATGCCAACATGCAGAGCCACGCGAGACCGGACGCCTGGGCTGAGGCGCAGGCGGAGAGTCTGAGCAGTGATATCCGGGATGTCGGCGAGACGCTCTGGGGCCGGGAACTGCTGGACGACGCGGCGGAAGAGGCCGCGTTCTGGGCCCGTCAGATGGAAACGGCGCTCTCCGACATGCAGTCCGAGGAGAAGGTCCGCCATGCTTATGAGGCCAGCTTTCGGGCCACCGCGGACGCGCTGAATCTGCTCTCGGCGCGGCTGAAAGAGGGCTGGGATGAGAGCGTTTCGTGCTTCCCGGTGCCCTTTCCGCGCATCAGCGGGATCCGGAACAACCCTGCGCCGGAGCTGGCCGACGCCGTCAAAAGCGTCCGCGAAAAGTGCAAAAAAGCCATGGAGAAGCTGGCCCTGGTGTTTCATGCCCCGACGGAGGAGCTGCTGCGCGATATGAGGGAGACAGCGCCCGAGATGCAGACGCTGCTCTCCGTGACGATGGAGCTGGAAGAGGAATTCCAGCGGGCAAAAGCCAGGGCAAACGCCCTGGACTTCTCGGATCTGGAGCACCTCACCATCCGCCTGCTCACCGAGGAAGACGGAAGCGCGACCGACGCCGCACGGGAGATCTCCGCCCGCTTTACCGAGATCATGGTGGACGAGTACCAGGACGTGAGCCGGGTGCAGGACCGTATTTTCCACGCGGTGAGCCGGGACGGGGAGAACCTCTTCTTCGTCGGGGATCTGAAGCAGTCCATTTACCGCTTCCGTCTGGCGGACCCCGAGATCTTCACCGAGAAAAGCCGCGTCTATGGGGAGAACAGCCGGGGCGAACGGGTCATCCGCCTGCAGGAGAATTTCCGCTCCCGGCGGGAGATTCTGGACGCGGTGAACGCCGTGTTTACCCGCTGCATGTCCGAGCGGCTGGGGAACCTGGACTACGGGCCCGAGGACTGTCTGATCCCAGGACTCCCGCAGACGGAGCGCAGCGATGTTCCCGAGCTGCTGCTGATTCCGCGGGAGGAGGCCGAGAACACCGATATGGAGGCGGAGGCCGAGGCCGTCGCAGCGGAGATCCTGTCTCTGATGGAGACCGGCCGTGTCCGGGAGGGCGAGGGGGAGCGGCGCGTCCGCTTCGGCGATATCGCCATTCTGCTCCGTTCGGCCAATATGGTGGGCAGCGTCTTCCGCAGAGTGCTGCTTTCGCGGGGCATCCCGGTGAATGCGGGCGCCGGCGGCGACTTCTATGACAGCGTCGAGGTTTCGACGGTGTTTGCCATGCTCTCCGTCATGGACAATCCCCATCGGGATATCCCGCTTATCACGCTGCTCAGTTCTCCGGCCTGCGGCTTCGACGCGGACCGGCTGAGTCTGATCAGGAGCGCCCGTCCCGACGCCGACTTCTATACCGCGCTCTGTGCCAGCGAGGACGAAAAGGCCCAGGCCTTTCTCGCCCGGCTGAGGCGGCTGCGGGAGGAAGCGCCGGATCTGAACGCCGTCTCGCTCATCGACCGGATCGTGGAAGAGCTGGATCTCTACGCCCTGGTCGCCGCCATGCCGGACGGGGAGCAGCGGCTCCACCGGCTAACGGACCTCAGCGCCATGGCCGAGACCTTCCGCAGCGGTGGGGAATATGGCCTGCACCGCTTTGTCAGCTGGCTGCGGAACATGGAGAAGAAGAGCCGCGATCCCGAGACCTGCAGCGACGGGGGAGATGCCGTGCATATCCTCTCTATCCACCGCTCGAAGGGTCTGGAGTTTCCCGTCGTGTTCGTGAGCGGGCTGGGCCGGACTTTCAACCGCCAGGATACGAGGGACACCGTCCTGATCCATCCGGAGCTGGGGCTCGGGCCTAAGCGGACCGATCCCGTGCGGAAAGTCGAGTACCCGACCGCGGCGAGACGCGCCATCGAGCGCCGGTTGACGAGGGAGATGCTCTCGGAGGAGATGCGGCTTTTGTATGTCGCCATGACGAGGGCGAAGGACCGTCTCTACCTGACCGCCTGTGTGCGCAAGGCTGACGAACTGCTGGAACGCGCGTCTCTGCTGCAGGGCGAGGCCAAAATCCCTGCGCAGATGCTGGACTCCGCCTCCACCGCCGTCCAATGGCTTCTGCCGACAGCCTTTGACAGCCGGGCCCTTCGCTGGCGAATCTGCACGTCGGGCGAATCGGGCATCGAACAGGCCGGCGTGGAGAACACCGCGCCCGCGGAAGCGGATCCGGAGCTGCTGTCCAGACTGAGGGAGAATCTGTCCTTTGTCTACCCTTATCAGGCAGCCGAGCATCTCCCGTCCAAGCTCACCGCCACGGCGCTGAAAACGCCGGACCCGGACGCGGCTTTGCTGTTGCGGGAGCGGCATCTCTTCCGGGATCCGGATCTGGGCGGCAAGGGCCTTTCCGCAACTGCACTCGGCACCGCAACCCACCTGGTGCTGCAGCAGATCGCACTGGAAAAGACAGGTTCCGATGAGGAAGTACGTCAGGAGCTGCGGCGTCTGGAGGAGCAGCGTTTCCTGACTCATGAGGAGGCGGAAGCGGTCAGCGTCGAACAGATCCGGGCCTTCTTCGAGTCCGAAATCGGCAGGCGCATCCGCGCAGCCGAAAAGGTCTGGAGGGAGTTCCGGTTCTCCCTGATGACGGAGGCGGCCGAGCTGATCCCGGGAGAAAAGCTCTCTGCCGAAGAGAAGATCCTCCTGCAAGGTGTTGTGGACTGCTTCTTCCTTGAGCGGGGAGAACTGGTTGTCGTCGATTATAAAACCGACCGGATCCGGGGCGAGGCGGAACTGAATGACCGATCCGAACACTACCGTCCCCAGCTCGAGACTTACGCCAAGGCGCTCCGGCGCATCTTCGCTCTCCCGGTCAGGGAGACCGTGCTCTACTTCCTGCGTCTCAACCGCGCCGTTTCCCTGAAGTAAATACCCCCCCTGAGGTTTTCTTCAGGCTGCAGGCGGGAAAAACAGGAGAATTGCCAGCCGTAGAGTATGCACCAATTTTGTAGGCTCTTATCAGATACCCGGATATCAGGGAATGAAAATGCGCAACAGGTTGTTTCGCATACTCCTTCCGCGGAAGAAGTGTTTCGGATTCTTGGGCTTCTTATAGCATCAAAAAACCACAGGCTGCGTCACCGGTTCTGGGTGCTACAGCCTGTGGTCGTTTTATTTTGGGTTTACTCCTTACAGCATTTCAGCATATTCGTCGCTGATTTACTGTTTCAGGAGCTGAGTATACTTCTCCTGTGCCTCTGCTGGTATTTTGAGGGCAGTCATCGCTTGGAGGGGATTCCAGTTCATGGTCTCCATCAGGGCTTTGATGTTACTGAGCTCTTTTTCATAAGAGCCCTGCTGCATACCTTGCTGCACGCCCTGCTGCATGCCCCTGCTGTATCCTTCATTTCTTACTTCTTCAAATGCTCTGCACATATACGCCACTCCTTCCTGCGTTTCTTTGTAATAGCGTGTTACTTCTTCCATGAGAGGGTAGTTCATTTGACTGGGATCGAAGCACGAAAAGTCGTGCATCAGTTTTCCGATATCCGAGTCGTCACGGTAACTGCCGTTGACATAGAGAATGTGGGAGCCATCCTTGTACGGTTCTCCGGTAACGGTGTTCATCCGCTCAATCGGATAGAACGGAACTCCTTTCCCATAGATATCATGTTCTGTGATGAAGATGGTGTAAGTATCCGGCAGCTCTTCAAATGACTGCCCTGCATCCAGGTTCTCAATATCCATTGCGCCGGAATGGTATCTTGCCCGATGGGCTCCGGCACCGCTGTCTGAGCGCTGGATTTCTAAATCATACTTTTTCCCGGTTGAATCTGAGGCATAACAGTCAAGGCAAAGAGACCGCGCTCCGACAAGGCGTTTCAGGTCTTTCTGTGTTTCAAGCTGCGTTACAGTCAGGTCATCGATTCGAGTCAGAATTCGAAGTACAAACTGCGCCAGGGGAATGTTATCACGAAAGATGCAACGCATAAAATCGTCATCGATAGGTCTGAGACCTCTCAAGCGAGCCATATCTTCGCGGTGTTCGCGGATTCTTCTGTTTTCTTCGGATTCGTACAAATGATTCACCTCTGTTTCTATTTTACACAGGATTTGTGACTATTGCAAGAAGTTCTTGCTATTTTACATCATAATCTCTTCATATCCACCGTCGTCCAGCACAACAGCCCGGATGAAACTGCGTTCAGCAGGGGGCTAATTCCTTCCGACCTTTATACCGCCAACCCGGTTGACGAGCAAAAATCCGCCTCAGCCCGCCTTAATAAATTTTAAGGGTTTCCGGGGATTGAGAGTCGAAATCCGGTGTGATAAGATACTCTCACTCATTTCATGCGGGAGGGTCTTTTTATGGAACGGAAAGAATCAGATGTGTTGAAGCCTGCAAAAATCGGGGCGATTTTACTTGCAGTTGCTGTGATTGTTGGCGTCCTGGTGATGGTGTTGTCTTCACCGCGTAGCGTCAAAGCGGAACCGGAACCTACACCCACAGCCGCACCCGTTGTCCCAACAGCCCCGACACCTGCGCCGAAACCGGAGATTACAGCCATCCGTCTTTACGCGTTCGGGCGGGAACTGGATGACGGCGGTATCACATTGTACGTGGGGGACAGGCCTGTTGAATTGTACGCTGATATTGAGCCAGCGGGGACTGGTCTGTCGGTTGAATGGTCGTTCAGCAACGAGGAAGCCGTTTCACTGGAAATCAGCGACGACGGATTGAAATGCACCGTGACTGTGCTGCAGGCGAAGGGGAAAAACGAGTTGAAGGTTGTCTGCAATAATCTGTACACAGCGATTCCCGTGTATCTGTGGGAACGGTAAAATTACTCACAACTGACATAGACTGACATAGGGCTGACATAAACCGCATAAATATGACATAGAAGGACATTATGCTGACATAGACAGCGCGCCCTGACATAAAATATCCCCGTCCACTCGGACGGGGATACAAGTTTATTCAAACGTTTTTCTGATCGGCAGCCTTATCAGTGCTTTCCCTGATAGCCGCCGGAGGAAGAGGACGTGGTCCCTCTGGCGTGTTTTGCTGTGGAGGCGGCAGCCCTGCGCGTGGTCTTGACCGGTTCGCTGTGGGCGGACCGCTCGACGGAGGCCGGCGTGTCTTCCTCGGATTTGCGGGGCAGCAGCGTCTTGATATCGGAGAGATCTTCAAACCCGGCCTCCAGCAGGAAGTCATACACCCTGCCTTCGCCGCTGTGGCTCTCCAGGAAGCGGAAAATCAGATTCGTGATCCCGGCGGCGACAAAGCCGGAGAAAACGCCGACCAGCAGCCCGAAGAGCACGTCGGAGGGATAGTGCGCCATCAGATAGTTCCGGGAGAACATCATCAGCAGCACCCAGATGGCGCCAGGGATAAACCAGCGCCTTCCGCGCATCAGGCAGAGCCCGGTCACACCGGCCGCCGCTGCGGAGACATGGCCGGAGGGGAAGGAGAAACCGTCTTCCGCCGGCGCTCCGACAAACTCCCACCACTGCCGGAACTGTTCGACCGACTCAAAGGGTCTCGGCCTTGCGATCATATCCTTCAGGACAAACTTGAGGACCGCCGCGCAGCCCACTGCACCGAAGATGCAGACGCCGGCTTTGCGCCAGCGGGGGAAGAGCATCAGAACAATGCCCAGGAGAATAAACAGGAGGCCCTTCTCGCCGAGAAGGGTGATCAGCTTGTTGAACGGGGTCAACACCGTGCCGGCGGCTTCCGCCAGCTTATGCGCAAAGGACAGAATTGCCGTGTCATAGCCGGAGAAAAAGCTGTCCAGCCAGAGTGCGTCAGCGGTAAGTGTCATACATGCACCTTCTTCATCCATAAATTGGATATATTATACAGTTTTTGCCATACAGATGCAAGACACAATTTAAGATTCGACAAATCCATGATTTTTTGTCATTAACAGATGCAAAAATAATGAATAATCATAGTAGAAAAATATTTGACAGGTTTTTAACACCGCTATATAATGATTTATCAAAGCAACCACCATGTTAATTTTTCTTTATATCAGGACATACAACGCTGTGTTCTGATACAATTTTGAGGAATTGTAAGAATATTATCATGGGGGATACCTGTTTTGCCTTGCAGGATACACGATTTCATAGTATAATGATAAGGCAATTTCAACAAATCCTGCGTTATGAAACCGCGGGAGTCCGGTTTTTTGCCGGTAATATTACACAAAAGGGAGGTGTGTCCATGTCGTTTGAAGCAATCAAGGGCATCAGTGATGCCGAGGTTCTCGGCAAAGCGCGGATAGCGGAAGCGGAAGCGAAGGCCCGGCAGATGCTTGCCGATGCTGAGGAGTCCGGTAAAGCCGCGCTGCTGGCAGCAAACAGCAGAGCGGAGACCGAGCTGAAGGCGCTGCGCGAGAAGGCCGATCAGCAGGCTGCCGAAAAGACCGCCGCGCTCGAGCGTGAGATGCTGGCCGAGGCGGATCAGCTTCGGCAGAGAGCGAAGCAGAAGCTGGAGGATGCCGCAGCACTGGTCGTGGAAAGGATCGTGGGCGATTAAGAATGGCTATTGTGAAAATGAAAAAGCTCAGGCTGATGGCGATCCGAAGCCAGAAGGATCCGCTGCTGCGAGAGCTTGAGCGATTCGGATGCGTAGAGTTTTCCGAACTGGACGAGTCATTGTCCGACGAGGGCCTGGTCCACGAGAATGCGGATATCCTTTCACTCCGCAGCACGCAGAGTACCCTGCAGAATGCCATTGGCCTGCTGGACCGCTATGCGCCGGAGAAAAAGCCTCTTCTGAGCGCGAAGCCCCAGGTAGAGACTGACGCGCTGCTGGACGACTCCGGACTGAAGACCGTGCTGGAGAAGGCAGCGGAGATCAGCGGCCTGGAGGAGAAGATCAAGCGGCTCACCGCGGAAGAGAACCGGCAGAGCAGCCTGATCGAATCCGTCAAGCCCTGGATGGAGCTGGATCTGCCCCTGGACACCGCATCGACCGAGCGCAGCGCGATTCTTTGGGGTTCCATCCCTGCGAGGATCGACCTGCAGAGCGTTATTGCAGCGGTGGAGGAGGCCTCCGACGAGGCGGAGCTTTTCCGCATCTCCGGCGACAAAACGACAAACTACGTTCTCGTGGTCGCGATCCGGGAGGACCTGCCGGCCGTGCAGGACAGCCTGAGGCACTTCGGCTTCACGGCGATCACGTTCCCGGGCGAGTCCGGCACCGCGAAGGAAGCGGCGGCCGAAGCCGCGAACAGACTTAACGTCCTCGCAAGCGAGAAGGAGAGCGTCCGCCAGGCGCTCATCGCCAAAGCGCCCGAACGGGACGAACTGAAGCTGGCGGCAGAGGTCGCTGCGGCGAAGATCGCCCGGGCCGAGGCCGAGAGCAAGCTTATGGGCCTCGACAGCGCCGTTGTGATGCAGGGCTGGGTGCCCGCGGAGAAGGAAGCCGCCCTGGCAGACCTGCTGGAGCCCTACGACTGTGCCTGGGAGACGGAGGACCCGGATCCCAGCGAGTATCCGGATGTCCCGGTTCTGCTGAAGAACAACCGGTTCTCGGACGCGCTCAACATGGTCACCAACATGTACTCGCTCCCCGCCTACGACGGCGTGGACCCGAACCCGCTGATGGCGCCCTTCTTCATCCTGTTCTACGGGCTGATGATGGCGGATATGGGCTACGGCCTGATCATGATGATCGCGGCGCTGGTCGCCATGGCAAAGATCAAACCCCAGAAGGGGACCCTGTCGTTCTGCAGGCTGCTGCTCTACGGCGGCATCTCCACCTTCATCATGGGCGCGCTGACCGGCGGCTTTTTCGGAAACGCGCTCGAGCAGATCGGCAAGATCCTCGGCAAGCCTGAGGGCTGGGGCGTCCTGCCCAGCCTGTTTAACCCGATGACGGACAGCATGATCGTCCTGATCGGCTCGATGGCGCTGGGTCTCATCCACCTGAACACCGGTATGGTGATCAGCGCGGTGGAAAAGGTCAAGAAGGGCGATGCGGCTTCCGCGTTCTGGGAAGAGGGCTCGCTCTGGATCACGCTGGTGGGCATCGTTCTCTTTGCGCTGAACAAGACCGTTGCGCCCCAGATCCCCGCCGGTATCGGCAAGTGGATCCTGATCATCGGATGCCTCATGGTCCTCTTCGGCGGCACGCGCGGCGCGAAAGGCTTCGGGAAGTTTACCAGCATCTTCGGCACACTGTACAACACCGTGACCGGCTGGTTTGGAGACATCCTCTCCTATTCCCGTATCATGGCCCTGATGCTGGCCGGCAGCGTCATTGCGACGGTCTTCAATACGATCGGAGGGATCGCGAACAACCTGGTCTTCTTCCTGATCATTTTCCTGATCGGCCATGCGCTGAACTTCGCGCTGAACCTGCTGGGCTGCTATGTCCATGACCTGCGTCTGCAGTGCCTCGAGTATTTCGGCAAGTTCTACAAGGACGGCGGACGTGCTTTTGCGCCGCTGGCAGTCAACCCCAAGTATTACGATATCCCCGCCGGAGAATAAACGCAAAAGCGTTCCCCGGGTGAATAAAAAACAAAGATACACACAGGAGGAAAAGAAAATGGAATTTTTGTTTCAGCATTCTGGACTGGCAATCGGTCTTCTCGGTGCAGGCCTTGCGGCGTGTCTCGCAGGCGCGGGCTCCGGTATCGGTACCGGCGTTGCCGGTCAGGCGGGCGCCGGCCTGGTGACAGAGGACCCCAGCAAGTTTGGTAAAGTCATGATCCTGCAGGTTATTCCGGGCACCCAGGGCCTCTACGGTCTGGTCGTGTTCTTCGTCGCGATCATGAACATGGGCCTGCTCAGCGGCACCGCGGCCGATCTGAGCTTTGTGGACGGCTGCCGCTACTTCGCAGCCTGCATGCCCATCGGCATCGGCGGTCTTGTCACGGCCAAGTATCAGGGCAAAGTCGCAGCCGCCTCGGTCAACCTTCTTGCGAAGAACCCGGATCACTGGTCCAAGGGCATGATTCTCTGCATTACCGTTGAGTTCTACGCCATTCTTTCGCTTCTGGCTTCGATGATGATGCTGCTCTTCATCTGAGATCCCTCCGAGGGTCATCTTTACCGAAGGGAGGATATCATGAAGGGAACTGAAAAAATCATTGCGCATATTGAAGCGGATGCCAAAAACCAGGCGGATCAGCTGATCGCCGAAGCCGCGCAGAAGTGCGCGGACATCAAGGCAAAGTACGAGGAGCAGGCTTCCCGTCTGTACGGGGAGAAGATCCGCGACGGCGTGAAGGCCTGTCAGGCACAGGAGGATGGTGCGATCCGTATCTCCAAGATGGAAGCGAGAAAAAGCGTCCTTGCCGTCAAGCAGGAGATGGTCGAGAAGAGCTTCGCCCTCGCGGCGGAGAAGATCGTCGGCCTGCCGGAGGAACAGTACATCGCCTTCCTCGCGGGCCTCGCGAAGAAAGCCTCGGTCTCCGGCGATGAGGAAGTGATCCTGAATGAGCGGGATCGCGCCGCCATCGGCGGGAAGCTTCTGCAGGCGATCAACCGGGACGGCGTCAGTATGACGCTCTCCGATGAGACCAGAGATATCAGCGGGGGGCTGATCCTCCGCCGCGGCAGCGTCGAGGCCAACTGCAGCGTCGAGCTGCTCGTTGACCTGTGCAGAGGGGAACTGTCCTCCAGGCTTGCCGACATCCTGTTCCAGTAAGCGTCCGACGAAAGGAGGACCTGGTTTGGCTATCAACAAAGAGGACTATCTGTACATCTCCTCGCTGCTGCGCGCCCGCGAGCCCCGCATGCTGAGCAGGGAAAAGGCCGAGCGCATGCTGGATGCCCCCGGTTTTGAGGACGCGGCAAAGATGCTCACCGACAGCGGCTATGAGGACATGTCCCAGATGACGGTCAAGCAGATCGAAGACGCGCTCTCCCAGCGCCGCGCCAGAGTGTTTCACGAACTGGAGACGCTGGTTCCCGACGCCGCAGCTCTCGACCTGTTCCGGCTGAAGTATGATTATCACAACATCAAGGTGCTGATTAAAGCCGATGCGATGTTCCAGAACGACGCATCTCTGCTCTCCGCCTCCGGACGGATTGCCCCGGAGACCGTACAGCGGAAGTTTAACGAGGACCGCCTGCGGGATCTGCCGGGCGAGCTCGGCCACGCGGCAGAGGAGGCAAAAGCGCTCCTGAGCCGCAGCGCCAATCCGCAGCTCTCGGACTTCCTGCTCGACAAGGCCTACTTCCGCGAGATGCAGGCTCTTGCCGAGGGGCTCGACAGCGACTATGCCCGCGGCTATGTGGCGCTGCTGGCGGACAGCACCAATCTCCGGACCGCCGTCCGTATCCTGCGTATGGGCAAGGACATCGGCTATCTCCAGGAAGCGCTGGTCTCCGGCGGCAGCATCAGCGAAGAGCGCCTGAGCGCCGGAATCTCCGGAGAGGGGATTGCGGCCGTGTTTGCCGGGACGCCGCTTGCCAAGGCGGCGCAGCTCGGCCAGGAAGCGGTCTCCGGAGGCACGCTGACGGCATTCGAGCTTGCCTGCGACAATGCTCTCGCGTCGTATCTCGCGGATGCGAAGCTCTGCTCCTTCGGCGAAGAGAGCGTGCTTGCCTACCTCGCCGGCACGGAGAACGAGCTGACCGCGGTGCGGATGATTCTGACCGGACGCCTTGCCGGCGTCCCGGCGGACACCATCCGGGAAAGGCTGCGTGATTTGTATGCATAAAACACCGTCTATCTCACCCGCGGAGCGGGTGAGTAACACGACCCCGATAGAAAGGTTGTGTGAACGCTATGCTTAAAATTGCAGTCATCGGCGGCAAGGATACCGTCATCGGCTTCAAGGCCGTCGGCCTGGAAGCCTGCCCCGCTGTGAACGCCGCAGAGGCGTTGCAGGCGCTGCGCGAGCTCACCAAAGAGGGCAGCGAATACGCGATTATCTACATTGAAGAGAAGCTTGCTCAGGAGATCTCACACGAGATCGACAAATTCAAGGACAGCCCGACGCCTGCCATTATTCTGATTCCCGGCCGCGAGGGAAGCCTCGGCCTCGGCAAGAGCGCCCTGAAGGCGGCGGTGGAACGCGCAGTCGGCACGAATATCCTGGGCGACTGAGCAAGATATCTGATCGCCCGCACCGCGGGTGATGAAAAGACACTTCAAACGACACGAACGGCACTTCATCGCCCGCACCGCGGGTGACGGAAAGACACTTCGAACGACACGAACGGCACTTCATCGCCCGCACCGCGGGTGATGAAAAACACACTTCTAACGATGAGAGGAAGTTTGATAAATGAGCGGAAAAATTATCAAAGTATCCGGACCGCTTGTCGTGGCGGAGGGCCTGGCGGATGCCAACGTCTCTGACGTTGTGCGCGTCGGGGCCAGCCGCCTGATCGGTGAGATCCTGAACATGACAGGGGACCAGGCTTCCATCCAGGTATACGAGGAGACCTCGGGCCTCGGCCCCGGTGCGGACGTGGTGACGACCGGGATGCCGATGTCGGTGGAGCTCGGCCCCGGCATGCTGGACAACATTTACGACGGCATCCAGCGTCCGCTGCCGGAGATGCGCGCCCTGACGGGCGACAGCATCACCCGCGGCACGGACGTGGCGGCGCTGAACCGCGAGAAGCAGTGGGACTTCGTACCGGTTGCGAAGCCCGGCGACCGTCTCTCAGCCGGCGACGTGCTGGGCACGGTGCAGGAGACCAGCGCCATCCTGCACAAGATCATGGTGCCCCCCGGCCTCTCCGGCGAGCTGAAGAGCATTGACGGCGGCCTGCACACGGTGACGGACACGGTGGCGGTTCTCGTTGACGCGAAGGGGAGAGAGCACCCCCTCAGCCTGATGCAGCGCTGGCCGGTCCGCATTGCCCGCCCCTACGCGCGCAAGTACGTCCCCGCCCGTCCCATGAACAGCGGCCAGCGCATCATCGACACGCTGTTCCCGATCGCCAAGGGCGGCACCGCGGCGGTCCCCGGCCCGTTCGGCTCGGGAAAGACGGTGGTGCAGCACCAGCTGGCCAAGTGGTCGGACGTGGACATCGTCATCTACATCGGCTGCGGCGAGCGCGGCAACGAGATGACCGACGTTCTGATGGAGTTTCCTGAGCTGAAGGA
>JAFTGD010000041.1 GCA_017458065.1 Oscillospiraceae bacterium
TGTCATTTTAGCGAAAGCGGGCAGGAATGCCCTTTACAGGATTAGTAGTAGCAGAAAAAGAGAAACAAACTTTTGTGGTTGCAGTTTTCCAAAAAAGTGGCGGACGGAAGTGAGAGAAAGTTTGCAGTCACGGAGAGCAAGATTCTACCGCAGTACCAAAATTCGCTTATCGCTCATTTTGCCCCTGCGGGAATCTTGTTGGGGAGTGCCTTCCCCAAACCCTGCTTATGCGGCTTACGCCGCTGGAAAATCCCTCAAAATAATTTTTCGGATTTTTCAAAAACAGTTCCGCTTTACACCCTGTTTTTCTCCTATTAGTGAGAGGACACCACGCACAGCCGAAGGAGGTTTTACCATGCGAAAACGATATAACACGCCGCACCGCAGCCGGGTAGTCAAGACACGCATGACCGAGGAAGAATACGCCGAGTTTGCGGAAAGGCTTTCTGCTTACAACATGAGCCAAGCCGAGTTTATCCGGCAAGCCATAACCGGGGCAGCCATACGCCCCATCATAACCGTTTCCCCCGTCAATGACGAGTTGCTTGCCGCTGTCGGGAAGCTGACCGCCGAATACGGCAGGATCGGCGGCAACTTAAACCAGATAGCCCGGACGCTGAACGAGTGGCACAGCCCCTACCCGCAGCTTGCCGGGGAGGTACGGGCGGCGGTTTCCGACCTTGCTGCCCTAAAGTTTGAAGTCTTGCAGAAAGTGGGTGACGCTGTTGGCAACATTCAAACATATCAGCTCTAAAAATGCGGACTATGGCGCAGCGGAAGCCTATCTCACATTTGAGCATGACGAGTTTACCATGAAGCCCACCCTTGATGAAAACGGGCGGCTGATACCGAGGGAGGATTACCGCATTTCTTCCCTCAACTGTGGGGGCGAGGATTTCGCTGTTGCCTGTATGCGGGCTAATCTCCGCTATGAGAAAAACCAAAAACGGGAAGATGTGAAAAGCCACCACTATATCATCAGCTTTGACCCACGGGACGGGACAGACAACGGCTTGACCGTAGACCGGGCGCAGGAGCTGGGCGAGCAGTTCTGTAAAGAGCATTTCCCCGGACACCAAGCCTTAGTCTGCACCCACCCGGACGGGCATAACCACAGCGGCAATATCCATGTGCATATCGTCATCAACTCCCTGCGGATTTATGAAGTCCCGCTTCTGCCCTACATGGACAGACCAGCCGACACACGGGAGGGCTGCAAGCACCGCTGCACCAACGCCGCTATGGAATATTTCAAGAGTGAAGTCATGGAGATGTGCCACCGGGAGGGGCTTTACCAAATCGACCTCCTAAGCGGCAGCAAGGAACGGATAACCGAACGGGAATACTGGGCGGCAAAGAAAGGACAGCTTGCCCTTGATAAAGAGAACGCTGTCAGAGAAGCCGCAGGACAGCCGACCAAGCCCACCAAGTTTGAAACGGACAAGGCGAAGCTGCGCCGGACGATACGGCAGGCACTTTCCCAAGCTGGCAGCTTTGACGAATTTTCTTCCCTTTTGCTGCGGGAGGGTGTGACCGTCAAGGAGAGCCGGGGGCGGCTTTCCTACCTCACGCCGGACAGGACAAAGCCTATCACAGCCCGGAAGCTGGGGGACGATTTTGACAAGGCTGCTGTCCTTGTCCTGCTTACGCAGAACGCCCACAGAGCCGCCGAACAGAGCAAAGCCATACTCGAATACCCTGCCGCGGTTAAAAAGCTGTCACAAGGGGAAAAAACCACAAAAACCACCCCGGCAGACAACACCTTGCAGCGCATGGTTGACCGGGAAGCCAAGCGAGCCGAGGGCAAGGGCGTGGGCTATGACCGCTGGGCGGCAAAGCACAACCTAAAGCAAATGGCAGCTACCGTTACCGCCTATCAGCAGTACGGCTTTTCTTCCCCGGAGGAACTGGACGAAGCCTGTTCTGCCGCCTATACCGCCATGCGGGAAAGCCTTACAGAGCTGAAGCAGATGGAAAAGACGCTGAACGGGAAAAAGGAGCTGCAACGGCAGGTGCTTGCCTATTCCAAGACCCGCCCTGTCCGGGACGGGCTGAAACAGCAGAAAAACGCCAAAGCAAAAGCAGCCTACCGTCAGAAGTACGAAAGCGACTTTATCATAGCAGACGCAGCCGCCCGCTATTTCAGGGAAAACGGCATTTCCAAGCTGCCGAGCTATAAAGCCCTGCAAGCAGAGATTGAAACCCTTATCCAAGAGAAAAACAGCGGCTACAACGATTACCGGGCAAAACGGGAGGAATACCGCCGCTTACAGACTGTCAAGGGCAATATCGACCAGATTTTACACCGGGAGCGCAAGCCTGTGAAAAGGCAGGAACAGGAACGATAAAAACCGCCCCAAAATGTACCCGAACCTATACAGAACAAGGGGGCTGCCCCGTACCCTATCCGCAAATACCAAAGGATTTTTTAACGGGCTTATAGGGCAGAAAAAACCCGAAAATGATACCGAGATGATACAGAATTACCGCCGATACCGCCACACCAGCGGAAACGGCAGAAAGGAGCGCACCCATGCCAAGAATGAGCAAGAAACGGCGGCTGGAATGGTCTTTTTTCCTGCGGCAAGTGAAAGTCGGGAATTCCACCTGCGATCGTATCACATACAATGACCTCTGCCGGGGCTGTACCCATAGCTGCAAGCAGAGCTTCCGGGCGGTTATCATACTCTGCCCCCACTACTACTCCAAACGCCGGAAAAAGGAGGACAGGGACAATGGCAGATAACCGCAAGTATTACTACCTCAAGCTGAAAGAGAACTTTTTTGACAGCGACTCCATTGTGCTGCTGGAAGATATGAAAGACGGGATTTTATACTCCAATATCCTCTTGAAGCTGTACTTAAAATCGCTGAAAAACGGCGGGAAATTGCAGCTTGACGAGCATATCCCCTACACAGCGCAGATGATAGCGACACTGACCCGCCACCAGATAGGGACGGTTGAGAGGGCTTTAGAGATTTTCCGGCAGTTGGGGCTTGTGGAGCAGCTTGACAGCGGGGCTTTCTATATGACCGACATTGAGCTGATGATAGGACAGTCCTCTACCGAAGCCGAGCGGAAACGGGCTGCAAGACTGGAAAACAAGGCACTTTTACCGCCCCGGACAAAAGGCGGACATTTGTCCGACATTCGTCCACCAGAGATAGAGATAGAGTTAGAGAAAGAGATAGAGATAGAAAAAGAGAGAGAGGGAGAAACGGGACACCCCGCCCCCGCCGCTTATGGCAGATACAACAATGTGATACTGACCGATACAGAGCTTTCCGGGCTAAAAACAGAGTTGCCCGACAAGTGGGAGTATTATATTGACCGGCTTTCCTGCCATATCGCTTCCACCGGGAAACAGTACCACAGCCATGCAGCCACCATTTACAAGTGGGCGCAGGAGGACGCTGCCAAAGGCAAGGCTGCCCCGAAACAGGGCATACCCGATTATTCATGCAAGGAGGGCGAGAGCTTATGAAAAACGGAATTGAAGCTATGATTACGGACATTACAGCCACTACCGCCGAAGCGGAGGACTACACAGGCGAGGACGGGCTTTTATACTGCGGTAAGTGCCATACGCCCAAAGAAGCCTATTTTGCAGAGGGAAAGACTTGTTTCGGGCGTGACCGCCACCCGGCAGAGTGCGACTGCCAGCGGGCAGCCCGTGAAAAGCAGCAAGCCGCCGAAAGCCGACAGAAGCACCTTGAAAAAGTGGAGGACTTGAAACGCCGGGGCTTTACCGACCCTGCTATGCGGAACTGGACATTTGAGCATGACAACGGCAGAAACCCGCAGACCGAAACCGCCCGCTTTTATGTGGAGAGCTGGGAAACCATGCAGGCTGAAAATATCGGCTACCTGTTTTGGGGCGGCGTGGGGACGGGAAAAAGCTACCTTGCCGCCTGTATCGCCAACGCCCTTATGGAAAAAGAGGTTGCCGTCTGCATGACAAACTTTGCAACGATACTGGGTGACCTTGCCGCCAGCTTTGAGGGCAGGAACGAATATATTTCCCGCCTTTGCAGCTACCCTCTGCTGATACTTGATGATTTCGGTATGGAGCGAGGAACAGAATACGGGCTGGAACAGGTTTACAGCGTGATTGACAGCCGTTACCGAAGCGGCAAGCCGCTGATCGCCACGACCAACCTCACGCTGGAGGAATTGCAGCACCCGCAGGACACGCCCCACGCCCGTATCTATGACAGGCTGACTTCCATGTGCGCCCCCGTCCGCTTCACGGGCAGCAACTTCCGAAAGGAAACCGCACAGGAAAAGCTGGAACGCTTAAAGCAACTGATGAAGCAGCGAAAGGAGAGCCTATGACAGAAACGAAACAGACAAGCACCACCAAAACAGACCGCCGCCCGGACTGTGTGACGGAAATCCGCATGGGCAACTCCGTCCTTACCGTTTCCGGCTTCTTCAAGCAGGGCGCAACCGACACCGCAGCCGACAAGATGATGAAAGTGCTGGAAGCGGAAGCTGCTACACAAAAAACGGCGATTTGACCGACCATAAAGAAGCAGATTTGACGCTTTTGCCGCTATACAGACAGCCGCCCCATGTGGTACAATCAAGGTACGGAATAGTGGGGCTGGCTGTCGGAAACGGAGGATTTTATGTTAAGACAGACCAACCAACAACCAATTACCGCCCTTTACCCAAGACTATCCCATGAGGACGAGCTGCAAGGCGAAAGCAATTCCATTTCCAATCAGAAGCGTATCCTTGAAACCTATGCAAAGCAGAACGGCTTTTCCAATCTGCGCTGGTACACGGACGACGGTTATTCTGGTGCGAACTTTCAAAGACCCGGTTTTCAAGCCATGCTTGCGGACATTGAAGCCGGAAAAGTCGGGACAGTTATCGTAAAGGATATGTCGAGGTTAGGGCGAAACTACCTGCAAGTGGGAATGTACACGGAAATGATTTTCCCACAGAAAGGTGTCCGCTTCATCGCTATCAATGACGGAGTGGACAGCGCACAGGGCGACAATGACTTTGCCCCGCTGCGGAATATCTTTAACGAATGGCTGGTGAGAGATACGAGCAAGAAAATCAAAGCAGTAAAACGCTCAAAAGGCATGAATGGCAAGCCCATCACAAGCAAGCCTGTGTATGGCTACCTCATGGACGAGGATGAAAATTTCATTATTGACGAGGAAGCTGCACCCGTAGTCAAGCAGATATACAACCTCTGTCTTGCCGGGAATGGTCCGACCAAGATAGCCCGTATGCTCACAGAGCAGCAAATCCCCACGCCGGGAACGCTTGAATACCGCAGGACGGGCAGCACCCGCCGCTACCACCCCGGCTATGAGTGCAAGTGGGCGACCAATACCGTAGTGCATATCCTTGAAAACCGGGAATACACAGGCTGTCTGGTAAATTTCAAGACAGAAAAACTTTCTTACAAAGTCAAGCACAGTGTAGAAAATCCCCCGGAAAAGCAAGTGATTTTCGAGAACCACCACGAGCCTATCATAGACACCCAAACATGGGAACGGGTGCAGGAGCTTCGCAAACAGCGCAAACGCCCAAACCGCTATGATGAAGTGGGTTTGTTCTCCGGCATACTGTTCTGTGCGGACTGCGGCAGCGTGATGTATCAGCAGCGATACCAGACGGACAAGCGCAAGCAGGACTGTTATATCTGCGGCAACTACAAGAAACGCACCCATGACTGTACGGCGCACTTTATCCGCACCGACCTCTTGACCGCTGGTGTACTCTCCAATCTGCGGAAAGTGACCAGCTATGCGGCAAAGCATGAAGCCCGGTTTATGAAACTCTTGATTGAGCAGAACGAGGACGGGGGCAAACGCAGGAACGCCGCCAAGAAAAAGGAACTGGAAGCCTCCGAGAAACGCATAGCCGAGTTATCCGCTATCTTCAAGCGGCTGTATGAGGACAGCGTGACCGGGCGCATATCAGACGAGCGTTTCACAGAGCTGTCGGCAGACTATGAAGCAGAGCAACGGGAGCTGAAAGAAAGAGCCGCTGCTATTCAAGCGGAGCTTTCCAAAGCACAGGAAGCCACCGTGAACGCAGAAAAGTTTATGAATGTTGTCCGGCGGCATACCAGCTTTGAAGAACTTACCCCTACTCTGCTGCGGGAGTTTGTAGAGAAAATCGTTGTGCATGAGTGCAGCTATGACGAGAACAAGACCCGCAGACAGGACATTGAGATTTATTATTCTTTTGTTGGCAAGGTGGACTTGCCCGAATAACCGCCCGACCTATCCGACACAATGCGCAAGTGCCGGATAGGAACGGCAAAATTTTTTACACTTCTATTACTTCTTTATCGCACATCAGTAAAATGGGCGGGGATCTTTCTGATACATGAAAAAAAGATTGATTATTTGAGCCTGTTGTGATAGGATAATGGCACCGCAGAAAAACTCTACAAAAACTTTACGGGGTATATAAAAGACTTTACGGAGAGTTAAGAACAGTTAAGAAAGTTTAAGACGGCAAAAGCGGCGAGAGAGCTAAGAATTACGGAGATAGTTAAGATTATTCATTTCTGTTTAATTACAGATAAGAATAGTAAAAAAATAATTCGTAATCATGAGGTCGCGAGTTCGAATCTCGCATCCAGCTCCAAAACAGCCGCGGGGAGAGCCTGCGGCTTTTTTCAAAATGCCGGTGTGATGGAATGGTAGACGTGACGGACTCAAAATCCGTTGGGCTAATCCCCCGTGTGGGTTCGAGTCCCACCACCGGCACCAGAAAGAGGGCATCCTGTTGGATGCCCTCTTTCTGGTGCCAGGCCTTTGCGGGCAAAGATCCGCTTCGCTCAAATCCCCGGGAAGGATGAACAATCCCCTCCCAGGTCCGCCATGTGCAAAAGGGGTGGCCGGTTGACCGAACAGCATGTATGGAGAAGAAAAGAGGGAAATCATGATGCAGGAACGCTACGATCTGATCTGTGTTGGGATGGCTCTGGTGGACTCAATCATCAAGGGCTTTGACCCGGAGCCGATCTCCGCTTCGGGCTACCGGGCGGCTTCCGGCTCGCTGAATGTCGGAGGGGAAGCGGTCAACGAGGCGATGGCCGCCGCCAGACTGGGGCTGAAGACGGGTATCCTGTGTACGCTGGGCAGGGATGCCGCGGGAGAACTGGTCACAGAGACGCTTCGGAAGAGCGGGGTGGACACCGGGCTCATCGTCTATGACCGGGACCACCAGACACCCGTGACCACCATGTTTGTCCACGACGACGGGACACGCCAGTCCATTACAAACTCCGCGCACCGTTATAACTTCCATCCCGAGAAATATCAGGATCGCTTTCTGTGCGCGAAGGCGCTGATCCTCGGCTCGCTGTTCCGGGCGCCTTTCGACGACGCGGATGTGATCCGTGAAGTGCTGACTGCCGCCAGAGAACAGGGAATGCTGGTGATTGCCGATACCAAGCTGCCGAACTTCCGTTTTCTGAAGCTGGAGGACCTGAAAGACGTGCTGCCCCTGATCGACTATATCACGCCGAATGAGGACGAGGCAAAGTACTATACCGGTCGGAACAGCCCGGAGGAGATGGCGGAGGTTTTTCTGGATTACGGGGTCAGGAACGTGATCGTCAAACTCGGGAGCCGCGGCTGCTATTTCAAGAACCGGGAGCGCGAGCTCCGGCTGCCTGCCTGCAGCATCAGGGCAGTGGATGCTACCGGAGCGGGCGACAACTTCGTCGCAGGCTTCGCGTCAGAGCTGCTGTGCGGAAGCGATGCAGAACAGGCGCTTCGGTTTGCCAATGCCTGCGGGGCCATCTGCACCACGGCGGTGGGGGCGGGGACGGCTCTCCGGGATCGGGAACAGGTCCTGGCCTTTCTGGAAGAGGAAAAGAAAGCCGGGCATACACAGGAATTGACAAACGAAATTGAATCAGATAGAATGGATACAGGCTGTAACGGGTACAGCGCGAACGAGGACGACGAGGCCGTCAGGCCTCACGCGGGGAAAGGATAAACAAAATGGCAAAACCAAAAGTATTCTTCAGTAAAGAGATCAGCCCGGAAGTTGTTGTGAAGATGTATGAGCAGCTCGGCATTC
Organism: Oscillospiraceae bacterium; assembly: GCA_017458065.1. Lineage (GTDB taxonomy): Bacteria > Bacillota > Clostridia > Oscillospirales > Oscillospiraceae > Limivicinus. Next base: position 8,069 of record JAFTGD010000041.1, read on the forward strand.
AGCTCCCGGGGAAAGTCGCGGTCAAGGTTCATTCCGGGGAGAAGGGGAACCAGAACTTCCTGCGTCCGGACTTCTGGAAGCCCATGGTCGAAAAGGTGAACGGCACGATCGTTGAGTGCAACACGGCATACGGTACCAAGTTCAATAACGGTGTGCGTGACTATAGCGAGTCCCACCGCCAGCTGATTGAGTATCACGGGTGGAACAAGTATTTTGACGTGGACCTGATGGACGCGGAAGGACCCGATGTGGTCTGGGATATTCCGAACGGCAAGATCCTGAAAAAGAATTATCTGGGGAAGAATATCGAGAATTACGACTCCATGCTGGTGCTGGCGCACTTCAAAGGCCACCCGATGGGCGGATTCGGCGGGGCGCTCAAACAGCTCTCCATCGGCTGCGCAAGCCGCGCGGGAAAGGCGCTGATTCACTCCGGCGGCAAGACCGACAGCAACCTGGACGCCTGGGATGTTCATGCGGACCATACGGTGTTTCCTGAATCCATGGCGGATGCGGCTTCTTCCGTCGTGAAGCATTTCGAGGGGAAGATCGCGTTCATTAACGTGATGAAGAACCTCTCGGTGGACTGTGACTGCGTCAATGTCGCAGAGCCTCCCTGCATGAAGGATATCGGCATTCTGGCGTCCCTCGACCCCGTGGCGATCGATCAGGCGTGTATCGATCTGATCTGGAAGTCCGACGATCCCGGCCGCGACCATTTTGTAGAACGTGTTGAGACACGCAATGGCCGCCACACCATCGAAGCGGCGGAAGAACTCGGTTTCGGCAGCAGAGACTACGAGCTGGTCGAGATCTGATCGACAAACAAAACAGAATCAGGAAACGGAAGTCCGGGCGGATCAATGCCCGGACTTCCGCATTTTGTGGGGATTATTGACGGGTTTGTTGACGGTGAGCGCGGTATAATCAAGCAGATGAAGGCAGAAAACAAAAAATCGATGGTCAGAGCGAGAATGAGAGGGTAATCGGGCAAGAAAATTCAGCCAGACAGAGAAAAGAAGCTCATATTACTTGATTAATAATGGCGATTTCTGTATAATTATAATATTAACAGATTAGCACTTCCTGATGGTAGTGTGCCTGTAAGAGGGAGGAACACCAGTGAACGGATCGACGGAACGTTTTTTGAATACCATTTTAAGGAGGCGTCAGAGGCATCGCCGGTTTATGGCAATGCTGCTGGTCTTCGCGCTGTTTGTTACCTCCGGCACGGCATGGGTGCTGCGCAGTCCCGCAAAAGCGCTGACACGGACGGAGCGGGTTCTGGACTGCCCCTTCTCGGTGAAAAAAGGGGACGGTTATGCAGGCTTTGCCGTACATGAACACAATGAAGACTGCTATGACACGAATGGCAATCTTGTCTGCAAGCTGCCGGAAGTCAGGTTCCATGAGCATGATGAAAGCTGCTATGATGAAAACGGCGAGTTGACCTGTGATAAGAGAGAGACGATTCTCCATAAGCATAGCGACAGCTGCTATGACGGAGACGGAAAGCTGATCTGCGGGAAGCTGGAACTGGAGGAGCATATCCACGGGCCCGGATGCTTCAGGGAAATAACCATAGAAGAACCGGATCCGGAATCCCCGGTTCCGGCAGAACCTGAACCGACAGCCGAGCCGGTACCCGAGACCGTGGAAGAACCGGCATGGGAGCCCGAAATCTACGATGAACTCATATGGGAGCAGGAGACGGAGGAAGAGCCGGGTTTTAACCAGCGCGAAGATGACAGCACCGGCACAGCGGAACAACCTGCGCCACAGCAGAATCCAAATTCTTTCGGCAGTGAAGAGCCAGACCAAATTGAGACAGCTGTGCCTGTATCGACCGATCAGAATGAGCCTGCATATCCTGTCGCAGACCAGGAGGAGACGCAGCAGGAATCCGGGCCTGTGATCCCAACTGAGAGCCAGTTTTTCTTCCTGTTTGAAGAGGAGGAAGAGGAAACACAGGAGACACCGGACGAAGAAACAGAGCCCTGGGAAGATGAAGAGCCGGCAGAAGGCCAGTTCTTTTTCCTCTTTGACGAGGAGGAAGAGACTCAGGAGAGCGAAGACACAGAAGTACCAGCTGAGAATAGTGATGAGGCCGCGGAGAATGAGGAGGCATTGACCGAAGAAGAGAACACCGCCGCAAAAGACGCTGTAAGCGACGAGGAGGCTCCCGAAGAGACAGAGGCTGGAGAGAGAGAAGAAACAGAGCAGCCCGAGGAAACGGAAGAGACTGAGAAATCGGAAGAATCCGAAGAGCCGGAGGAGACCGAAGCGGCTTCGGAGGAAGAAGAGACTGTGCCGGCAGAGACCGAAGAAACCGAAGAGATCGCAAAAGAAGAAGGGCCCGACAAGGAGGAGAAAACAGAAGAGCCCGCAGAACCGGAAGAAGTCCCCATGCCAGCGGCGTCCTTCGAGGAGACAACGGACGCTCTGACCGTCCGTGTGGAGGCGCCGGAAGGCGCTTTCCCTGAGGGGACGACCATGGCGGTGACTCCGGTCGAGGATGAAGAGATTCTGAACGCCGTTGCGGAACCGGTCGAGGGTCAGGTCCTCCAGATCTTTGCTGTGGACATCAGCTTCTTCAATGCAGACGGAGAGGAAATCGAACCTCTGCTGCCGATCCGTGTGGAGATGATCCCGCTGTCCGCCCCCGATGAAGAGCCGGAGACCGAAGCTTCTCCGGTCTCTGCAGAGCAGGCCGAAAACCAGATCCAGACGGTTGTCCATCTGGACGGGGAGGGCAACGCTTCCGTGATGGAGCAGGCAGAGGACGAGATTTCCGGGGAAGGCGCAGTTGGCTTTGAAGCGGACAGCTTCTCGGTGTACGCACTGATCTATTCCGTGATCGAGAAGACGGTCCTCGCCTCCGACGGCGAGACCTACCGCATCACGCTGAATTACAGCCCGGAAGCCGGCATCCCCTACAATGCGGAGCTGGAAGTAACGGAAATACTGCCCGGTACCGAAGCCTACATGGCTTATGCCCAGATGGCGGATGATTCGCTGGCTGACGAGATGGTTTCTTTTGCCCGCTTCTTTGATATCACCATTGTCGCCAACGGGGCGGAGATACAGCCTGCGGCTCCGGTGGAGGTCAGGATCGAATTGGCCGACGACCTGGACGAGAGCGTGAAAGCGCTTCACTTCGGCGAGGAAGTCGAAGTGCTTGACGCGGCTTCCGCCGAAGCGGAAACGCCGACGGAAACGGCCGGGAATACGGATACTGACGAAACCGGGACACTCAACAGCGGGATCAGTTTTTCCGCGGAGGGCTTCTCGGTATACGGCGTTGTTCTCACTACACTGGAGAAAACCATCAGCGCTTCCGATGGCAACACTTATGATATCAGTGTGAATTACCGGGCGGATGCGAAACTCCCTCTGGGCGCAGAGCTCAGTGTTGAGGAGATCTTCCCATCCGAGAATCTTGAAGACGGCGAGACAGATGCCTATCAGGAATATGCTCTCATGATCAGAGACGCCCTGGGCTGGGAGAACGGAAGCGCCTCTTATCTCAGACTGTTCGAGATCAAGATCCTGGATGAAAACGGTGAAAAGACAGATATTGCCGCTCCCGTAGAAGTAAAAATTGAGCTGGCAGATAAAGAAGACGACGAGGATGCAGCGCCGGATACACAGGTGCTGCATATTGCAGACGGCGCAGCCGCCGCTGATGTGATCAGCGGTGTGGAAGTAAACGGAGGCACCGTCAGTTTTGCCGCGTCGGGATTCTCCGCATATGCGATTGTGGAGGGGCCGGAAGCACTCCCTATCGGCTGGCATAAGGTTTTATCCTTAGAGGATCTGATCAGCAGAGGAGACCAAGGTCTTTATATCGGGCATCCCGATGGGTATTATTATATGAATACGACGACGGAAGATGCTAGCCGGACCGGGATCTCCAAGACAAAACCCGCAAACAGCTATCCCGGTGAAAACGCAGCTCTGTATTACTTCGAGCCTGTGGAAAACTCGGAAAACCAGGTGTATGCCTACTGCTTTGCGGAAGATGGCGTGACCAGACAGTATGTCTATAACGGAGGAAACAACAGCCTGTCCTTCACTGAGGAAGAAAGCAAAACCGCCTTTACTGTGACGCAGAACAGCAACGGAACCTTCAAGCTGAATAACGGTGCCTGGTTCTGGAATATGCAGGGCGGTGCAAGCGGAAGCCGGTTCTGCTCATACAATTCCGCCAATGACGGAAACAACAACGTCAATCTCTGGTATTATGTCGACGTTGACAGCGATCCCTATGAGCTGGATGGGCAGTCTTACGGTCTGATGAACTGGAGCGGCGGTGTGGCGGGCAAGGCGATGATGGCGAGCTCAGCGACGGCGAACACCTTGGAGGCAAAGTCTCTGACGGTCATGAGCACAGCCGACAACGCCAGCCAGCTGTTCGTGCCAAACAGCAGTGAAATTTCCCTCTGGACCTTCCACTGGGTCAGTGAGGACAGGTATCACATGACGACCGTTGCCGACGGGAGTACAAAATATCTCAGGCTGGAGGAATCGGGTCTTTCACTCGTAAGTGCGGAAGAAGACGCGTCTGAGATTCAGGTGGTGCCGGGCACCGGGATCCACGCCGGTGAAATCTGTCTGCAGTCAGAGGGGTCTACACTGACATATATGGGCACAGTCGATAGCGGCTTCTCAGTCGGAGGGAGCGTTGGCAGCGAATGGCTGAATCTGGTCGAGGTTTCCAATCTGACCAAGGATTACTTCCTGACCTATTCCGCCCGCAAGGTCAGTGTATCCGACCAGGACATCTCCAACGGATCCCGGGTTATCGTCTATACGCGCAGTTGGAACGAAGCAAAATTAAAGTATGATTACTTCGCGATCAGCTCGGATGGCACACTTGTACCGGTCTATGAGAGCGGCGACTCCATCGAGTGGGTCAGCGGCCAGCTCAACACGCTGCTCTGGAACTTTGTCGAATACTACTGGGAGGGGACTACGGACCCGAACTACTATTATGAGCTCTACAATCAGTATTCGGAGAAATACATCGCGCCGCAGATTACAGATGGTCAGATCCTCTCGGACGAGACCATCGGCATCAATCTGAACGGCAGGCGGGACGGCCAGTATTATTCCCCGATCCTGGCCTGGGATGAAGAGAACTACTCCTACGTTGGCCTCAAGGTGGAAAACGGCCGTATCGTCATCTGCCCGATGGCGGAGGCCATGGACTTCTACTTTGCCCTGATGCAGGATCTGAACGTGGACGATACGCTGACCAAAGTGAACACCGTGGATCATACTCAGTATGGCATCACGATGAAACTTAAAGATTTTACCACGCGAGAGCAGATGAGCAGTTTCCTTGGCAATGACGAAGGCGGCGCTACGTTAAATCTTCAGCAGGGACTGTTGTCCAGCAGCCTGACAAACGGATACCCTTTGGCTGCGGGCGGGTCATTGGGCGATTTGTATGCAGGAGCGCAGGAAGTTAACCACCTGTTTATTCAGAGCACCTACGGTGAGACGGGGTATTTTGAATTCGACAGCGCGCAGAACTATGCCACACTGAAAGATGATGCGCAGGATGCTGACGGCATTCCGGACTTTGTAGTCTATAAGGAGCTGGGCTCTTATGACTCCGGCGGCAACAAAAATACACTCAAGCACGGTCAGTTTTTCCCGTACAACGATCTGAAGCCGGGCACATTTGCATCCACAAACGGAAAGAATCTCTATTCCTCTACGGGAGCACCTCTTCCGGACAGCGATCCGCGCAAGTACGAGCAGCTGTACTCGGTGGAGTATGACGGCAAGAAGGCAAACTGCTATTTCGGCGTCGAGCTGGAGGCCAGCTTTACCCAGACGCCCAGCGGCCTGGACGCCTGGGGCCATGACATCATCTTTGAGTTCACCGGTGACGACGACTTCTGGCTCTATGTGGACGGCGAGCTGGTAATCGATCTGGGCGGCATCCACAGTGCGGTGCCGGGCAGTGTCAACTTCCGCACCGGTACGGTCAATGTCAACGGAATCTCCACCACCCTCCGGACGCTCTTTGAAAGCAACTTCCGCGGGCGCAATCCGGGGGCTTCGGACGCTGACGTGGAAGCTTATCTGTCCAGCTACTTCGGTGAGGGAAGCACCGTCTTCAAAGACGGGACCACCCACACCATGAATATCTTCTACATGGAGCGCGGCGCAGGCGCCTCGAACCTGCATATGCGCTTTAACCTGGCCGCGGTCAAAAAGGGGACGGTACAGCTGTCCAAGACGCTGTCCGGCGTCGACGAGAGCAACGTTCTGGCGGAGTTCCCATACCAAATTTTATATAAGAAAGATGGTGAAACGGAATACCGCCTGACAAACGCTCTCCCGGCCCCCACTCAGAACGTGGATTATGTGTTCTACAAGGACACCCTCAACCCGGTGAAGTATCAGCAGACACTGGAGATTGACGGAATCGAATATCAGGATGTCTTCTTCCTGAAGCCGGGGGAGACGGCGGACATCAACTTCCCGGAGGGAATGACGAGCTATCGGATCGTTGAATGCGCTGTGAACACGGAGGTCTACAGCGGCGTCAGAGTGAACGGAACCGAGATATCCGGAACCGAACCAGTCGGAAACGGCGTGTCCGGAGCGAACGAGCCCGAACTTGAAGGAGCTGCGGCCTCAGCCCGGAAGGACTATGGCATCGACTATGCCACCACCGATGCCCGGCCGAAGGTCGCTTATGAGAACATTGTGAATCCGGATGCGCTGCGCACATTGACCGTCATAAAACGGCTGTATGCGGAAGACGGCGAGACGGAGATCACGAATAACAATACCGAGTTTACCCTCCGTCTGTATCTGGCCACGGAATTCGGCGAGCTGGACACCGCCAACATGCATGTCTATCACGTGAAGGATTCCGACGGTGTTTACTGCAGCTGGGATACGGCCGGCAAACAGTTCGTCCCGATCAAGGATGAAGACGACCACGGCATCAAGAACTATGCGGATCTGACCGACGAGCAGAAGGAAGCGGCCGTATTCACCACTTCGATATACGGATCCATCGGGAGAATCCGGACCGGCTATACCGTCGAAATCCGGGATGTTCTGGCGGGGACCCGGTACCGCCTCGAAGAGCGCCCTTCAGAGATCCCGGACGGATTCTCGTTCCAGAAATATGATGACTATGACACACTGAATGCGAGCGTGGTGGAGCGGGGCAATTCCGGTGTTATGGGCGTGAACGGCACGGTCGTCTCCGGGAGAGACGCGTCGGTGACCGTCTGCAACCTGAAGGGCTGGGGCCTGCGTGTGAACAAGGTCTGGCGGGACGCAGATTACATGTCTGATCGCAAAGCGGCTTACTTTGCCCTGTTCACGGAAACGGATGGCGATCTGACTCTTGTTCCGGGCAGCGTACGCGAGATGCTTTACAGCGTCAACCCGCAGAGCATCTACTGGTACTATGAGAAGCTACCTGTCCCGGATACGACAGGAGTGGAGGATTATCTGATCCGCGAGATAACGATTTCGACAGATGACCCGAATACCCCGGGGACAGTTACCCCGATCGGGGAGGGTGGAACAATTGCCCTGAGCGGTACACAGAAGGGCGAGAGCGGATTTTCGAACTTCGTCTATACCGTCCGGTATGTGACGGGAGCGATCAGCCAGGAATCCAATGTCAGGGTGGATACCGTCACCAATGACCGTCCAGGCATCGTCCTGAAAAAACAGGACTGGGACGGAAATGATCTGGCGGGTGCGACCTTTACTCTGGCTGTTGAGAACGGCAATATACTGGGAACCTATACCTCCAATGACAGCGGACTGATCACGACAGCCTACCTGAGCAACCATGTGAACTACATACTGACCGAGACGAGTACACCGCAGGGTTATCATGGACTGGAGACAGAACTGCTCATCAGGGATGATGACGGCACGGTGTCCGTCATCGGGCCAGGCGCGGAGTATTATACCCTGACGCAGGCCGAGGGAACAAACCCGGCAACTCTCGTTCTGAAAAACCACCCGTATACCTTCCAGGCTGTCAAGAAGGACGGAACTGCCCAGACGCCCCTGTCAGGAGTGACATTTGCACTGCATCGAGAGGTGACAGTGGATGATGTCACGACTATCGACCTGAATGCGATGCCGGGTTATGAAGAACTGGCAACGGATGATAACGGCGTAATTCCGAAGCTGGATAACACCCTGCCGGCCGGAACCTACGAATTGCGTGAACTGGAGGCGCCGGATGGATATGAACCGCTGACCGGTCATATCCGGTTTACAGTGAGCGGTACCGGCGCGATCACTCTGGGAGAGCATCCGGATGGTGTCACCTTAACCGAAACAACCAATGATGCCGGCGCGATAGAGTATACGCTGACGGTTTTGAACGACAGCGTCATCAAAACACAGAAGCTGAGCTTCAAAAAAGTGGATCTCATCCGTTCGGACACAACCGGGCTGACAGGGGCGGAGTTTGATCTCTATCGGGTTACGAACGATGTACGGGACGACGATCCGCTGTACGCAGGCCTGGTCTCCGGCAGTGACGGAATCCTGTCGTATATGCCTGCGCCATCTCAGACGGAGCAGGACGAGAGCGCGGAGTCCACAGCGCAGGAACAGCTGATCACCGTCTTCGAGTTGGAAGAAGGAACGTATGACCTGGTTGAGACCAGAGCGCCGAACGGATATATCATAAAAATGGAGCCTGTGAGAATCACGATCTCTTCCACAGAAGTTACAAATTCCGAGAGCGATGTGATGCTCGAAGGCAGATCTGCGGTGATAGTGGAAGATGGAGTCATCATGCTCCTGGTCACCAACATCTCCGGAAACGAGATGCCGGAGACCGGAGGAAGCGGCGTAGAAGCCTTCTACCTTGCGGGGACCATGCTGATGCTCACTGCGGGTGCAGCTCTTGTCTTGCACAGGAAAAAAGAGGAGACCGACTGACCGGACGGGAAGTATACCTGGCTGGGAACTGATCTTTCTCAGCGTGCATATCCTTCGAATAGATGGGGAAGCAGAGGAAACTCTGTTTCCCCGTGAACTCTGTGGAAGCAGGAACGTGGAAAAACGAAAAAAATACCTGTTGACAAACTGAAGTTTTTTTGCTATTATACTCGGGCGGCTGGACGATGGAGAATTTTCTGAGCATGCTGGTGTAGCTCAGTCGGTAGAGCAGCTGATTTGTAATCAGCAGGTCGGGGGTTCGAGTCCGTCCACCAGCTCCAGCGAAAAGAATATGGGGGAATTCCCGAGTGGCCAAAGGGGACAGACTGTAAATCTGCTGGCGATGCCTTCGGTGGTTCGAATCCACCTTCCCCCACCAAGCACTGCCTTTCGGCAGTGCTTCTTTTTATAACAGATACCAAGACGGAAGAGAGGTGAGGATACTGATCATAGAGGGCGGATATCATAGATATAAAGAGGTGTCGTTTCTGCGGGGAGTTGCCATTACCACGGTCGTCCTGATGCACCTGATCCAGGTCTACTGGAACGGAGGGGACATTCCGATGTGGCTCCGCTTCGCTTCCTCGTTGGGTGGAACGGGCGGACATGTGTTCATCTTTTGCTCCGGCTTCGGTCTCTATCTGAGCTATCTGCGACAGCCGATCAACTTCGGGCAGTTTATCAGGAAGCGCTTTCTCAAGATCTATCTTCCGTTTCTGGTTTTTGTCCTGGTCCACTATAAATTGCCTCATTGGGGAGTGGCGGAAGCGGTCCGTCTTCGGCAGCTGCTGAGCAACATCTTTCTTTATAAGATGTTCTATGAGGAATATATCTGCTGCTTCGGACTGCAGCTCTGGTTCGTATCAACGATCATTGAGCTTTATCTGCTCTTTCTCCCTCTTTGCAAACTGCGGGAGAAAACGCCTGCGACGGTTTTCCTCTGCATCGGGCTAATTGTGAGCGCGGCGTGGTGGATCGTGATGCATCTCACCGGCCTGGAAGCAAAACGGATCTGGGGAAGCTTTTGCCTGCAGTATCTCTGGGAGTTTATGCTGGGGATGATGGCGGCGGAAGTTCTCTTCCGGCATGAAAGGATCCATATCCCGATTTGGAAACTGCTGCTCGTCGCCGGCTGCGGACTCGGCCTGCAGGGGTTAATGGCTGTGAAAGGCGGGATGGCTGCCGCATTCAACGATGTCCCGGCGCTGCTGGGCTACAGCGCTGCGGTGCTGCTTCTGTATCGCATCGGACACTATATCCTGAGACCGGTTTTCCTCTGGGTGGACACCATCTCCTACGAGTGGTTCCTCGTCCATGTGGACGCCATTATGTGGGGGTATTTCTTTGCACGCCAGGCGACCGAAAATGAGTTTCTACGTGCGCTGGCCGCAACGGCAAACAGCCTCGCGGGAGCCTGGGTCTTCTCGCAGGTGATCCGGCTGCTGATGAAGCTGCTGGGCGTCGACCGGAGACCGGCAAACAGCTGAAAAACAGCATTATAAAAAATGCACAAAAAGTCAGGTGAAATTTCTACGTTTTGCACGAAAATTTTGCTTGACTTTTTATGATGCGACTGGTATATTAATGAAGCGCGCGCGAGAGCGCACGTATGCGTTGAAGCGGGAGATTGCTCGCATGGCGAGGTAACTTCCGTGGAGTATGTCCGGTACCGGATCCCCGGTACGCAATCGGGCGGCTGAAGCCTTTCGTTCCACGCGTATATCGCGCGGACGGGGAGCAGACCGGCTGGAATGCCGGTTTGTTTTTCGGACACGGCCTGATACGCACGGATGTGTGTACGAACCGGCTTTATGCGTACGCATCCTTTTAATAAGGCGGTGCCCAATGCCGCCGGAAAGAACGTACGAAAAGGAGTAAACCCAATGGCAAGCAACAGCAAGAACATGATCCGCATTCGCCTCAAGGCCTACGACCACCAGCTGATCGACAAGGCCGCGGAAACCATCGTCGAGGCAGCCAAGCGCACGGATGCAAAGGTCTCCGGGCCGATCCCTCTGCCCACCAAGACCGAGATCGTCACGATCCTGCGTGCCGTCCACAAGTACAAGGACAGCCGTGAGCAGTTCGAGCGCCGCACGCACAAGCGCCTCATCGACATCATGAGCCCCACCCAGAAGACCGTGGAAGCCCTGATGAGCGTTGAAGTTCCCGCCGGCGTCGAGATCGAGATCAAGCTCTGATCTGACCGCGAGCGAATACCCCGGCAAACCCAGCAGACCCACTGTCCGCAGCTTGCGTATGCGGACGGGTTAAGTTGCCAGCCTCCGGACGGGGAAGACCCCGGGCCATGCGAGGCAACCAATAACCGATAGGAGGAAAAACATGAAGAAAGCCATCATTGGCAAGAAGGTCGGCATGACGCAGATCTTCGACGAGATGGGGAAGGTCATCCCCGTCACCGTCATCGAGGCAGGCCCCTGTGTGGTCGTGCAGAAGATGACAACGGAAAAGGAAGGCTATAATGCAGTTCAGCTCGGCTTTGAAGAAGTCGGCGAGAAGAAGCTTTCCAAGCCGGAGCAGGGCCACCTGAAGAAGGCTGGCGCCCATCCGGTCAAGCATCTGAAGGAATTCCGTCTGGAAGATGACAGCAAGCTGGAAGTCGGCGACGTTGTCAAGGCCGACCTGTTCGCCGAGGGCGACAAGGTTGATGTCACCGGTACCAGCAAGGGTCACGGCTACGCCGGCGTTGTGAAGCGCTTCGGCCAGGGCCGCACCCCGACCAGCCACGGCGGCGGCCCGGTTCACCGGCACGCCGGCTCCATGGGCTCCAGCACCGATCCTTCCCGCATTTTCCCGGGAAAGAAGCAGGCCGGACACATGGGTGTGGATCAGGTCACTGTCCAGAATCTGGACATCGTGAAGGTTGACGCGGAGCTGAACCTCATTGCCATCCGCGGCGCCGTTCCCGGCCCGAAGGGCAGCATCGTTTATCTGAAGGATACCGTCAAGACCCAGCCCGTCAAGAAGGGTGCGGCCGCCGGTGTCAGCGTCAACCCGCAGAAGGCTTCCGCCCGTGTCAACCCGCAGAAGGCTTCCGCCCGTACAAAGTAAGGAAAGGAGAGCAGCATAAATGCCTAAAGCAAATGTTTTTAACATGGCAGGCGAGAAGATCGGCGAGATCGAGCTCTCCGAAGCCATCTTCGGCATTCAGCCGAATGAGAGTGTGCTGCATGATTCCGTCAAGAATCACCTGGCCAACTGCCGTCAGGGTACGCAGAGCGCTCTGACCAAGGGTGAGGTGTCCTACACCACGAAGAAGCCCTGGCGTCAGAAGGGCACCGGCCGTGCCCGTGCCGGCTATGCCGGATCCCCGGTGTGGTATCACGGCGGCGTGGCCTTCGCGCCGAAGCCCCGCGACTACAGCTACACGCTGAACAAGAAGGTCAAGCGCCTCGCACTCAAGAGCGCGCTCAGCGCCAAGGCCGCAGAGGATGAGATCGTCGTGATCGACGGCCTGGCCGTCAATGAGATCAAGACCAAGCCCTTCAAGAGCTTCCTCGAGAAGGTTGGCGTCAGCGGCAAGGCTCTCGTCGTCACGGAGAATGTCGATGAGAAGGTTGTCAAGTCCGCGCGGAACCTGCCGGGCGTGACCACCACCACCGCCACGATCCTCAGCCCCTACATGATTCTCACGAGCGGCAAGCTGGTTCTGGACAAAGCCGCACTCGCCAAGATTGAGGAGGTGTTCGCCTGATGAAAACCGCATATGATGTGATCATTCGCCCGATTATCACCGAACAGTCCATGGAAGATCTTGACATTAAGAAGTATGCCTTTGAAGTTGCAAAGGATGCCAACAAGATCGAGATCAAGAAGGCGATCGAGGAGATCTTCGACGTGACCGTCATCAAGGTCACCACCGAGAATATCCAGGGCAAGATGAAGCGCAACGGCGCCTATCCGATGGGGCGTCAGGCTTCCTGGAAGAAAGCCGTTGTCAAACTCAGCGCAGATTCGAAGAACATCGAGCTCTTCGAAGGCATGGCATAAGGGGGTACAGACATGTCGATTAAAACCTACAGACCTACTACCCCGGCCAGGAGACAGATGACCGTCTCCGGATTCGACGGCGTTGACAAGCATGCCAAGCCTGAGAAATCCCTGCTTGAGGTACTGAAGAAGCACTCCGGCCGCAACAGCTACGGCCGCATCACCGTCCGCCACCAGGGCGGCGGCAACCGGCAGAAGTACCGCGTGATCGACTTCAAGCGCAACAAGCTTGACGTCGCCGCGAAGGTCCTCCGCCTCGAGTACGACCCCAACCGCAGCGCGTTTATCGCCCTGTGCGAGTATGAAGACGGCGAGCGCCGCTACATCCTCGCGCCGGTCGGCCTGAACCCCGGAGACACCGTCGTCTCCTCCGCCAACGCGGACATCAAGGCCGGCAATGCACTGCCTCTGGCGAACATCCCCGTGGGTACCGTTATCCACAACATCGAGCTCTATCCCGGCAAGGGTGCGCAGCTTGTCCGCAGCGCCGGCGTCGCCGCGCAGCTGATGGCCAAGGAAGCCGGCATGGCGACCGTGCGTCTGCCCTCCGGCGAGATGCGCAAGGTCCGCCTTGAGTGCATGGCCACCATCGGCCAGGTCGGCAACATCGACCACGCCAATGTCCACATCGGCAAGGCCGGACGCAAACGCCACATGGGCGTCCGCCCGACGGTCCGCGGTTCTGTCATGAACCCGGTTGACCACCCCCACGGCGGTGGCGAAGGCAAGTCCCCGGTCGGCCGTCCCGGCCCTGTAACTCCCTGGGGTAAGCCCGCGCTGGGTTACAAGACCCGCAAGACGAAGAACCGCACCGATAAGTTCATCGTCAAGCGCCGCAACGCGAAGTAAGGAGGGAAAACAGAATGAGCAGAAGTATCAAGAAAGGCCCCTTCGCCGCTCCCGAGCTGCTGAAGAAGGTCGACCAGATGAACCAGAGCGGAAACAAGCAGGTCATCAAGACCTGGTCCCGCGCCTCTACCATTTTCCCGTCCTTTGTCGGACACACGATCGCCGTTCACGACGGCCGCCGTCATGTTCCCGTGTATGTTACCGAGGATATGGTCGGACACAAACTCGGTGAGTTTGCCCCGACCCGCACCTTCCGCGGCCATGCCGGAAGCAAGACCGGTAAGTAAGGAGGAGAAGCAATGGACGAGAAAAAGATTGCCCGTGCCGAGCATAAGTACGCGCGCATTTCTCCCCGCAAGGTCGAGATCGTCTGCAACATGATCCGCGGCAAGGACGCGAAGGTTGCGATGGCGATGATGCAGAACACCCCGAAAGCCGGCTGCGAGCTGATGATCAAGGTCCTGAAGAGCGCTATGGCCAACGCCGAGAACAACTTTGAGATGGACCCCGAGAAGCTCTACGTCGCCGAGACCTATGTCGGCGCCGGCCCGATCCTGAAGCGAGGCATGCCCCGTGCCCAGGGTCGTATGTACCGCATCAACAAACGCACCAGCCACATCATGATCGCCGTGGCTGAGAGAGACTGAGGGAAGGAGGCAGAATTATGGGACAGAAAGTAAATCCGCACGGCCTGCGCGTCGGTGTTATTAAAGACTGGGATTCCAGATGGTACGCCAGAGAAGACAAGGTCGGCGATCTGATCGTTGAAGATTACAAGATCCGCGAGTATCTCAAGAAGGCCCTCTATTCCGCCGGTGTTCCCACCATTGAGATCGAGCGCGATTCCTCCAAGGTCCGCATCTACATCCACTGCGCCAGACCCGGCGTCGTGATCGGTAAGGGCGGCGCGGAGATCGAGCGTCTGCGTCAGGAAGTCGAGAAGCTCATCGGCAAGCCGGTGGCCCTCTCCATCGTCGAAGTACGCACCCCAGACACGAACGCTCAGCTGGTTGCCGAGAACATTGCTCAGCAGCTGGAGAAGCGCATCGGCTTCCGCCGTGCGATGAAGAACGCCATGGGCCGCGCCATGAGAATGGGCGCCCGCGGCATCAAGGTCAAGTGCGGCGGCCGTCTGGGCGGCGCCGAGATCGCGAGAAGCGAGTGCTATCACGAGGGTACCATTCCTCTGCAGACCATCCGCGCCGACATCGACTACGGCTTTGCCGAGGCTAACACGACCTACGGCCGCATCGGTGTCAAGGTTTGGATCTACAAAGGCGAGGTCCTCTCCCAGACCCTGCGTACTACCCCCCGCACCATGGACCTCTCCAAGCCCCAGGGCGAGCGCAGACGCAGAGACGACCGCCGCGGCGACCGCCGCCAGGGCGGTTACAACCGTGACAACCGCGGTCAGGGCCAGGGCGGCGAGCGCCGTCAGGGCTACGGCAGCAGACCGGCAGGTCAGGGCGGCTACAACCGCGGACCCCGTCCCGCTGCTCCGGCTAAGGAAGGAGGCAACAACTAATGTTAATGCCTAAGAGAGTCAAGTACCGCAGAGTACAGCGCGGCCGTATGAAGGGCAAAGCCACTCGCGGCAACTGCGTCACCTACGGTGAGTTCGGCCTCTCCGCTCAGGAGCCCGGCTGGATTACCTCCAACCAGATTGAAGCAGCCCGTATCGCCATGACCCGTTATACCAAGCGTGGCGGTCAGGTCTGGATCAAGATCTTCCCGGACAAGCCGGTCACCGCGAAGCCCGCAGAGACCCGTATGGGTTCCGGTAAGGGCGCTCCCGAGTACTGGGTCGCCGTTGTCAAGCCCGGCAGAGTGATGTTCGAGATCGCAGGCGTCCCCGAGGAAGTCGCGCGCGAAGCACTCCGTCTGGCCAGCCACAAGCTGCCGATCAAGACGAAGATCGTCACGAAAGAGGCAGAGACTGAGAATGGTGGTGAAGATGATGAAGGTTAATGAAATCCGTTCCAAGTCCGTTGAAGAGCTCGAAAAGACGCTCGTCGACCTGAAAAAGGATCTGTTCATGCTCCGCATGCAGCACGCCACCAATCATCTTGACAATCCCACAAGGATTTCCGCGACCCGCCGTGATATCGCTCGCGTCAAGACCGTCCTGCGAGAGAAGCAGAACTGAGGAGGTAAGGAAGAATGAATACTGAGAGAACTACTTCCCGTAAGACCCGCGTCGGCAAGGTCGTATCTGACAAGATGGACAAGACGGTCGTTGTGATCGTGGAAGACCGCGTTGCTCACAAGACCTATAAGAAGATTATCGGCCGGACCTACCGTCTGAAGGCGCACGACGAGAACAACGAGTGCGGCGTCGGCGATATCGTCCGCGTGATGGAGACCCGCCCCCTGTCCAGAGACAAGAGATGGCGCGTGGTCGAGATCGTAGAGAAGGCTAAGTAAGGAGGCACCGGAATGATACAGCAGGAAACTTATCTGAAGGTCGCCGACAATACCGGCGCCAAGGAACTCAAGTGCATCCGCGTTCTGGGCGGCTCCAAGCGCAAGTATGCGAGCATCGGCGATGTCATCGTCTGCTCCGTGCGCAAGGCTGCACCGGGCGGCTCTGTGAAGAAGGGTGACGTCGTGAAGGCGGTTGTCGTTCGTACCGTGAAGCCGGTCCGCCGCGCTGACGGGACCTACGTCCGCTTCGATGAAAACGCTGCCGTTCTCATCAACACCGGCGACAAGAACCCCCGTGGAACCCGTATCTTTGGACCCGTTGCCCGTGAGCTGCGCGACAAGGAATACATGAAGATCCTGTCCCTGGCTCCCGAAGTGATCTGATGGAGGGCATAGAGAATGAAGATTAAGAAAGACGATAAAGTCGTTGTTCTGTCCGGCAAGGACAAGGGCAAGCAGGGGAAAGTCCTCGTTGCCGATCCGAAGGGCGCCAAGGTCATCGTCGAAGGCGTGAACGTTGCCACCAAGCATCAGAAGCCCCGCAAGCAGGGCGAAGAGGGCGGCATCATCAAGGTCGAGACCCCGATCTATGTGTCCAAGGTTCAGCTGGTCTGCCCCAAGTGCGGCAAGGCCACCCGCGTTGGCTTCAAGGTAGAGAACGGCAAAAAGAGCCGTGTCTGCAAGAAGTGCGGCGCAGAAATCTGACAGAGAGGAGAAACTGAATTATGACCAGAATGAAAGAAAAGTATCTGAATGAAGTTGCTCCTGCTCTGATGGAGAAATTTCAGTACAAGTCCGTGATGCAGATCCCCAAGATCGACAAGATCGTTGTCTCTGTCGGCTGCGGCGACTGCAAGGACAACGCCAAGGCGCTTGACGCGGTCATCAAGGACATCTCCGCGATCACCGGTCAGCACGCGGTTGCCACCACGGCAAGAAAGTCCGTTGCAAACTTCAAGCTGCGTGAAGGCATGAAGGTCGGCGTAAAAGTCACCCTTCGTCAGGACCGCATGTGGGAGTTCCTGGACAGACTGCTCAACGTGGCGCTGCCCCGTGTGCGTGACTTCCGCGGCATCTCCGCCGACGCGTTTGACGGACGCGGAAACTACAGCCTCGGTCTGAAGGAGCAGATCATCTTCCCTGAGATCGAGTACGACAAGATCGAGAAGCTGCGCGGTATGAACATTGCAATCACCACCACCGCTCAGACTGACGAAGAGGCACGTGAGCTTCTGCGGCTCATGGGCGCCCCGTTTGTGAGCTAAGGAGGACGAAACAATGGCAAAGAAATCCATGATTCTCAAGCAGCAGCGCGAGGCCAAGTTCTCGACCCGCAAGTACAACCGCTGCAAGATCTGCGGCCGTCCGCACGCCTACCTGCGCAACTACGGCATCTGCCGTATCTGCTTCCGTGAGCTGGCTTACAAGGGCCAGATCCCCGGAGTGCGCAAGGCAAGTTTCTGATTCATTTATGTACTTTCCCAAATCGAAGCCCGATTTCGCGGCTTCGATTTGGAGAGGAACCGCAGCGCAGTAAGAGAGCTTTCCTGTTGCCGCAGGGAAGTGATTGATACGGAGCTTGCGGTGACAAGGGATGTTGAAAGGCCGTGACCAATCAAGCATTGGCTCGGAACCTCAACGCCAAAACCGATCGGCTGAGCCGACGGTAACTCTAAACAGGAGGATAAACCATGCAAATCACTGATCCCATTGCAGACATGCTGACCCGTATCCGCAACGCCGGTACCGCGAAGCATGAAACCGTCGACGTCCCGGCTTCGAAGATGAAGAAGTCCATTGCGGAGATTCTTCTGAACGAAGGCTACATCAAGAGCTATCAGGTTCTCGATGACGGCACCCAGGGCGTCATTCGCATTACTCTCAAGTATCTCCCCGGCAAGGAAAAGGCCATCCAGGGTCTCCGCCGCGTCTCCAAGCCCGGCCTGCGCGTGTATGCCGGCGCTGACGAGCTGCCCAGAGTCCTCAAGGGTCTCGGCATTGCCATCATCTCAACATCCAAGGGCGTCATGACCGACAAGGAAGCGCGCAAACAGCATGTCGGCGGCGAAGTCCTTGCGTTCGTATGGTAAGGAGGTAGCAGAATGTCCAGAATTGGTAGAGCACCCATTACCGTACCGGCAGGTGTTGAAATCAAGGTCGACGAGAACAACCACATCACCGTCAAGGGACCCAAGGGCACGCTGGAGCGCGATCTTGTTCCCCAGATGAAGGTTGAAGTCGACGCAGGCGTCCTCCACGTGAAGCGCCCCGATGACACGAAGGAAAATCGTTCTCTCCACGGCCTGACCAGAACCCTGGTCGACAACATGGTCGTCGGCGTGACCCAGGGCTTTGAGAAAAAGCTCGAGATCAACGGTGTCGGCTACCGTGCCGCGAAGGAAGGCAAGAATCTGGTTATGAACCTC
Source organism: Oscillospiraceae bacterium (assembly GCA_017458065.1). GTDB lineage: Bacteria > Bacillota > Clostridia > Oscillospirales > Oscillospiraceae > Limivicinus. The sequence continues at coordinate 26,728 of JAFTGD010000041.1, forward strand.
GGTTATTCTCACCAGATCATCGTTCCGGAGACGGACGACATCCAGATCGATGTTCCCGATGCCAACCACATCGTCATCAAGGGAATCGACAAGCAGAAGGTCGGCCAGTTTGCAGCAGAAGTTCGTGGGAAGAGACCTCCCGAGCCTTACAAGGGCAAGGGCGTCAAGTATGACTACGAAGTGGTCCGCCGCAAAGAAGGCAAGACCGGCGCCAAGTAAACGGAGGTATGCCTGAATGATTAAAAGACCCGATACGCGCGCACAGCGCATGAAGCGTCACGCGAGAGTACGCGGCAAGATCTCCGGTACCGCCGAGAGACCCCGCCTCAGCGTATTTCGCAGTGAGAACCACATCTACGCCCAGGTGATCGACGACGTCGCCGGTGTCACGCTGGTCTCCGCCTCCACGGTCGAGAAGAGCTTTGAAGGCAACGGCAGCAACATCGAAGCTGCGAAGAAGATCGGCGCCCTGGTCGCAGAGCGCGCCCTGCAGAAGGGCATCGAAGAGGTCGTTTTCGACCGCGGCGGCTACATCTATCACGGCCGTGTCCAGGCTCTTGCCGAGGCCGCCCGTGAAGCCGGCCTGAAGTTCTGAGGAAGGGGGAAATAACAATGGCTTATAACAATGACAGAAGAGAGCGCCGCGGCAGAGAAGAGGCTCCCTCCGAATTTATTGAAAAGGTAGTTTCCCTCAACCGTGTCAGCAAGACCGTCAAGGGCGGCCGTGTTGCCAAGTTCTCCGCCCTCTGTGTTGTCGGCGACGGCAAGGGCCGCGTCGGTTTCGGCATGGGCAAGGCGAGCGAGGTTTCCGAGGCCATCCGCAAGGGTCTTGAGGATGCCAAGAAGAACATCGTGACCATCACCCTCAGCGGAACCACCATCCCGCACGAAGTGCTCGGCTGCTTCGGCGCCGGCCGCGTGCTGCTCAAGCCTGCACCCGAAGGCACCGGCGTTATCGCCGGCGGCGCTGTCCGTGCTGTCGTCGAGGCAGCCGGCATTAAGAACATCCGTACCAAGTGCCTGCGCACGAACAACCCCGCGAACGTCGTCGCAGCCACCATGGAAGGTCTCAAGTCCCTGCGCGATGCGGCCCAGGTCGCAGCCGTCAGAGGCAAGGCCCCGGAAGAAGTTCAGGGTTAAGGGGGACGGAACAATGGCGAATCTGAGAATCAAGCTGGTCAAGAGCCTCAACGGCCGTCTTGACAGCCACATTGCTACGGCACAGTCCCTCGGTCTGCATAAGATCGGCAACGAGACCGTACAGCCCGACAATCCCCAGACCCGCGGCAAGATTGCCAAGATCGGCTATCTGCTGAAGGTTACCGAAGAATAAGGAGGGCGTAAGCATGCAAATTCACGAACTTTCCCCGATGCCCGGCTCCACCCATGTGGACAAGCGCAAGGGCAGAGGACACGCCACCGGTAACGGCAAGACCGCAGGCCGCGGCCACAAGGGTCAGAAGGCCCGCAGCGGCGGCGGAGTCCGCATCGGCTTCGAAGGCGGCCAGATGCCTCTGGCCCGCCGCATCCCGAAGCGCGGTTTCAACAATATCTTCGCAAAGCCCCTGGAGGCAATCAATGTCTCCGTTCTGGAGCAGTTCAATGACGGCGATGTCGTTGATGCACAGGCTCTCCTCGCCAAGGGGATCATCTCCAAGTGCAGATACGGCGTCAAGTTCCTCGGTGAGGGCGAACTCACCAGGAAGCTCACGGTAAAGGCTGCTGCTTTCTCCGCAACCGCGAAAGAAAAGATCGAAGCGGCAGGCGGAAAGGCAGAGGTGATCTAAGTGCTTCAGACGCTGAAAAATGCGTGGAGGATCGAGGAACTGCGGAAGAAGATTCTCTTCACAATTCTGATCATCCTTCTCTATCGGCTTGGCAATGCGGTTCCCGTACCCTATGTCAATGTCACTGCACTTCAGTACTACTTCCAGCAGCTGCAGAACACCGTTCTGGGCCTGTACAACGTCATGTCCGGCGGCGCCTTCTCCACAGCTACCATCTTCGCCCTGAGCATCCAGCCCTACATCAACGCCAGCATCATCATCCAGCTTCTTTGCATCGCGATTCCGGCTCTGGAGCGCATGAGCAAAGAAGAGGGTGAGGAAGGCCGCAAAAAGATCGCCTCCATCACGCGTTACGCGACGGTCGGCATCGGTCTTCTGATGGGCTTTGCCTACTACATGCTGATGCGCAACAACGGCCTTCTGGCCTCCGGCACGGAAAAGAACGTCTGGGTCGCCGTCGTCGTGATCCTGACCTTCACCTCCGGCTCTGCGCTGATCATGTGGCTCGGCGAGCAGATCACGGAGTTCGGTATCGGAAACGGCATCTCCATGATCCTGTTTGCGAGCATCGTTTCCCGTCTGCCCCGCAGCATCGTGACCTCCATTCAGAACGTGATCAACGGTTCTCTGAAGTGGTGGGCCGCGGTCCTGGTTTTCCTGGGCGCCCTCGCCCTGATCGTCCTGATCGTCTTCGTCAACGACGCCGAGCGCCGTCTGCCCGTGCAGTACGCCAAGCGCGTTGTCGGCCGCAAGATGTACGGCGGCCAGAGCACCTACCTCCCGATGAAGGTCAACATGTCCGGCGTTATGCCGATCATCTTCGCCCAGAGCATCGCGATGCTCCCCGCGACGATTGCGGCCATGACCGGCGCCAAGTCCGACGGCTGGTTTATGAAGCTGTTTGACTCGACCTCCCTCACATACGCATTGATCTACTTCCTGCTGATCCTGTTCTTTGCGTATTTCTACTCCACCATCCAGTTCAACCCCATCGAGGTCTCCAACAACCTCAAGAAGAACGGCGGTTACATTCCGGGCTTCCGTCCCGGCAAGCCGACCAGCGAGTTCATCCAGAAGGTCCTCAACAAGATCACCCTCTTCGGCGCCATCTACCTGGGCATCATCGCCTGCGTGCCGATCATTGTCTCGCACTTCTCGAACGCGGAGTCCCTAACCGGTCTGAGCCTTGGCGGAACCTCCATTATCATCGCGGTCGGCGTTGCACTGGAGACGGTGCGTGCCCTCGAAGCCCAGATGATGATGCGCAACTACAAGGGCTTCCTGTCCTGATCTCAGGAGGATGAGCGTATGAAGCTGATTCTGCTCGGAGCCCCCGGAGCAGGGAAGGGTACCCAGGCGGATATCCTCTCGAAGCTCCTGAACATCCCTACCATCTCCACCGGTAACATCCTGCGGGCTGCCATGAAAAACGGCACGCCCGTGGGCCTGGAGGCCAAGGCCTATGTGGAAGCGGGCCAGCTCGTCCCCGATGCCGTCATCATCGGCATCATCCGCGAGCGCCTCGCCGAAGCGGACTGTGCAAACGGCTACATCCTCGACGGTGTGCCGCGCACCATTCCCCAGGCCGAAGCCATGGAAGAGCTTGGCATCGCAGTCGATGTTGCCCTCTCCATCGAGGTCGATGACGAGGTGATCGTCGAACGCATGTCCGGCCGGCGCACCTGCCCTGCCTGCGGCAGCACCTTCCACGTGGTGAACAACCCCCCGAAGACCGAAGGCGTCTGCGACAGCTGCGGCAGCGCGCTCACCATCCGCAAGGACGACGCGCCCGAGACTGTGAAAGCACGTCTTGCAACCTACCACAAAGAGACCGAGCCCCTGAAGGCATTCTACGATGCCCGCGGGAAGCTGGTCACGGTAGAAAACCAGCCCACGATCGAAGCGACGACGGAAGTCATCCGTGCGTCCCTGGGGATCTGAGATGTCAGAAAGCATCACGATCAAGTCCCCCAGAGAGATCGAGATCATGCGTCAGGCCGCGAAAATCGCGGCCGGCGCACGGTCGGCGGGACGGGAAGCTGTCAGGGCGGGATGCACGACACGTCAGATCGACCGCGCGGTTCACGAGTACATCGTGAAGCACGGCGCCAAGCCGAGCTGTCTGGGTTACGAAGGTTTCCCGGCGGCGACCTGTGTCTCGGTGAACGAGGAAGTGATCCACGGCATCCCGGGGAAACGGGTTGTAAAGGACGGAGACATCGTCTCCATCGATCTGTGTGCCACCTACAAAGGCTTTGTCGGTGACTGTGCCGGGACCTATCCGGTAGGCGAGGTCAGCGAAGAAGCCAGGCACCTGATCGAAGTGACGCGCCAGGCCTTCTTTGAGGGCATCAAGTTCGCCAAAGTCGGTTATCGGATCTATGATATTGGCGAGGCGGTTCAGGACTATGTCGAGAGCCACGGCTGCTCGGTGGTCCGGGACTTTGTCGGACACGGCATCGGACGGGGCATGCACGAAGCACCCGAGGTACCGAACTACCGTCCCGAACGCGGACGGCCGAATCCCCGGCTGGTTAAGGGCATGACCATCTGTATCGAACCGATGGTCTGTGCCGGCGACTGGCAGGTGGAGATACTCAAAGACGGCTGGACAGTTGTTTCAAAAGACCGTTCGCTGACCGCGCACTATGAGAACACCATTCTCATCACCGACGGCGAGCCGGAAATCCTGACGATGGCAGACGATATCTGACATACCGGTTTTGGAGGTTAAACACTTTGGCAAAAGACGATGTAATCGAACTCGAGGGCACGGTGGTAGAATCCCTGCCCAACACGATGTTCCAGGTGGATATCGGAAACGGACACATCATCCTCGCGCATATTTCCGGAAAGCTCCGGATGAACTTTATCCGTATTCTCCCCGGTGACAAGGTCACGGTCCAGATGAGTCCCTATGATCTGACCCGCGGCCGCATCACCTGGAGAAGCAAGTAAATAAGGAGGCAAAAATGAAAGTAAGACCTTCCGTCAAGCCCATGTGCGAAAAGTGCAAGATCATCAAGCGCAAGGGCAAAGTCATGGTTATCTGCGAGAACCCCAAGCACAAGCAGAGACAAGGTTAAGAAACTGAGAAGCAGTTTCTTGATACAAAGTTCCTTCGCCAGTAATGGCTTTGGATATTGACGCCCTGAAAACCAAATCGATGCCCAGTGCAAGGGGTTTGATTTGGAGAGGACGAGCAGCGCAGCGAGCGGGCTTTCTCGACGCTTCGAGGAAGCGCGACGATGCGGAGCTTGTGAGGACGTCGGCTCCCCTCCGGCGGGAATAAGCTAAAAAAGAAAAAACTGAAAGGAAGAAACACCTATGGCACGTATAGCCGGCGTTGACCTGCCGAAAGACAAGAGAATCGAAATCGGTCTCACCTACGTCTACGGCATCGGCAGAACCAGCGCAAAAAAGATTTTGGAAGCAACCGGGATCAACCCTGATACGCGCGTCAAGGATCTGACCGATGAGGAAGAATCCAAGCTGCGTGAGTGCATTGACCACGGCTACATCGTAGAAGGCGACCTTCGCCGTCAGACCGCGCTGGACATCAAGCGCCTGACCGAGATCGGCTGCTACCGCGGCCTGCGTCACCGCAGAGGTCTCCCCGTGCGCGGCCAGCGCAGCAAGACCAACGCGCGCACCCGCAAGGGACCGAAACGCACCATCGCCAACAAGAAGAAGTAAAGGAGGGATATGCACATGGCAGCCGCCAATAACAAGAAGAAAGTCAGAACGCGCCGCAGAGAGCGCAAGAATATTGAAAAGGGCCAGGTTCATATCAGCTCCTCTTTCAATAACACCATGGTTACCGTGACCGATACAGCCGGAAACGCCATTTCCTGGGCATCCGCCGGCGGCCTCGGTTTCCGCGGCAGCAAGAAATCCACCCCCTTCGCCGCCCAGACAGCGGCGGAAACGGCAGCGAAAGCCGCTATGGAGCACGGTCTGAAGACGGTTGAAGTCTTCGTCAAGGGACCCGGCTCCGGTCGTGAAGCAGCCATCCGCGCACTGCAGACGGCAGGACTTGAAGTGACGATGATCAAGGATGTAACGCCCATCCCGCACAACGGATGCCGTCCTCCGAAACGTCGCCGCGTATAAGAGAAGGAGGGAATACCTTATGGCAAAGAATACGCAGCCGATTGCCAAGCGCTGCAAGGCACTCGGAATCAGCCCGGCAGTCATGGGCTATAACAAGAAGGTCACCACCCGCAACAGCACCCAGCAGAACAGACGCAAAAAGTCTGAGTATGCCACCCAGCTGCAGGAAAAGCAGAAGGTCAAGTTCATCTACGGTGTCCTGGAGAAGCAGTTCCTCGGCTACTATGAGAAGGCCGTCCGCATGCCCGGCAAGGCCGGCGACAACCTGCTCATTCAGCTTGAGAGCCGTCTGGACAACGTCGTGTTCCGTCTCGGCTACGCCGCAACCCGCCGCGAAGCTCGCCAGCTGGTCAACCATGGCCACTTCACCGTCAACGGCAAGAAGGTCAACATCCCCAGCTACCAGGTCAAGCCCGGCATGGTCATCGAACTGAGAGAGTCCAGCCGCAAGATCGAGCGCTTCAAGGAGAACGTTGAGGCCAACAGCTCCGTGGTGATCCCCAAGTGGCTTGAGTTCGACGCAGCCAATTTGGTCGGCAAGGTCGTAGCGGCTCCGACCAGAGAGGATATTGAATTCCCGATTGAAGAGCACCTCATCATCGAGTTGTATTCCAAGTAATTCATAAGCCCTCGTTAACGCAGAAACAGCCAACGCGATCGCCCGTACTGCGGGCGCAAAGATAATAAGGAGGGTAACGGTACCATATGATTGAAATAAAGAAGCCGCGTATCGAATGCATCGAGACCCCGACGGATCCCGCCTATGGCAAGTATATCGTTGAGCCTCTGGAGCGCGGCTACGGCACAACGCTTGGAAACTCTCTTCGCAGGGTTCTGCTCTCATCCCTCCCCGGCATCGCGGTCACCAGCATCAAGATCGCCGGTGTGCAGCATGAGTTCTCAACGATCCCTGGCGTCAAGGAAGACGTGACGGAGATCGTCCTGAATGTCAAGAGCATCATTGCCAAGCTCCACTCCACCGGACCGAAGACCATCTATCTGGATGCCTCCGGCGAAGGTGTGGTAACCGCAGGCGATATCAAGCCCGACGCGGAGGTTGAGATCCTGAACCCGGACCAGGTCATTGCGACGCTGGGACCGGACGGTGCGCTGAATATGGAGCTCGTTGTGGACCACGGCCGCGGCTATGTCTCCGCCGACCGCAACAAGAACCCCGCCATGCCGATCGGCACGATCCCGGTCGACTCGATCTTCACCCCGGTTGTCAAGGTCAACTACAGCGTAGAGAACACCCGTGTCGGCAACCAGACCGACTTCGACAAGCTGACCCTGGAGGTCTGGACGGACAAGACGATGTCTTCGCGCGATGCCGTTTCGCTGGCGGCAAAGATCCTGGTCGATCACTTCACCCTGTTCACGGATCTGTCCGAGAACCTGACGGACGAGTCCGTCGTGGTGGAGAAGGAAGAGCAGGAGACCAACGACCTCATGAGCATCACGATTGAGGAACTGGATCTCTCTGTGCGCAGCTTTAACTGCCTCAAGCGTGCGAATATCAACACCGTGGAGGATCTGGTCAGCAAGACGCAGGAAGAGATGATCAAGGTCCGCAACCTCGGCCGCAAGTCCCTCGAAGAGGTCGAGCACAAGCTCAACCAGATGGGCCTGCATCTGGCCGACGACAGCGAAACCAACAACGGATAACCCATCCACCGGGAACACAATGCCCGAACCTACCATAAGGAGGAAATACAACAATGCCTGGAACCAGAAAGCTCGGCAAGACGACTGCCCAGCGCATGGCGATGCTCCGTCAGCAGGTCACCGATCTGCTCGACAAGGGTAGAATGGAGACCACCGTCACTCGCGCAAAGGAGATCGCTCCTCTGGCCGAGAAAATGATCACCCTTGGCAAGGCAAAGGATCTGGCGTCCTACCGTCAGGCTCTGAGCTTCATCACCAGAGAAGATGTTGCCAAGAAGGTTTTTGACGAAGTCGCTCCCAAGTATGCCGACCGCAACGGCGGCTACACCCGCATCACCCGCATCGGCGCACGCCGCGGCGATGCTGCCGAGATGGCGGTTATCGAACTCGTCTGATCTGACAGAACCAAAGCCCCCGGCCTTACGGCCGGGGGTATCTTATTAAAAACGGAGAAAGCAGAAGATGCAGAAGATCACAACCGTTCTCTTCGATTTTGACGGTACGGTGTTCGATACCGTGGAGGGAATCACCAAAAGCATCCAATACGCCATCCGCAAGCACGGCCTGGACGCCGGGCTGGATGAACTCCGCTGCTTTGCCGGGCCGCCCCTCGTGGACAAGTTCATGGAGGTCTACGGCGTCACGCAGCAGGAAGCCGAACAGCTTGTGACCGATTTCCGCGAGCGCTACGGCCCCATCGGGATTTATGAGAGCAGCCCCTTCCCTGGCATCGGGGAACTGCTGGAAGCGCTGCGCGGGAAAGGGAAGAAGCTCGGCATCGCGACTTCCAAGCCCCAGGTCATGGCGGAGCTGCTGCTGGAGCGCTCCGGATTGAAGAGCTGCTTCGATGTCATCGTCGGCAGCGGGGCCGGGACCAACAACGATGCCAAGTGGCAGATCGTGCAGCGCGCCATGAAAGACTGTGGTTCCTCTCCGGAGGAGAGCGTCCTTGTGGGTGATACCAAATACGATGTCGCCGGTGCAAAGCAGTGCGGCATCCCCTGCATCGGCGTGCGCTGGGGCTACGCAGCTCCGGGCGAGCTCAAAGCTGCCGGCGCAGCAGCCATTGCCGATAACATGGAGGACCTGCTCCGCCTCCTCACAGAGTAAAAATCTCCCCGTGGCGCCACCGTCACGGGGAGATACTGCCTCTGCCGGTCAACGGAAGAACGACCAAAAAGACATTGAAAAATCAGCGATTTGCTCAAAAAACGGTGCGAGATTTTATCACACTTACCGAATCCTACAAAAAAACTGAAAAAAGCACTTTCATGATTGACAGCGTGAAAGAGGAATGATAAGATAAAGCCAAATTGAATCGCTTTAGATAGAGGCGCGGTGTTCATCAGTACGTTCCGGCAAGGCCAGGCAGCCGCCGGAGAGGAAAGGGACCACCGCCGAAGATTCGGAGGAATGCCTGTTCGTCCGTTTCTGGGCCGCTCGATAAGATCGTGCGGACTGTCACAAGACTTTGTGGAGCGCTATCGATGATAACCGGAGAGCGAGAGCTTTTGCCGATTTTCCATGGACCGCTTACAAAGCGGTTCATTTTTCATTATCCCTGCCGGCGGGGAGAAACAGCCGGAGCGTGAAAAACGCAGAAAGGCAGAACCATGAGAAGAACTATTGCAATGCTGCTGGCAGTCATGATGATCTTTGCCCTCGCAGCCACCCAGGCCTTCGCCGACGAACAGACCGTTCCCAGCGGTGTGGAGGACGGTGTCCTCACCATCGCTATGGAATGCGCCTACGCCCCCTACAACTGGACCCAGAGCGACGACTCCAACGGCGCCGTTCCCATCGCCAATGTCCCCGGTTCCTATGCCAACGGCTATGATGTCATGATCGCAAAGCAGCTCTGCGAGGCCAACGGCTGGGAGCTGGAGGTCATCCAGTCCGACTGGGATTCGCTGGTCCCCGGCGTGCAGACCGGCACCTTTGACGCGGTTATCGCGGGTCAGTCCATGACGGCAGAGCGCGCCGAGCAGGTCGACTTTGCAGGGCCCTACTTCTACGCCACCATCGTCTGCCTGACCAAGGCCGACAGCCCGCTGGCTTCCGCCACCGGCATCGCCGATCTGAGCGGCGCATCCTGCACAGCGCAGATCGCCACCATCTGGTACGACACCTGCCTGCCCCAGATCGAGGGCGCCAATGTGATGACCGCCGCTGAGACCGCCCCCGCCATGCTGATGGCGCTGGAGACCGGCATGGTCGACTTCGTCTGCACCGACATGCCCACTGCGCAGGGCGCTGTGGCAGCTTATCCGGACCTCGCGATCCTCGACTTCTCCGGCACGGACGGCGACTTCCAGTTCACCGAGCAGGAGCGCGCGGAGAACGTCAACATCGGTGTCTCGATGATGAAGGGCAACACCGAGCTGCGGGAAGCGATCGACAGCGTCCTTTCCGAGATGACCACGGACGACTTCAACGACCTGATGGCCTATGCCATTTCCATCCAGCCGCTGAGCGAAGACTGATCATCCCTGAAAACCAACCGGGCGGGAGCAACACTCCCGCCCTTTTAGTGACAGTTACAGACACAAAGGAGCAGACCTTATGAACAAGTTTGCACAGTTGGGAGCGGATATTGCCAAGCTCTGGACCAAGTACTCCGGCGCCTATATCAGCGGCATTGAGAATACCCTGATCCTCGCCCTGATCGGCACGGTGATCGGCTGCCTGATCGGCTTCATCTGCGGTGTCCTCAACACCATCCCCTACAGCAGGAGCGATCACCCTGTGAAGCGCTTCTTCCTCAAGCTGATCCGTGTGATCATCCGCATCTATGTGGAAGTCTTCCGCGGGACCCCGATGGTGCTGCAGGCGGTGTTCCTGTTCTACGGCCTGCCCTACTTTACGGACAACGCGGTGAAGTTCACTTCCGTCTGGGCGGCGGCCATAGTGGTCGTCTCCATCAACACCGGCGCCTATATGGCGGAGTCGGTACGCGGCGGCATCATCTCGGTCGACCCGGGTCAGACCGAGGGGGCCAAGGCCATCGGCATGACCCACGTGCAGACGATGACCAGCGTCATCCTCCCGCAGGCGCTGCGCAACATCATGCCCCAGATCGGGAACAACTTTATCATTAACGTCAAGGACACCTCCGTGATGTTCATCATCGGCTTCCCCGACTTTTTCGCGGCGCACCGCGCGACGGTCGGCGCGAGCTACCTGTACTTCCCCTCGGCGACGGTTGAGATGGTCGGCTATCTCACGATGACGCTGCTGGCCTCCTTCCTGCTGCGCTGGGTGGAGAAGCGCCTGGACGGCGCGGGGAGCTACGAACTGGTGCAGACCGATCAGCTGACCATGACGGCTGGGACCTATAACCACCCGGATCGCGGGACGCCCTTCGACGAGAGAAGCAAGGAATACGGTCAAACCGGAAAGGAGGAGCGCTGAGATGGCGGAGCAGATCCTGCAGATCAATCATCTGTCCAAGTCCTTCGGAAGCAACCCGGTCCTGAGAGACATCGACTTTACCGTGAGCAAAGGCGATGTGATCAGCATCATCGGCGCTTCCGGCTCGGGTAAATCGACCCTCCTGCGCTGCGTCAACCTCCTGGAGACGCCGAGCTCAGGCGAGATCCTCTACCACGGGAAGAATGTGCTCGGCCGCGGGACGAACCCGGCGGAGTACCGGGCACATGTGGGCATGGTGTTCCAGTCCTTCAACCTCTTCAACAACATGACCGTGCTGGAGAACTGCGTCGTCGGTCAGGTCAAGGTCCTGAAGCGGGACCGCGAGGCCGCAAGGGTCCATGCGATGGAGTATCTGGAGAAGGTCGGCATGGCGCCCTATATCAAAGCCAAGCCCCGTCAGATCTCCGGCGGACAGAAGCAGCGCGTCGCGATCGCCCGCGCCATGGCGATGGACCCGGAAGTGCTGCTGTTTGACGAGCCGACTTCCGCGCTCGACCCCGAGATGGTCGGCGAGGTGCTGAACGTCATGCGGAATCTGGCCGAGAGCGGGATGACGATGCTGGTCGTCACGCATGAGATGGCCTTCGCCAGAGACGTGAGCAAGCAGGTGGTCTACATGAACAACGGCGTCATCTGCGAGCAGGGGAGCCCGGCTGAGCTCTTCGGCAACCCGCAGAAGCAGGAGACAAAGGATTTTCTTTCCCGGTTCAGAGGATAAAACAGCCTCCAACCGGAGCATATGCAGAGCCGGCGGCTATTGATTCCGCCGGCTCTGCATGTTATAATCGGAGACAATGATCGGAAGGGAGACCTTTGCATGATCTCTGTTACAGCGGTGCTTCTGTCAGCGACGGTCCTGTTCGCAATGGCGCTGAGCCTGATCCTGTCGCCGACGGCTTCCAAGAGAATATCGACAGCGGCCATGGCGATCGCGGTGATCGGCGGGCTTCTCTATTACGGCATCGGCTTTACGCAGATCCCGGGCGGGAGTCTGGGCCTGAGCCTGCTCCGGACGCCCATGTGCGTAATCCGCATGTTCATCGGCGTCAACGAGCTGGCTGCGCTCAAGGGCTTCTCATGGGTGGAGTCGAGAGCGGGGCTCTATGTCTTCTGGCTGGTCCATGTGCTTGCGTTCTACTCCATGGCGAGCGCGGTGATGTTTTCGCTGGGCGCCGCCGCCCTGCGGCAGCTGCGCATGTTGCTCGCAAAGCGCGGAGACCTCACCCTGATTTACGGCATCAACGAGCAGAGCGTCAGCCTCGGCAAAGAGTGCCGCGGAGCGCGGAAGCAGGCCGTGGTCTTCGTCGCCGAGAGCGCCGATGAAAACACCGTGAGAGACCTCAACAGTGCCGGCATGACCGTCATGACCGGGGCGGACGCGGTCTCATCCGAGAAGTCTGTCCTGAAGAAGCTGAAGCTCAAAAAACGGAAGCTCACGGTCTATGCCCTCGACGAGACGGAGGACCGGAATCTGTTCTACGCGCTGCAGCTGAAGGACGCCCTGGAGAAGGCGGGGGTTCCCGCGGAGCGGACAAGGCTGACACTGCCCGGGGCGGAGGATATCCTGATGCCGATGCTGCAGGTCTCGGAGAAGAACTACGGCTTTGGTTACGTCTATGTGTTCGACCCGGCGGATGTCACGGCGAGAGCGATGATCCGCACCTGCCCGCCCTGGGATTTCATGTATTTTGACAAGGCGGGACGGAGCACGGGGGATTTCGAGTGCGTCGTGGCGGGCTTTGGCAGGCACGGTCAGGCCGTGCTCAAGGCGCTGGTGATGAACGGGCAGTTTGAGGGCAGCACGTTCAGGGCTGCGGTCTTCTCTCCCACGGTATGGAACGAGTCGGGCTATCTGATGGTTGAGAGCCCGGAGATCTGGAAAAACTACGACATCCGGTGCTTCGCCGAGGATGCGCGAAGCAGGGCCTTTTATGAATACATCGACAATAGACTTTCGACGCTGAAAATGATCGTCATCTGCACCGGCAGCGACGAGATGAACAGCGAGGTCTCAGACGGCCTGATGCTCTTCCTCAAACGCCGTCACGCGGAGCAGATCTGCGTGGTGCAGTGCGGTACGAACGGCGTGCGCTACCAGGAGACCGTCGGCAACCCGATTGTCCGGACGGATATCTATACCCAGGCCCTGCTCTCGGCGGAAGAGACCGACCGCCGGGCGATCCTGCTCAACAGCACATACGACAGCTCGGACAAAAGCAACTGGGAGAAGTGGGTGTCCTGCGACAGTTTCAGCAAGATGTCCTCCAGGGCATCGGCGGACTTTGCCCCGGCGTTCATCCGCATCTCCGGTAGCTCCGAGGAGGAGATCCTCTCCGGAAACTGGAAGCCGGATGCGGCCATGCAGGAGGTGCTGGGGAAGACCGAGCATCTGCGCTGGTGCGCGTTCCACTATGTGATGGGCTATACGGGGATGAGCCGGGAGGAATTCGACGCCAACGCGGCGGCGTATGTCCGGCTTCGAGCGGAGGGAAAGCCCCCAATCAAGATCGCCAAGAACGCGCATGAGAGGACCCATGCCTGTCTGGTTCCCTGGGAAGAGCTGGACGAACTCTCCGAGAGAGAGAACCGCGTCACCGGGAAGAACGTCGACTACAAGCAGATCGACATCAACAATGTCCTCGCCATGCCGCGCCTGCTGCAGTCGGAACTGGAGAAGGGGAGAAAGAGAAAAAAGGAACGGACTTAACCGCCCGTCTGCCCGGCAGGACGGACAGGGTGCGGCAGCCGTTTTGAAAAACATCGAGATTCTCGGTGTTTTTCGCGTTTCAGAGGGGTAATTTACAGACTCTTTATTGAAACTCCAGGCAAAAGAGTGTATAATAACACGGTTACAGAATACGCAGTTAAGGAATCTTACTCCATGCAGGAAAACATTGTTATCAAGGGCGCAAGAGAGAACAACCTCCGCAACATCGACGTTGAGATCCCGCGGGACAAGCTGACGGTCGTCACCGGCCTCTCCGGCAGCGGCAAGTCCAGCCTGGCCTTCGACACGGTCTATGCCGAAGGGCAGAGGCGCTATGTGGAAAGCCTCAGCTCCTATGCGAGGATGTTCCTCGGCCAGATGGACAAGCCCGATGTGGACTCCATCGACGGCCTCTCTCCGGCCATTTCCATCGATCAGAAAACAACCTCCAAGAACCCTAGATCCACCGTGGGAACCGTGACGGAGATCTATGACTATCTCCGTCTGCTCTATGCCCGGATCGGCATTCCGCACTGCCCCAACTGCGGCAGGGAGATCCGCCAGCAGACGGTGGATCAGATGGTGGACCGGATGATGCAGCTGCCGGCCGGGACAAAGCTTTCGCTGCTCGCGCCCGTCATCCGCGGCAAAAAGGGCGAACACCGCAAGATCCTCGAGGACGCCAAGCGCTCCGGCTATGTGCGCGCCCGCGTCGACGGCCTGGTCTACGACCTGGCGGAAGAGATCCCGCTGGAGAAGAACAAGAAGCACACCATCGAGATCATCGTGGACCGCATCGCCGTCAAGGACAGCATCCGCAGACGACTGACCGACTCTTCCGAGACGGCGCTGAGCCTCTCAGGAGGGCTTCTGACTGCGGCGCTCGCCGATACGGGGGAAGAAATCACCTTCTCGCAGAACTACGCCTGCCCGGATTGCGGCATCTCCCTTGAGGAGATCACTCCGCGGCTCTTCTCCTTCAACAACCCGCACGGCGCCTGCCCGACCTGCTCCGGCCTCGGCATCCAGATGCTGATCGATCCGGACCTCATCATGCCGAACAAAAAGCTCAGCATCGAAAACGGCGGCATCAACGCCTCCGGCTGGGGCAACGTCAAGTCCGACGGCATCTCCAAGATGTATTTTGACGCGCTGGCGAAGAGATACCGCTTCAAGCTCTCCGACCCCATCGAGATGCTCTCCTCTGAGGCCGTCGACGCGATCCTCTACGGCACGAAGGGCGAAGCCCTCCAGCTGAAGTATGAGAAAGCGGACGGACACGGCGTGATCAGGAGAGAGTTTGAAGGGATCGTGCCCAATCTGGAGCGGCGCTACCGGGAGACCCAGAGCCCGGCCATGCGGGCCGAGATCGAAGCCTGCATGGCCGAGACGCCGTGCCCCGCCTGCGGCGGACAGCGGCTGAAGAAAACCGCGCTTGCCGTGACGGTCGGAGGGAAGAACATCGCCGAGCTCACAGCGCTCTCGGTCATGGCTGCGGCCGAGTTTCTGAACCGTCTCAATATGACCCGGAAGGAACAGCTGATCGCCGAACAGATCGTCAAGGAGATCCGCAGCCGGCTGGACTTCCTGAGCAGCGTCGGCCTCGGCTATCTCACGCTGTCCCGCTCGTCCGGGACGCTCTCGGGCGGTGAGAGCCAGCGTATCCGGCTCGCGACCCAGATCGGGTCCAGCCTGATGGGCGTGCTGTACATCCTCGACGAGCCCAGCATCGGTCTGCACCAGAGGGATAACGCCAAGCTTCTGCGCACGCTGTACCGGCTGCGTGATCTGGGGAATACCCTGGTGGTCGTGGAGCACGATGAGGAGACCATGCGGGCGGCCGACCACGTCATCGATATCGGACCGGGCGCCGGGGTCAACGGCGGACGCGTGGTCTGCGCCGGGACCGTGGACGACATCTGCGCCTGCCCGGAGTCTGTCACCGGACAGTATCTGAGCGGGAAGAAAAAGATCCCCGTTCCGACGGTGCGGCGCAAGGGGATCGGAAAGGTCCTCACCATCCGCGGCGCGGCGGAGCACAACCTCAAGGGGATCGACGTGAGCTTCCCCCTCGGAGAACTGATCTGTGTGACCGGTGTCTCCGGCAGCGGAAAGTCCTCCCTGATTCAGGAGATCCTCTACAAAATCCTCGCCTCGGAGAAGAACCGCTCCAAGGTCCGGCCGGGCAAATTCGACAGCATCGAAGGCCTGGAGTATGTGGACAAGGTCATTGCCCTGGACCAGAGCCCCATCGGCCGCACCCCGCGCTCGAATCCCGCGACCTACACGGGCGTGTTTGACGATATCCGCAATCTGTTCGCCTCGACGCAGGACGCGCGCATGCGCGGCTACAACCAGGGCCGGTTTTCCTTCAACACCAAGGGCGGCCGCTGCGAGGCCTGCTCGGGCGACGGCCTGGTGCGGATCGAGATGCACTTTCTGCCGGACGTGTATGTCCCCTGCGAGGTCTGCGGCGGGCGCCGCTACAACCGGGAGACGCTGGAAGTGCGCTACAAGGGCAAGAACATCTCCGAGGTGCTGGACATGACGGTGGAAGAGGCGGTCGGCTTCTTTGCCAATCAGGAGAAGATCCACGACCGGCTCCAGACGCTCTACGATGTCGGCCTCGGTTACATCAAGCTCGGGCAGTCCAGCACGACGCTCTCGGGCGGCGAAGCCCAGCGCGTGAAGCTGGCGACGGAACTTTCGAAGCGGGCTACCGGCAGAACGGTGTATATCCTGGATGAGCCGACCACCGGCCTGCACGTGGCGGATGTCCACCGCCTGACGGATATTCTTTCGAGACTGACCGATGCCGGGAACACCGTCATTGTCATTGAGCACAATCTGGACGTCATCAAGGTTGCAGACCACATCATCGACCTCGGCCCCGAAGGGGGAGACGCGGGCGGAGAACTGGTCTTTGCCGGGACGCCGGAGGACTGCGCCCGCTGTGAAGAGAGCTTTACCGGGCAATACCTGAAACCTGTTTTGGAACTGGAGAAGTGAGCAGCCTGCCGTGGATATGGTACAACGAGAACCGAATAGCGAAGAGGAGATCGATGTCCTGAGCTGTACGGTCAGAAGCGTGATATTCACCAACGAGGAAAACGGATACACGGTGCTGAGCGTCGAGGACACCGAAGGCGCGGAGCAGAAGATGACCGGCATCTTCCCCTACGCCTGGCCCGGTGAGAGCATCACGGCCTACGGCCGCTGGATCACACACGGGACCTACGGACGCCAGTTTGAGGCCGAGTCCTCCGAGCGCAGCACGCCCGAGGACGAGCGGTCCGTCTTCTCCTATCTCGCTTCCGGTGCGGTCAAGGGCATCGGCCCTGTGACCGCCGGACAGATCGTGGAGAAGTTCGGCAGCCGCGCCCTGACCGTGCTGGAACAGGAGCCGCACCGGCTTGCGGAGATCCGAGGCATCAGCCTCTCCAAGGCGGAGAAGATCGCCAGAGAGTATAGGCGCCAGCTCGGCCTGAAGAAGCTGGTCCTGCTGCTCAGCGGTTCCGGGATCGCACCGGAGTATGCGGTGCGGATGTACCGCTTCTTCGGCGACGACGCGCTGGACCTGCTGAGGGCCAACCCCTATCTGCTGACCGCGGACGGGATCGGCGCGCCCTTCGGCGCTGCGGACCGGCTTGCGGAGGAGCTCGGCATTGAGGACACGGACCCGAACCGGATCCGCGCGGGAGTGCTCTTTGTGCTGCGCCACAACGAGCGCAACGGCCACTGCTTCATCCCCTACGGAAAGCTCTGCGCGGCCTCGGCGGAACAGCTGAGTCTCACGGCGGAGGATGTCACGCCGGTGATGGAGGAGATGGCGGAGCAGGGCGACCTGGTCCGGGAACAGATCGCCGGGCAGGACGCCTGCTATCTGGAGGACATGTACCGCGCCGAGCGTGAGACCGCCGAGCGGATCGCCGCGATGGTGCAGAAGCTTCCGAACACGACGCTCAACCTTGAAAAACTGATTGATGAGTGCGAAGCGGAACAGGGGATGCATTTTGCCGAGCTGCAGAAGCAGATCCTGCGCTACGCGGCACAGAACCGGATCCTCGCGGTGACGGGCGGACCCGGCACCGGAAAGACCACCTCGCTCCGCGCGGTGCTGAAGCTCTATGAGCGCATGGGGCTGAAGACACTGCTGGCCGCCCCGACAGGGCGGGCCGCGAAGCGGATGGCGGAGCTGACCGGTACGGAAGCGGCGACCATCCACCGTATGCTTGGCGCCAAGCTCTCCGAAGAGAGCATGGATCTGGTCTTTACCAAGAACCGCGAGGACCCGCTGAACTGCGACGCGCTGATCGTCGACGAGTGCTCGATGGTGGATATCCGGCTGATGCACGCGCTGCTGGAGGCGCTGCCGCTTTCGGCGCGGCTGGTGCTGGTGGGAGACGCCGCGCAGCTGCCCGCCGTCGGACCGGGAGATGTGTTCTCGGCCATCCTGCGGAGCGAGGCGGTACCCACGGTGATGCTGACGGAGATCTTCCGCCAGCAGGAGAGCAGCCGCATCGTGCGCAACGCCCATATGATCCACAGCGGCGAGCATCCCAACCTCTCGGAGAACACGGGGGACTTCTTCCGGCTGCAGAGGCTGCAGGCGGGCTCCGTGGCCGATACCGTCGTGGAGCTCTGCAGCACCCGGCTGCCGCAGAAGATGCATATCCCGGCAGCGGAGATCCAGGTCCTCTCGCCCACGAGGAAGGGCGAATGCGGCACAAGGGAGCTCAACCGTCTGCTGCAGGCGGCGCTGAACCCGCCTGCGGCGGAGAAGAAGGAACGGGCCGTCGGGGAGGTCGTCTTCCGTGAGGGAGACCGGCTGATCCAGACAAGGAACGACTACAACGTCCTCTGGGAGTGCGCGGACGGGAGCAGCGGACTCGGCGTCTTCAACGGGGACATCGGGATCCTGAAAAGCATCAACCCCGAGGAAAAGAACCTGACGGTGGACTTTGACGGCCGGTTGGCCACCTACGACTTTGAAGCGCTCAGCGACCTCGAGCACGCCTGGGCTCTCACCGTCCACAAGGCGCAGGGCTGCGAGTACCGGGCGGTGGTCCTGGCACTGTCGGATTCCTCCCGGAGACTGCTGACCAGGACCGTGCTCTACACGGCGGTGACCCGGGCAAAGGAACTGCTGATCATGGTGGGCAACGAGAACACCGCCTTCCGCATGATCGACAATGTGGCGCCCAGCAGGCGGTATAACGCCCTGCGCATCCGCATCCGCGAGGCCTGTGGGAAATGAGCCGCCTGACAGAGGGGCTGCTGGACCTGCTCTATCCGCCGAAGTGCGCCTTCTGCCGGAAACTGGTCCGAGACAGAAGAATGCTGTGCCCGGCGTGCGAGCGAAGCCTCCCTTACCCGACAAAGGAAGGGCAGCGGCAGGAGATCTCCAATCTTGCGCTTTGTCTCTCGCCGCTGTATTATACAGAAGATGTGCGCCGGTCTCTGCACCGGTACAAGTTCCGTAGCGCGGCGGCCTATTACCGCATTTACGCCGAGCTGATGGCGGCCTGCCTGCGCGAACAGGGTGTGACGGCGGAGCTTGTGACCTGGGTACCGCTCAGCCGGAAACGGCTCAGAAAGCGCGGCTACGACCAGGCGCGGCTGCTCGCGGAAGAAGTAGCCCGGCTGACGGGGCTGCCCTGCGAGCAAACCTTGGAGAAGCCGGTCCACAACCCCGCGCAGTCCGGTGCCCGGAGCGCGGAGGAGAGAAGAAAGAACGTGCAGGGCGTTTACCGCGCGGTGACGTCTTTCTGCGGGGAACAGATCCTGCTGGTAGATGATATTGTGACGACAGGGGCCACGCTCAGCGCCGCAGCGGAGGTGCTGCTGAACGCGGGCGCGGGTGAGATCACCGGCCTGACCCTGGCGAAAACGCCCAGGGACGGCATGGGATAAGAACAGAATCGAACGGAGACAGCTGATATGCAGATTTTTGAAAAAGACATCGCCATTGACATGGGTACCTCCACTACGCTCCTGTTTGAACAGGGGAAGGGGATCGTTGCCCGCGAGCCGACGGTCGTTGCCGTGGATCGCTTCAGCGGCAAGATCCAGAAGGTCGGGCAGGACGCCCAGCGCATGCTGGGGCGGACGCCTGCCAACATCGTTGCGATCCATCCGATCAGCGCCGGGGTCATCTCGGATTACGAGATGGCGGCGCAGATGCAGAGAGAGCTTGTCAGCCGGATCACGTCCTTCAGCCTCTTCAAGCCCTGTGTGCTGTGCTGCGTACCCAGCAGCATCAGCGGCGTGGAGGAGCGCGCGGTCATCGATGCCGCCATTGAGGCCGGCGCGCGAAAGGTGTTTCTGCTCGAGCAGGGCGTCGCCACGGCGCTGGGCGCCGGTGTGGACATCAGCAAGCCGGACGGCCACATGGTCATCGACATCGGCGGCGGGACCACCGAGATCGCGATGATCTCGGCAGGCGGCGTGGTGGAGTGCGAGTCCATCAAGACCGCCGGCGGCAGCTTTGACGAGGCCATCGTCAAGTATATCCGCAAGAAGTACAACATGCTGATCGGCCTCTCAGCGGCCGAGGAGCTCAAAAAGAACATCGGCTGCGTCATGCAGCGCCCGGATATGGGCGTGGAGGAGGTCAAGGGCCGCAACCTGGTCAACGGTCTGCCCAAGACCATCCGGATCAGTTCCAACGAGCTGATCGAGGCCTTCGTCGAGCCCATGAACGATATCCTCGAGGCGATCCATGCAGTGCTGGAGCGCACCCCGCCCCAGCTGGTGGGCGACCTGGATCAGAACGGCATCATCATCTCCGGCGGCGGCAGCCTGGTCTACGGCATGGACCGCCTGATCGAGCGCAGCACGGGGATCCGGACGCTCCCGGTGGACGATCCCGTCTCCTGCGCCACCTACGGCGCCGGCAAGATGCTGAAGCATCTGGACGAGATGAAGGACGGCATGATGAATTTCTACCGGATGCGCCAGCTGAGATAAGCGCCGGCGCTTTTCGGAGATGGGAGAAGAAAATGGATCTTGTAGCTCTGTATAAACGCCTGAAAAAGGAAGAACCGCCCCTCACCTGTGCTGCGGTGGTGCTTGGCGCCGGCAGCGCGCAGCGGATGGGCTTCGACAAGATGGGCGCGATGCTGGACGGACGGCCGGTACTGGTGCGGGCGATCGACGCCTTTGAACAGTCGCCCCTCATCGAAGAGATCGTGGTTGTGACGAAGGAAGAGCACCTGGAAGAGGTGGCGTCGTTCTGCCGGACCTACGGGCTCAGCAAAGTCTCCTCCGTGGTGCTGGGCGGCAAGACCCGCACGGAGTCCGCGCTCGCCGGCGTCATGGCGCTGAAGAAGGACTGCCGTCTGACGGCCATCCACGACGGCGCGAGACCCTTTGTTTCTGAGCGGGTGATCGAGGACTGCATCCGGAGAGCCAGCGTCCAGTATGCGGCGATCCCGGTTGTGAAGAGCACCGATACGCTGCGCGCGGTGGATGAAAACGGCAAGCTGATCGGCACTTATGACCGGGAGCGCGTGGTCCGGGTACAGACGCCGCAGGTGTTCCTGAGCGAGATCGTCAAAGGCGCGCTCAGCGACGCGGTCAAGAAGGGGATGACCTTCACGGACGATGCCAGCGCTGTGGAGCGCATGGGTGTTGCGATTCAGGCTGTGGAGGGCGAGGAGGAGAACATCAAGCTCACCACTCCGGAGGACATGATCATCGCCCAGGGAATCCTGGAGCGGAGGAAGGCAGAGACCGCATGAGGATCGGGCACGGATATGACGTCCACCGGCTGGTGGAGGGGAGAAAGCTCATACTCGGCGGGGTGGAGATCCCGTATGAGAAAGGTCTGCTCGGGCACTCGGACGCGGATGTGCTGACCCACGCGCTGATGGATGCGCTCCTCGGTGCGGCAGGTCTGGGAGACATCGGGAAGCACTTCCCGGACAACGACGATCGGTTTCTGGGCGCGGACAGCATCGAACTGCTGAAGCAGGTCTGCCGCCTGCTCGCTGAGAAAAACTACCGGGTCGGGAACGTGGATGTGACGGTGATCGCGCAGCGGCCGAAGCTGGCGCCGTTTATCCCCGCGATGCGCAGCCGCCTCGCAGCCGCGATGCTGGTTCCGGAGGACGCGGTCAACGTGAAGGCGACGACGGAGGAGAAGCTTGGCTTCACGGGCGAGGGACTCGGGATCGCGGCCCACGCCGTAGCCCTGATCGAGTAAGAGAGAAGAAAGAGAACGGAAGTGGCGGGAGATACCGCACAGGTGTCAGATGAGGAGAGCAAAATGGATATTCAGGGTATCAAAACATTAAACGACTGGATCCGCGACAGCGACAACGTCGTCTTCTTCGGCGGCGCGGGCGTCAGCACCGAGAGCGGGATCCCGGATTTCCGGAGCGTGGACGGGCTGTACCATCAGAAGTGGAGCTACCCCCCGGAGGAGATCCTGAGCCACAGCTTCTTTGAGCGGGATCCGGCGGAGTATTACCGTTTCCACCGGGAGAAGCTGGTCCTCGACGGCGTACAGCCGAACCGGGCGCACCGGAAGCTGGCCGAGCTGGAAGAAGCCGGGAAGCTGCGCGCTGTCATCACCCAGAACATTGACGGGCTGCACCAGGCGGCTGGCAGCAAGAAAGTTCTGGAGCTGCACGGCAGCATCCTGCGCGCCTACTGCTCCAGATGCCGGAAGCCCTGGCCCGAGGAAGCCATCAACCACGGGACCGGCATTCCCCGCTGCGACTGCGGCGGTGTGATCCGTCCGGACATCGTGCTCTATGAAGAGCCTCTGGATCAGGACATTATGGAAGAGGCGGTCCGCTATATCCGCAACGCCGAGATCCTGATCATCGGCGGGACAAGCCTGAACGTCTATCCGGCTGCCGGGCTGATCCGCTATTACCGGGGGAACAAGCTGGTGCTTGTCAATCTGAGCGAGACACCCTACGACTCCTACGCCAATCTCGTGATCCACGAGAAAATCGGAGAGGTCTTTTCTCAGATCACCGTATAAGCCCCGGCAAAGACCTCAGCAGAAAGGGGAGGTGGATTCATGTCGAAGGACACCGACGCCATCGACCAGGTATTTCAATTGCATGAAGAAGCCAAGCGTGAGCGCACCCAGTCCCAGAAGCTGGATCAGATCCGGGTCGGAACCAGCCGCCTGACCAGAGAAGAGCAGGCCTGGGCCGATGAAGAGGAGGCGGAAGCCCAGGACGGCCCCATGACCGCCTACCACCCGATCCAGCGCCGCGAAGACAGCGGCACCGGCTGCCTCGGCAGCATGCTCTACACGGCGTTTGTGGTCTGTGTGAGCATCATCCTCGCCTGTCTCGGCTGGATGGCTGCGAGCGACATGCTTGCCCTGAATAAAGACAACTACACCGCGACCATCGTGCTTCCGGACAGCATCTTCGAGACCGAAGTGGTCGATGTTACCGACGAGGAGGGGAGCGTCACCGGACACACCACGGTCCGCCGCGCGGACGTATCCTATCTCAGCAGCACACTGAAGCAGGCCGGCCTGATCGAATACCGCTGGCTGTTTGAGTTCTACTGCAGGATTGCCCACGCCGACGAGAAGGTGCGGCCCGGGGAATATCACCTCCAGTCCACCTACGACTATCGTGCGCTGATCCAGAACATGCGGCCGAACGCGGGCTCCGCCACCACGGTCAATGTGACGCTGATCGAAGGCATGACCATGCACGAGATGTTTGTCACGCTCGAGCGCAGCGGCGTCAGCAGCTATGAGGATCTGATGGAGGCGGCGAAGAACTACCACTTCAACTACAGCTTTATCGCGAACAACGACGACGATGAGGAGAACGATCCTCTCCGTCTCGAGGGCTTTCTCTTCCCGGATACCTACAACTTCTACACCAACATGCAGGCCTCCAGCGCCATCAACAAGTTCCTGGAGCAGTTCAACAACAACCTGACCGACGATACGCTGACCCGCATCCAGGAGAGCGGCAGAAGCCTGCGGGACATCGTAAACATTGCCTCCATGATCGAGAAGGAAGCGGCGGACGATGAGGAGCGGGCGGATATCGCCTCGGTCATCTATAACCGCCTGCGGGCGGATATGGTGCTCGGCATCGACGCGACCATCCTCTACATCCATCCGGAGCACGAGGGGGCGCCGAACGAGGAGATGCTCAAGGAAAAGAGCCCCTACAACACCCGCCGCAGCGCGGGGCTGCCCCCGACGCCGATCTGCAACCCGGGGCTTGCGAGCCTCCGTGCGGCGCTGAGCCCGAACCAGACCGATTATTACTACTATGCGCTGGACACCGATACCGGACGCCACCGCTTCTTTACCAACGAGGACGAGTTCAACGCCTTTGTCGCAACGCAGAACTATTAAGCAGTCAATGAATTCTTAGGATAAAAAGAGGGATAACGATGAAAAATTACGGACTGAACGAATTGAGAGAAATGTTCCTCAGCTTTTTTGAGACCAAAGGCCACCTGCGCCTGCCGAGCTTTTCTCTGATTCCGCAGAACGACGCGAGCCTGCTGCTCATCAATTCCGGCATGGCGCCGATGAAGCCCTGGTTCAAGGGTGAGCAGGAGCCGCCCCGCCACCGGGTCTGCACCTGCCAGAAGTGCATCCGCACCGGAGATATCGAGAATATCGGCAAGACGGCGCGGCACGGCACTTTCTTCGAGATGCTGGGCAACTTCTCCTTCGGGGATTACTTCAAGAAAGAAGCCATCGCCTGGAGCTGGGAGTTCCTGACTTCTCCCGAGTGGGTCGGGCTGGATCCGGACCGGCTGTATCCCTCTGTCTATCTGGAAGACGATGAAGCCGCTGAGATCTGGGAGCACGACATCGGCATCCCGAAGGAGCGGATCTTCCGCTTCGGCAAGGAGGACAACTTCTGGGAGCACGGCGCCGGCCCCTGCGGCCCCTGCTCCGAGATCTACTTCGACCGCGGCGAAAAGTACGGCTGCGGCAAGCCGACCTGTACGGTGGGCTGCGACTGCGACCGCTACATCGAAGTCTGGAACAACGTGTTCAGCCAGTTTGACAACGACGGCAACAACAACTATACCGAGCTCAAGCAGAAGAACATCGACACCGGCATGGGGCTGGAGCGCCTGGCCGTGGTCTGCCAGGGTGTGGATTCGCTCTTCGACGTGGACACCGTCATGCATGTGACCCACAAGGTCAGCGACCTGACCGGCGCCTACTACGGCGAGAGCCACAAGAAGGACGTGTCTCTGCGCGTCATCACGGACCACATCCGCAGCGCCGTCTTCATGATCAGCGACGGCGTCCTGCCCAGCAACGAGGGCCGCGGCTATGTACTGCGCCGCCTGCTGCGCCGCGCCGCCCGCCACGGGAAGCTGCTCGGCGTGAACGAGCCCTTCCTGCATGAGATCGTCGCGGAGGTCGTGGAGGTCAGCGGCGGTCAGTATCCCGAACTCCGGGAGAAGCAGAGCTATATCACCGCGGTCATCCGCAGCGAGGAAGAAAAGTTCGGCAAGACCATCGACGCAGGTCTTCGGATCTTCTCCGAGCTGCTGAGTGCCCACAAGGAGAAGGGCGAGACCGTCTTCTCCGGGGCGGACGCCTTCAAGCTGTACGACACCTACGGCTTCCCGCTTGACCTGACGGTGGAGATGTGTGACGACGAGGGGATGACCGTCGAT
The DNA here is from genome assembly GCA_017458065.1 of Oscillospiraceae bacterium. Lineage (GTDB taxonomy): Bacteria > Bacillota > Clostridia > Oscillospirales > Oscillospiraceae > Limivicinus. The sequence continues at coordinate 52,075 of JAFTGD010000041.1, forward strand.
GAGGACGGCTTCCGGAGCCTGATGCAGGAGCAGAGAGAACGCGCCCGCGAGGCCCGCAAGGCGCTGGGCGATCTTGGCTGGTCCGGGATCAGTTTCGGCAAGGAAATCCCCGAGACCGAGTTTGTCGGATACGATCAGGATGAATGCGACGCGGCGATCCTCGCCATTGTCACCGGCGAAGAGGCGGCGGAATTCGTCTCTGAAGGAAACGAAGCGATCCTGGTTCTGGACCGCAGCGTCCTCTACGCCGAGATGGGCGGACAGCTCTCCGATACCGGCCGGATCGAGAAAGACGGATTTGTCTTCGAGGTCCGCAGTGTACAGAAAAACAAGGGCGGCAAGTTTATGCACAGCGGCAAAGTGCTCCGGGGTGTCGCCTCGGTCGGCGATGCGGTGAAGGTCACCCGGGACGCCGGGCGCAGAGAAGCCCTCTGCCGTGCCCACAGTGTTACCCACCTGCTGCACCGCGCGCTGCGGGATGTGCTGGGCGAGCATGTGCATCAGGCCGGATCCCTGGTGGATACGGATCTGCTTCGCTTCGACTTTACCCACTTCTCGGCTCCGACGAAGGAGGAGCTTGAGGCGGTGCGCGATGCGGTCAACAGGGCTGTTCTGGCAGACTATCCGGTCGTCACGAAGGAAATGAGCCTCGAAGACGCCAAGAAGACCCATGCGGCGGCGCTCTTCGGCGAGAAGTACGGCGATGTGGTCCGCGTGGTGGATATGGGCGGTTACAGCCTCGAGCTCTGCGGCGGAACCCATGTCGCCAATACCGCGAAGATCGGCAGCTTTGTCCTGATCTCGGAGGGGTCTGTCGCTTCCGGCGTGAGGAGGATCGAAGCCCTGACCGGTCTCAGAGCGCTGAAGCACTGCCAGGAGCAGGAGCGGCTGCTGCTTGAGGCGGCGGCGCGCTTCAAGACTGTCCCTGCCGAGCTGCCGAAGAAGCTGGACCAGCAGGCAAACGAACTGAAGGAGCTGCGCCGCAACCTGCAGCAGCTGAAGGATCAGGCGACCGCAAAGGGAGCAGATTCGCTGCTGGCAAACGCCGAGCAGGTCGGACCGGTGAAGGTGCTGGCCATACGCACGGAGGGCGATGCAAATGCGCTGCGCAAGCAGGGCGACTCGCTGAGAGACAAGGAGCCCGCCATCGTCGCGCTGCTCGCGGCGGTCAACGGGGAGAAGCTGAGCTTCCTCTGCGTCTGCGGTAAAGAAGCTGTGGCGGCCGGTGTCAAGGCCGGTGACCTGATCCGCAAGATTTCCGCGGTGGCTGGCGGAAAGGGCGGCGGCAAGCCGGATTCCGCCATGGGCGGCGGCACCGATGTCGCCAAGCTGGACGCCGCGCTGCAGAGCCTTCTGCCGTCGGTGAAGGAAGCACTCAACATTCCGTAAAAGTCTGCCCCGTCCGCGACCAAGAAGCGCCGACCGGTATTATGAAGCCTGCGCCGGTACGCACACCGATGCGCTGTGACTGTATATCATTTGAAAGGAGCATTCCCATGAACGATTGCCTGTTTTGCAAGATTATCGCCGGGGAGATCCCCAGCAGCAAGGTCTATGAGGACGACAAGGTCTTCGCCTTCCGGGATATCAATCCCCAGGCCCCGGTGCATGTCCTCGTCGTGCCGAAGGAGCACATTGCTTCCGCCAACGAACTCAATGACGCGAACGCCGGCGCTGTCTCTGCCTGCTTCACCGCCATCCCGAAGATTGCCGAGGCTGAGGGGCTGAAAGACGGCTACCGCGTCATCAACAACTGCGGCGCCGCTGCCGGACAGACCGTGATGCATATTCACTTCCACCTGATCGGCGGACGCGAACTCGGAGAGCACATCGTATAATCGGTTTCACCGGAAACCAAACAAAGGAGAGGGAGAGATGCGTAAGCTTGCCATAGCCTGTGTATCAGTCGCGGCAGCGGTCTTCCTCTCTTTTTATTTCCTTCCGCTCCGGCTGGTGACAGGGTTTGCCATCGGCTGCGGTGTCGGAGCGCTGACGCTGCTGCTGTTCCGGCGGCGCGGGGACCTGGCCGAGCGATGCTTCCTCTGCGTTCTCGGCGCTGCTGTCGGCTTTGCCGCTTATGCCCTGCACTGGAACGCCACGCTGCGCTATGCCGAGCTCTGGGACGATACGGAACAGACCATGACGGTGCGCGTGATGGAGATGCCCACGGACGGGGACTACTATACGCGGATCCATGTGCAGCGGACCGAAGCGCCGAAGCTCGACATGATGCTCTATGACTATGAGGAGGAAACGCCGGAACTCCGGCCGGGGGAACTGCTGCAGGTCCGGGCAAAGCTGCGCCGGGCGGATCTCTTCCACGGCGAGCAGAACAACAACTATATCTCCAAGGACATCTATCTGACCGGAACAGTCAAGAGTATGGAGCCGCTCGGGAGTTCCCGCCCGACCATCCGGACGGTGGCCTCAGCCTGCAGCGGATATCTCTCGGCCTCCGTCTCACGCCTTTTCCCGGAAGACACGGCTGTCTTCATGCGCGCTCTGATGCTGGGGGACAAGACCGACTTCTACAAGGATACCGCGCTGTACGCGAGGATGCGGGGTGCGGGCTTTATGCACATCGTGGCGGTCTCGGGGATGCACATTGCCTTTCTGGTCGGGATGATCCAGCTGCTTTTCGGGGCGAGACCGGCTTCCTCCGCAGCGGGGATCCTGCTGATCTGGTTCTTCGTTTTCATGACGGGGGCTTCGCCCTCGGCGGTGCGTGCCGGCATCATGCAGACGATCCTCATCATGGCGCCTGTTTTTCGCCGGGAGAACGACGGGCCGACGTCGCTGGCGGCGGCGCTCGCGCTGATCTTGCTGCTCAATCCCTTCAGCTGCGCCAGCATCAGCCTGCAGATGTCTTTCTCCGCCATGGCGGGGATGATCCTGCTGGCGGAGCCTCTGACAAACACCATGCTGAGCGCCTTCCGCCTGCGGGAGGACGGAGCAATGCGGGCACCCGTCGCGGTCGTCGCATCCTCCCTCGCGGTGCTGATCGTCTCGGCGCCCGTCACGGTCTGGCACTTCGGCACGCTGGCGCTGTACTCGCCGCTGACCAACCTGCTGGGGCTCTGGGCGGTGTCGCTCTGCTTCTGCGGCGGATGGCTGAGCTGTCTGGGCGGTCTCGTCTGGCTGCCGCTGGGCCGGCTCCTGGCGGTCCCGGCAGCGATGCTCGCGCGGTATCTGATCGCCTTGGCCGGGGTCGTCTGCCGGCTACCGCATCATCTTATCGCAATGCGCGGCCCGGAGATGCTTCTCTGGATGTTTCTCTGTTACCTGCTGGCGGGTGTTGCCTGGCGCTGCCGCGGGAACAGCCGCTTCCGAGTGCTGATGCCGATCTGCCTGTGCGCGCTCAGTCTGGCGGCCGGGCTCTGGTCGGCCGAACACCGCTATCGCGATGCCGACGCGGTCATCGCCGCACTGGACGTGGGGCAGGGAGAGTGCGTCTGTGTGCTCTCGGGGGATCAGACGCTGATGTTCGACTGCGGCGGACTCGGGACCTTGGATAATGCGGGCGAGACGGCGGCGAACTGGCTGGAGGCCGCCGGAAGGCGGCAGGTGGATACGTTGGTGCTGTCCCATCTCCATGAGGACCACTGCAACGGCGTCGAGATGCTGCTGGAGCTGCTGCCGGTGAGCGAGATCATCCTCTCTCCGAATGCGGACAGGGATGAAGGGCTTTACGATCAGCTGGCAGAGGCGGCGAGGAGACATGGTACGGCGGTCACGCTGCTTGCGGAGGACACAGAGTGCGAGTACGGGGACGTACGGCTGAGGATGTTCGCTCCGCCCGATACGGGCACGGAGAACGAGCGCTGCATTATCAGTCTGGTGTCGATCGGAGATTACGACATGATCTTTACCGGAGACTCGCCGAAAAAGGCGGAGGTACAGCTTGTTGAGAGCTATGACCTGCCGGATGCGGAGCTTCTGATCGTCGGGCACCATGGCTCGCAGAGCTCTTCGGATGAGAGCTTCCTCCGGGCCATTCAGGCGGAGGATGCCATCATCAGCGTCGGATACAACAACTACGGGCATCCCACCCGGGAAGTGCTGGCGCGCCTTCAGGTGAACGGATATCACGTCTACCGGACGGATCGGAACGGCACGGTGGAGATACGGGTGAACGGACGATGACGAAACAAAAGCAAGATCTTGTTGTAATGGACATGGAAATCTATGAGTCGCTGGTTGACACAGCGATTATAGACCATGCAATCAGAACAGCTGAATTGGAGATTGCCGCCGGTGCTGAATTGCTGGATGCGCAAGATGCACTGACAGTCCTGAGGAGAAAACAAAGGGGTTATCGGTTGCGGAAAGAGACAGTTTTATTCTCCAACTAAAAAAGGCCGGACTGTCTATCATGCAAATCTGTCGACATACCGGCACAGCGTATTACTTTATTCAAAGGGTAGAATGATTAAGATCAATCAGAGAACCAGCCCCTGATCGCCTCATGGGGGAGCAAACTGCACGGTTAAGTTCCCAATCCTGAAAACCGGAGCTGTGGGCAATGTGGGGGAAAACCGCATAGGCACTCCTGACACGTCACAGATATGCCAGCGATGGTCGTATTATTGCTGGCCAGGAAAAACCTGATGGAGAATTCGGACCGATGACAGAGAAAGCTGTGAAAGCCTTCCAGAGCCTGAAAAAAAGAAGGCTGACGGCGAGTTTGACGCAGATACTTGGGCGGTGCTGGTAACAACATAAAAAGGGGAGAGGCGTAATTACCTCTCCCTATATTGCTTCTAAAGCACTCTCTTAGAAATTCAAAAATTATTCGTAATACTCGAGCGAGGAAACTATTCGGACAAAGTCAGAATACATCGGATCTCCTTCTTGACCTGCAAATAGGAAAGTGACCATATAAGAGTGGTCCAAAGCTAACAAAAAAGTCAAAATGGGGTTTATCTCCGAATCACTTTTTGAGACAAAGCGGTAAAAATCATGGTTACCATATGTGACAAGATCATAATCAGATGCACCAGACATAGAAGCCATCATACAGACATCAGAAGATTTAAATACACTGGTATCTATATCAGCACGAGTCTTTCCCACTTTATCAGCGGAAGACAGCTGACCCCACGCATCATCGCATGTATAAATAATGCATAGATCATCTTCTTTAACATAGTTGAATCGCATCCCAGATTCGCTGCTTGGATTGTAGTCTGGCTCTTGAAACCAGCCAGCGGGGATTAAAAACGAGAATCCTGAAACAGAATCATAATATTCAAAAGACCATGGAGTTTCTAAATTAAGGGAAGTAAGTACAGAGGTATCGATTGTAACACTATTTATTACTTGTTCAACCATAGAAAGATCTGCATCTCTCAAATCATCGTGAAAGCGATAAAAGCTGATAGTTATGTCCTTGCCCAAAAAAGTTGTATTGTATTCTATGAATCCCATTATGGAATTTTCACCGGAATAGATTTTTTGCTCACAAATATACTTTGTAATACCAGTATCAAAAATAGTTGTGGAAACTACTTCAATTTCTTCGTCCTTTGAGTTAAGTCTTCTCCCTGCAGCAATTCCGATTAACATTGGATCACTATAAGAACTGAAATCATCATAGTAACTGCCAGTAACAGATATTTCAAACTCGGAAGTGTTATCTATGGAATAAGCAAATAAGTATTTATTATAGGAAGTGAATTCTTCCATGAGGGATTCCTCAGTGTAACCATAATCAACTACTAAAGGACTACTCATATCCATGTCACGGGTATAGACATCATAGTGATCAGGGAGCTCAATAGACATTCCTATTTCGCTGATCTGATACGGAAGGGACTTTGCATACGCTGTTGACGCGAAAATGGGAAGAACAAGAATCACACAAAGAATGAAACTAAGGATTCGCTTTAACACAAGTACTCCTCCTAACATGTTTTGATCTAGACTTTGCATAGGTAAATGGCGGCGCTGGTGCGATTCGAACACACGCACAGGTTTCCCTGCCTGTCGGATTTCAAGTCCGCTCCCTTCGACCTCTTGGGTACAGCGCCATAAAAAAACGCTTGCCCAACATAAGACAAGCGCTACAGCACTAAAAAAGCGCTATATTTTCTTCGCCTTAAATGAGCATCACAAATAAGCCGGGGATGATGATCCGACTGATGATGCTGATGAAGCAAAGACAAACATACGACAATACTCCTTGAGTTATGATCGTGATTATTATAACAGACATGATCCTGCTTGTAAATACTATTTTAGCTCAGACAGTTCGAATCGCTGCCTGATTGTTTTAGCCCTGCATGTTGAAGAAAATAGTTGTGAGGTTCAATAGTATCAAATTGCGATCTTCGACAAGTAGAGGTAATATGCCAATAAATAGAAGGAGAAACAAGCGATAATACATATAATTGAACCAAAGAAGAAACTTATCCGGCACCTTTGAGTATGAGCTTGCTGCTGCGTTTCAACACAAGAAGACGAATGGGCAAACTCTCTGGAAAACTAGATAAAGCATTACGAGAATGAAACTCGGGCTAATCCTCGCATTTGAGTTTTTGCAGACATCTACTACGATTTCGGAATCTCTGGCCTTAAAGAGAACCGACTGGGTTTTCAAGCGATGCTGCAAGCAGCAAGAAATCAAGAGAGTGATCTCGTCATAACAAAATCCGTTTCAAGGTTTTGCTGTAATACCTACATTCTTCTGGAAGCAGCGTGCAAGCTGAAGGAGCTGGGGGCGGGTGTCATTTTTGAACAGCAACACTTCAGCACCTAAGAGAATCGAGCGAGATTATGCTTACGGTACTTGCTGCATTCGTACAGGTGGGAGTGAAAATAGAGCGCCCTTAGGAAAATGGGCTATGCAAGAAAGCGGCGGGAATCACAGTGCGATACTTAGAGCGGTCTTTAGGATATACCCGAAGAGCAGCAGGAAATCTTCTACTTGATCCAGCAGTAACATCATGTGTAAAGAAAGTCTATTAGCTCTGCGTGGACGGGTACCGGCTGGTGCAGAGATTGCACATTTCCTGAAAGAAAAACACGCGTTGCTACTTACTGTCGGGTTTCCACAGAGTAGGAGAATCCTTTCAAAAGCCAGGTGGACTACTACACTGCCGTCTTTTTGTTGAGCTCAGTCCGCTTTTGTGATATGATAAATAACAATAAAAGACTTGGATAGATAGAATCGAATAAAGAGTGGTCAACTCTATGTATTCAGTTGTTTAGAGGGGCTTAAGATGGCAGAATATGATCTCTATAGAAGAGCAGAGGCAGTTCTGAAGAGAATGTACGGAGAAAAAGCGTCTTTTCGGGAAGGACAATTTGAGGCTATTGAAGCCACAATGAATAATAGACGTTCTCTGATTGTCCAGAAAACTGGGTGGGGAAAAAGCCTGGTATACTTTATTTGCTGCACACTGCTGAAAGAAGACAATAAAGGGGCTACAATTGTTGTCAGTCCGTTGCTTGCCCTTATGGATAATCAGGTAGAAGCCGCTGAAAGGGCTGGTATACGCTGTGATTGCCTGAACAGTACAAAGAGAAGCAGGGAAAGACGAACTGCGATACTTGAGGAACTTGAAAACGGGGAGTTGGATCTGGTACTGGTTACCCCGGAAGGAGTTTTTAAAGACGATTTTCAACAAACTCTCGCTAACACCGTAGTAGGATTATTTGTAATTGATGAGGCCCACTGCATTTCAGACTGGGGACACGACTTTCGTCTCGAATATGGAAGACTTAATCAGGTAATATCTGCATTGCCGAGCAACGTCCGGCTACTTGGGACTACTGCAACTGCAAATGACAGAGTAGTGGAAGATCTGAAGAAACAGTTCGGAAATAACGTGTATGTCTCTAGAGGTCCTCTTCTCAGGGACAACCTGTATATTCAGGTTCTCCAGATGCCGGACAGAGCTTCCCGATATGCATGGATGGTTGAAAACATCCCAAAGCTGGAAGGTACCGGTATTGTATATTGCCTTACTTCTCGTGACTGCGATTATATAGCATCATATCTGAAAAAATATGGCATCAGTGCAGAGACGTATTATTCGGACATGGGTGACAAAGCCGATGAATCACTGGTGAAATTTCAGAGCAATGAGATAAAGGTTCTCGTGGCAACCATTAAGCTGGGGATGGGATATGACAAAGGTGATGTATCCTTTATTATCCATTACCAGATGCCTCAAAATATAGTTTCCTATTATCAGCAGATTGGCCGAGCCGGGAGAAATGTTGAAAAGGCATATACTTTTTTGATGATGGGGCAGGAAGATCAGAATATTATCGAATATTTTATCCGGACTGCCTTCCCCACAGAGAAAGAATTAATTGAAGTCAGGAAAACTGTTACAGAGCATAGCGGTATAAAAGCAAATCGCATGAGTCAGTATATCAATGCGCTGAAAACACGTGTTGATAAAGCTTTAAATTTCTTGGAACACGAAGGTTATATTCGCTATGACAATGGTTACTACAGTACTCCGAAACAGTTTGTTTATCAAAGAGAATACTACGAGCAGATCAAGACCATCCGTTATCATGAAATGAGGCAAATGCAGGAATTGCAGGATCTGAAAAGCTGTTACAACCGATTCATTATTAATGCATTGGATGACAATACGGTGGGAGACTGTGGCTTCTGTGCATATTGTAGCGGAGAACAATTTTCTGGCGACGTGCAGCTGAATGACTTGAAAGAAGCACAAAAGTATCTTGAAAGCCTCCAAATGAAAATAGACCCAAGAAAAAGATGGCCTAAGATAGATGGTTTTTCTCATAGCAATAAGAATATACAGTTTAAAAATGATGAAGGGATCTGCCTCTGCAAGTATGGTGATCCGGGCTATGGCATGCTTGTTAAAGAAGGAAAGTATCCGCCATTGTTACAGAAGCCGCACTTTTCAGATCGGCTTGTCGCGAAAAGTGCTCGGATACTGAAACCGGTCATTGAAGAGAAAGAAATAAAATATGTGACAGGAGTTCCATCCTTAAATTCCGATATCGTTCAGGATTTTGCACAGAGACTCGACTTAAGATTGGGACTGCAGTACGTTCCAGTACTGGGAAAAATAAAGGCCTCTCCACAGAAGAGAATGGAAAACAGCAGCTTTCAGTGTTCCAATGCTCTGGAATCGTTTTATGTACTTGAAGGTGCTGTAATCCCAGATCGCGTGCTGTTGGTTGATGACATTGTGGATTCCAAGTGGACGCTTACGGTTTGTGGGTACCTTATAATGTCGGAAGGCTGTGAAGAAGTATTCCCTTATGCCCTGGCGGACAGCAGCCAGAAGGAGGATTGACATGACGGATAATTCGAAAGCCATTGCTGTTTTTTGTAGCGCCTTGGCAGTTGGAAATGAGGTAAAACCACTGGAACCAAGGAAGTGGAGCGAAATTGCGGCTAAATTGCTGGAGCAGAATCGGCAACCGGCAGATCTGCTGAACAGCACAAAACAGGACTTTATAGAAGAACTTGGCGTTTCAGCGCGACAGGCTGAACAGATGGAAAAACTGCTTTGCAGAAGTGTTGCGCTTGCCTTTGAGATCAGCAAATATGAAAACGAGGGTATTGAGATCGTTACCCGTGCAGATAAAACCTATCCCCTAAAATTGAAAAAGAAACTAGGAAATCATTGCCCACCCATGTTTTATTGTGCCGGTAATCTGGAACTTTTGCATCGCCCGGTGTTTGGTTTTGTGGGATCAAGAAATATCAGCTTTGACGATGAGGATTATACAAGAAAAGCAGTACATATGATTTCTCAAAATCAAAAATTTGGTGTCGTTACTGGTGGGGCAAAAGGTGTCGACAGCGTTTCAGCAAGTGAAGCACTTAATCTTGGACTTCCGGTCGTTGAATACATTTCTGATTCGATGCTCAGAAAAATGCGAAATGCAAAAATGATTTCATCCCTGCAGAACGGTAATATGCTAATACTTTCCGAAGTGAAACCGGATGCAGGCTTTAACGCCGGAATGGCTATGGCCAGAAACAAATATATTTACGTCCAATCTGAGGCGACTATTGTTGTCAGGTCGGATCTTAATCATGGCGGTACCTGGAGCGGGGCTACAGAATGTCTGAAAAAACAATGGGTGCCAGTACTTTGTCGAAAAAGAGAAGATTATCCTGGGAATATGGCATTGATTGAAAAAGGAGCTGTGCCAATTGGCGAGGCATGGGACGGAACAATTCCTGCACTTGAATTGAAAGAGAAAAACGCTCTTCACCCGGATAATAAAGAGAAGCAGGAAGAAAGTCTTGCTACGGAACAGATTAGCCTGTTTGACGTGTAAGATAGTATATTGCTAGTCTATTACTATGTTTACAAATAAGAGATTCAATATTTCAATACATATAATGAGGACATATTAGGATTACCGAGAAATATGATGAATTTTACGGAAATACATGGATAAAAAGAGTCATCTGCACCCATGGTGGGTGAGAATAATTAACAACGGAATATAGAAAAGCCACTGCGAATCTCCTAATATACTGAGTTGCGACACAACAGCGAAGGAGAAGAGCAATGGCTTCGCAACTCAGTATACTAAAAAA